>NZ_FMBK01000022.1 GCF_900095025.1 Acinetobacter albensis | reverse complement strand
ATTCATTTCTTTCACGAGAGCATCAATTTGTTGACGGTTCATACTAATTCTCCTTAAGTATGCAATCTATATTTGGGTGGCTAGTTTTCTGATCTATTCAAAGTAAGCCACTCTCCCTTTTTAATTTGGCTTCTAGCTTTAACCTGCCAGTTTTAGATGTTGCTTGATATCCAACTGCAATGCTGTGGTGGCATTTTCAATATCTTGTTCAAGTGAGTGTTGCCATAACCAGTCAAAACGATGTGCTAGATGTACACCAATGTCTTCAAAACTTTGGTACTGAGGAGAATAAAATTCATAAATTTCACCTGATTCATGTGAGGTATGCTGAACTTTAACTGCACGCTCTAAACGAATTTCCTCGTAGATTTTTGATACCAATTTAATATTTTCTGCTGTGAGCTCTGAATCAGCTAACAAGTTGGCTAAGATCAGTGCATCTTCTAGACCCTGCCCTGCACCTGCACCTTGATGCGGTAACATGGCATGTGCTGCATCGCCAATCACAATGACATTTTGAGTTCTATTTTTATAAGTATTTAAAGGCGCCGTTTCATGCAATGCCCAAATTGTCGGTTGTTCAATCAAATTCAATAAGGCCTGACAGCTATCACTCCAATCTGCGAAGTCATCTAACATTTCTTGTTTAGAAACAGGTTTCGTCCAAGGCGTATTTTCTGGCAATGTGGTTTGAGTACGATCAGACTTAAAGGCAACAATATTAATTTCTTCGCCCTGACGAATAGGGAAAGTTAAGATATGTTTATCTTTACCTAATAACATTTGAGGCACTTCAGCCAATTCTAAATCATTACCAAGATCTTGAACGGCTTGTTTAAAGTCTTTAAATTTAATGATTCCACGATATGCCCAAGTACCAGAGAATTCGGGACTCACACGTGCGAGTTGGTGAGAATCAAGCACATGGTTACGTACTACAGAATGGATACCATCACATCCAATCAGATAATCGCATTCAACCAGTTGTCCATCCATAAATTGAATTGAAACCTGATTTTCTGTAGCATTAATTTCTTGAACACGTTTGTTAAAATGCACATTTTTCTGCGGAACCAATGGAATTAAACTATCTAAAAAATCTGCACGATGGACAGAAGATTGTCCTACATTGGGTGCTACAGAGGCAGATAAATATTCATCGGTATAACCATTGCGCCATTGAAACCAAATATCTGTATAAGGTGCTTTCACCTTATCTGCAATCCCTTCATATTCTTGGCTTAAACCTAACAATTGGATCGCTTTTACTGCATTGGCGCCGAAAGAAATTCCTGCACCAATTTCAGAAAATTGGGGTGCGGCTTCATAAAGATGTACATCTAAATTTTGATTTTTTACCAATTGTGTAGTAAGTGCTAATCCTGCAATCCCACCACCAATCACCGCAACTTTAATCTTTTTGTCCATTTTTAGCATTCCTTACTAAACTGCTTAGATTTCCATCATTAGCGATTTTTCAGAATTTATCCAATTTATATTTTTTAGAACAAACTATCAATTTTATTGATATTTATGATTTAAAAGACGTTAACTAATTAAAAGATATTAAATATCTGATTCATAAGGATGATGATTTAAGTGGATCAGAATTTTGGACCAATTAATTTCACAAAGTATTATTTGTTAATATCCCAAATTTATTTTTAATAAAATCAACAAAATACTTGTATTTTAGCTGTGTGTAATTATTTTCTAGATAGACCATATATAAATTTCTATGCAGTGGATTAAAATCTGCCAAGCATTCAACTATTTTTCCTGATGATAAATCAGCCTGAATATCCCAATTCAATTTATAAGCAATGCCCTTGCCAGCTAATACCCATTGATGAACTATTTCACTACTACTGCTAGCTAATTGAGGTGAGACTTTAACTACAGTATTTTTACCATTTTCCATAAATGGCCACTCACTAAATGTATGACGATTTCTAATCAAACAGAGACACTGATGATCAGTCAACATATACGGACTATCTGGTATTCCAAACTTTTGAAAATATTCAGGAGAGGCACAATAAATTTTTTTACCTTGAATGAGTGGAACAGAAAAATAATCGATCTCTAAAGGAACCTCAATCTGAAAGGAAAAATCGAGTTCCTGTTCCATTAAATCTACTTTAGAATCAGATAATAATAATTCAATCTTTAAATGAGGGTATTGTTCTGCCAACTCTGTAATCCAACCGGCTAAATGCTGTTTCCCAAATTGATTGAGTGCACCAATTCTTAATCTTCCAGTTAAAAAGTCCTGTTCACCTTGTAAGTTATTTTCCATTTTTTCAAGTAAGGACAAAATATGTTGACTATTTTCTAAAAAATATTCTCCTTTTTCGGTTAATTTAAAACGCCGAGCATTTCGATCAATTAACTTAACGCCCAATCGTCGTTCAATCTGAGATAGACGACGGCTCATTGATGGCAATGAGCTTTCTAGCAAGACTGCTGCGCGTGTAAGTGAACCTGCTTCTACAATTTTTAAAAAAAAGTCCAGATCATTTACTTTATCTCTAATTTTCATGCTTTCATTTTATGAAACTTAAACTCTCATTTTAGCCTATTTTTTCCTCTTAAATATAGTTCATATTATCTAAATTCAAAATAAAGGATCTATTATTTTGAATTTTCAAATACTGAAAATCTATTCTTCCCCTACAGAATGAATCTGGACGCCTTCAAGGAGAAATACATGTCACTCGTTCACATTACAGGTTTTATAAATGGCGATTTTTTACCCATTTCTACCCAGACTCAACCTGTCTATGATCCAGGAAATTTTAACCATCAAATTGGTTCTATTAGTAATACCAGCTTGAATGATGTTGAAAAAGCCATTCATACTGCACATCAAGCTTTTCTTAGATGGAAAGACAGTAGTATTGCTGAACGTCAAAACTGTTTAAAACAAGCTGCTGATCTTATCTTTCAACAAAAAGATGAATTAAAAGAGATGCTTATTTCCGAACATGGCGGCATGCTGTGGGAAGCCGAAACTGATTTTTATCTAGGTTCAGGTGTGATGAGTATGTATGCTCAGGCTCCAGATGATCTTTTGATACCTAAAGAGATTCCAGAGGAAACAGGTTGGATACGAATTCACAAAAAACCTAAAGGTGTCATCTCTGCAATTGTGCCTTGGAATATGCCTATTGTCTTAACCATGATGAAATTAGGCCCTTTACTACTAACAGGTAATACTGTGGTGTTGAAGCCTTCTCCATTCTCAGCATTGGCTTTAACTCAATTGCTTGCCAAAATAGCAGCAGTATTTCCAAAAGGCGTGATTAACGTCGTACATGGCGATGCAGATGTAGGAAATATTTTAACGAGTCATCCACTGGTTCGCAAAGTTGCATTTACTGGTGGAACAACCACTGGTGCAGCCGTAATGGCAAGTGCAGCTCAAACCATTAAAGATGTCACTTTAGAATTAGGTGGAAATGATGCAGCGATCATTTTAGAAGATATCGATTTCCAATCTATTTTGCCAAAATTATTAAAAGGTGTTTTTACACGTAGTGGGCAAATTTGTTTTGCAGTTAAGCGCATATATGTGCCTAAAGATAAGCTTGATCAATATTTCGATCTTTTCTGTGAAGAGGTTAATAAATATAAAGTGGGACATGGTCTAAATTCAGAAGCAAATTTTGGACCGCTCAACAATAAAAAGCAGTGGTCAATCGTGCAGGAATTTATTAAAAATGCCAAAGCATCGGATCAATGTGAAGTACGTGAGCTAGGTCAAAAACTAAATCCAGAACAATGGGATAAAGGATACTACGTTCTACCCCACGTCGTGAAGACCCTAGATAACTCATTAGAGATTGTTCAGCAAGAACAATTCGGACCTATTATTCCATTGATTGGTTATGAAACTGTAGAACAAGCGATTGAATATGCAAATGATAATGAGCAAGGTCTATGTTCATCTGTTTGGTCTGACAATATTGAGCTTGCCTATGAAGTTGCACAAAAGGTAGAAGCTGGTAGCACATTTATTAATAGCCATAGTTTTGATTCTTTACAGCTCGGCATGCCATTCGGTGGAATCAAGCAAAGTGGTATTGGTCGTGAATTAGACATCAATGAAACCTTGAAATCTTATCTTGAGCCACATTCAATTCGATTCATTAAATAAGAATTTAAATCATATTCATTCATATGTTATCTAGCCAAAAGCTAGATAACAGATACATTTAAGGAAAAATGTATGAAAATCAAAGCTGCACTTGCGAAAGAAAAAAATCATCCATTAGTGATTGAAGAAATTGAAATTGATGAACCTAAAGAGGATGAAGTTCTTATAAGAATAGTCGCGTCTGGCATTTGTCATACTGACGCAGAATCAATTAAAGGAAATGGTGCACCTTTCCCAGCAGTATTAGGACATGAAGGTTCAGGTATTATTGAAAAAGTGGGATCAAGTGTTACTCATTTAGCAATTGGTGATCATGTCGTCTTGTCTTACTCATACTGTAACTCTTGTTCTCAGTGTCTTATAGGACATCAAAATTTATGTATGCGTACCATTGAACTCAATTTTGGTGGAAAGCTTCAAGACCAAACTTATCGACTACATAAAGATGGCCAAAACTATTCTACCTTTTTTGGACAGTCTTCTTTTGCCACCTATGCTGTAGCAAATAAACATAATGTAGTCAAAGTAGATCATGAGGTAGACTTGAGATTACTAGGCCCTATGGGGTGTGGTATTCAAACTGGAAGTGGTACGGTCATGAACAGTTTGAAACCAGAGCCTGGTAGCTCTATTGCCATTTATGGAGCGGGTGCAGTGGGACTAAGTGCAGTGATGGCAGCTCATCTTTTAGGACTTAAAAACATTATTGTTATTGATATACATGAAAATCGCCTTGAGTTAGCCAAAGAGCTTGGGGCTACTCATGCTCTAAACAGTAAAAATTTAAACGTAGTAGAAGAAGTCAAAAACATTACAGAAGGAGGTGTCCATTATGCAATTGAAACGACCGGTGTTCCAGTTGTTATTAAAAATGGAATTGATGCCTTAAGAGTAGCAGGAAAAATCTCTATTGTTGGTATGGGCGGAGATGTTACTTTAAATTTCACTAATGATATCTTGATGGAAGGCAAAACTATTGTCGGCACTATACAAGGAGATTCTACTCCTCAAATACACATCCCTAAAATCATTCAATTTTATAAAGAAGGAAAATTCCCTTTTGATAAACTAGTTAAATTTTATGATTTTAAAGATATCAATCAAGCATTTGAGGATTCGAAAACAGGTATAACAATCAAACCTATTGTTATCATTGGTGAGTTATTTACTTAAAGTTTTAAGTAAGTTGAACAATAAATTATTTTATAACTGATAGTGAGTACAGTATTTTCATATTTTAGAAATACTGTACTTTGTAGGGTTACTCGAAAGATCTTGGCACTGATGAAGAATATCCTCAGCTTTAACAAGATCTTTTAGTACAGCCCGATAAAGGTAATGTGGTTAAAAATGGTGGTGAGATAAGTAAAATCAGTTATGCTCAAAAAATACGGGGGTGAGCAAAGTTGAGTTTGCATCACGTTTAGATATCAGTGCGAGAACCTTACAGAACTGGGAAAAAGGGCGACGTTATCCCGCTGGCCCAGCATTGACTTTAATTCGAATTTTAGATGCACATCCAAGCTTGATCTAAAAGATACAGGCAATAAAAAAGCCCAACATCCTGTTGGGCTTTTTTACGTATTTGTGTCTAAGGTAAAACTCCTGTCGTACCTGCATTCTCCGTTGCTGTCTTTTCTTATTCTTATCTGGAGCATCCTGCTCTTTATGTCCCCATGATAAGAAATAAGGATGTGGTCGTATAGACGCAAAAACCCTAAATCTCTGTACGCTTTTGCGTACAAAACTGAGTAAAAACTATTCCTGTTTTATCCGCAAAAATTGCGGAGGGTATAGGATATCCAAGACTGTAGTCTACACAACCCGATTTGTTGCCACAGCTCAACATGGTGAATCTGTAAAAATGAATTCTTTTTAAATCAATAGCTATTCAAAAATCTTAAGCCCACACCAGGTTCAGTGATAATGTATTTGGGATGCACCGCATTATCGTTTAATTTTCCACGTAATTTAGCCACCAGTATTCTTAAATAATGTGTGTCTTCTTGATGCGTCGGCCCCCATAACTCTTTTAAAATTTGAGGTTGTGTAATCAATTGTCCTTTGTGCTGTGCGAGTAAATTGAGTAAATGATATTCTTTACGTGTTAAGAAAATTAACTGTTGATTCAAAAAGACTTGTCTATGTGCAAAATCAACTTTTAGGACACCATCGTCATAAACAGCCGATTCTACGACCACATGCTGCGCTTGGCGAAGTAAAACACGTATTCTTGCCATGAGTTCCTGAACACTAAAAGGCTTGGTCACATAATCATTTGCACCTGCATCTAATAGTTTTACTTTTTCCTCCTCGTCAGCACGAACGGACAGTACAATGACTGGTGCATTAGACCAGCTTCTAAGCTCAGACAGCACATCAAAACCGTCTAGATCGGGTAACCCTAAATCTAAAATCACCAAATCTGCACCTTGCAAAGCCAACAGTTCTAAACCCTGCTGACCATTTACAGCTTGAAGGACTTTATAACCTTGCGCCCGCAAAGCAATATCTAAAAATTTTCGAATCTGTGTTTCATCATCAATAATCAGCACATTGACCATCGCACTTGCAGACACGTTTTGCTCTGACATCAGATCTCCTTATTGAATAAAATAGTTCACGCCACTTGCTGTATTGGAAGTTGCATGCGAATACAAGTACCTTGGTTATTTTTCGCAGAAGATGCCACAATTTTACCCATATGCGCACCAATAATCGCTTTCACAATGGTTAAACCCAAACCTGTACCGTATTGCCCACGGTCGCCCCGCTCCATGGTATAGAACATATCAAAAATACGATCACGTTCATCTTCAGGAATACCTTGTCCTTGATCGCTAATGGCTATTTCTATCTCATTTTCAGTGCGCTTAGCAACATGAATCGAAACGGCTTTGTCCTCAGGTGAGAACTTAGCCGCATTTTCTAAAACATTAAAAATCGCTTGTTCGATTAATGCCCCATGCACAAACAAATTGAGCGTTTCATCAGGTAAATGGACCTCAACCAATGACTTTGGCATATAGCGTTTTAAACGGCGAACGGCTGAACCGATCAATTCATCGGCACCAATCCAATCCCGTTTGAGGCTAAGTCCTTCATGTCCCAAACGAGTCATATCCAATAAATTTTGAATATATCGGTCTAAACGCTCTCCTTCTAAATGAATCGCTTCGAGCAAACTGTTTTGATCTTTCTCATCCATTGAATGGCGATAATTAGTTAGGGTATCTGCTGCTCCAATCATCGATGCCAAAGGTGAACGTAAGTCATGAGATACCGATGACAATAGTGCGGATCGCAGTTTTTCTGTTTCTGAACTTACATTGGCAATTTCTAAAGCCTTGGTCAATTGAGTCCTTGAAATAGCTTGTGCAATATATTCAACCATCACCTCTGCCAATTGTTTTTGCTCAGAATTTAACACCAATTGTAGCGATGAAAATTTAAGTCCAACCACACCTAGACATTGTTTAGAGGCCAATAATGGTAAAAACCACCAATCATTTTCAGTCAAGGTTTGAGTAAACCGCCCTGAAGGCTGGTGGTTTTTAAAGCTCCAATCAGCAGAAATTTTTTCTTTATCACTGATGTTGTCTAAAGCTGTTTTTGCTTGTGCGCTTTCAGGAAAATAAATCCACACCTCTGCATTTAAATTTTTACTTAAGCTGCTTTCAGCAATCTCTTGAACATGTTGCACATCTACCGCAGTAGAGAGTTTCTGTCCTAAATCTTGCATGATGCTGTTATAACTATTGGCTGCTTTTAAAGCTGTGACTTGCTCTTTTAATCGTGATGCCAATCGACTTGAAATTAATGCAGCCCCCAAGAATGCCACCACAGTAATCATGCCTTGGTGTGCTGATATTTGTAACGTAAATTTAGGATTAATAAAAAAGAAGTTATAGGCTAAAAAGAACAAAATGGCAGAAAGTGCTGCTACCAACATGCGTGTTTGGGATGCGACAAAAACCACAGCTGTGATAAAAACGACGGATAGATCTTCTATACCCAGATATTGTTCACCCAAACTGGCAATTAAAATACTGATGCCTGTGGTAACAATGACATAACCTGCTTCTCTCAGCGATAAAAACTCACCCTTATCTTGTAAAATTGAGTGATTTTTTTGCTCAGCAGCAATAGGTACAATACTCAACTCAAAGCGAGGTTTGAATCTCAATAGCTGATCAATAAAATTTGGTTTTAAGCTGAACTGAACTTTTTTTCGAGTAGGTTGTGCTAAAACCAAGGTCGAAATGCCATGATCCATCACGTAATCAAACAGTGTTTTGGCATGTTGCTGACCATAAAGTGTTTCGGTCATTCCACCCAATTGACGCGTCAAATTGAGTGCAGACTCAATTTCACGGCTTTGTGAGTTTTCTTGCTTAACTGTTATTTTTGAATCTTTAGAAAAGGCAACCACAGTCCAATGGGCCAACCGATGTTCAGCAATACGACATCCAGTACGAACCAATGCTTCGGAATACCCATGTCCATCCACCATAATTAAAATATGGTTTTTGAGCGGAATAGGAGTCAGACCTTGAATCGCAAAATTTTCTCGAACATTGTCATCGACATGGCTTGCAACGGTTTGCATGGCCAATTCACGTAAAGCAGTTAAATTTGAGTGATTAAAAAACCGCTGTAAAGCCTGCTCTGCTTGCTCGGCTACATATACTTTGCCTTGGTTTAACCGTTCAAGTAACTCATTGACTGGTAAATCAATTAAGCGAATATCACGAATACGCTCAAACACCCGATCTGGCACAGTTTCTGTCACCCGAATACCTGTAATTTGAAGCACCACATCATTCAAACTTTCTAAATGTTGAATGTTCATGGTGGTAAAGACATCAATACCTGCATCTAATAATTCATTGATGTCTTGCCAACGCTTTTCGTGGCGACTGCCCGGCATATTGGTATGCGCAAATTCATCCACAAGAACGATGCTTGGCTTGCTTTCAAGAACGGCATCTAAGTCCATTTCTTCAAGTTGATGCCCTTGGTACTCAATAATTTTACGCGGGATAATACTCAGGCCTGCAAGCAAGTTTTCGGTTTCTGCACGACCATGCGTTTCAACATAAGCAATGACAATATTATTGCCTTGCAAGGCCAAATCATGCGCACGAACCAGCATGGCAAAAGTTTTACCTACACCGGGAGCTGCCCCTAAAATATGGTTAAGCGCCCAGATTGATAGCGCTGAGTATGTTGTAGCAAAACATCTGCTTTATTATTTCTATTTTCCATAAAGATATCTTTTGTCTTTGGAGAATGATAACCACGTTATACCGAAATAAATGAACCGCTTATTTCTAATAAGGATGGATTCATTATTTAAAATATTATCTAGATATCTGCCCTAATCCCTAATTAAATAGGGAGTAAGTATGGCCTCTATTTTTTATAACCAAGAGGGTTAAGATGCCGATTATTATAAAAACCACCCTCACCCGCTCATACAACGCATTCCCCATCAATCGTGACGAGGAATGCCTATCGCTATTGAATATATTGTTCTTGAAGTTGATGATCTCTATTATTTTGCAAGCTGATCTAAAGCTAAATTTAATTCTAGTACATTCACACGTTCAACGCCCAAAATTCCAAAAGTCGGTTGAATGGTATGTTGTTGTACCAGTTTTAGTACATCTGGCTCAGAAATCTGTCTTGCTTGTGCAACACGTTTGACCTGAATCAATGCAGACTGCACACCAATATTAGGGTCAATACCACTGCCTGAAGTCGTCACCAAGTCTGCAGGGATTTTTGACTTATCCATCTGTTCCTGTGCTGAAATTTGATTTAAACGTTCATCGACTGCTTGATGCAATGCTGGATTGGTTCTGGCTAAATTACTTCCTACCATTACCATGGGATCATAATTTGAAGCCGATGGTCGTGGGTGAAAATACTGCGCTTGAACAAAAGGCTGTGCAACTAAGCTTGATCCCACAATACGATTATTCTCCACAATTAAGCTACCATTGGCTTGAAGCGGAAAGATCACTTGACCAAGCCCCGTGGCAACTGAACTGTATACAAATCCACAAAGTCCCAAAGCAATAAGCGTTAAACCAAGAGATGCACGGGTTAAACCTGCTAATGATGAGTCAATCAGTTGACTATTTTCCAAGGGATTATTTTGCATTAGATCATTTTTAGTGTTCATTTTTATCATCCTCACAAATTTTTAAAGTGACAACAATGGACTGATCATCAGATCAATCATTTTGATTGCAACGAATGGCAACAACACGCCACCCACACCATAAATCAACATATTACGACGTAACAACTGGGTAGATGTAGAGGGTTGAAATTTCACGCCCCGTAACGCAATGGGAATGAGCAATGGAATAATAATCGCATTAAAAATAAGTGCTGAAAGAATTGCACTTTCAGAACTACCCAATTGCATCACATTCAAGACATCCATTTGTGGAATAGCAGAAACGAATAATGCTGGTAAAATTGCAAAGTACTTCGACACATCATTTGCCAAAGAGAAAGTCGTTAATGCCCCTCGGGTAATCAACTGCTGTTTCCCAATTTCTACAACTGCCAGTAATTTGGTGGGATCTGAATCTAAATCCACCATATTGCCTGCTTCTTTGGCCGCTTGTGTACCCGAATTCATGGCAAGTCCGATATCTGCTTGTGCCAAAGCAGGTGCATCATTGGTACCATCCCCGACCATGGCCACCAAATGTCCTTTATTTTGTTCTTCACGAATGCAATTCAGTTTATCTTCAGGTCTTGCTTCAGCAATATAATCATCCACACCTGCTTCTGCTGCAATTGCTGCCGCAGTAAGTGGGTTGTCCCCTGTGACCATGACGGTTTTGATGCCCATTTCACGTAAGCGCGCAAATTTTTCTTTAATCCCTTGCTTAATCACGTCGGAAAGTTCGATCACCCCTAAAAGAGTTTGATCCTTTGCCACCACCAAGGGAGTTGCCCCTTTAGATGCGACTTGCTCTACACGAGCTTTTAACTCGCTATGGTTTTCAAGGTTTTGCGATGCAAATTTAAGTATTGCATCGAATGCTCCTTTACGGATTTGATGACCATCGGACAAATTAATCCCTGAAATACGTGTTGATGCATTAAAGGCAATAAATTCTGCCTGATCTAGGTCAACGATACGCTCTCCCAATTCTTTTGCTAAAGCCACCACAGACTTACCTTCAGGTGTTGGGTCTGCAAGCGAGGTTAGTACTGCAGCTTGACGAAGCTCTGATTCAGTCACACCTGCGAGCGGATAAAAAGCGGTTGCTTGACGATCACCATAAGTAATGGTGCCTGTTTTATCCAGCAACAACACATCCACATCACCCGCCACTTCAACTGCTTTACCCGACTTCGCAATGACATTGGCTTTTAAGGCCCTGTTCATCCCCGCAATCCCAATGGCCGGCAACAAGCCACCAATCGTCGTTGGAATGAGACACACCAACAATGCAACCAATAGAATTGGATTAATTTCAATATTCAGAAAATGCCCAATAAAAGGCAGACTCCCCACCACGACAATAAAAGTCACCGTCATCACGGTCAGTAAAATACCCAATGCAATTTCGTTGGGGGTTTTTTGACGGTTAGAACCCTCAACCAAAGCAATCATGCGGTCTAAGAAACTATGTCCTGCTTCGGCCGTTATTTGTACCACTATACGGTCAGTGAGGACTTTAGTACCGCCAATCACACCTGATTTGTCTGTGCCTGCTTCACGTAATACAGGTGCAGACTCACCCGTAACCGCCGCTTCGTTAATGGTGGCAAAACCATAAATAATTTCGCCATCAGCAGGAATCAACTCTCCAGCACGAACTTCAATCAGATCATGCATTTTCAATAAAGAGGCGGCAATTTGTTTACCATCAGTATCATCTTTATGTTGAATCAGACGTGCTGTTAAATTCTGACGCGCCTGTCTTAAAGACGACGCTTGACCGCGACCTTTCGCTTCTGCGACCGCTTCTGCATAATTGGCAAACAGTACAGTGACAAATAAAATAAAGGTGACCAATAAGCCAAAGACCGAGTCAGCTTTACCCATCAAGGTGCTGACAAAAGTGATAATAGTACCCAGCCATACAATCGCCATGACAGGATTTTTAATCATGTGTTGGGGAAGCAATTTAATACAGGCATTTTTCCATGCTTCAGCCTGAAATAAAGTTGACGTATTTTTTGGATTCTGAATAGATTTTTTTGAATGATTCATTGTAGTCACCCTTAACCTTGTACCAATAACAGATGATCAGCAATCGGCCCTAAGACGAGGACTGGCATAAATTGTAATAAAGTCAACATCACCACGATCGCAATGAGCGTGAACGCAAAGGTTGGTGTTTCAACTTTTAAACTCCCGCTACTTTCGGGTGCCTGACGTTTCGCTGCTAAACGTGCTGCAATCCACAATGGAATAATCAGTGTGGGGAAACGACCTAATAATAAAGCCACACCACAGCTGACATTCCACCACACGGTGTTATCTGCCAAACCTTCAAAGCCTGAACCGTTATTGGCAAATGCAGAAACATATTCATACAGTACTTGTGAGACAGCATGGTATTGCGGATTACTATTACCCGTTAATTCAGGGAAAAATAAAGTCACAGCCGTTAAACTTAAAATTACAATCGGTTGAATTAATATCACCACCGCCAAGAGTTTAATTTCACCCGCTTCAATTTTTCGACCAAACAATTCAGGAGTACGTCCGGTCATTAAACCTGCAATAAATACCGCCAAAAACAGATAGATAATAAATTGCTGTAAACCACAACCAATACCGCCCCAAATGGCATTAATTAGCATATTGGCTAAAGCCACAAAGCCGGTTAATGGCGCAGATGAGTCATGCATCATATTGACAGAGCCATTATTGACTTGTGTAGTCACAGCTGCCCAAAGTGCTGAAGATGCTTCACCAAAACGAACTTCTTTCCCTTCCATTGCATACAGCTGTGTTGCTGTAGATGAGATGCTCTCAGACCAAATCGCACTACTTGCTGAAATGACGGACATCAGCAGCATTGAAGCAAAAACGAATCCTGCAAATTTTGCACGTTTGGTGAAAAACCCCAACATAAAGATCACAGAAACTGGAATCAGAAGAATCGCCAACATTTCTAAAAAGTTCGATAACGGTGTTGGATTTTCCAGTGGCACACTACTATTCGGCCCATACCAACCACCACCATTACTACCCAACTGTTTGATTGCCACCATGGGTGCAACTGGACCCAATGGAATTTTTTGAGTTTTCAATTCAGTCGTTTGATCGATGACTTGCACTTCAGGACCACCCTGAAATGTAGACGGTACACCTTGGCTAGTGAGCAATAGCGACCACACCATACACAGTGGAATTAAAAAACGGAATGTTGGGCGAATCACATCTGCCCAATAGTTACCGATATTAATTTTTTGAACTTTTGTACCAAAACTTGCATTCTGTTCTTCTTCTGACAAGGTATTCGAGTGCTTATAAAACAATGCTCGAACGGTGGCGACAACCATGGCTAAGCCCATCATGGGTGTAATGATTTGCATGCCCACAATAGCCACCATTTGCGACAAATAAGACAGTTGAGCCTGCCCTGAATAGTGTTGCTGATTGGTATTGGTTAAAAATGAGATCATGGTGTGTAATGCCAAATCCCACGACATATTCGGTGCGTTATTTGGGTTAAATGGCAAGCTGGCTTGGGTCATAAATAAAATCCAAGTCACTACGCCTAGTACCAAGCAACTCAGCAAAAAACTCAGTGAATAGGTCTTCACGTTCATGCCAATTTTAGGATTTGTCCCCAACACAGCATAGATTGGTTTTTCAATCCAGTTGAATACAGGGTCAATTTTCATCTCACGATTTTGCATGATTGCCGCAAGATATTTACCTAAAGGATAAGCAAGAACCATCACAATGAGCAAAAGTAAAATAAACACTAACATGGCATTTCACTCCTCTTTAACGAGTGCGAAATAGACCTGTTATTGATCTTGATATAGCGATGATTTTTAAGTATCTGTACGAAGCACATTCTTGGATGCTGTACTTTTTGAGACGCTATGAATGTAGCACTCATCTTTTCCATCCTAAACTTGGGGATATTCCACGGTCTAGTATCTAAAAAGCATGCGTAAATTCTCTATTCATCAAAATACATAGAGCGTAAAATTTTCGTAAAATTTGATTCTGTTTTATTTATAAACAACAAAAAATAGATTAAAAGGAATCAAAAATTGATGACGATAATGATTACACACATGGAAAATCTTGAACTGCTTAAAGCCTTTTTTTTGGGATTAATTGAAGGTTTAACCGAGTTTTTACCTATTTCCAGCACAGGACATTTAATACTCTTTGGTCACCTGATTGATTTCCAATCGGATTCTGGGCGTGCTTTCGAAGTCGTTATTCAATTGGGGGCTATTCTTGCTGTTTGCTGGTTATATCGACAAAAAATCATAGCATTATTACAAGGTTTTTTTTCTGGGGATCTACATGCTCGACGCTTTGCGCTCAATGTATTTATGGCCTTTCTTCCTGCCGTCATTATTGGAATATTCGCTGTCGATTTTATTAAACACGTTTTGTTTAGCCCTATTGTGGTGGCTTGTGCACTGATCATTGGTGGACTCATTATTTTTGCAATCGAAGCAAAAAAGTTTGAGCCTAAAACCATTGAAGCTACAGACATTAGTTTAAAGCAAGCCATTCTTGTGGGTCTTGCACAATGCGTTGCCATGATTCCGGGTACATCTCGATCGGGTGCAACCATTGTTGGCGGAATGCTTTCTGGCTTATCCCGTAAAGCAGCAACAGAATTTTCTTTTTTCCTTGCCATGCCAACCATGTTGGGAGCGGCAACTTACGATTTAATACGTAATGCTGATGTCCTCACTTCGGATAATTTAATAAATATTTCAGTCGGTTTTGTAGCTGCATTTATTGCCGCATTTGTGGTGGTTAAAGCCTTAGTTAAATTTGTTGAAAAACACACGTTAAGAGTATTTGCTTGGTATCGTCTGATATTGGGGATTATTTTATTAATAATCTTTTTATAATTCATTTGTGAGCTCAAAATAAAAAAGGTTGTCTAGGCATATATGTTATGCCGAAATCTGGCGTGCTATATGATGATCCAACTGAATAAACAATATTGTTAACTTTGTGATTTCTTCATCATGGACTCAATCTGATTCTTACATTTGCACAAAAACGCTCTCCAGTAGATCACGCAGATAGATAAAAACATCTCAACTTAGTTTTATAACTTCAACAAATATTTTACTTGATGACTTTGATTTTTCACATTTAAAATCAATATTTTACTTTAGGTTAAGATTGAGCGTTAATTTATAAAATGAATATAATTACCCTTGAATCTCCGATATTACTCATCCCTAAAAAATAAAACCTCCGTAGAGGTTTTATTTACATTGATTCATCTTATGCAGCACTACGCGCTT
>NZ_FMBK01000019.1 GCF_900095025.1 Acinetobacter albensis | reverse complement strand
TCGAGTAATTTCTACCATCAATCAATGAAAATAATTTCGATCAATCAATCAGTAAAAATCCACACAAGTTGTTCTTCATAAGCTCTTAATGATCTCTCTTATTCCTCGTCAGAATAAGTCGCTCAACAACATAAACTTGAAAACTCAGCATCTAGCGCTTCGTACTTTCCGTCTATCTCGTCGGGATGCAGCGTATTCTATACACTTTATAACAGCACGCAACCCCTAAAATGATTTATTTTTCACGTATGCTTATTTTTTCTACCAAATCTCTCAAAAACTCTATTTTTAAGCTATTTTTTATACTTTTATTGGGTGGGAAGCTGATTTTTTCTTAATTGGATTTGTTTTTTTCTAAATAAAAGTACTTCTAGTTCTTTAAAAAAGAACTTTAGCTGTGAGCTCTTCGATTTTTTCACATAATTGTAATTGTAAGCCATAAAATAAGCTTATCGCCAAAGTGGTTATTTTAAGCTTTTAATTTAAAAAGAAAGCGATCAATCCACTCTTCTTTCGAAATCATGTGATTTATTTGTGAAATTCATCCCAGCCTATAAACCGTTTAGAGAAAAACAAGGGAGCTTACTTTTATTCTTTTACTAATTGATTTGAAAATATCCGCGCAAACCCAGATTACTTTTTTAATTGCATAAGCTCTGTCGTGATTATTCCCAAAAGAAGAGATCAATCACCTGAGAACATGGCTTTATTATGCTAAAAACTGGCTTAATAAGCTGAGTTAAAATTTACTCAATTTTAAATAGAAAAAAAGAAAGAGATCTCTCCCAAAACCTCTCCCTCGGAGTTAGACCATTAACCGATCCATGATGTCATTATTATAGTTATCTACAAAACTTAAACATATAGAGTGTTTCACACATATTATATCCACGCTGCGTGGCGAATAAATCTTATCTATAAACAAATAACATTACAAGCTTTTTGGGAAAATTTAATCTTTGTTTTTATAGGACTTTTTCTGAATTTACTTATTCATAATCCAGATATATAAATAAAAAATAAAAGCAGACCAAGGTCTGCTTTTATTTCAATAATTTAACGCTTTTTTAGTCAATGAAAATAACCTTCGCAATCGCTTTTTTGCCTGCTTGAATAATATAAGTTTTATTCTCAGCAACTGAAAAGTTTGCATCCACCACTTCCCAATCTACCTTTACAGCGCCACGCGCTACTGCATCTTTGGCTTGTGCTGCATTTTTGGTTAAGCCAGCCGTACGTAAAATAGAAGCAATAAACATTTCACCGCCAAATTCTGACCGTGAAATAACTACTTCTGGCGTACCTTCAGGAAGTTCACCTTCGGTAATAATATTGCCTGCACCTTTATGGGCATTAGCAGCGGCATCTGCGCCATGAAAACGCTCCACCAACTCCAGTGCCAGAATCTTCTTGACTTCTTGTGGGTTACGCCCTTCTGCCACTTCTTTTAATAATGCCTCAATCTCTTCAACAGATTTAAAACTGAGCAAATCGAAATAACGTTCAATTAAGGTATCTGGCATTGAAAGGACTTTTTGGTACATTGCACCCGGTGCATCAAAGACACCAATATAGTTACCCAAAGATTTAGACATCTTGTTGACGCCATCCAAACCTTCGAGAATGGGTACTGTAATACAAACTTGCGCTTCTTGATCATAACGACCTTGTAGCGTACGACCCATTAATAAGTTGAAGGTTTGGTCTGTACCACCAAGCTCTACATCAGCCTCTAATGCAATTGAGTCATACCCTTGAACCAATGGATACAAGAATTCGTGAATCGCAATCGGCTGATGACTGTTATAACGCTTGGTAAAGTCATCACGCTCAAGCATACGAGCAACTGTTTGCTGTGAAGCCAACTGAATCAGATCAGCAGCCGTTTTTGTGGCGAACCATTCAGAGTTAAAACGCACTTTGGTTTTATTTGGATCAAGAATTTTAAAGACTTGTTCTTGATAAGTTTTGGCATTTTCCAATACTTGCTCACGCGACAAAGGCGGACGTGTTGCACTTTTACCTGTTGGATCACCAATCATAGCAGTGTAATCACCAATTAAAAAAGTCACTTCATGACCTAAATCTTGGAACACCTTTAGCTTATTAATCAATACAGTGTGACCTAAATGTAGGTCAGGTGCTGTTGGATCAAAGCCCGCTTTAATTTTTAAGGGGCGACTTTCTTTAAGTTTCTTTAACAGATCCTCTTCAGAAATAATTTCATGAGTGCCTCGTTGAATGAGGGCAAGTTGTTCTTCAGCCGGCAGGAAATTTGACATCACAAAACCCAATACATCTGTTATACAATTTGTGCGATATACTAACACTTTTTCAGCACAATGCAGGCTTAACTATCATCATGACAGCGATCTATATTGGGGTAATGACCGGCACCAGCATGGATGGCGTTGACATCGTGGCTGCTTCCTTTGATCCTTTGCAGCTTCACGCCACTCTGACCTTGTCCTTTGATTTAGATTTACGTGATGAATTAATGGCGCTCACTTTGCCAGATGACAATGAAATTGATCGTATGGGTAAAGCAGATGTTGCTTTGGCTCAAATGATTGGGCATGGGATTAATGAGCTGATTGAAAAGAATCACTTAGATCGTAACCATATTAAAGCGATTGGTTCGCATGGACAAACCATTCGTCACCGCCCTGAACATGGCTTTACCCTTCAAATTGGCGACCCCAATATCATTACCGAAATTACTCAAATTCCTGTGATTTCAGATTTTAGACGTCGCGACATGGCTGCGGGTGGTCAAGGTGCACCTTTAGTGCCTGCATTTCATCAAGCCTTATTTCAACATTCTAGTATTCATCGCGTCATTTTAAACCTGGGTGGTATTGCCAATGTCAGTATGTTGCCTGCAAACCATCCTGAAGGTGTATTTGGTTTTGATACAGGGCCTGCCAATATTTTAATGGATGCTTGGTGCCATCGTTATACTGGACAACCTTATGATGAAAATGGCAATTGGGCTGCCTATGGTCAACCTATTCGCAGCTTACTTGACCGCTTACAATCTCATGAATATTTCTCCAAAGAACCTCCAAAAAGTACAGGTCGTGAAGACTTCAATTTAGAATGGCTCGATGAACAAATAGCCGACTGGCATAATGATACTGAATATAACGAATTAGAAGATACACCTGAGAATGTTCAGGCAACACTCTTAAAACTCACCACACGCGCCATAAAAAAAGCGATTTACCGCTCAAATATGGATACAGGTGAAGTCTATGTATGTGGAGGTGGTGCCTATAATTCATATTTGCTTGAACAATTACGTTGGCGCTTACGCAAACACAATTGGTCAGTACAAACTACCTCTGTCTTAGGTTTAGCACCAATTTGGGTAGAAGCGACCGCATTTGCATGGTTGGCCATGCGTTTTATCACCCAACAGAGCGGTAACTTGCCTACGGTGACAGGTGCATCTGGATATCGTATTTTGGGAACAATGACTGCTGTATAAGAATAAGTTAGCCAAAATAAAAAGGTCAGCTTCAAGCTGACCTTTTTGATGATCAAAAATTTATTGCATCATATTTTTAGCATTTTCATTGCGAATAACACTTAAAATTTGTTGTCCTGCACGTCCTGTCGAACTTAAACCCAAACGAATTTGCTCTTGACGAATGGCTTGACGACTTTTATCACCAATTAAACCATCCACTGCACCAATGTCATAACCACGATTAATTAAAAATTGCTGAATTTCACGGCGCTCTGCTCTTGAGGTTCCCGCATCTGCTGTCGGCCAAGACTTACTAAAACCCGCTTTGCCTTGTAAACGATCAGATAAATGCGCAATCGCTAAAGCATAACTTTCCGCAGCGTTATAACTATAGATAGCATCGAAATTTTTAAACACCAAGAATACAGGACCATTTGCACCCGCAGGTGCCATTAATCCAGCCGAACTGTTTTCAGATAGACTCCCTTGTACTAAAGGACTACCATCGGCACGAACCAAACCACGGCTCATCCAATGACTTAAAGACTTTTTATTACGACGCCCTTCACCATTTATCGACATTGTCTCAGGAATTCGAACCTCAAAGCCCCAAGGTTGCCCTGTTTGCCAACCCCGTTTTTTTAAGAAATTTGCAGTAGAAGCCAAGGCATCTGAGGTACTCGAAACCAAATCACGACGGCCATCGCCATCAAAGTCAACAGCAAGCTCTTCATAAGTAGATGGCATAAATTGGGTATGACCAAACGCACCCGCCCAAGAACCTTTCATTTGAGATTCACTTAAATCACCGCGTTGTAAAATTCGCATGGTGGCAAAAAACTCGCCACGAAAATAACTTTGACGACGCCCCTCACAACTTAAAGTACCCAAAGCCTGCAATAAAGGATAACTTCCCGAAATTCCACCAAAATTACTTTCAACACCCCAAACAGCCACCACTGTTTCAGCAGGCACTCCATATACAGATGCAACGCGATTGAGTACCTCCCGATGTTGAGCTAGTTTTTGCTGCCCCAGCTGTACCCGCTCATCATCAACCAAACCAGACAAATAGTCCCAAATAGGTGTAGAAAACTCAGGTTGATAATTCAATTTATCAATCACTGAATAATCAGGCATTAAGTTTTGGGTATAACGATCATATGTCGAGCCATTTACCCCTGAGGCCACTGCCTGAGAACGCAAATTTGCAATACATTGCTGAAAATTATTTTGTGCAGAAAAACTTGGTGCTGGAGAAAGATTAGAACTTGCTGGTTGGCCATTAATAATCAGCTCAGCATGGGCTTGAGTCATTGCAAGAAAAACTGAACCTAAAACAGAAGCTAAGCGAATCATCATATCCTTTACAACATTTGAATCTAAATTATATTTTTACCATACCATCATCATTCAAAAAGTTCTAAATCAAATCGTAAATTTAAATTCATTTTTCTTTATTTTAAATTCATATTCTGTATTTCAACCGAAAAACTTATCCACATTTTTATTTTTCGCCCTTTTGAATTCAAAAAACCACCACCTATATGAATTTAAATTCATTTTTTAAATTTAAACCGATTATTTGAATTCAAATAGCCTGTGGATAAATTAATTATCTAATATTTCAATGAATTAAATTTTATTTTTTTAAATTCAAAAACCATTCACTCAAGTTAAAATTTTAAATTCAAACACTACGATCCGACTTTGAATTCGTATTTTATAAAATCAAAAATAACCCTGCTGTTTAAATTCATAAACTTTGAATTTATTTTTAATGATTTGAATTTAAAAGCTATGCTTGTTAGTTTCCAGTAATGTAAGAACACCGCAAAAATTTTGAATGATTATATTTTTAATATAAGAGCTTAACTTACATCGCCTATTTTTTTATTCTGCCCCGATCCATGATGCTTTCTCTTAAAAAGGGCGCAATCATGCCCGAACTTCAGACCTAAAAAAAGCGCTCATAAACATGAACGCTTTTTTTGTATTCAATCTCAGGATTAAATGTTCATATCTTGAGTCAATGCTAAAGGTTGAGGCAAAATTTTTGCCAATTGACGACATAAACGGGTCAATTCGATGCTGTCATTTGGCATCAGTGTAATATGACCAATTTTACGACCTTCACGCTCTGCTTTATTATACAGATGTAAGTGTGCGCCATTCAGTGCCAAGACAGCTTCCGTTTTTGGATGCTGACCTATAATATTGACCATCACACTCGGACGAATCACATCAGTTGAACCTAAAGGTAAACCAGCAACCGCACGAATGTGATTTTCAAACTGTGAACATACTGCACCTTCAATCGACCAATGCCCTGAATTATGCACGCGAGGTGCCATTTCATTAGCAAATAGACCTTTATCTGTGACAAATAATTCTAAAGTGAGAACACCGACATAATTTAAATGATTGAGTAGGCGAGTAATATAATCTTGCGCAACCGGTTGTAAATCTAAGCTTTTTGGTGCCGGTACAATCGAATGCGATAAAATACCGTTGTGATGATGATTTTCAGCCAATGACCAAGTTTTAACTTCACCATTTTGTCCACGAACGGCAATAATGGACACTTCACGCGAGAAATTCACAAAACTTTCCGCAACAAGCGAACCTGCTGGCCCAAGTTCGAGCCATGCTTGCTGGATTTGATTGCTGCTACGCACTACAAACTGACCTTTGCCATCATAACCACCTGTGGTGGTTTTCAGAACAATTGGTAAACCCAGTTCTGTCACGGCTTGTTCTAAACTTTCTAAAGAATTGACCGCTTTATACGGTGCAACAGGAATACCGAGCTCATCAAATAATGCTTTTTCAAGCAAGCGGTTTTGGGCAATCGCCAAAGCCTGACGCGATGGATATAATTCTTTTTGTTTGGTGAGTACATCAACATCTGCAAGAGGCGTGTTTTCAAACTCAAGGCTAAAAACATCTGCACTCTGAATAAACTGATTTAATCCATTTTCAGCTTTAGGAGAAATGACCTGACCCAATGCAACCGATGGACAATCTGCATTCGCTTCAAAGAAAGTACATTGAATATTTAGGGGAAGGGCAGCTTGTGCCATCATACGGCCAAGCTGACCTCCTCCAAAAATACCGATGGTCTTATCCATAATATATGTCTCGTTTTAAGCTTGACCGGGGATATTGTTACTGGCGACTTTATCCGTCTGAGCAGCACGAAATGCTGCAACATTTTTGGCAATTTCAGGGCGGGTTAAACCCAAGATTTGAGCTGCCATAATGGCTGCATTGGTTGCACCCGCAGGGCCAATCGCCAATGTGCCAACTGCAATACCCGCTGGCATTTGTACAATTGAAAGCAATGAATCTACACCATTTAAAATCGAAGATTTTACGGGTACGCCTAAAACGGGTAAATCGGTTTTTGCTGCGCACATCCCTGGTAAATGTGCTGCACCACCAGCACCGGCAATAATCACTTGAATACCACGATCACGCGCTGTTTCGGCATATTCAAATAAACGATCAGGTGTACGGTGTGCAGAAACCACTTCCGCTTCAAATGGCACGCCCAGCTGTTTCAGCATATTGGCGGTATGTTCTAAAGTTGCCCAATCAGATTGAGAACCCATGATAATTCCAACGAGAGGTGTGTTTTGTGCAGCAGCCGTATTCATTGCAAATATTCCATAAACGAATGTAAGGAAGGGAAAATCTTGACCCATGCCAAGCTTTAAATGAATTACAAGCCCGCTATTATAGACTGAAAATTCGTCTCGCCAAAATTTAACAGTTCGTGTAGCGCGATATTTTCGCTATTTTTAGAAAAATAATAAATAAATTGATTTCAAAAACTAAAACTAAATTGATGCTTAGAAACGTTATTCGTAAACTGAGCAATCAATAGAGTAGATTTTGTAGCATAAGCCGAGAATACACTGAATAAGCAAAGTTTCTGTAATTGATAGAATTTTCGGCCTATTTAATGATTTTTGCGTATAGCATGCCTATGCTTACTTTTCCCCAATCAAACTCAGTCGAACCCAGTTTATGTCCAGAATTCAATCACCATTGAAAAGACTCTGTTGTACAAACTATATAGACTTTTTATCAGCTTAAATTTTACTGGCTTCTAAACACAAAATACACGCAGCCTAAAAGACACAAACCTGCCCAAATATAATCCAATTTAAACGGTTGCTTGAACATCAAAAGCATAAAAGGAATAAAAACCAGTAAAGTCACCACTTCTTGGGTAATTTTCATTTGCCCAACTGCCCAGCCTTGTTGTGCTAAAAGTTTAGTAGCAGGAATCATTAAACTGTACTCAAACAGGGCAATGACCCAACTCAATAGAATCGCTTGCCAAAGCGGCGCATCATGAGGTAAAAATTTTAAATGCCCATACCACGCAAGTGTCATAAAACAGTTAGCAAAAATCAATAATAATAAGGGAAATAGCATGGCAGATAGATCACGGGCAAGACTTTATATTTTACGTTTTTCACTCTAAAAAGTATGTTATTTCGCTTCATATTTCTGCTTAAAAATAAAAATATATTCCAATATAACCGCTGTCTAGATTGCAATGAATAAGATACAAGAAAGACTATCTTTTCGGTAAAACCCTTGATATCGTTGCTTCCAAATCGAATAAATCATGACAACAGCACGTCTGAATATGTGATGTGTCAAAATAATAGTGGAGTTAAAATCAATGCATCTGCATATTTTGGGTATTTGCGGCACTTTTATGGGTTCGCTTGCATTATTGGCACGAGATTTAGGACATACCGTGACGGGTTCAGATGCAAACGTCTATCCACCGATGTCAACCCAATTGGAAAATGCAGGCATTACCTTAATGCAAGGTTATGATCGTAGTCATTTACAACCGCATCCAGATTTAGTGATTGTGGGGAATGCCATGAAACGTGGTATTGATGCCATTGAATATATGTTGAATGAAGGTTTAGCCTATATTTCAGGTCCACAATTTTTGGCAGATTATGTACTGCAAGGTAAACACGTTTTAGGTGTGGCAGGGACTCATGGTAAAACCACAACGACCACCATGTTGGCATGGGTACTCGATCAAGCGGGTTTAAATCCAGGGTTTTTGATTGGTGGCGTACCACTGGGTTTTAGCGAAAGTGCACGTTTAGGCGGCGGACAATATTTTTGTGTAGAAGCCGATGAATACGATTCTGCATTCTTTGACAAGCGTTCCAAGTTTGTACATTACCACCCTAAAACAGCTATTTTAAATAATCTGGAATTTGATCATGCCGATATCTTTGATGATTTGGCTGCTATCCAAAGACAATTCCATCATTTGGTGCGTACTATTCCAAGTGAAGGCCGTATTATTGCACCGATCACTGAAACCCATATTGATGAAGTTCTAGAACAAGGCTGTTGGACACCTGTGGTTCGAACAAGTTTAGAAGCCCATCCACAAGCGGTACTTTCAGCCGAGCAATTGAGCGCTGATGGCTCACATTTTAAAGTGCTTGAAAATGGGATATTAAAAGGCGAAGTTAAGTGGAATATGACTGGACAGCACAGCGTTGCGAATGCTTTAGCAACCATTGCCGCAGCAGAGCATGTCGGTGTTGCGATTGAAACTGCATGTGAAGCACTTTCAAACTTTGGCGGAGTCAAACGCCGTATGGAATTATTAGGTACGGTGAAAGGTATAGAAGTTTATGATGACTTTGCTCACCATCCCACAGCCATTGAAACGACTTTAGACGGTGCCCGTAAACGCTTAGGTGAACGCAAACTTTGGGCGATTATTGAGCCTCGTTCCAATACTATGCGTATGGGCAGTCATAAAGATGGACTTGCACATTCTGCGCGTTTGGCAGATGAGGTGATTTGGTATCAGCCAGAAGGTTTAGACTGGGATTTACAGCCTGTTATTGATGCTGCATCTAACAAAGCCATTATTGTACGTACTCTAGATGAGATTCTTCATCAGATTGTGGCTGAAGCAGGTGAGGGCGATGCGGTAGTCATCATGTCAAATGGTGGCTTTGGTGGTTTACATCAAAAATTAATTGCTGCGTTAAAAGCCTAATTTATTTTTAAAAAAGCCCGCGAAAGCGGGCTTTTTTATAAAATTCATACGGTTTTTTTTAAAGGTCAATAAAATGCCTTTGATTTTCTGGATCATTTCAGCATTTTCCATCAACTTCTTAATTTTAGAATATTCATATCAAAGCTTAAATTCTTTAAATCAGATATTGGGAATGTAATATTGACTGAGAACAGCATATTTTTCGACCAACCCGCTTTATCCAAATGACTTTAGGGTTGTGTTTAAGCGACTACATCTGCCAGACTTTGATCACGTTTAAACATCACATCGACATAAGAACAGGTCGGAATAATTTTTAACTGTTTTTCACGTGCAAATTCAACCAATATATCGAGTAACTGGCGTGCTACGCCTTGGCCACGTAAAGAATCGTCCACCCAAGTATGATCTGCAATAATGGTATGTTCATTACGCCAAACATAACTGATTTCTGCAATACGCTTACCTGTCTCATCAAAAGTAAAAAATTCGCCTTTCTGTTGATTAGCTTGATGTTCAAATTGCATACATTTTCCTTAATCTGATTCACTTTTACCTCATTCAGAATACGTTAAATATATCTTCTTTTAAAACCTCTTTTTGCTGCTTCATTCTTGAAAAACTAAACCTATACCGTATTCATTTTTGTTTATGTTACTGACCACTGTGAGCTAACGATGATTCAAGAGCATTTTTTCGTCTTTATTTTTAAACTTAACAAATGACATGTTTAAGCCTAAACTTTAGCATTCTTTTGTAAATTATCTGACCATGTCATCCTTATCTCCCGAACCATTATCCAACCCAACGCGGCAATGGATGTGTGTTATTGGCTTAGCCTTTGCTGCATTTATTTTTAATACCACTGAATTTATCCCTGTGGCATTACTCAGTGATATTGGACAAAGTTTTAATATGCAAGCGACAGATGTGGGTCTCATGATCACGCTGTATGCTTGGGTTGTCGCTCCTATTTCTCTGCCGTTGATGTTACTCACTCGTAATATTGAACGGCGTTTTTTACTCATTGCACTGTTCAGTGTTTTTATTGTCAGTCATGGTTTGTCTTACTTTGCTTGGAATTTTAATGTTTTATTAATCAGCCGAATTGGGATTGCTTTTGCACATGCATTATTTTGGTCAATTACCGCCTCTTTAGCAGTCAGGGTCGCGCCTAAAGGCAAAGAATTTCAAGCCCTCGGCTTATTGGCGACAGGTACAGCTTTGGCCATGGTCTTGGGCATTCCATTTGGGCGTATGATTGGAGAAGCTTATGGCTGGCGCAATACTTTTGCTCTAATTGCACTCGGTGCCGCCATCATTTGTATTATTTTAGCCAACCTATTACCCAAACTTCCCAGTATCAATTCAGGCTCCATAAAAAGTATTGGTGTTTTATTCAAACGCCCAAGCTTGGTGATGGTATTTATACTTACGGTGATTATTATTACCGCACAATTTACGGCTTATAGTTATATTGAGCCCTTCAGTTTAAATATCGCCCATTTTAGCTCTGCACAAACCACCAGCTTATTACTGATTTACGGCGGCGCAGGCTTTTTAGGTTCTTATTTATTTGGAAAATTTGGTCCACGGCATCCTAAAGTTGCCATTCCTTTAGCCGCCTTCTGTCTGGCCATTTCAATGTTGCTGTTACTCCCTTTAGCACAAGGTATGAGCCATTTATATTTGATCAGTTCATTTTGGGGAATGGGGATTATTGCCATGAGTTTAGCCTTGCAAGCCAAAACATTAAGTCTGGCTTCAGATGCAACCGATGTCGCCATGGCCATTTATTCAGGGCTTTATAATGTTGGCATTGGTGGTGGTGCTCTATTGGGTGGCATGGTCACAGCTCATTTTGGTTTAAGTTATATTGGTATAGTGGGCGGCTTGCTTGCCGTGATTGCCACCTTATTTGCGTTGGTATTGATCACACGCAAGGACTTTATGGGTACATAAAAAATAAGATAAAATTTGCACAATGCTCATAAATATGCGATTCTTCAACCACATTTGGATTTAATCCAAAACAAAATTGAGTTGAACAAGGGGAGTAGCCTCCTCCAAACCTAAGCTTTTTAACAACTTAAAATCTGTTGAAACTTAGGTGTCAGACTATCGTCATTACACTTTGAAAAAAGTCGGTATCTGAGCATCTAAAATACGCAATATACGTATTTAGATGTAGGCAAGACCTTGATCATGTTGAAACAGATGTTTAATTCATCTGGCAACTGGTCAAGGTTTTTTTATGCCGAATCCATTTGCCCGATGTGGAGATTTTTATGGAAACCATCGGCAACCCTGGGTTGTACTTAGCATTTTTTGCGATTGTGGCAGTCATGCTGATTATCGACTTTTTAGGCTTTAAACAAAAAGAAGGCCAACCTGTCCAAATTAAAACGGCAGCCTACTGGAGCATTGCTTGGGTCAGTGTTGCAATGCTATTTGCAGGTGGCTTATGGCTGTATTTACAGCAAACCGCTGGTGTTGTATTAGCCAACCAAAAAACCATGGAATATATTGCGGGTTATTTACTCGAAAAATCACTGGCTATTGATAACGTGTTTGTCTGGTTAATGATTTTTGCAGCCTTTGCAATTCCCCCTGCATTACAGCGTAAAATTTTACTCTACGGTGTATTGGGTGCAATTGTACTTCGTACTTTATTCATTTTTATTGGTGCATGGTTCGTTCAAGAATTCTCTTGGGTACTTTATATCTTCGGTGCTTTTCTGGTCTATACCGGTTATAAATTTCTTCGCGGTCATGAAGAAGATCCCAATATTGAAGAAATGCCGTTGCTGAAATGGTTACGTAAACATATGCGTATTACCCCACAGCTTGAAGGAGAAAAATTCTTTGTTCGTCAAAATGGGCTATTGTGGGCAACGCCGTTATTTTTGGTGCTAATTTTAGTCGAAGCGTCGGATGTCATTTTCGCTGTTGATTCAATTCCTGCCATTTTTGCTGTAACTTCCGATCCATTTATCGTATTAACTGCAAACTTGATGGCAATTTTGGGTTTACGTGCGATGTTTTTCTTACTGGCAGGTGCAGCGTCTAAAATGCATTATCTGCCTTATGGCTTAGGTATTATCTTGCTCTTCATTGGTTTCAAAATGTTGATGTTAGACGTATTCCATATGCCAATTTGGATCTCTTTAGGCTTTATTGTCATCGTATTGGCGATTACTGCTTGGTTATCCGTTCGTTATAATAAGAAGCAAGAACAGCTTTAATACTTCAATAACAGAGGAAGCCTTTCATCTTTAGGTGAAAGGCTTTTTTATTGAATCAATAAAACGTAACTGAAAATATTGAATGGCAATATAGTCTTCACTCAAATCAATGATTTAAGCCCATAACAAAAATTTGGCAAACTTCTTGCTTAAACAAATAAAAAAAAGCCAATTTTTAATCCAACTGCACAGTGTTGGCGCACACTCAAATACTCTATGCTAAAAATTAATGTATCTCATTCTTTATCATCATGTCTTCACTCCAATCGCTTACCCACAAATCAAGTGAATACTGTTTAAAACCATACATTCAGGTACAATCAATCGAAAAAATGAAAAGTTAAAGGTATTGTATGTCTCCCATTCAAGCTCAACACGCCGTTCGTGGCCGCTTTCTCGATATTCAGTACAGTGTTTCTCAAGCCTCTGATATTGCACAAGCGGTACGTTACATTGGAGATGGTTTACTCATCACCGTCGATGGAAAAATCACATGGTTTGGCACATGGCAAGAAGGGCAAGCTTTACTGAATAAAGACGTGATTTTTGAACACTATCCTGAACAGTTGATTGTCCCTGGATTTATTGATACCCATATCCATTTTCCCCAAACAGAAATGGTCGGTGCATATGGCGAACAACTTTTAGAATGGTTAAACACATATACTTTTCCGACTGAGTTACAGTTCAAAGATAAAGCCTATGCCGACAAAATCGCACAATTTTTTGTTCATGAACTGCTTAAAAATGGCACCACCACTGCTTTAGTGTTTTGTAGCGTCCACACTGCATCGGTTGATGCCTTATTTGAAGCAGCAGAACAGCACCAAATGCGTTTAATTGCAGGCAAAGTGATGATGGATCGTCATGCACCAGCAGAGCTTTGCGACACGCCAGAAAGTGCCTATCAAGACTCGAAAAAATTAATTGAAAAATGGCATGGTAAAGGACGCAATCTCTATGCAATTACCCCGCGTTTTGCACCCACATCAACGCCTGAACAACTGGTCAAAGCAGGGCAGTTGAAAGCCGAATATCCCGAGGTATATGTTCATACCCATTTAAGTGAAAATAAAAATGAAATTGCTTGGGTGAAAGAATTATTTCCAGAACAAAAAGGGTATTTGGATGTCTATCATCATTATGGTTTAACTGGCCAACGCTCGGTATTTGCGCATTGTGTTCATTTGGAAGAACAAGAATGGGATTGCATGCATGAAACTAATTCCGCAATCGCTTTCTGCCCAACCTCGAATTTATTCTTAGGGAGTGGTTTATTTCCGCTGAAAAAAACGTGGGAAAAACAGGTGAAAGTTGGCTTAGGTACAGACATCGGAGCAGGTACGTCATTTAGTCAACTCCAGACCTTAAATGAAGCCTATAAAGTCCAACAACTTCAGGGCAATAAACTTTCAGCCTTTGAGTCTTTGTATCATGCGACACTAGGTGGAGCCAAAGCTCTAGATCTACACGATAAATTGGGCAATTTTAATGTAGGTAAAGAAGCCGATTTTATTGTTTTAGATTTAAATGCCACAGCACTACAAACGCTGCGCCAACAACGTACACAAGGTATTGAAGATGCATTATTTGCGCTTATGACCATGGGCGATGATCGTAATATTCAAGCCACCTATGTCTATGGAGAACGGGTTTATGTCAAAAAATAACAGCAATAAGCAACCTACTAAAAAGTTTTTTGTATTGATTGGCATCGCCATTATTTTTACGCTGGTGCTTAAACGCGATAGTGCAGCTCCGCAGAGTTGATACATTTTGAAAAGCAAAAAAGGTGCATCAATTGACCAGATGTATTAAAATTAAGATGTCTTTTGAGGTGTTGCTGGTCAACACCTTTTTTATTTTTTGATTTTTTTTAGGTATCTACCCATGACCGTTCAAATGAGCGTAATGATTTCGGCTGAAGAAATTCAAGCCAAAGTCAAAGAGCTTGGCGCAAAAATTGATGCTCACTATGCCCATAGTGACAAAGAACTTGTTTTGATTGGTTTACTTCGTGGTTCTGTCATTTTTATGGCAGATTTATGTCGTGTCATCAGCAAGCCGCATGAACTCGATTTTATGACTGTATCTAGTTATGGTGGGGGTATAGTTTCAAGCCGTGATGTTAAAATTTTGAAAGATTTGGACGGTGAGATTCGTGGCAAAGATGTGTTGATTATTGAAGATATTATTGACTCAGGTAATACCCTCAGCAAAGTTTTAGAAATACTTGAAACTCGCCAACCAAACTCTATTGAACTTTGTACTTTAGTTAGTAAACCTTCACGCCGTGAAATTGAACTTAAGGTCAATTTTTTAGGCTTTGAAGTTGCAGATAAATTCATTGTGGGTTATGGCTTAGACTATGACCAGAAATATCGTCATCTACCGTTTATTGGTGAAATCGGTCTATAAAATTTTTCTCAATTTTAAAGTGGCTGATAGCCACTTTTTTTATCGGCCAAACTTCTCTAAGAACAAAAAAACAACAGTTATTAGCATGATTCATCTATTCGTTTTGTCATAAATCATGAATGATTACTTTTAAATCTTGATGAAAATATATAAACAAAAGATAAATGGAGAGCACTTATGTGGACATTAATCGTTGCCATCGTAGTAGGTTTTATTGCTGGTTTAATCGCGCGTGCCATTCATCCTGGTAATGATAAATCTGGATTTATTGTGACCACATTATTAGGTATTGCAGGTTCTTTACTGGCCACTTATGCAGGTAGGTTGCTCGGACTCTACGACCAAAACTCTGCAGCTGGATTCATCGCATCAGTGATTGGCGCCATTATTATTCTGTTTATCTATAATTTAATGACCAAAAAATCTCGTGTTTAACCCATCAATATTCAATTGAAATAAAAGCACCTTTCAATAAGGTGCTTTTTATTTGATATTTATTTTGTAGAAACTGCAATACTTTATAAACCCAATTCTTTCCAAATTTTCTCTATTTCTAAAGCAGGGTAGGCACCCATCGCTTTAAAGCCATTTGAAAAAATAATCGTGGGTGTACCGTTTAAACCTAAAGATTTTCCTAGATTTAAATTACGTTCAACGGGATTGGCACATGCTTTTATTGAACGGGGTTGAATCCCTTTGCCTATTAAATTTGACCAAGCTAAAGCAGGATCTGACTCACAAAAAATCTGTTTTGATATTGCAACCGATTGTGTTTTGATCGGATAAATAAAAGTATAAATAGTGACGTTGTTTAATTTATTTAATTCAGTCTCAAGCTGTTTACAATACGGGCAATTTGGATCAGAAAATACTGCAATCTGGCGTTTCCCATTACCTCGTACTGTTTTCACAGCATCTTGTAAAGGCAATTTTTTCCAATCAATACTGTTTTGTTTAAGCACTAAATCTTTGGTGATATTTTTTTGATCACTGAGGCGAAACATAGAGCCAATCAGGATATGTTGCGCATCTTCGCCCATATAAACCACTTGATTATCCATCAATCCACTATAGATACCTTTCATTTCAGTGGTTTGAATATTTTCAATCTTCAGTTTTGGATGTAGTTGATTCAAATTGGTTTTCACCGTATTCACATCTGCCCAACTTAAACTTGAGATAACACTGACTAAGGCGAATAACCATGTTTTTTTAATCATGTTAAATATCACTTATAAATATTGCAGCCAATTCTACTGAAAATTTAATTTTTAAAGGCGTTATTTTAAGAACTGATTACCGAAAAACCACATATTTATCTGTTAAAGTTTCACGTGGAACATCTAAAATTTTTCATCGTGGATTGTTTTTATTCATTGTTCAGTGATACAGCCCAGATTTATCAAAATGGGAATAAAATATGATGGCTTAATACACTGACAGATAGCCTCATTTCTGCAAGATATTTTCCAACCCTTTTACTTGACTCTGAAAGCGAATTAAATTTTGGATAAAAGATTAAATTTTTCAGAATTATTAAAAACTTACCACTGTAATATTTACATGTTATAAATTGACGATAGCACGCTCAAAGAATTACTCTATGATTCTCCCTTTCCTCTAAAAGTATTCATTTTTTGACCAAATGGTGAATCTTTCTGTGAGCTTACATGATGAGTCAGCAATCATGGCGACCCTTTTTAATGGTGAGCCTGGCACTATGTATTGGTACGATCGGCACGGCTCTGGCCAGTCCTTTATATCCGATTTATCAAGAACTATGGCATCTTTTACCTAGCCATATTACTTATATTTTTGTAGCTTACATGTTCGGTTGTTTGGCAACCTTGTTGTTTCTAGGACGAACCAGTAATAGTGTTGGATTTTTACGCACCCTGCAAATTGGGATTGTTTTTGTAGTCATCGGTTTGCTGTTATCTGTTATAGCCTCTAATGCACTTTGGCTCGGTCTAGGGCGGTTTATTATTGGGATTGCCTCTGGACTCATCAGCACCTCTGCAATGCTTGGCTTAATCACCACCATTCCAGATAGCCATAAAAAAAATGCACCACAATTAAGTTCTATTATTACCGTGATTGGTTTCGGCTTAGGGCCTTTTATCGGCGGATTAATTGCACAATTTTCTCATGAACCTTTAGTTACGCCCTACTTACCCATTATTGTAGCTGCAATTTTATGTTTTTTCGGTTTATATCGCGTCAAGACTCCTCAATTTAAATCTCAGCCATTTTCGATAGCACCACATTTAGAAATTCCAGCACCTCAATACAAATCTGAATTCTTTATTGCAGGATTAACTGCTTTTTGTGCCTTTGGCGTGTTTGGCCTATTTGCTTCTTTATCGCCTTCATTTGTTAAAGATTTAATTCCTTGGCATGGACCTTTCGTAAGTGGGGCTGCCATTTCGAGTATTTTATTTATTTCCGCAATAGTACAATTTTTTGCCAAATCATTGGCTGCGGAAAAATGTTTAAATTATGGTTTAATTACCCTGACCATGAGTCTGGTCTTATTGGCGCTGTGTATGACCATGCAGTGGAGTAGCTTATTCTTCTTAAGTGATATTTTTGTGGGTATTGGCCATGGATTTGGATTAATGGGTGCATTTGGTTTAATTCATAAAATGACATCAATAGACAATCGGGCCGCGGTCATGTCGACTTATTTGTTCATTGGATATTTAGGTACTATTGTTCCTATTGTTGCAGTGGGTTATCTTGCTGATCATTTTGGCTTAACCTTCGGAATTTTAGGATTTTGTATTGTGATTGGCTTATTGTGTTTAAGTCTTTTGATGTGGCATAAGAAAGTTCATCTGATTGCTGATTAAATGAACTTTTATAAATAGCCTTATAAATTAAGGCTATTTTTTCAACATTACTCAAATAGAGTTCGCATTTAAGTCATTATTGAATTACTTTCCAATACAGAACGATCCAAAAATTTTCCCCAATAGATCATCTGCACTAAACTCACCAGTGATTTCTGCCAAAGCATTTTGTGCCAACCGTAGTGACTCCGCTACCAATTCTCCAGCCTGATATACCACTAACTGCTCATTTGCCTCTAAAAGATATAGCTGCGCGCGCTTCATTGCATCTAAATGACGTGTTCGGGCTATAAAGGTATCTTCTTCTGGCTGGAAGCCTGCGTGTGCTGTAATCGCATCTACAAGCGCTTGAACGCCAGTTTCTTGCTTAGCAGAAACTGTAATATGACGAAATCCCTGATAATCGCCAATTTCGGCAACAGTGCCCGTCAAATCACATTTGTTGGCAATCAACATTAAACGCTTGGGTTCAAGATGCTCAGCAAAATAGTTTTGTGCCAACTGTAAAGGATTATCACCTTGGGTTAAGTCATACACCAACAATAATAAATCGGCTTGTTCAATTTCTTTAATGGCACGGCGAATCCCTTCTTTTTCTACCACATCCTTTGTTTCACGCAAGCCAGCAGTATCCGTAAGAGTAATCGGCAAACCATTTAGTGTAATTTTTTCATGCAATACATCACGCGTTGTACCCGCTATATCCGTGACAATAGCACGATCATTTCCCGCAAGCGTATTTAACAATGAAGATTTACCAGCATTGGGTTTTCCCGCAATTACCACCTGTAAACCTTCACGTAAAAGCTGTCCTTGACGAGCAGATGTCTGTACTGCAGTTACTGAACTTTGTACGTCTTGGAGTAGTGCCAAAATTTTACCATCAGCTAAAAAATCTATTTCTTCTTCTGGAAAATCAATAGCTGCTTCAACATGCAGACGTAAATGAATCAATTTCTCCAATACACTATTTACTTTGGTTGAAAAGACACCCTGTAACGAGCGTACCGCAGAACGAGCAGCCGCCTGTGAGGTTGCATCAATCAAGTCAGCAATCGATTCCGCTTGAACCAAATCAAGTTTGCCATTTTCAAAAGCGCGCATAGAAAATTCACCCGCTTTGGCTGCGATTGCACCCAATTCTAGTAAACGTGCCAATAATGCATTTTGAATGACAGGTCCGCCATGACCTTGTAATTCCACAACATCTTCACCCGTAAATGAATGAGGATTAGGAAAACAAATCGCTAAACCTTCATCCATTACCTCACCCGCAGCATCATAAAACTGACGAAAGCCAGCAAAACGTGCTTTAGGCAGTGCTTTTTGAGTTAAGGCTTCTGCAATTATATAAGATTTGGGACCAGACAAACGAATTACTCCCACACCGCCACGGCCAGGTGGCGTTGCAATCGCAGCAATCGTAGTTGTTCGGTTTTGCATAACATTCACCTCAAAAATCCCAAATCATAAACAAAGAAAAATCCGCCTAAGATTACCATCTTAAGCGGATTTATTCAGTACTTCACGAGCAGTTGTTAATTAAACCACTTCACGTTTCGCACGATCCTTCTCAACACTCTTGTTAATCAGACTCTGCTGTAAAATGGTAATACTGTTATTGACAATCCAGTACAACACCAAGCCTGCAGGGAAGAACAACATAAATACAGTAAAGATAATTGGCATCAGCTTGAAGACTTTCGCCTGCATTGGATCAGCCGGTTGTGGATTCAATGACTGCTGAATAAACATAGTCAAACCCATCAATAACGGCAGAATAAACCAAGGATCCATCGCAGATAAATCTTGAATCCAGCCTAACCAAGGTGCATGACGAAGTTCAACCGACTCCATCAACACCCAATACAAGGCCAAGAAAATCGGCATTTGTAAAAGCAGTGGCAAGCAACCAGACAATGGATTGACTTGTTCGCGCTTATACAGGGCCATCATTTCTTGAGAGAAACGCATACGATCTTCACCGAATTCTTCTTTCATGCGTTGCATTTCAGGTGCAATCACACGCATTTTCGCCATAGAGCGGTAGCTCTTAGACGACAATGGCCAAAGAATCAGTTTAACTAATACAGTCAATAAGATAATTGACCAACCCCAGTTGCCTACAATGTTATGGAAGAACTGAAGTCCGAGGAACAATAACTTAGCAATCGGCCATAACCAACCATAATCTACGGTTTGGTTTAAACCTACCGCCAGATCTTTCAGTTCAGATTGAACTTTAGGACCAGAATAGAAGGTCGCGTCTAACTCAGCTGCAGTACCTGCAGGTACATTAATCATCGGCGAAGTAAAACCGATAATATTCATGTTATCTGTCGATTGACGAGATTCCAATTTAGCACTATATGGCTGACCACCAGCTTGTGTCAGCTTAAGATCACCTGGAATCCATGCACTTACAAAATAATGTTGCACAACAGCAACCCAGCCACCTTTTGCTTCTACATTCAATTTTTCTTCATTGAAGTTGGCAAATTTCAGCTTATTATAATGTTCTTCAGGCGTACCCCAAGCACCCCCTAGGAATGTTCCCAGAGTGAAAATTCCTTGATCTGATTTACCCGGATCATCTGAATTATCACGTTTGATCTGACCAAACATCTGGCCTTGCCAATTTTGGCCACTACGGTTAACCACTTTGTGGTTCACAATAATCGGATATTCACCTTGTTTAAAGGTGAACGTTTTAATAATTTCTACGCCATCAGCAGTTTTATACACCATTGGCACAGATAAAACTTTAAACGCTTTACCATCTTTGGTTTGCTGCGCTTTGGCATCGGCCAAAGTATAAGCTGATTTCTCAATCTCATAGACTGGGCGACCATTACGGTTACTGTCCGGCCCATTCAAACCAATTAAACCAGACTGAGCAACATAAGTACGTTTTGCATCACTTTCCAGCATCACAAAAGGTTGATCACTGTCTTTATTCTTATCATGGTTCAATAATTCAATACGAACAATGTCACCCCCTTTAGGATTAATCCAAAGATGATAAAGGTCAGTTTGTACTGAAATAAGCTGTTGACTTACAGGTGCTGTTGCATCTGTTGTAGTTTGCTGAGTAGCAATATTTGCTTGCGGCATGTCAGATGCTGTCGTAGCAGCGGTTTGACCATTTGGCAAATCTGCAGATACTTCATGCGAAACAACAGCGGCATTTTGCTGTGGTTTAGTTTCTGCATGACCATAATCTTTTTGCCAAGCCAAAATAAGCAAATATGCGACGACAAACATGGCCCCTAGAATTGCAAACCTGGCCCATTGTTGCATATCTATTATCCCAAGTAGTTAAAGTGATTTCGGTTCAATAAACGATCACGAAAGGGTACAACAACGTGAAGCGTTTGAGAATCTATTTGCTGAAATGAAATAAAACGAATTGCCTTTTGAGGAACAGGGTCATAACCTGACCCACCCCAAGGATGACAACGACAAATACGTCGAGTAGCTAACCACACACCACGTACAGCACCATAAGAATGGACTGCTTCTAAAGAGTATTGAGAACATGTTGGAATATAACGACAGCGGGGTCCCAATAAAGGACTAATCGCGATCTGATAGAATCGAATCAACCAATGCAGTAAACGTACCATTGGCCTTCTCTACTTTTGTGGGGAGGGAGCTATCTTGTTATGCTTTTTGGCAAGGCGTTGCAATTTCTGCCAAGCAAATTGTAATTGCTGCTGCAATTCTGCATTAGGTACTGCTTCAATCCCTATTTTAGGCATGACCACAATATCTAATAAGTCTAACTGCTGTTGATGCAGGCGAAAACTTTCGCGAGCAAGACGTTTTACTCGATTTCTTTCATGCGCACGACGCACTTTTTTCTTGGCAACAACAATTCCCAAACGGCTTGAAGGCTGTTCGGAACATTTTGCAAGAAATAAGAAATGGGGTTGATGCACTTTAAAAAGCGCACCATCAAACACACTTTTATAATCGGCAGCACAACGTATACGTACGTTTGTGCTGAAGCCATAAAGTGTCATAACACCCAAAATCGTAATAGCTTAACTAATTAAACAGTTAAGCTATGACGACCTTTTGCACGGCGGCGAGCTAATACTTGGCGACCAGCTTTAGTAGCCATACGAGCACGGAAACCATGAACGCGCTTGCGCTTTAATTCAGATGGTTGAAATGTACGTTTCATATTGAAACTCCAAAAATGATCTTATATGAAGGTTCGCGATTTTAGTGGTCAAACGATAAGCTGTCAATGAAAAACAAGTATTCTTTCAAAATAAGCAATTTTTAAATACTTTTATTCAAACGGTTGTTTTTATTTTTCTGACAATATTATTAATTTTATACACAATACAAATAATTGATTAATATAATATCGTGAGTTATAAACAGAATTATTCACAATATTATCCACAGTGTTTAAATTTTAATTACCCCTACTTTAGTTTTTGAATTTAAATTTAAACCATTTTAGAGTTATCCGCATTTGAAGACTTACTTAATAAATAAATTCAAATTTATAAATTTAAGTTTATTACTATTAGGGAGCTATTTTTCTGTGTAAAAGTGGTTTTTTAAAATATAAAACATATATTTAGGTTGTGAATATCTATGTTTCTATGGAGTGGTTAATTTGTGGATAACTTTATGGTATATTTTATCCACACCTTGCGGATAACCTTATCCACACCTGTTTTGAATTTAAATTTAAATGGGTGGTTTTAATTTTTAACTGACATTTTCTTATTTTTGCCATGACAGATGTGGATAACTTCGATAGAATGGCGACCCGCTTAGTCGGGCTTGGTAATTTTTTATTATGTACAATGGACTGAATAGGGGTTTCACATGCTTTGGACAGACTGTTTAACTCGTTTGCGACAAGAGCTTTCGGGGAATGTCTTTACCATGTGGATTCGTCCGTTGGTGGCTGAAGAATTAAATGACACCTTACGCTTGTATGCTCCAAATCCGTATTGGACACGCTATATTCAAGAGCATCATCTGGAATTAATTACTATTTTGGCTGAACAAATGTCTGAAGGGCGGGTACGTAAAGTTGAAATTTTGGTGGATTCTCGACCAGGTGCAATTTTATCTGCCCATGAACAACCTGCAACGACCACTGCTGCGTTGCAATCCAATCCTGCCCCAGTCATTAAACCAAAAAAAGAAAAAGATGAAACTTCATCGAAAAATACACGCAAGCGTTTATTAAACCCATTATTTACTTTTTCATTGTTTGTTGAAGGCCGCTCTAATCAAATGGCGGCTGAAACTTGTCGTAAAGTTTTAACCCAGTTGGGTGCATCTCAACACAACCCATTGTTTTTATATGGGCCAACTGGTCTAGGTAAAACCCATTTAATGCAGGCAGTGGGAAATGCGTTATTACAAGCGAAACCAAATGCACGCGTGATGTACATGACCGCTGAAAGTTTTGTACAAGATTTTGTCAGCTCATTACAACAAGGCAAAGTGGAAGAATTTAAGAAAAACTGTCGTTCACTTGATCTATTATTGGTCGATGATATTCATTTGTTGGCGGGAAAAGAAGCCAGTTTGGTGGAGTTTTTCTATACATTTAATGCATTATTAGATGAATCAAAACAAATTATTTTGACTTCGGATCGTTATCCGAAGGAATTGACAGAATTAGATGCACGCTTGGTTTCACGTTTTTCTTGGGGCTTATCGGTGGGCGTTGAGCCACCTGATATCGAAACCCGTATTGAAATTTTATTAAAAAAAGCTGAGAACAGTGGTGTTGATTTACCGCGTAATTGTGCTTTATTTGTGGCGCAACAGGTGGTCGCAAATGTGCGTGAACTAGAAGGAGCACTGAATAAAGTCGTTGCGATTTCTCGTTTTAAAGGCACTGCGATCGATCTGGACGTGGTTCGTGAATCATTGAAAGATGTTTTGGCCATTCGTGCCCGAACCATCAGTACTGAAAATATCCAACGCGTAGTCAGTGAATATTTCCGTATTCCACTCAAAGAAATTGTAGGGCCGAAGCGTACTCGTATTTATGCACGACCACGTCAACTTGCTATGGGGCTTGCACGTGAACTGACAGGCGATAGTTTTCCCGAAATTGGGATGGCATTTGGTGGTCGTGACCACAGTACCGTCATGCATGCCTGTGAGAAAGTTTTAAGCCTGCGTGAGCAAGATCCAATCTTCAACGAAGATTATAAAAACTTGCAACGTTTGCTGCAAAGTTGATCAAATTCTCGTCTTGCAATGCGGCATATTCTGCCGCATAGTACACTGCTAAAAAACATATTTATTGATTATTTATCTTCAGTTGTTAGAGGAATGTACCGTGCGTTTAAAGATCGCGAAAGAAAACTTACTGAATGTTCTATCACATGTTGTAGGAGCGGTTGAACGTCGCCATACTTTAAACATTTTGTCCAATGTCAAAGTTCAAGTCAGCAATGAGTTATTAACCATCACAGGTTCTGATTTGGAAGTAGAATTGGTAGCCAGTACTACGCTTGCTGAAGGTGCATGTATACAAGTGGGTGAAAGTACGGTTCCTGCACGTAAGCTGATGGATATTTGTAAGTCTTTGCCTACCGCTGCTTTGATTGACTTACAAATTACTGAAGATCGTTGTATTTTAAAATCAGGCAATAGCCGCTTTGTGTTGGGTACGCTCCCAGCAGAAGATTACCCATTATTAAACACGGAAAATACTCAAGGTACACAAGTTACTGTGACCCAACGCGAATTAAAACGTTTGTTTGAGAAAACAGCTTTCGCGATGGCTGTGCAAGATGTCCGTTTTTATTTGACAGGTACATTATTAGAAATTGACCAAAATCAGCTTCGTGCAGTGACTACAGATGGTCATCGTTTAGCACTTTGTGAAACCACTGCAACTTCAACTGCAACCAGTCCAATTCAGGCCATTATTCCACGTAAAGCCGTAGCAGAATTACAGCGTTTGTTGAGTATTGAAGATGAACAATTATCTTTATTAATTGGTCGTGAATTATTAAATGTGACGATTAGTGCTCCAAGTCGTGATAAGGAACAAGCCAATATTACTGTACGTTTTACCACTAAACTGATTGATGGTAAATTCCCTGATTATCGCCGTGTTATTCCGCGCGGTGGCAATAAAAATGTATTGATTGCCCATGATGTATTCAAACAGTCGCTTCAGCGTGTCGCTATTTTAAGTAATGAAAAATTACGCGGTGTATTTTTAAATTTCGGTGCAGATTGTCTACAACTACGTGCCAATAATCCAGAACAAGATGAAGCGATTGAAGATTTAGTGATTCAATACGCAGATGAAGCAATGGAAATGTCATTTAATGCCCAGTATTTGTTAGACGTATTGGGTGCCCTGGATGGTGATGATGTGACCATGACCATGACGGAAGCCAATCAATCTGTGCTGGTTCATGATCCATCACAGCAAGATCAAACTTATGTTGTCATGCCGATGCGTGTTTAATTTTTCTATTTTATACTATATTTCATTATGCATATTACGCGTCTACATATAGAGCGTGTTCGAAATTTAAAAGCGGTTGCACTCCAAGAGTTGCAACCGTTTAATGTTTTTTATGGACACAATGGCTCTGGAAAAACCTCTATTTTGGAGGCGATTCATTTGTTGGCAACGGGACGCTCTTTTCGGACTCATTTGCCGAAAAATTATATTCAAAATGAAATGGGAGATGCGATTGTATTTGCGCAATCTGCTACTGAAAAAATTGGTATGCAGAAAATGCTTTCGGGCGAGCAGCTGATTAAAGTCAATGGTGATTTAATTGCCACTCAAGGTCAGTTGGCTAAAATTCTTCCTTTACAACATATCGATCCACAAAGTACCGACATTATTGATCATGGCGCCAAACCAAGACGTCAGCTGATTGACTGGCTAATGTTCCACGTGGAACCTGATTTTTATCATGCTTGGCAATATTATTCCCGTGCATTAAAACAAAGAAATAGCCTGCTCAAATCTAGACGAAATATTGCGCTCAATGAATTAGAGCCATGGAATAAAATGCTATCTGAATACGGTGAAATCCTTCATTCCCAACGCAGTGGTATTGTTGAACAATGGAAAGTTTATTTTGAGCAAGATTTACACTATTTATTGCCAGATTTAGAGATTAAATTGGAATATAGTCCAGGTTTTCACACGGAGCTTGGTTTATTGAATGACTTAACTGTCCACCATCAAAAAGACGTAGATAGGCGTTATACCGAATATGGTCCACATCGTGCAGATTTACGTTTAAAAACAACGCTGGGTGAGGCAGATGCCGTGCTGTCACGGGGGCAAAAAAAGCTACTACTGATGGCTTTGAAGCTCTCACAGATTGCAATGCTGCATGCCTGTAATAGGGAAACTGTGGTATTATTAGATGATCTAACGGCAGAATTAGATTTTATAGCCCAACGCCGTTTAATTGAGCGATTGAGCCAATTGGGCAGCCAAGTTTTTATGACTACTTTAGAGTATGAATCAGTAAAAAAACATTTACATGATTTGTCTATTTGTTATCAATTATTCAATGTTGAAGATGGTCAAGTTCGCGTTGTTGTGCAATAGTTTTTTAGATTTTACCCATCTTCGGATAGACCTATATTTTCACTAGGGAGACACCATGAGTTCAGAAGATCAAGCTGCTTCTCAAACAGAACAAACCCAAGAAAAAGCTTATGATTCCTCTAGTATCAAGGTATTACGTGGTTTAGACGCTGTACGTAAGCGTCCTGGTATGTATATTGGTGATACGGACGATGGTTCGGGCTTACATCACATGGTGTTTGAAGTCGTTGATAATGCGATTGATGAAGCCTTGGCTGGTCACTGTGATGAGATTTTGGTGGTCATTCATGAAGATGAGTCCGTCAGTGTTTCAGATAATGGCCGTGGGATTCCAACGGATATTCACCCAGAAGAAGGTGTGTCTGCAGCCGAAGTGATTTTAACCATTCTGCATGCAGGTGGTAAGTTTGATGACAATAGTTATAAAGTTTCAGGTGGTTTACATGGCGTGGGCGTTTCAGTTGTAAATGCTTTATCAAGTAAATTATTACTGAATATTCACCGTGCTGGGAAAGTTTTCGAGCAGGAATATCATCACGGCGATCCTGTTTATAAATTGCGTGAAATTGGTGAGACGGAAAAATCAGGAACTACTGTTCGTTTCTATCCAAGTGAGCTTACGTTCACTCAAACCATTTTCAATGTTGATATTTTAGCGCGTCGTTTGCGTGAATTATCATTCTTGAATGCTGGCGTGCGCATTGTATTGCGTGATGATCGGATCGCTGCAGAGTATATTTTTGATTATGAAGGTGGCTTGTCTGAGTTTGTGAAATATATCAATCAAGGTAAAACACACCTGAATGAAATTTTTCACTTCACGACTGAGTCAGCTGAAACAGGTATTACTGTTGAAGTGGCTTTGCAGTGGAATGACACTTACCAAGAAAATGTACGTTGTTTTACCAATAATATTCCACAGAAAGATGGTGGTTCGCATTTAGCCGGTTTCCGCGCAGCTTTAACCCGTGGTTTAAATCAGTATTTAGACAGTGAAAACATTCTGAAAAAAGAAAAAGTAGCTGTTACAGGTGATGATGCACGTGAAGGTTTGACTGCAATTGTTTCAGTCAAAGTACCTGATCCAAAATTTTCTTCACAAACCAAAGAAAAACTGGTATCCAGTGAAGTTAAACCTGCTGTAGAGCAGGCGATGAATAAATCATTCTCTGAATATTTATTGGAAAATCCAGGTGCTGCCAAAGCGATTGCAGGCAAAATTATTGATGCAGCACGAGCGCGTGATGCAGCACGTAAGGCACGTGAAATGACGCGTCGTAAAAGTGCTTTGGATATTGCAGGCTTACCAGGTAAATTAGCAGATTGCCAAGAAAAAGATCCAGCATTATCTGAATTATACTTGGTCGAGGGTGACTCTGCTGGCGGTTCTGCAAAACAGGGTCGTAACCGTAAGATGCAAGCAATTTTACCGTTGAAGGGTAAAATTCTGAACGTGGAACGTGCACGTTTTGATAAAATGATTTCTTCGCAAGAAGTTGGTACCTTAATTACTGCACTTGGTTGTGGTATTGGGCGTGAAGAATATAATCCAGATAAATTGCGTTATCACAAAATCATCATCATGACCGATGCCGACGTCGATGGTTCGCACATTCGTACACTACTATTGACTTTCTTCTTCCGTCAAATGCCTGAACTGGTAGAGCGTGGTTATATTTATATTGCTCAACCACCGCTGTATAAGTTGAAAAAAGGCAAGCAAGAACAGTATTTAAAAGATAATGATGCTTTAGAAAGTTATTTAATTTCAAATGCAATTGATGAGCTTTCACTGCATATTAGTGCTGATTCACCTGCAATTCGTGGTGAATCATTAGCCAGTGTCATTGGTGATTATCAAGTTTCACAAAAAAGTTTAAATCGTTTGACTGTACGTTATCCTGCAAGTTTGTTGGATGGTCTATTGGGTTTAGATGCTTTTAAACTTGATCAGAATTACGATGAAAATTATGTGGCGCAATGGGCAGAGCAACTGCGTCTAGCAATTGTGAAATATCAACCAAGTTTACGTCCAGAAATTACTTTGGAAGGGTTTGATAAGGAACATGCCGACGGTACCACTGTGAAGCATTTCTGGCCACGTGTAACGGTGTATGTGCATAATTTGCCACATCACTATTTACTAGATCAAGGTTTATTGGCATCGGGTGAGTATAAGCGTCTATTGCAAAACTCCAAGAGCTGGTTCACTTTGCTTGAAGAAGGCGCTTATTTGCAGAAAGGCGATAAACGCATTAATGTTGCGACGTTCCATGATGCTTGGCAACATATTTTGTCTGACTCACGCCGTGGGATGATGATTCAGCGCTATAAAGGTTTGGGTGAGATGAATGCGGATCAACTTTGGGACACCACTATGGATCCTGAAAACCGCAATATGTTACAAGTCACTATTGATGATGCGATCGAAGCAGACCGAATGTTCTCTTGTTTAATGGGAGATGATGTTGAGCCGCGTCGTGCCTTTATTGAAGCAAATGCCTTAAATGCAGATATTGATGCTTAGCCTATAAAGTATATTCAATCATCAGAAAGCATCCTTCGGGATGCTTTTTTTGTGCTATTTTTATATATATTTGATTTAATTTTGATCTATTTTTTTATTAAATTGACTTATTTCTCGGTCATGATGATATCTATAACGGGAGATCATGATGCAATATTACGAGATCAACACCATGGATAATCAATTAGAGCAAGCGCGAGATATTTGGGTTAATGCATTTTTTACAGGGCAATATGAGGTACTGGCACAGTATGAGCATGAACAATTTAAAGTTATGGATGAACGACAGAATCGAGTGGAAAGCAACCATACTCGTTATGAACGCATTGCGCATGCAGTAAAAAATGGCGTATGGAAACCACAAAAACCTGAAGTTGAATTTGAAGAATTCGAGTTTGATTATGATCAGACTCGTTGTCAAATCACGATTGGTTTGGAAAAAAATCAGCAACAGATTCAAGAGTTATGGGTTTATCAGAATGGCTGGAAAATTGTAGAATTACGGTTTTTAAAGTAAAGAAATAACGTTAAAACTCAGATTTTTACCATTGGTAAAATGGTAATTGTGGATAAGTTTTATTGATTATTTGATAAAATGAAAAAATAAATTTATCCACAAATCGTTCTGTATTACTTTTTAAATTTAAATCTTTTTGATTTAATCTTTTGAATTTAAAGTGGTGATTTGAATTTAAAAAATATAATTTCTTATCTTTGAATTTAAAGCATGAAAATAGCTTAAGGCTGAAAAACCATTGTGTAGAAAAAATAAAAAATCGCAGTGCAATTTTAGGATCACACTGCGATTAAAAAATCACCGATGGTTTAGCTAAGCTTTACAATGTTAAAGAAAGCTTCTGAAAGCTATTATTCAAACGAACTTTCTAATTCCTCTAACTCCATCATCAGCTCTAACATTTTTTCTTCAGCACCTGACAAATGATTTTTAAGCTCTGTTTGTTCATTCATCAATTTGATTAAATCATCTTTACGATTTGCATCATACAAAGCAGTGTCTGCTAGTAATGCTTCGATTTGAATCAAACGTGGCTGTACTTTCGCAATCTGTAATTCATTTTTTTCGATATTTTTACGAATTGGTCGTCCCAATTCACGGCGGCGTGCTGCTTCTTTACGTTGGCCTTCTTTATCTAATTTTGAAATACTGGATTTAACTTCTACTTGAGATTGCACAGGTGCCGAAGGCTTTTGACCATTTTTGATCATTTCGATACGCGCTTGACGTAACCAATCTGCATATGCAGTCAAATCACCGTCAAACTCACGACTTTGCCCACCATGAACCAAAATAAGCTCGTCACAAACACTGGCCACCAATTGGCGTTCATGTGAAACCAGAACGACTGCACCTTCAAAATCAGTCAATGCCATCGTTAGGGCATGACGCATATCGAGATCTAAATGGTTGGTCGGTTCATCTAAAATCAGGACATTAGGACGTTGCCAAACAATCAATGCAAGCGCTAAACGGGCACGTTCTCCACCAGAAAAACTTTCACTTGGCGTATCCATGCGCTCGCCACTAAAACCAAAACTACCTAAGAAAGAACGAAGGCTTGCTTCACTGATTTTTTTATCGGCTATACGTGCTAATTGTAACATTGGGCTGGCATTACCATCCAAAGCATCCATTTGATGCTGAGCAAAATAGCCAATATTTAATAATTCAGAATCTTTACGAAATCCCTGCATCAATTGTAAATCACCGACCAATGATTTAATGAGGGTCGATTTACCTGCACCATTCATTCCAAGTAAACCAATACGACTGGTCGGAGTAATTTGTAAATTGACATTGGTGACAATCAATTTATCACCATAACCAATATCTGCTTGTTCAAGTTCAAGCAGAGGGGAACTCATTTTGCTCGGTTCACGGAATGAAAAAGTAAAAGGTGTATCGACATGCGCGGCTGACAATTCTTGCATGCGCTCTAATTGTTTAATACGACTCTGTGCTTGTTTGGCTTTGGTGGCTTGTGCTTTAAAACGATCAATATATTTTTGCAAATGGGCACGTGTTTCTAATTGCTTTTCATAAGCCTGTTGTTGTTGGGCCAATCGTTCACTTCGAGTACGTTCAAAAGTCGAGTAATTTCCTGTGTAAAGAATCAGTTCTTGATTTTCAATATGTAAAATATGATCGGTAATGGCATCTAAGAAATCACGGTCATGTGAAATGAGAACCAAAGTGCCTTCATAGGCTTTTAACCAGTCCTCTAACCAAAGAATTGCATCTAAGTCCAAATGGTTAGTCGGTTCATCAAGTAGCAGTAAATCTGAACGACTCATTAGGGTACGTGCCAGATTTAAACGCATACGCCAGCCGCCTGAAAAACTGGAGACATCAAGTTGTGACTGATGTTCAAAAAAGCCTAATCCTGCCATCAGTTGTGAAGCTTTAGACGGTGCAGAATAGCCATTGATCTCATCAAAACGACCATATAAATGGGCTAATTCTTCATCATTTAGCAGATCAGGTTGGTCAAGTTTGTTTTGGATTTCCCAATACTCTTCATCACCTGAAAGCACAAAATCAATGGCTTTCATGTCTAAAGCTTTAATTTCCTGTGCCATGTGTGCAACCGTCCACACCGCAGGACGAGTTAATGAACCACCATCAGACTCCATACCCCCTAAAAGGGCTGAAAATAAAGTTGATTTACCTGCTCCATTGACACCGGTTAGGCCAATTTTCCATCCTGGATGTAACTGCATAGACGCTTTTTGAAATAAAACACGTCCACCGCGACGTATAGAAAGTTGATCTAACTGAATCATTGAAATATCTAAATCTGAAGAAGAATAGCGCCTATTCTAAAGGAAGCGACTCAGAAAAGAAAAAATACCGTAACGATTATTCAAATAAAGCAGGATTTAATCCAAATAAAGATTTTAAAAGCTTGAACAAAAAATAGCCTTTCGTCAGAAATAGAATAAATACTCTATTTTTAATCAAGGAACAACATTATATTTATTTAAGAACAACATAAGTGCAAAAAGAATCAGGGGACAATATGCAAAAAGGGATATTAAGTTTATCTGTAGGGATACTTTTAAGTTTTTCGAGTATGGTTCAAGCGCAAGACAAACAAAAAATATGTGTATTTGATTTATTGGGAAAAGCAGGTGAATCTTATAAATTTATGGAAGAGTGGGCATTAAGTAGCAAAACATGGGGGGCAAATGTCAGCTTACTTTCTTATCAAGATGAAGCAAAAGTAGAAAAAGATTTTAATGCAGGCGTATGTGACGCTTTTTATATGACCTCCATGCGTGCACGATCATATAATAAATTCGCAGGTTCTATTGATGCATTGGGTGGAGTGACCAGTAATGATATTGCACGTAAAGCGATTGCTTACGTTTTAGATAAACGTAATAACCGACGTTTAATCACAACAATGAATAATGAAAAATATGAAGTGGCAGGAATTGGTCAAATTGGTTTGGCTTATATTTTTGTCCGTGATAAGTCTATAAATTCAATAGAAAAAGCCAAGGGTAAAAAAATTGCAGTTTTAGAATATGATGATGCGCAAAAAATTATGGCTCAGCGCATAGGTGCAATTCCAGTCATGTCGGATATTTCTAACTTTGTGAAAAAATTTAACAGTGGTGAAGTCGATGTGGTCGCGGCGCCTGCTTATGCGTTTAAACCTTTAGAAATTTATAAAGGATTGGGTTCAAAAGGCGGAATGATTAATTTTCCTATCGTAAATGTAACTGCAGACTTAATTATTCGATCCGATGAATTTCCGCAAGGTTTTGCCGTACAATCTCGTCGTTGGTTTGTAGAAAAAATCCCAAAAAGTTTTAATATGGTACAGCGTTTAGAAGCCGATATTCCCAATAAATATAAAATCAATTTGAGTAAAAAAGACGAAGAACAATATCAAAAATTACTACGGGATGGACGCATAGATTTAACGAAGCAAGGAATTTATGATTCATCGATGATGACGGTACTCAAAAAAGCACGTTGTACAATGCAGCGGACCAATTTTGAGTGCTCTTTAGGTGGAGAGTAGAGTATATTTTATGAATAAATATGTAAAAGTACTAAAATTCTATCAAAATATGAAAAAATACACAAAATCTAAATATATGATTTTATTAATAACTTATTAATTTTATAAAAAAGTGACAAATTGATCATAAAAAATGGAGCAAATGCTCTATTTTTTTATATTGAACTTGCTTAATATCCATTACGTAAAACGGACTCTCGTTAAACAAAAAGATTCTGAAAAGGACTGCAACAATGAAAAAAATGATTTTCGCATTAACCGCACTCTCTGTTATGGGTTTGGCAACGACTACTCAAGCGGCCAAAGTAGATGTCTGTGTATTCGATTTACTGGGTAAATCGGGTGAATCTTATCAAATGGCACAAGAGTGGGCGCTTGCTGCAAAAGGTTGGGGAGCAGACATTAATCTTGTTCCTCGCCAAGATGAGGCGGTTGCCGATAATGATTTTAAAGCAGGCAAGTGTGATGCTGTTTTTATGACGGCAATGCGTGCACGTCAGTACAATAAATTTGTTGGTTCTATTGATGCACTTGGTGGTGCACCAAGCAACGCTATTGCGCAACGTGCTATTACCTTTGCTTTAGATAAACGTAATGCACCAAAAATGATGAGTAATTTAAGCGGTAAAAAATATGAAGTGGCAGGGATTGCACCTTTAGGCTCAGCTTTCATTTTTGTACGTGATAAAAAAATTGATTCAATTGAAAAAGCAGCAGGTAAAAAGTTTGCGGTATTGGGGTATGACGACGCGCAAAAAATTATGGTGCAACGTGTAGGTGCACAAGCCGTTATTTCTGATATTTCTAACTTTGTCGCAAAATTTAACAACGGGCAAGTAGATATGGTAGGTGCACCAGCATATGCCTACAAACCTTTAGAGATTTATAAGGGTATTAGCCCAAATGGCGGTATGTTTAATTTTCCTGTCCTACAAGTCACAGCCGATTTTATTATTCGTCCTGATCAATTCCCTGCAGGATTCGGTCAAAAATCTCGTGATTGGTTTGTGAAAAACTTACCAAAAAGTTTCAACATGATTAACCGTCTAGAATCGAGCATTCCAGCAAAATTTAAAATGAATTTAACTGCAGAAGATAAAACCAAGTATCAAAAAATGTTACGTGAAGGTCGTATGGATATGACTAAGCGTGGAATTTATGATCCAGCGATGATGAGTGTATTGAAAAAAGCACGTTGTTCTGTCGATAAAGCGAATTTTGAGTGTTCACTTGGTGGTGAATAGTTTTGATTTTTAAAGAAAAAACCTAGATTAAATCTGGGTTTTTTTTTGAGTTGAATTCGTCATTTCTGCCATTGTAGGTGACTTAAAAAAACGTAATCATTGAAAAATAACAGCAGGCTTTATCATGTCGATAAAATAAAGATTTAATACTGTCATTGATGATAAATAGAAACTCATTTTAAAAATGAGAAAAAACAAAGCGAAGTAACAAGGAAGAAAAATATGATGCAATGGTCTAAAGCACTTTTACTGGGTGTGAGTTTGTCTGCAATCACTGGATTAGCCCAAGCCAAACAAGTGATCTGTGTATTTGATTTGGTCGGTAAAAACGGTGATGTTTTTGCACTCATGAAAGATTATCAGCTTGCTGCCAAAAATTGGGGCGCAGATATTGAACTTCGCGTTGGTCAAAATGAAGCTGTTATTGCTGAAGATTTTAAAGCAGGTAAATGTGATGGGATTAGTGTCACAGGAATGCGTGGTCGTCAGTTTAATAGCTTTACCGGTTCTTTAGATGCAATTGGTGCAATTCCAGATATAAAACTTGCAGTTAAAGTTATGCAAGGCTTAGCGAGTCCTACTTTTGCCAAACATATGGTACGTGGTAAATATGAAGTGGTTGGTGTTATTCCTGTAGGTGATGCCTTTTTAATGGTCAATGACCGAAGTATTAATACAGTTGCGAAAGCTGCGGGCAAAAAAATTGCGGTGTTAGATTATGATGAAGCTCAAAAAATCATGGTTCAACAAATAGGGGCACAAGCCGTCACAGCGGATGTAACTAATTTTGGTGCTAAATTTAACAATGGTCAGGTCGATATTATTGGTGCACCTGCTGCTGTATTTAAACCCTTAGAATTGCATAAAGGTTTAGGCAGTAAAGGCGCTATTGTGAATTATCCTATCTTGCAAGTGACAGGTAACCTGATTATACATCCTGATAAATTCCCTGCGGGTTATGGACAAAAATCACGTGAATGGGTAAAAAGCCAATTACCACGTGCATTTGGTATATTAGGCAAGATCAAAACAGATATTCCAGCCAAATACTGGATGCAAGTGCCTGCTGCAGATAAACCAGGTTATCAAAAATTAATGCGTGAGGCACGTGTCGATTTAACGAAACGTGGTGTTTATGACAAACGCATGATGAAACTTTTATGGCAATTCCGCTGTAAAGAAGATCCAAAGAATTTTGAATGCAGCCTGCAAGATGAGAACTACAAATAATATAGAGTTGAATACTTCTATTTGACTTTAAATTTTCAAATACTGACCATATATTGGGTATGCTATACTTGAAATATGGTCTTTATTTTTAAAGCTATCTGAATTGAAGAGGAATCTAACATGAATGCTCAGGCTCTGCTACTGACTGACAATGCTGCGAATAAAGTACGTCAATTGCGTGATAGCGAAGGCAATCAAGAATTAATGTTGCGCGTTTATGTTACTGGTGGTGGTTGTTCAGGTTTTTCTTATGGCTTTAATTTTGCTGAAAACATGAATGAAGATGATGCTGAATTTATTAATGGTGATGTGAAAATGTTGGTAGATTCTCTAAGCTATCAATATCTTATTGGTTCAGCGGTTGATTATATAGAAGGTTTAGAAGGTTCACGTTTTATTGTACAAAACCCGAACGCGACAACCACTTGCGGTTGTGGTTCATCTTTTTCTATTTAATAAGTGTGTTTAAAAAGCCCTTAATAAAGGGCTTTTTTCATATTAAATTTTACGATTAAGGTTCTAATTTTGCTGCTTCTAAAATATCAAAAATAACAGTCGTCACATCCTGACTTAAATCACGATTATTAAAAATTTCATGTGCAGTAATCGTGATATCTGTATCACTTGGAAGTAAACGTTGTTCTTCTTCAATTAATTGTTGAATTGGCAGTAAAGTCTGCTTAATTTCTAAATGTAAAATATCTTTAAACTCAATATTGTCATCTTCAAGCTCAATAATCTGTTCATTTAAAAATGGCAATAGAATGGAGTGGAGATAGGGTTTAATCTCAACAATATCAAATATTTCGATTTCGCGTGTTTGCTCAATCGTACTAATGTGATCATTCATTTCAATCAGAACATGGTAGTAACTCACGCGCGTCTCCATAAATTTTCTGTTGTCATTTCATCTTTCACCATAACATGAAATTATCTGAATTGCCGCTCTATTGCCAGACATCTACGGATAAAAAGTAAGGGGGTTTTTCATGATATTTTATAGCGTTTTAACGTGCGTTCAATAAGGCTAGATCAGCTGATGTTAATTTGAAATTTTGTAAATCCTGTTTTTGCATCATTGGAAACATTAATGCCTGTGGATCGTGATTATGTTGGAGTCCCAAGGCATGCCCGAATTCATGTGCAAGGGTTAAGCGTAAATCTGCCGTCGATGAAAACTCATAAATCATGATTTTGCTACCATCAAAAGCGCCTTTATCAAACAAACGTGGCTGAAAACGTTGGTTAAATTGATCGACTGCATGATTTAACTGATCATTCATTTGATTCAACTCGTTTACTTGCTGATTTAGCTGTTGGATTTTTTGGTTATAGCGATTAACGTTTTGTTCGAGTAAAAATATGTCTTGTTGTAATTGATGGCGCTGTTGTATCAATAAATCCCGCTGTGAAGATGGAATTCCACCATTTTTATTGATTTCGGTAATATGCTGATTATATTGTTGTAATTGTGCTGCCAATTGATTTTTGTTGTTGTCTAATTGAGTGTTTGCCCAATCAATCTCTTGCTTAAATTGCTGAAGGTTTTGATTCTTATCTGCCCAAACTTTTTGATTATTTTCGATATGACCTAACTGTTGACGGCGTTGATTGGAATTATCTTGGCGCTCATCATAGATTAAATGAATCGTGAGTTTGGCTTTTGGATCGTATACAAAAGCCTCTTTTCCAGTACCTTGTGTCCAAATATCCGTAGCTTGCTGAGTGATTAATTTAAGTTCCGTTATCGTTAATCCAAAACGAGGATCAACTTCTGCAATGCGGTAACGTAAGCGGGTATCTAATGGATGCAGAATGCGATCACTCAGCGCGTTAAATTTGAGTTGTGGATGTTGAGAGCTTTGATAATTTGACCATAACAGAAACATGATCAATCCTAACAGAATCAAAAGACGTGTCATTTTATCCTCTTCTATTCATCGACATGAGCATGTTCGAAATGATAAAACTCTCTAATAACTGAAGAAATCCAAATATAACAAAAATAGATCGGGCGAAAAAATATGCACTCATACTTTTAGCATTCTGTTCTAATAGATGGATAAAAATAGATCAATAAAAATGAAGGAAAAAGAATGCTGAAATATTTTCTCAAAAAGCCTGATTTAGCATGGGTAGCAACTTCTCCAGCTGAAGCAAATCATCAAAATTTAAAAATTAAATATTTGGGTACAGCAGGCTTTATTTTATCTGATCAGCACAGGACTTTGGTTTTAGATCCCTTTATTAGCCGTCCAAATATGTGGCGCACTTTTACTCAGTCACTCTTGAGTGATCCTGAATTAGTGAGAGAATATATTCCAAAGGCCGATGAAGTATTGATTGGACATGCACATTATGATCATATTTTAGATGCACCTGAGGTATGTAAGCAAACAGGTGCACGATTAATTGGTTCCAAAGCAACGCTGATGTATGGCCGTTCTGCAGGGCTGTCTGAGTTACAAATGCTAGAAATTCAAGGGCGTGAAACCATAGATTGTGGCACATGGAAAGTTATCGGTTTACCATCTATACATGGAAAAGCACTTTTTGGTCGTGTTCCTTTACCTGGAGATATGACGACACCACCACCATACCCACCGAAATTTCATCATTTACGACATGGGCAAGTGTTTAACTGGTGGATTGATACAGGCAAACTCACTGTGGTTCATATCGATTCAGCTGATTTTATTGAGCAGGAATTACACGGTAGACAAGCTGATATTGTCTGTTTGTGCGCGATTGGACGTAAATACCGCCCCAACTATGTGAAAGATGTCGTGCGCTTACTGAAACCCAAATACATTATTCCTTGCCATTGGGATACGATGGTGACGCCGATTAGTGAGACACCTCAATTACTTCCCGATGTAAAAATTCCTGAGTTTTTAGAGGAAATTAAAGCATGTGGGGTAATTCCTTTATTTATGCCAATTTTAGGTGAGTTGTATTTTGATCAAAAAGTGGAAAAATAAGATCGAAAAATAAATAAGTCAAATTAATTAAAAAATTACCAAGCATAAAAAACCGCGCTTTCGCGCGGTTTTTAACTCTTTCGAGTTTGTTAAAATGACAAATTATTTCTTGTCATCTTTCACTTCAGTGAACTCAGCATCAACTACGCCATCGTCCGCTTTTTGTTGTTGACCTTCGCCGCCTTGGAAAGCGTTCGGATCAAAACCTTCAGCACCGCCTTGACCTTGTGCCGCTTCATAGGCACGTTGGCTGATTGGCATGATGATGTTTTGAAGCGCTTCAGTTTTTGCTTTAATCTCTTCAACGTCATTTTCTTTCGTAGACGCTTCAAGCTCAGAAACGGCAGTTTCGATTGCAGTTTTTTCGTCTGCAGTCACTTGTTCACCAAGATCTTTAATCGCTTTTTGTGAAGATGAAACTAAAGCATCTGCTTCGTTACGCGCTTTTGCAAGCTCTTCAAATTTACGATCTTCTTCAGCATTCGCTTCAGCATCTTTAATCATCGCTTCAATTTCAGCATCGCTCAAACCAGAGTTTGCTTTAATTTGAATTGATTGTTCTTTACCAGTGCTCTTGTCTTTCGCAGACACTTTCAAGATACCATCAGCGTTGATATCGAACGATACTTCAATTTGTGGCACACCACGTGGAGCAGGTGGGATATCGCCCAATTGGAAGTTACCTAACAATTTGTTTTGCTGCGCCATTTTACGTTCACCTTGGAACACAGAAATGTCTACAGCAGGTTGGTTGTCAGCAGCAGTTGAGAACACTTGAGATTTCTTCGCAGGAATCGTGGTGTTTTTCTCAATGATTGCAGTTAACACACCGCCCATGGTTTCGATACCAAGTGTAAGTGGAGTCACGTCAAGAAGAAGTACGTCAGTTTTGTCGCCAGACAATACCGCACCTTGAATCGCAGCACCCATTGCAACCGCTTCGTCAGGATTCACGTCTTTACGTGGCTCTTTACCGAAAAATTCTTGTACTTTTTGTTGAACCATTGGCATACGTGATTGACCACCCACCAAGATTACGTCAGAGATGTCTGAAGTCGAAAGACCAGCATCTTTAAGCGCAATACGGCAAGGTTCAATGGTACGTGCAACCAAGTCAGCAACTAAACCTTCAAGTTTAGAACGAGTCACATTGATCACTAAATGTTTAGGACCAGTCGCATCAGCCGTGATGTATGGAAGGTTGATTTCAGTTGCATTCGAAGAAGAAAGCTCGATCTTCGCTTTTTCAGCCGCTTCTTTTAAACGTTGAAGTGCAAGTGGATCTTGTTTCAAGTTAAAACCTTGTTCTTTCTTGAACTCTTCAACCAAGTATTCGATTAATGCGTTATCGAAATCTTCACCACCTAGGAATGTATCACCATTAGTCGACAATACTTCGATTTGTTGGTCGCCATCAAGGTCAGCAATTTCAATGATTGATACGTCAAAAGTACCACCACCCAAGTCGTAAACCGCGATTTTACGATCGCCTTCTTTTTTGTCCATACCGAATGCTAAAGCTGCAGCAGTAGGTTCGTTAATGATACGTTTAACTTCTAAGCCTGCAATTTTACCTGCATCTTTGGTTGCTTGACGCTGTGCATCGTTAAAGTAAGCAGGAACAGTAATGACCGCTTCAGTAACAGTTTCACCTAAGTAATCTTCAGCTGTTTTCTTCATCTTTTTCAAGATTTCAGCAGAGATTTGTTGTGGTGCCAATTTTTTATCGTTGACATCTACCCAAGCATCACCGTTGTCTGCTTGAATAATTTTGTAAGGCACCAAACCAATATCTTTTTGTACTGCTTGGTCTTGGTATTTACGACCAATCAAACGTTTGATCGCGAATAATGTATTTTTTGGATTGGTGACTGCTTGACGTTTTGCAGATTGACCAATCAGAATTTCACCATCTTTGTATGCAACAATAGAAGGCGTCGTACGTGTACCTTCTGCATTTTCGATGACTTTAACTTTGTCACCTTCAAGTACTGCAACACATGAGTTTGTTGTACCTAAATCAATACCAATGATTTTAGCCATTTGGGTGCTTCCTCTTAAATTCTTTTTACGATATTTTCGCTTGTTATCCGATATGAGAGCCATTCAAAATTTTTCAAGTTTATTTGATTAAAAAAAGTGAAAAAACTCTCGAATTTCTTTGTCTTATTGACCGACTAAAACCATCGCTGGGCGAAGTAAACGGTTCGACAAGGTATAACCTTTCTGTAATACAGTACCAATTTCACCTGCTTTGGCATCTGGCGCGATCCCCACGGCTTGATGTAAATCTGCATTAAACCCATTGTTCATATCCACTTCGACCACACCAAATTTTTCTAAGGTGGTGAGAAGAGATTTCAGGGTAAGTTTTACACCTTCAAGTAAAGGAGATTCCACATCACCAGCGGCCTGAATAGCACGTTCTAAATTATCGACAGAGTCGAGTAACTCTTTGGCAAACTTTTCAAGCGCCGTTTCTTTATGTTTTTCAGCATCACGTTGAATACGTTCTACACTTTTTTGTGCTTCGTATACTGCATTGGCAGTACGCGCCTTTTCAAGTTTTAAACTGTCTTGCAACTGGGTGATTTGAGCTTGTAAATCTTCAACTGAAAGGTCTGTTTGCTCTGCTTCAGTTTGAGCATTTACAGCCTGTTCATCCGCTTGCTCTAGTCCTAAATCTTGAGCGTTTTGGTTTTGCTCAGTTGCCATAGATTTACTCCGTTTAAATAGATTCTTAAACATGTACAGTCCTTTTGGCTTCAGTATGAACTGGGTTAAGTTTGAACTGCCATGAGTGATAAAATTCATGAATACTACAATGGTCGGGGCGAGCGCTAAAAATTCAAGCTAAACCTTTTATTAAAACTGTTTAATTTGATTCAAATCATTAAAAAATAGTGATTTTCACAGCAAATCGATCAATATTTATTCTATTTTTTATAATAATGGTGGACTGCTTTAAAATATAAGGATATTTGAAGGAAGATTATTTTCAAAAATATCAATTTGATTTTCATCATAAAATTTTAAAAAAATAATAAAGACCAGTAGAAAAACATGAAATAAAACATTTGAAATTTTTCATACAGGTTTCTAGATTCAGCAAAATTTTAAGATTGAATTGATAAACATGATTAATATTAAAGGAATTATCTATTTTACAAATTCTCTAAAAAAATAAATAATGATCAACAGATTCTATCGCTGTAGTTTCTTTTGGTATTTTTAAAATGTGTTTTCTAAGCTTACTCGCTCTGAGTAAGCTTTTTTTTGTCTGCTTGTTTTGAACTTTTATAACATGTATCTGTTTCACGGGTATTTATAGCACTTCTCGTCAAGCAAAAAAGAAATGAAATCGTGAATTATTCTTTTTTTCTTCATTTAAAAAAAGATTAAAGCAATAAACACAATTGTTTAGATTTTAGTGGATGGTTTTAAAGAACTTAATTCACTTAAAATTAAAATTAATAAAAAGCCTATTAATTATTACGTATTTTCGCAAAACTACAACCGAAGAGGTGCGCAGTATCAAAAGATTTTTTTAATCATAGGCAGCGCAAAGTTGAGCTTTGTATTTTTATTTGAAAAAGGAAATATTAATGAAAAAAGCAGGTTTATTATCTTTGGTTATGGTTGCGACATCGTGGGTTGCTGTCGGTTGTACCTCAACAGAATCAACTCAAGCACCTGAAACTGCACAAGTCACCACAGGTGCTGAAATTGCAGCGCAAGATCAACAAGGCAGTGTCGCAGTTCAAGCAGATACGTCAGTACAAGCTGAGCCTATTCAGTCTGCGCCTAGTGAAGCTCCAGAAGCAGCTCAGCCTGTTCAATAATGAAGATCGTTTAAATTAGAAGATCAGCTTTTAGTTTGAACGAATACTGGATGTTAAATCAGTGAGAATAGATGGTAGGTCGGATGCCTCTACCATCTATTTTTTATTGTTTAACTTAGAGTAACGAAGACAGTTAAACTGTCTGATCAAAAATGCCCAAATAAATAGGGCATGGTGAGGAATGGGGTGTTGATTTAATCGCGACGATTGTGTCCTCTTGGATCATTATGATCAGGACGATTATCTGAACGTTTTTCGCGGGATTTGCGTTGCTGCTCAAGATCACGTTTTTTGCGTTCCCAGTCAGATGATTTTTTACGATTTTGTTGTGCTGCTTTTTTGCGTTGTTCTAATTGATGTTGCTGTTCATGTCTTCTACGTTCCCAATCAGACTGCTTGTGGCGGTTTTGTTCCCATTGTCGACGCTCAAGATCGCGTTTTTTACGGTCTAGTTCTAAACGTTTTTGTCTTTGTTGATATTCCCAGCGTTGTTGATTTCGTTCACGTTCATATCGATCATCATCACGGTCATAACGACGATCATTACGTTGGTCATAACGTCCATCATAATAACCGCCACCATCTTCTGGAAAAGCAACACAACCTACTGCTAAAAAGCTGGTGACCAATGAAAGGAGGAGAAGTTTTTTAACCATTTGGAATGTCCTTCTGCTTAAGGAGTAGCAAAACACTCCTAAATATCTATAGAAACTGTCAATGACAAGTAATTAAAAGAAGATTAGCGTATAGAAGCTTTTACTGTGTATGCAGATGATTAGATTTATATAACAATATGGTCACTTAAGTGTTGATCATGTAGAAAATATGAAGAACATAAAAAAGGAAAATGCAGGTATGGTGGCTTTTAATCAAACTTTACAGAATATAATAGAAAAGAGTCAGGGCACAGCAGCACGCACCTTAGATCGATTGCCGCGCTTTACACAAGCGTCTTTGGCAAAAATTTTAGGATATCCCTATGAGTATCCAGATCTTGATCCTTTAATCAAATGCATGATGGCAGTTCAGTTAAAGCAAGGAAAGAGCGGTTTAATCAGTTCTGATATTGCCGAATCTCGGAAAAGCTTTGATTTACAAATGCAGTCCATTCGAAATAAGCCAACGCTTGTGAAGCGCGTAGAAGATTTACGTCTACCGTTACATAGTGGAACTATTTTTGCACGCCATTATCATCCTGCACCAAATAAAAAACTTCCCATGGTGGTGTTTTATCATGGTGGTGGTTTTGTGGTAGGGGGCTTAGATTCTCATGACGAAGCCTGTCGCTTAATCGCTATTCACGCCAGAGTTCAGGTCTTAAGTATCGATTACCCTTTAGCACCTGAAACCAGTCCTGCTAAATTAATTCAAACCTGTGAAGACGCACTTGCGTGGGTATATCAAAACAGAAAACAACTAAAAATATTAAAGAATAGAATTTCAGTTGCAGGTGATAGTGCAGGCGGTAATATTAGTACAGTCGTTTCACAACGTAGTGCGCACAAAATTTATGCGCCACAAGCACAGTTACTTTTTTATCCTGCAGTAGATTTTAAAAGTCGTCATCCTTCCTTTTTTGCGAATAAAGATGGATTGGTGTTGACGGGACAAGATATTGATCACGTTACGACATTTTATGCAGAACAGCATCAGATTGAATTGGATGATCCATTGATCTCTCCAGTGTATGGTAAACATGACAAAGTGCCACCCGCGTTCATTATTACTGCAGGGCACGATATATTGCATGATGAAGGGGAAATTTATGCCAATAAATTGCGTCATCGTGGAGTGAAAGTGCATTATCAGGATTATCCAGACCAAACACACGGTTTTTTAAACATCACCCCTATTTCTTATCGCGCTAAAAAATATGTGATTGAAATTAGCAAAAACTACAGAAAGTTTTGGGATAAAAATAGCTAAATTTTGTCATGATTTTAGATTAGGTGTTTCACGTGAAACACCTTTTTTATTTTTTCAAAATTCTAGCTTCAGGTAAGGTGAGCTTAAATTCAGGAACATAAAAGCTATGTAAGTATTTAGCTTGAGAAAAATCTGGAAAAATTGCTTGAGTATTTTCCCAAGTTACCTGTTTGAGTTTACACAGTTTGCCACGGAATTGAGGGCTGAATTGATAACGTAAACCTTGTAATGCTTGTTGGATAATGAGTAAAGAGGCAGGTACATGATGACTATTAATATAAAAAGATCGACGGTGTTTATAGTGATACAAAGATAAATGCATCTGCTGTTGTTCGAAGGACACCGTGCAATGAACAACATTGTCTTCCTGAACCCACTCAAATTGAGCTAATTGCTTAGGGATACCCCAAAAATGTCGGCCCTGATCAACAGAAATTTGAGTGGACACATAAATTTTAGGAATTGAAGATAAGCGTTTCTTACTTATTAATGGATGATCCAAAATCAATAATTCATCATATGGACCTACTGGTGAATCCAGATAACGAACCAGCATAATCTGAACCATTCGTCCAATTGGAGAAGGTGCAATACGAAAATTTTGATTTTGCTGAATAAATTTAGGGGTTAGCCAATAATTCAAAATAAAGGCTTCACCTTGTAAATGCCAAGGGGGATCGTGATAAATATTGACTGAATATAATTCTGATTTCATTTTAATTCTCGTTGTATGAATCATAAGAAAAAAACTGTTTTATTTATATTGAACGCTTAATATATCGACATTCACTATGCCCCTTTCAAATAGAAGAGTAAAGAAATGTTGAAACAAGCCTTTATAGCAATCGCTACCACCTTCATCAGCTTTCAAATTATGGCTGCAAATACTGTAGTAGAAATGAAAACTTCGATGGGCAATATCGAAATAGAGCTCTTTAATGATAAAGCACCTATTTCTGCGAAAAATTTTGAAAGCTATGTCAAAGATAATTTTTATAATGGTACTGTTTTTCACCGCGTAATTCCTGATTTTATGATTCAAGGCGGAGGAATGGATGTCAAAATGACTGAAAAGCAAACCAGAGCGCCGATTCAAAATGAATCTTATAATGGTTTAAAGAATACACGTGGCACGTTAGCCATGGCACGAACTAATCATCCGAACTCTGCGACTAGCCAATTCTTTATTAATACAGTAGACAATGACTTCCTTAATAAAAGTCAGATGAATGCGGGGTATGCAGTTTTCGGTAAAGTGACAAAAGGTATGAATATTGTCGATCAAATCACAAAAGTTCCTACCGCAAATATGGGAATGCATCAAAACGTACCGAAACAAGCCATTAAAATTATTAGTATGACGATTAAATCAACAGCTAATAAAAATTAAGAAAAATTTAAAACAGAAATATTTTGTTCATATTTCTGTTTTAAAATTATAGGTTTATGTTTAAGTTTGAGTAAAAAACGAACCAAAACAGTGCATAAAAATACAACACTTGATAAAACAATCAGTTAAAAGCACTTGCGTGTGTAGGAAATTGCCCTATACTGTGCTCATCCCGACGAGATAGACGGAAAGTACGAAGCGCTAGATGCTGAGTTTTCAAGTTTATGTTGTTGAGCGACTTATTCTGACGAGGAATAAGAGAGATCATTAAGAGCTTATGAAGAACAACTTGTGTGGATTTTTACTGATTGATTGATCGAAATTATTTTCATTGATTGATGGTAGAAATTACTCGA
>NZ_FMBK01000021.1 GCF_900095025.1 Acinetobacter albensis | reverse complement strand
ATTCATTTCTTTCACGAGAGCATCAATTTGTTGACGGTTCATACTAATTCTCCTTAAGTATGCAATCTATATTTGGGTGGCTAGTTTTCTGATCTTTTGAAAGGGAGAAAACTTTGCTGCCACATTCCTTGTTTAATTCATTTACTGTATTCGTTTGGGTGAAAAGTAAATATTGAAATCTACTTTTCGGTGCCAGTGATCAGGTGTCATCTTCACGAATTGAAGAAGGATGACGGTTGAGTGGCATGATTTCCATATTCATATAAGGGTAGAGTGGTAGACCTTGTAAAATGGTGTGCAACTCTTCATTACTTTCAACATCAAAAATACTGGTGTTCGAATATTGACCAGTGATACGCCAAATATGACGCCATTTACCTTGGCGTTGCAAGTCCTGTGAATAAGCTTTTTCAATAGCTTTGATTTCATTGGCTTTTTCGCTTGGCATATCAAGCGGGATATTTACATCCATACGTACCTGGAAAAGCATCTTTATCTCCTTTAATTACTGACGACGTAGATTGTCGATTTTGTTTAAATCGAGTTCGATCCCCAAACCAGGTACAGTTGGTAAAACCAACTCATAGTTTTGATATTGAAGTGGGGTTGTTAAAATATCTTCCGTTAAAAGCAATGGGCCGAATAATTCAGTGCCATAGGCCAAGCTTTCAAAAGTTGAGAAAACATGTGCTGAGGCAATCGTACCGACTGGACCTTCAAGCATCGTACCGCCATACAGATCAATGCCTGCAAGTTTGGCAATCTTCCCGACTTCGCAACCTTCAATCAGGCCACCTGATTGGGCAACTTTAACGGCAAATACCGATGCACCATTGTTACGTGCGATTTGATAAGCACTTTGCGGACCATATAAAGATTCGTCTGCCATAATCGCAATATCAAAACGACGGGTTAAGCGCTGCATGGCATCAAGATTTTCAATGGCACATGGCTGTTCGATTAGATCGACGCCACCATCTTGCAAAAGTTGAATCCCTTTAATCGCTTGAAGTTCTGTCCATGCACGATTGACGTCTACACGGATAGAAATGTCAGAACCCAACGCTTTTTTAATTGCTAAAACATGAGCAACGTCGTCTTCAACTGGACGAGAACCAATTTTAAGCTTGAATACGTTATGACGTTTCAGCTCAATCATTTTTTTGGCTTCAGCAATATCTTTGTCTGTATCGCCAGATGCCAAAACCCAGAGTACTGGAACACTATTACGTAAACGGCCACCCAACACTTCACTTAAAGGTAGACCTAAGCGCTGTGCTTGAATATCAAGCAGGGCAGTTTGAATTGCACATTTAGCAAAACGGTTGCCATTAATGTTGCGTTTAATGGTTTGAATGGTCTGAGCAAAACTCAGACCTGAAAGCGATTTTAATAAAGGTGCAAAATAGGTTTCAATATTGGTTTTAACACTTTCTGGGCTTTCATCACCGTAACCCAAACCACCAATCGTTGTCGCTTCACCCCAGCCAGTAAAACCGTCTTCTGTGACAATTTTGATCAAAACTAATGTTTGGGTTTGCATTGTCGCTACCGCCATTTTATGCGGGCGGATGGTTGGAATTTCGACAAGTAATGTTTCTATAGATTTATACATCTTTAGCCTTCTCAATCTTGCTTTATGTATCTCTTGTGGTATACCTTAAAAGAATAAACATTCACTGTCGAAGATCAAATTTGCATTTTATTATGCTTTAAAGGTATGGATTATTATGGAACTGAGACATTTACGTTATTTTGTGGCGGTTGTGGAAGAGCAAAGTTTCACAAAAGCAGCCGAAAAGCTGTTTATTGCTCAGCCTCCTTTAAGTCGTCAGATCCAGAACCTAGAAGCAGAGCTAGGTATACAGCTTTTTGAGCGTGGAAGTCGCCCTTTATTAACCACTGAAGCGGGCCAATTTTTTTATCAACACGCTGTTAAACTTTTGTCTAATGCTGAAGAAATTAAAGCCATGACTCAACGTGTGGGGATGGTTGAAAAAACAGTCACAATGGGCTTTGTTGGTTCTTTACTATACGGCTTATTGCCCAAAATAGTCTATTTATTTCGTCAGCAACAACCCCAACTAAAAATTGATTTGATTGAAATGAGCACTAAAGAGCAAATTCAGGCACTTAAAGAAGGTCGAATTGATGTCGGTTTTGGACGATTACGTATTTCGGACCCTGCTGTAAGGCGGATTTTATTACGTGAAGAACCGTTAATGGTGGCAGTACATGCAAGTCATTCACTGGCTTCACAAAAGAATGGTGTATACCTCACAGATATAGTCGATGAGAAATTATTTCTTTATCCAAGCCATCCAAAACCTAATTTTTCGACCCAAGTGAGATCACTGTTTTCTGAATATAGCCTTGATCCAAAAAACCTGAAAGAAGTTCGTGAAATTCAGCTGGCGCTAGGTTTGGTTGCAGCGGGGGAAGGCATTTGTATTGTGCCAGAAAGTGCCAAAACCATTCAGTTGTCGCATTTAAACTATATACCACTACTGGATGATGCCGCGGTCAGCCCTATTTTTCTGGCCATTCGAAGTATGGATGAAAGCGAAGATATTCGTTCACTCTTTGACTGTATTTATCAGGTTTATGATCTTGAAGCGATTAAATATGACCGTGCTGTGATTTAAAAAAAATTATACATATAAAGTATACAGAAAAAGAAATCTGAATATTTTAAAAATGAAATAAAGCCAGAATGTCGTTAAAAGTGTCCACGGATTATTAAAAAAATTCGATCAATGGACACTTTTTTTGATGCATAAAAATACATTGGTCTGAAAATTAGACGCCTTTTTATAGCATCTACAATTCTGGATATCTTTAAAGTATTTATTTTTCAATAAAAAAGCTCTACGCAACTTTTTAGGTATGAATATATATGTAATGAGTTTTGGACAAAAATTTTTCTTTGCTTCATTGTTTGTGCAGATCTAAATATTCATATGCAGGAGCGCAAGATGAATAGCAATAAACTGAATATAAACACCTTGGTGGATGAGGCTAAATTCACTCCTTTTCATTGGGGAGTGCTCATCTGGTGTTTAATGATCATTATTTTCGACGGATACGACTTAGTGATTTATGGCGTGGTACTGCCTATTTTGATGCAAGAATGGGCTTTAAGCTCAGTTCAAGCAGGCTTACTCGCAAGTACCGCATTATTTGGCATGATGTTTGGTGCCATGAGTTTTGGCACACTCTCTGACAAATTGGGTCGTAAAAAAACCATTATGATTTGTATTACCATTTTCAGTGGTTTTACTTTTTTAGGTGCTTTTGCGACAACACCCACTGAGTTTGGTATTTTACGGTTTTTGGCCGGTTTAGGGATTGGCGGTGTGATGCCAAACGTGGTCGCATTAATGACTGAATATGCACCGAAGCGAATTCGTAGCACCTTGGTCGCGATTATGTTTAGTGGTTATGCCATTGGTGGTATGGCTTCCGCATTGTTAGGTGCTTGGTTAGTGCCGACTTATGGCTGGGAAATTATGTTCTATCTCGCCAGCATTCCATTATTCACTTTACCGCTTATTTGGAAGTTTTTACCTGAGTCACTGATGTTTTTAACCAAAAAAGGTGAAACAGAGCAGACCCGTATCATTGTTCAAAAAATTGCACCAGAACAAATCATTACACCACAAACTAAGTTTGTTTTAAATGAAGCGACTATCGGCGATGAAGCACCTTTACGTGCATTATTTCAGCAAGGTCGTACTGTAAGTACCTTAATGTTTTGGGCAGCATTCTTTATGTGTCTACTGATGGTCTATGCATTAGGCAGCTGGTTACCAAAACTGATGATTCAAGCAGGCTATTCTTTAGGTGCAAGTTTGATGTTCTTATTCGCGCTTAATATCGGCGGCATGGTCGGTGCAATTGGCGGCGGTGTTTTATCAGATCGATTCCATTTAAAACCTGTATTAACCATTATGTTTGTGGTCGGTGCGATTGCATTAATTTTACTCGGTTTTAACAGTCCGCAAGCTGTGCTTTATACCCTGATCGCTATTGCTGGTGCAGCAACCATTGGTTCACAAATTTTACTTTATACTTTCGTCGCACAATTTTATCCAACTGCGGTTCGTTCAACAGGAATGGGTTGGGCATCTGGTATTGGACGAATTGGTGCCATCGTTGGGCCAGTATTAACAGGTGCATTGTTGACTTTTGAATTGCCTCACCAAATGAATTTTTTAATCATTGCTATTCCAGGTGTAATTGCAGCATTGGCTATCTTTATGGTGAATCTTAAAGCTTCTGTAGAAGGGACTCAGAAGACGGAACCAAACCCAGAAAAAGACACTTTAATTAAAACTGTTGCTCAATAAATGATGAGTAAAAGTAGGCTAAATCGTTTTTAGTCTACTCGGTGAATATCAACTTAAGGGAATAATATGGATATTAAATTAAAACCACTGGCTGCCATTGTACTGGCTAATATGGCACTTTGTGGCGTGGCTCATGCAGATACCAATGAAAACCAGTTTAAACTGGTGTTAAAAAATGCCTTCGTAGAACGTAATTTTGATAATGAAAATATTAAAGATCCGGGCAGTTGGTCGCAGGGTATTTCAGGGTTTTATCAATCCAAATATATTCCAACTGTTTTAACGGTTGCAGATAAGCCAATTGAACTGGGCGTAGATGCGTCACTTCAATATGCTTTACGTTTAAGTGATGACCGTCATATAGATGATACGATTTTACCATTTAATACCAATACACAAACTCAAGACCGTAATTTCTTTAAATACGGTGGAACGTTTAAACTGAAATATGACAACACCGAATTTAAAGTGGGTGAATTATTTCTAGATTTACCAATTACTTCTGTGGATACCAGCCGTCAATTGATCAGCTCCTACTGGGGTGGTCAAATCAAATCCAAAGTGACGGATCAACTGCAACTAGAGTTGGGGCGTATTAGCCAAGTTTCACCACGTTATGAAGAGGGTTTTCACGAATTTTCAGTGACCAAAAATGGAGTGAAACAATATTCAGATGGTCTAAATTATATTGATTTAAAATATGATGTGACACCTAGTTTAAAAGCTGAATATTACTATGGTGATTTGGAAGACTTGTACGACAAGCATTATCTTGGTTTTCAATACTCTTGGAAAAATGAATACTTAAAATCGCAAACGCATTTAAAGTACTTTAGATCACAAGATTCTGGTGAAGCGAAAGCAGGCGAAATTGATAACCATAATATTGGCTTATTGGAAAAAGTTTCTGTCGGTAATCATAGTGTAGGTTTGGGCTATCAGCAGATTTTTGGTGATACCGCATATCCTTTACCTGATGGTTTCTTGCCAGAGCTGTATTTTATTAACTGGAATACCACTGGATTCTTTAAGAAAGATGAAAAATCAGTTCATTTTGTGTATGGATATGATTTTAAAGATTATGCACCAGGTTTAAACACCATGGTTAAATATGTATATGGTAGCGATTTTAAAGATGCTCAAGGACGAGATAATCATGAATCAGAAACCAACTTTATTTTAACCTATGATGTACAAAATCCAAAATTAAAAGGTTTGGCATTCAGATGGTTATATGTCAATTATGATATTGAGCATGGCAATTCTTTTCAAGAAAACCGTGTAATGACGACTTTTACCAAGAATTTCTAAACCCTTTAAATAAATTATTTAATAAAGCCTCAGCAAGTTCGCTGGGGCTTTTTGATTTGCATGCAAGAGAGACAAATTATTTGCCATAAATCTTAAATAATCATTTAAGCCTATTTTTCTTGATGTAGATATGATACTTAAAGCACTCATACTTTTAATGACTGTATATAGGTTTTACAAAATGAGTCCAATAGATCTGAATGTCTCTCAGAGTTCAGTTGCTCCAATTCATAACCGCCTTTTTTTCCGTTTATTTCAAGCAAGTAATACCTTAGATCGTCAATGTCAAAAAGAACTTGGAATTTCATCGATCCATTGGTCTGTTTTAGGTGCTTTATCTCGACCTTCGGTTGAATCTGGAATGTCTTTTTCAGATTTAACTAGCTATTTAGGCGTTAGCCGTCAAAGTTTAGATGGTGTACTCAAACGTTTAGAGCGGGATGGGGAAGTGCAACGGGTCAGTGATACCAAAGACCGTCGTGTAAAAAATGTTGCACTGACACCAAAAGGCAAAGAAACGTGGTTAAAGCTGCAAGTTAAAATTATGGAGTTTTATAAACAAATTTTTGATGCTTTTAAATTTGATGACATGGTTTCACTTGCACATCTGATTAATAAATTAAATGACAGTATGATCAAAGTAGATTTGAGTCATATTGAGTCTTAAAAATTTATAATACTTATTACCTTTGCTACGTTTCTACTTTTTTGATCTAAATCTGAAGCAATTAGAATTTATTGAAAGCTGCCGAATTGAGCAGCTTTTTTATTTTAAAAATTTGAATAATGTCTTTGAAATATGGATTAAATAATATTAATTATGTGATTATTATTATATTTATAATTTAATTTAATTTGATATTAGAAACCCAATAAAAACGATTTAAATAATGCGTTTTTTTTAATCCAAAAAAATGCTAAAAAAGTCTTGAATAAGACAATAAGTCGATATAATGGATGTGATTAATTTATTATAAAACATTGTTTATGTTGAATAATTAAAAGATAAATAAAATTTATATGTAATGGTATTGACATATATTGTTTTTGTTATTAAGTTGTTTAAATGTTAAACATTCATTGTGGGTGTTAGATAAATTTATTATTTTTAGAATGATGATAAGCCGTTTAAAATAGTTCGAATAATAAGTGTAATTCAAGTTGAAAATGCGGTTGATATAAACAACCTTTTAAACAGAGAAGAAACATAAAATTTAAATCATGAATCAAGGAGATGATCATGCAGTACATAGATGTACATAAAGTTGCTGATGAAGCAAAGTTTAATAAATTTCATGCAAAAGTATTAGCTTGGTGTTTTCTGATCATTATTATTGATGGTTATGATATTGCAGTTGCTGGGGCTGCATTGCCATCGATTATGACAGGAATGGGCGTAAATGCTTCAACTGCAGGTTTCATGGCAAGTTCTGCGTTATTTGGGATGATGTTTGGTGCCATATTTTTAGGGGCATTGTCCGATAAAATTGGGCGTCGTCTAACGATCGCAATTTGTGTATTTTTATTTAGTGTATTTACTGCAGCAGCAGGTCTAACCAATGATCCAATTACATTTAGTATTATGCGTTTTATCGCAGGACTAGGCATTGGTGGCGTCATGCCGAATATTGTGGCTCAAATGACCGAATATTCACCAAAAAAAATCCGCAGTTTAATGACCACATTTATGTTTTCGGGTTATGCGATTGGCGGTATTTTAGCAGCGGTAATCGGTAAGCAATTTATTGTGGAATTTGGCTGGCAAGTGGTCTTTTTTGCCGCAGGTGTCCCAGTTTTGCTTTTACCTTTTATTTTGAAATCGATGCCTGAATCGTTAGCTTATTTATTAAAGCGTCAAAATCAGCAAGATTTAAGAAAAGTGGTTACGGATATTAATCCACAGCTTCAACTCAATGAGTCGGTTGAATTTACGCAAACCATTAAAGCAGACAATGAACATAATCCGATGGTACAGCTGTTTAAAGAGGGTCGTTCACAAAGTACGCTTATGTTTTGGATTGCCTATTTTACTGGTTTGTTCATGGTATATGCTTTAAGTACATGGTTAACGAAGCTCATGGCAATGTCAGGTTATACCTTGGGTTCTGCTTTAAGCTTTGTCATTGCATTAAACGTGGGTGCAGTGATTGGTGCAATTGGTGGAGGTTGGTTGGCAGATCGTTTCCATATTAAATGGGTGTTGGTGTCGATGTATGCATTGGGCAGCGTATTCTTATATATGATGACTTTACAAATGCCAACTGAAATACTTTACTTCAATATTGCAATGGTGGGTGCATGCACAACTGGTGCTCAAATTGTGGCGTATGCTTACTGTGGTCAGTTTTATCCAAGTGGAATTCGTTCGACAGGTATAGGCATGGCAGCGGGCATTGGCCGTATGGGGGCTATCCTTTCACCTGTATTGATTGGTTTTATCGTGGCGTTAAGTTTACCGATTGAACAGAACTTTATGGTGATTGCAGCGGCAGGTTTAATTGGCGCAGTGGCATTATCATTTATTAATCATAATCGTTCAGATACGGTATTAACCAGTCTTAAAAATGCATCAGTAGAAACAAATGTAAACTTTACCAAACACTCCGTTAAATAAGCAGAGTTAAGGTGCTAAAACCTGAATCTTATTTTAAGATTCAGGTTTTTTATAGTATCTAGAAAAATACATGTCATTGATTCAGATTAAACAATTCATCCACGCTATGGCTGAGTTAAAAAACGCGAAGCAGTTAAATTTTTTTTAGTACAGTGTAGAATTTATACAAAATTTTTATATTAAGATTAAAGGTATTACTGAATAGTGAGGATGATAGGTTGAATGAGAAAAGTCATCCTCACTAAAGAAAAGGTTGATTCCAGAACCAGAGTTCTTAATATTGATGAAATATCGGTTTCTTTAATATCAAAAATTAGGTCAATAAAAAAGGGCATATGATATGCCCTTTATTTAATGCTGTTCGAATACGTATACTTAGAATGTTATGTTAAAAAGTTGGTGGTGTATAAGTCAAAGTTCTGCCCAAAATCCACAGCAAAAATAGAACCAAAGGGAAGTGGAAAACTAGCTGAGTGACGGTAAAACCAATCACATCTTTAGCTTTAAGTTTTAAAATGCCGAGCATGGGAAGCATAAAGAAAGGGTTAATTAAGTTAGGCAATGCTTCAGCTGCATTATAAATTTGTACTGACCAACCCAGATGGACTTTTAAATCGTGCGCTGCCTGCATCACATAGGGTGCTTCAATAATCCATTTTCCACCACCCGATGGGATGAAGAATCCAAGAATGGCTGAATAGATTCCCATGACAATTGCAAAAGTTTCTTTTGAAGCAATCGATACAAAAAATTCTGCAATATAGTGTGACAGGGATAAATCCTGCGCATTCATTGCACTGGTCATAATGAAAGCAATACTGCCATAGAGTGGAAATTGAATTAATACGCCCGATACCGCAGGTACAGCTTTAGACACTGCATTTAAGAAATTTCGGGGTGTACCATGCAAAGCAATACCCAGCATCAAAAAGATAAAATTATAAGTATTTAGGCTAGAAATCGCGATAATCGGATTACTTTTGGTAAATTCGTTAAACATCCAAATGAGACCTAAAGCCACAATCAAAATACTTAAAATGGGTGAGTTTTCTAGCCAGTCACCTGGTCGTTTTTTGCTTTGGACTTCAGTTTTTTCAACTTCAAACTGAAGATTAAAATCATCAATTGTCTTAATACTATTTCCTTTAGGCGCTGACCAAAATGCAATCGCAATAGAGGCTATAATCAGGACTGCCGTCATAATCATGGATTGCGGTAAGAAAATAGTTTCAGTAAAAGGAATAACGCCAGTTAAATTATAAATAGGTTCAGGCAAACTGGCTTTATTGGCTTGTAATTGTGCGGCAGAAGAACTAATACCCAAGGCCCAAGTGGCACCCATACCAATAATGGCAGCAGCGGCAGCCGCACGATAATCCATATTGAGTTCTTTGCGCTTTGCTAATGCAATTACCAATAGAGCTGTTAATACTGTACTCATTGCCCAGTTAATTAAAGAAATACATAAACTGACCGTTGCCACCAATACAATTGCATTTCGACCTGAATTTGGAATCATGGCCATTTTTTGGATCAATAGTTCTACAGGTTTGGATACGGAAACCACGTATCCGACCACGATTAACATACACATTTGCATGGTAAAGGGAATCAGACTCCAAAAACCGTTACCAAATGAAATCGCGACATCTTGTACTGGGGCGCCTATGCTCATGGCTGCGATTGCCACAATCACAACGCCTAAAAGTGCAAATATATAGGAATCTGGAAACCATTTTTCTGACCAGTCACTGACTTTTAATGCAAATCTTTGCAAGATATTTTGCGAATTATCCATAATTGTACTGTCCTTTTTATGCTTGAAATGATTGTTTTAAGAGTGGCACATCCATGCCAAAAATAATTTCCCCTTAAAACTTGAATCAATTTTAAGGGGAAAAAGAAAACACAAGGTCACATCAACACTGAATTATTGAAGCAGCGTTACCCCAGTCACTTTTTGAATATCATCAAAGCTAACATCTTTTGCCAGTTCCACTAATTTAATGCCTTCAGCAGTAATATCCATCACGCCTAAATCGGTGATGATACGATTGACCACACCTTTACCTGTCAATGGGAGTGCACATTGCTCGACGATTTTGGGTGTACCATCTTTAGCAAAGTGTTCCATCAACACCACTACTTTTTGTACGCCTGCGACCAAATCCATCGCGCCGCCCATACCTTTTACTTTTTTCCCCGGAATCATCCAATTGGCAAGGTCACCCGTTTGTGAAACTTCCATGGCACCTAAAATAGCAATGTTGACATGTCCACCACGAATCATGGCAAACGATTCAGAACTGGAAAAAAAGGCAGCGCCTTTGCGTGCTGTGACGGTTTGTTTACCGGCATTAATTAAGTCTGCATCGACTGTTTCAGCAGTTGGAAATTCATCAATACCCAATAAACCATTTTCTGACTGTAACCAGACATTGATACCTTCTGGAAGATAGTTGGCAACGAGTGTGGGTAAACCAATGCCCAAATTGACATAGAAACCATCTTCAAGCTCTAAAGCTGCGCGCTGCGCCATTTCATTACGTGTCCAAGCCATGATATTAAGCCTCCGCTGCTTTTAAAGTCAGTTGTTCAATACGCTTTTCAGGAGTAGCATTCAATACAATTCGATTGACATAAATACCAGGAAGATGGATTTCATCGGGATCTAAATCGCCAATTTCAACAATCTGTTCCACTTCGACAATAGTGAATTTACCAGCTACAGCACATTCAGGATTAAAATTACGAGCAGTTTTACGAAACACCAAGTTACCGGCTTTATCAGCTTTGTATGCTTTAACCAAAGCCACATCAGCGGTTAAAGAATGTTCTAAAATGTATTCTTTACCATCAAACTCACGCAGTTCTTTACCTTCGGCAATTAAAGTGCCAACACCCGTTTGAGTGAAAAATGCGGGAATACCAGCCCCACCTGAACGTAGTTTTTCAGCCAATGTACCTTGAGGTGTGAGTTCAACTTCTAGTTCACCATTTAAATATTGGCGTTCGAACTCTTTGTTTTCACCGACATAGGAAGCAATCATTTTTTTGATTTGTTTGGTTTGAAGTAATTTACCCAAGCCAAAATCATCAATACCTGCATTGTTCGAAATACAGGTTAGATTTTTTACACCTGTTTCTTTTAAGGCATCTATGAGTGCTTCAGGAATACCGCATAGACCAAAGCCACCGACCGCAAAGGTCTGGTTATCTTTAACAATATCCTGTAAGGCAATTTGTGCAGTTGCCACGACTTTATTCATCCTGATTATCCTCTATCCATTTATTTTATTATTAGCATTGTGTTGCATTTTTTAGAAATTGAAACTTTCTAACGTGCAATGAGAAAAACTCATTAATCTAATGCGTTTGCCAATAGGCATTGGCATAATTCGATGGATTATTTCGCTTTAATACTTGATTGATATTACGACTTGCATGCATTAATGCATCCAAATGAATACCCGTTTCGAAACCCATTTTGGAGAGTAAATAATACAAATCTTCTGTGGCGACATTACCCGAAGCACCTTTTGCATAAGGACAACCGCCTAAACCAGCGATTGAAGAATCAAAAATTCGAATACCCTGAGTTAACGATTGATAGATATTGGCAATCGCCATGCCGTAAGTATTATGAAAATGCCCAGCTAAAACTTGGCTGTCCATTTCAGCTAGACAAACTTCCCACACTTTTTTAACCCGATCAGGTGTGGCTGTGCCAATGGTTTCACCCAAGGACACTTCATAACAGCCCATTTCCAAGAGTCGTTTACTGACGCGTGCAACTTGCTCTGGATCAATTGCACCTTCATACGGACAATCGACCATACAAGACACATAGCCGCGTACTTTAATCTGGTTGGCTTTGGCGGATACCATAATATCGGCAAATTTTTCAAAACTTTCATCAATTGAACAATTGATGTTTTTGCGGGTAAAACTTTCAGAAGCTGCAGTAAAAACTGCAACTTCTTTACAACCCACGGCCAAAGCAGACTCAAATCCTTTTAAATTCGGGGTCAATAAACTGAACTGGATATTGGGGTCTTGCGGCAACTGGCTAAAAAGCAGATCACTGTCTGCCATTTGTGGTACCCATTTGGCAGACACACAAGAACCTACTTCAATTGATTTTAAGCCTGTTTTTGCAAGGTCTAAAATAAAGTCTTTGCGTTGTTGCAAACTCAGCGGGGTCTTTTCATTTTGTAGACCATCGCGTGCGCCGACTTCGACTATTTTAACAAATTCGCTCATGCAGATTCCTCCGCTATAATTTGAAATTCTACCAGTTCATCACCTACTTTGACTTGATCACCGGCTTCGAAATAAGACGTTAAAATAATGCCATCATGAGGCGCACGAATTGAATATTCCATTTTCATGGCTTCAAGCGTCATGAGTACATCGCCTTTTTTCACGTGATCATTGCTCGCAACCAGAACTTGGGTAATGACACCTGGCATTGGGGCTTTCAAATTACCCTCAGTACCTTGTTCATCTTCCGCACTGAAGTTTTGCTGAATATAACCAAACTTGTGGCTTTGGCCATTTTTGAAAATGGTGAGACCTTGTACATTTTGGTTAAACGCTATTTTCTCTTGTTTGCCGTTAATGTTGAAATGTGCGGTATGATTATTCAAAAGTTCTCCAGCAATGTGGAATTTTTCACCTTGATAGTCAGCAATAAACTCTTTTTTTTCAGCGATTAAATTGACTTGAAAAATTGTCTCATTCAACTTTAACGAAATATTGTAGCTTGGGCGAATATTAACCCGCCATAGCGTTTCACTTTGCCAGACCGAATTAGTGGCAGGTTTATTTTTACTCAAGCGCAGTAATAACTCGGTCAATGCGGTTGCCACGACCAATTCAGGTGCTAGGAGGGGAATATTCTTAAACAGAAATTCATCTTCACGTTGAATCAAGTTGGTATCGAGTTTTGCCGTTTTAAATGAATCACAACGAATGATGCGGTCTAAGAATGCAATATTATTGCCTAAGCCATCCACATGGAACTGACCCAAGGCATGATGCATTTGCAATAAAGCGGCTTCACGGTTTTCGCCCCAAACAATTAATTTGGCAATCATTGGATCGTAATAGGTACTAATTTCATCGCCTTGAACAATTCCACTGTCGACGCGGACATGCCGATTTTGTTCTGGATAGTGTAAATAGCTAATTTGACCAATTGCAGGAATAAAGCCTTTTTCAGGTTCTTCTGCATACACACGTGCTTCAATGGCATGACCATGAATGTTTAATTGGTGTTGTTGTTTGGGTAAAGGCTCACCAAAGGCAACACGCAATTGCCATTCGACTAAGTCAACATCGGTAATCATTTCAGTGACAGGATGTTCAACCTGTAAACGGGTATTCATTTCCATAAAATACGCGGTGCCATCTTGCTCCACAATAAATTCGACTGTTCCCGCACCCACATAATCGACCGCACGTGCGGCATCAATTGCAGCTTGGCGCATGGCATCCAGTTTGTCTTGAGAAACCAAAGGTGCAGGTGCTTCTTCTAAAACTTTTTGGTGACGGCGCTGTACTGAACAATCTCGTTCAAATAAATGCACATAGTTGCCGTGTGAGTCACCAAAGACTTGAACTTCAATATGACGTGGATTAATCACATAGCGTTCAATCAATACTTCATCATTACCAAAACTTGATTTGGCCTCACTTTTACATGAAGAGAGCGAACTGAGAAAATCTTCACTGCGTTCTACCAGACGCATGCCTTTACCACCACCACCAGCACTGGCTTTAATCAGCACTGGATAGCCAATGGCATCGGCTTGTTGTTTTAAAAATTCGGCATCTTGGTTGTGACCATGATAACCCGGTGTAAGCGGAACACCGGCTTTTTCCATTAAGGCTTTAGACGTGGCTTTTAAACCCATCGCTAAAATAGCGGCTACAGGCGGACCAATAAAAATGATGTTGTTGGCTTGACACGCTTCGGCAAATTGATCATTTTCAGATAGAAAACCATAGCCTGGATGAATGGCTTGAGCACCGGTTGTTATAGCGGCTTGAATAATACGATCAATTTTTAAATAGCTTTGTGCCGCAGGGGATTCACCAATATAAATCGCTTCGTCGGCCAGTTTGACATGTTGCGATTGGGCATCGGCATCTGAATATACCGCAACCGTGGCAATACCTAATTTTTTCGCACTACGAATCACACGGCAAGCAATTTCACCACGGTTCGCAATTAAGATTTTTTCAAACATAGTGATTTCCTTATTGTTGTTATGTAGAGGCTTTGATCCAAGCAGGGCTTTGCTTATCTAAAAAAGCATTCAAGCCATTTTTAGCCTCTGATCCTTGGCGTACATGAGCAATATGTTGTGCTGTTTGCAGTAATAATTCTTCCGTTAAAACCTGTTGGTCGACCAGTTGAATCAGTTGTTTGGATGCTGCCTGTGCTTCTGGGCCACCCAAGAGTAAGGCTTGAACCATTTCATCAATTTTGCTATCCAGCTCTTCTACAGGAACCACTTCATGCACTAAACCTATTTTTTGTGCTTGTCCCGCATCAATACGTTCAGCAGTTAAGAAATAGCGCGAAGCCTGACGTGCACCAATGGCACGAATCACATAGGGGCTAATGGTAGACGGCGCTAAACCTAAACGAACTTCGGAAGTCGCAAACTTGGCATTGACACTTGCTATACAGATATCACAGGCTGAAGCCAAGCCCATTCCACCACCAAAAGCAATGCCGTGTACCCGAGCAATAGTCGGTTGTTTTAAAGTGGCTAAACTTTGCAACATTTTCGCGAGTTTTAGGGCGTCTGCTTCATTTTCCGCTTGTGAGGCTTGTCCTGCCTGTTTCATCCAGTTCAGATCAGCTCCAGCAGAAAAGCTTTTACCACGTCCTGCCAAAACAACGACACGTACATCATCACAGGTATTTAATGCGTTAAAACAATGCTGCAATTCTTCAATAACAAGGGTATTAAAGGCATTGTGCAGTTCAGCACGATTAATCCAAACTGTTGCCACTTGATTCTGTTGTTCAAGCTGTAAAAATTGATAGGTCATTTTTGATCCCCTACATGCGAAACACGCCAAATTTGGTGGGTAGAATTGGGGCATTTAATGCAGCTGACAAGCTCAAACCTAAGACCTGACGCGTTTGTGCCGGATCAATCACACCGTCATCCCAAAGACGCGCTGAAGCATAATAAGGATGACCTTGACGCTCATATTGATCGCGAATCGGTTGTTTAAACTGATCTTCTTGTTCAGCAGACCAAGTTTCACCTTTTTGTTCAATTTGATCGCGTTTTAAGGTAGAGAGGACACTTGAGGCCTGTTCACCGCCCATGACTGAAATCCGAGAATTGGGCCAAGTCCAAAGGAAACGTGGAGAATAAGCACGACCACACATACCATAGTTCCCTGCGCCAAACGAACCACCAATCACTAAAGTCAGTTTCGGCACATTCGCATTGGCAACCGCCATGACCAATTTGGCTCCATTTTTAGCAATACCTTCATTTTCATACTGGCGACCCACCATAAAACCAGTAATGTTTTGAATGAAAAGCAGAGGAATATTACGCTGAGTACACAGTTCAATAAAATGCGCGCCTTTTTGTGCCGACTCAGAAAACAAAATACCGTTATTGGCGATAATGCCAATTTTCATCCCAAACAATTCAGAGAAACCTGTAATCAGTGTGGTGCCAAAACGCGCTTTAAACTCATCAAAACGTGAACCATCGACTATACGGGCAATCACTTCTCTTACATCAAAAGGCTTGCGTGCGTCGCTAGGAACAACACCGTACAATTCATTTGCATCAAATAATGGTGCTTCAATTTCATCTGCAGTTTTATTGGGTTTTTTATTTAAGTTCGCCACAATATTACGGGCGATTGCCAAAGCATGTTCATCATTTTCGGCCAAATGATCGGCTACTCCAGAAAGACGAGTATGCACATCACCGCCACCCAAGTCCTCAGAGCTGACCACTTCCCCAGTCGCAGCTTTTACCAAAGGGGGGCCACCCAAGAAAATGGTACCTTGATTCCGCACAATAATAGTTTCGTCCGACATGGCAGGTACATAAGCTCCTCCTGCGGTACAGCTTCCCATCACCACCGCAATTTGAGCAATCCCTTGGCTTGACATACGTGCTTGATTGTAAAAAATACGTCCGAAATGATCACGATCAGGGAACACTTCATCCTGCATGGGCAAGTAAGCACCGCCTGAATCGACCAAATAAATACACGGTAAATGATTTTGTTCCGCAATTTCTTGCGCACGTATATGTTTTTTAACGGTTAATGGATAGTAAGTTCCACCTTTAACTGTGGCATCATTGGCCACTATCATGCAGGTCACACCATTGACCTGACCAATTCCAGCAATTACGCCTGCCGCAGGTACATCATCAGGATAGACTTGATAAGCAGCCAATTGTCCAATTTCTAAAAAAGCAGTTCCAGCATCAATGAGATGATCAACACGTTCACGTGGTAAAAGTTTGCCACGAGCCAAATGTTTTTCACGCGCTTTTTCGCCACCACCTAAAGCAATCTGTTGGGCTTTTTGCTTTAAATCATCGACCAAAATCTGCATGGCAGTGTGATTGGTTTTATAATCTTCACTTCGAATATTAATTTTGCTTTGTAATCTATTCATTTTCAAATTTCCTGAATATTTGGTAGATGGATAGACGTGATTTAAGCTGTTTCATTAAACAATTCACGACCAATCAGCATGCGACGGATTTCAGAAGTTCCCGCACCAATTTCATAAAGTTTGGCATCGCGCCATAAACGACCAGCAGCAAATTCATTGATATAACCATTTCCACCTAAGGTTTGAATGGTTTCACCCGCCATCCATGTGGCCTTTTCAGCGGCATATAAAATGGCACTGGCCGCATCTTTACGGAGGCTGCGACTATGTTCCGCTTTGTCGCATTCAGCACCGACTGCATAAACCAGAGCTTTACATGCCAGCCAAGTGGAGTACATATCGGCAATTTTGCCTTGCATCAACTGGAATTCACCGAGCGCTTGACCAAATTGTTTGCGGTCATGAATGTAAGGAATTACGGTGTCTAAACAGGCATCCATAATGCCCAGTGGACCAGCACTTAAAACGGCACGTTCATAGTCCAAACCACTCATGAGTACTTTGGTTCCATTACCCACACCACCCATCACATTTTCTTTCGGTACTTTCACATCATCAAAGAATAGTGGATAAGTATTTGAGCCTCGCATGCCCAATTTGTCTAAATGCGTCCCGTGACTAAATCCTGGCATGTCTTTTTCCACTAAAAAAGCGGTCATGCCTTTTGAGCCTGCCGCTAAATCAGTTTTGGCATAGACCACTAAAACATCTGCATCACCACCATTGGTGATCCACATTTTTGAACCATTTAAAACATAATGATCGCCATGATCTTCTGCTTTTAATTTCATACTGACCACATCCGAACCAGCATTCGGTTCAGACATCGCGAGAGCACCGACATAATCTCCAGAAACCAGTTTTGGTAAATACTTTTGTTTTTGTGCTTCAGAACCATTTCGCTTAATTTGATTAATACATAAATTAGAATGTGCGCCGTAGGACAAACCAATAGAAGCAGAGGCACGTGAAATTTCTTGCATAGCAATAATATGTGCCAGATATCCAAGATTTGTCCCACCGTATTCTTCACTCACAGTGAGACCCAATAAACCCATATCACCAAATTTTTTCCAAAGATGAGCGGGGAAGATATTGTCCTGATCGACTTGTTGCGCAATCGGGGCAACTTCTTTTGCACAAAATGCGGCAATTGAATCTTGAAGTGCAAGCAATGTTTCATCTAAACCAAAATTTAAGCTTTGTAGATTCATTTCTGTAGTCATCCTGTTGATTATATTTCTTGTTTCCATAAGCAATTTTTGTTGTGCTTAAATTCACAATACATCTTTTTTTAAAAAAAGTGAATATAAATTCACAAATTGATTTACAATTCATTTTATCTGGTTGAGAATAAGATTATGAGTTATAAAAGATCAGCATTGATGCAAGAGCGGATGGAGCAAAATCGTGAAACGATTTTGTTGTCTGCGCGTGAATTAATTGCTCAAGGTGGTTTTAAGGATGCACAAATACAAGCCATTGCTGAACGCGCAGGTGTTTCGAGTGGGTTGGTTTATCGGTATTTTGATAATAAAAGTCAGATTTTAATCGAAGTTTTATCTGAAGCTATTCAGTACGAATTTCAGATTTTGAATAACATTGCTGCAAGCAATTTTTCAGCACAGGAAAAATTACATAAGGCAGTGACGACTTTTGTCAAACGTGCATTGAATAGTCCACAACTTGCTTATTCCTTAATGTTTGAGCCGGTTGATGCATCAATAGAGCATGAGCGTTTTCGCAGCAAGCAATTGATTAAACAAAGTATTAATCAAATATTGGCTGAAGGTAAAATCAATGGTGAGTTTGGTTTTGAAGATTTGAATACAGCCGCACTTTGTGTGGTGGGTGCAATGACCTTTGTGGTGATTGAACCTTTGAATCCCTCAAAAAATGTCCGATTTGATCAGGCGTATAAAGATTATTTTGTTAAACAGATTGCTGATTTTTGTGTAAGTGGCGTTTTAATCAAGGAGGAAAATCATTCAGTCAATATACAAAAATAAGCCTGTTTGAAAACATCGTCTGAATCAAAAAAAATATTATCGCAAAGCGAAAGAATCATAATTACAAAGAATCAAGGAGAGTGATTCAATGACACAACAACGGTTAAGTTATGCCTATGGAGCGAGCAATCAGCCTTTATTAGGGATGACAATTGGTGCGAAGTTTGATCAGGCATGTGAACAATATGCTGAACGAGATGCAGTAATTAGCGTGCATCAGAATGTACGTTTAAGCTATAAACAGCTACAGGATCAAGTCAATGCATTTGCCTGTAGTTTGCTTGAATTAGGCTTGGAAAAGGGGGATCGAATTGCGATTTGGTCACCCAATTGTGTGGAATGGACCATTACCCAGTTTGCGGCATTTAAAGCGGGTATCATTTTGGTGAATTTAAATCCTGCTTATAAAAGTAGTGAGCTTGAATATGTACTCAATAAAGTGTCCTGTAAGGCTTTGGTCATTGCAGCTCAATTTAAAACCAGTAACTATCAGGAAATTTTAACCAAAATTGCACCTGAGGTGACACAATCTATAGATAAAAATTTATCTGCTAAACGTCTTCCACATTTAAAGCATATTATTAAAATTGATTCTGAATCGCAGGTAGGTATTCACCGATTTGCTGATTTATTATCTGAGCCTACAACGGTGCAGTTGGAGCAATTAAACGCGATTGTAGCCGATTTACAGTTTGATGAAACGATTAATATTCAATTTACTTCGGGTACTACGGGTAATCCGAAAGGCACCATGCTTACCCATAACAATATCTTAAATAATGGATATTTTGTCGGTGAAGCCATTCATTTAAGTCCTCAGGATCGCGTCTGTATTTCAGTTCCATTATTTCACTGTTTCGGTATGGTCATGGGTAATTTAGCCTGTATAACGCATGGTTCAACCATGGTTTATCCATCTGCTGTATTTAATCCACTCGATACGCTCACTGCAATTGAGCAAGAAAAATGTACTGCAGCTTATGGCGTACCTACGATGTTTATTGCGGTACTTGAACATGAGAAGTTTGATACGTTTGATTTAAGCAGCTTACGCACTGGCATTATGGCGGGGAGTCCGTGTCCACGTGAAATTATGCAGCGCGTGATTGATCGTATGCATATGACCGAAATTACGATTTGTTATGGTATGACCGAAACTGCGCCTGTCAGCGTACAAAGCTCAACGACTGATTCGGTCGAAAACCGTGTCGGAACAGTGGGGCAGGTGCATCCACATTTGGAAATCAAAATTGTCGATGAAAATGGCAAAGTGGTTCCGCGAGGAAAATTGGGTGAACTCTGTGTTCGTGGATATTCGGTCATGTTGGGGTATTGGGAAGATCACGACAAAACGCATGAAGTGATTGATGTTGCCAAATGGATGCATACGGGTGATATTGCCGAAATGGATGATGCGGGTTTTGTCAAAATTAAAGGTCGGATTAAAGATGTGGTCATCCGTGGGGGCGAAAATTTGTTTCCGAAAGAAATAGAAGACTTTTTATATACCCATCCTGATATTTCGGATGTACAAGTGATTGGTCTGCCAGATCCACGTTATGGAGAAGAACTGTGTGCCTGCATTATTTTGCATGAGCATCATCAAACCAGTGAACAAGCAATTCGTGAATATTGTGCAGAACATATTTCACATAATAAAGTTCCTCGTTATGTCCGCTTTTTTAATGAATTTCCAATGACAGCTTCGGGTAAAGCGCAAAAATTCAAATTACAGGAATTTATGTGTGAAGAATTGAACTTAGCACCAGATCCAGTTTAATTTGAATTTTATTTCAAAGGTGCTGTTTTTATTTAATTTGCAATAAACACAGCATCTATTTTTAATGAATATCCCCATGGATAAATTTTTTGATCACCAGGGGATATAAACGCGTTAGTTAACTCAGAGAGTAAAAGCGAATCTTTAAATAGGAAAATCTATGTCAGCTTATTATTCATTATTAAATCGTGAACAGCATGCCGATGGTCGTGTCACTGCTTATTATCGTTCTAATATTCATGCACAGGGCGCATGGAATCCGCATGAGCAGCATATGGCACCTGCAACAGGTCTTTTATGCGCAGAATTAGAACAGTTTCAAGCACGTGAAAATATGCGTATTGGTCGAATAAGTTTAGACATCTTTGGCTTAATCGCATTTGGTGAGTTTAGTATTACGACGCGTATGATTCGAGCAGGCAAAACAATTGAGCTGATCGAAGCTGAAATGCAGGCGAACGGCAAAATTTGTATTGTGGCACGTGCATGGAAAATGATGACGCAAGATACCTCTGCAATTTCAGGTTTAGAGGATCAAGGTGTCGAACATCCAGAGAAGTTGCCAATTTGGGAAGGGATGAAACATTGGCCCGGAGGTTTTATCCAAAGTACGGTAACTCGCTCTGATGATAATCAGCGCCGTGCGGGCAAAGGTTTGGTTTGGATTAATACTGACTTAGATATGGTTGAATCTCAGCCGACCACTGATTTCGTACATTTGATGGGCTTAATAGATACAGCCAATGGCATTGTGCCAAGACAGCAACCGACCCAAGGTTGGGCATTTCCAAATCTTGATTTACAGATTCATCTTCATCGCTTGCCTGAAGGAAAATGGTTAGGGATAGAAGCGACACAGCAATTTGGTTCAGATGGGATTGGAATTACAAGCTCGACCTTACATGATATTCATGGTCCGTTTGGTCGTAGTGAGCAAATTCTGACGTTAAGAAAGCTCGTGTCTGAAGCATAAAATTTAAATATTTTTAAGTCGATAGATTTGAAAAAATTGAAAATTTCTATTTTCCATCTAGTTTGATAAAAATAGGTTGTGAAAAAAGATATTTATAGATACCCATAAAAAACCCCCTCTTAAGGGGATTTTATGGCTAATTACATCTTCGGATATGAGAACTTGCGGAATATATTCCTCATTCGAAAGATAAGACAGGGGAAACAGCGTTTTCCGCTGTCGC
>NZ_FMBK01000018.1 GCF_900095025.1 Acinetobacter albensis | reverse complement strand
TTACCCATGTGAGAGTAAGTCATCGCCAGCTCATTATTCTAAACCCCCCTCAGTCAAAAGACTGAGGGGGGTTTTTCTATACATAATTTAAAAAGTAGAAAGTAAACTCTTAATGATTTCAGAAATTAAAATTCTCACTGTAGCCTAAGATTTGAATCAAAATACTCTCAAATACTTTGTAAGAAAGATAGTGAGTGTTACATCGATTCTTTTTGTATTGAGTTACTTGCATGTTTTAACATGTAAAGTAATTGTCCTAAAAGTACATTTTTCTCAGCTAAAGCAATAATAATCATAGGGTGACTTTTAGACGGGATAGACGTTAATATTGCTTTACCATTTTCTGCATCTAAAGTAATGGACTGGCATCCAGTCAAGTGAATTTCTTGCATAAAAGCAGAGACCATAGCGAGGATTGAACTGCTTACAGCCGCTAATTTTCCATTGTTATAATGATCTTTTTTATGAATCGTCGCAAGTTCAAAGCCATCAGTTGAGCAGAGCATAATAAAATTTATCCCTGTGACATTATTTATAACTTCTTGAATTTTTGATTTTGAAAATTCTATTAATTCTGCTGATGCCGCTCTATTATTTTGAAGTGCAAACATGTTGGCTCCTTTAAGTGGTTATTTGATGATTAACTTCTATAGATGTGATTAAGGCTTCAAGCAAAAGGAGAGCGTCTTCTTTTTTTCGTGCATCAATAAAAAAAAGTGGGGAATATAAATCTTGGCTAATCAGCCAATCCTTATAAATTAAAGTTGAATTTGTATTTTCTACATCAGTATGCGTAATACCAATTGCAATATTATCTGTATAGTTCTGAAAGGTTTCAATATAAGTTTCAAGTTCGGCGAGTGGATTGGCAACGGTATGATCAATTAAAATAATTGCGCCAATAGCACCTTTGCAGATAACCGACCAAATAAAGTCAAAACGACTTTGTCCTGGAGTGCCATATAAGCCAATTTTAATCCCATCTTCAAGCATGACTTCGCCATAATCTATACCGACTGTGGTTTCCATTTTATTGTGGCTTTGTTGGTCGGTATTAAAGGCTTCAGTAAGTAATACAGGTATATCTGAGAGTGAACGAATAGCTTCTGTTTTACCAGCTCCCATAGAGCCTGCAAAAACGATTTTATGTTGTTGTAGAATCATCAAATATCCCCTTAAAATCCAAATTTTTGACGTAATTTACCCAAAAAACTTTTGATCGCATTTTTTTCTTCTGATCGAATTTCTTGTGAGGGTGGGCTGTAATGTTTGTCCCAAACATTTATTTTTTCAATATTATTGGTTGCGATATTGGTTGCGACAAAGTGGCGTACTGTATTTTGAGGAAGTTGTAATTGCTCTGCTATTTTAGAAATTTTACCACCTTGTATAAAGCAAGCGGATAACTGAAAAATAACTTTTCTATTAAATTGATCTGTCGGTTTAGGCCATGAATAAATTTTGTAATGACCATCATCAGGAGTTAAATTGTAAAGTACTTCCGGTGAATTCCAGAATAAATTCCAGAGCCAATCTTGAAGTATAAAATGAGATTTACGAGAGACTTTTGTAAGATCAGATATATTGGCTAGATCATATTGAAAACTTTGGTTTGTGCTATTCGTTGCTCTTTCTGGATTGATCCAAGCAATATTTTGAATGGGCTGTATAACAGCTAAGGTTCCCATTTCATCTTGTAAATGCAATTTTGAGTGATTTTCTATGTCATTCAAATTCAGGAAAAACTTCTTATTTAATAATGCTAGAGGTGTACTTGATGGTTCTGCTAATCGATTATTTTTTTCAGTACGATTCATTAAATGATGCTTAATCCAATCATATAATACGGATTGTTCAGTTATGGGTAAAAATAATGTGTCATTTTCAATTTGAAATTGGCTTTTTAAGGATTTAGAGACTTTTAGCCATGGAAAGTGATTTTTTCTAATTAGGCATTGGATACCTTCAGTTTCATAAAAATGCTCATGAATAAAAAGACAGTCAATATTTTGATCTGAAGCGGTCATCCATTTGATCATATAATCGTGTGAAATTAGGTGTCGTAACTGGAGTTTTAATTCTTCAGAATGATGGATACTTAATCCGACGATTGCAATATTGAAGCTTTTTTTATTCATATCATCCCTAGTTGATTATTGGGTTTATAAGGGCATTTAATAAATTAAAGCCCTTTATATTCAAATATAAAGGGCTTTAATAGGGCTTAAGAAAAGTCTAGACCTTTCTCGTAGCCTTTTAATTCATGGCGTGCCATCGCTAAATTGGCTTTATTACGATCAAGCACTAAATAAAGAAAAACATTTTCATTTTTCTCAAGTGGGCGAATCAAGTGATATTGCTTACCTAGTGTAATTAAAATATCTTCGATGCTATCATTTAGGTTTAAAGCTTTTGCCACACGTCGTTTTGAACGTACAACTTCTGTATTACCTGCAGCAGCTAATTCTAAGTCAATATCACCGCCCCCTTGTGTTGCAAGTGCTAATCCACTTTCGCCATCAACTAATGCAGCTGCGTGGAAACCGTCGATACTTGTTAATGAATCAAGTGATACTTTAGCCATAATTATTTTCTCTCTATGATTGTTATACGTTTTTTGCCTGCTTAAATGATTGGTTAACAAGCTAATTTGATTATAGAAGTGTAAATAATTTTATCAACGGAATTTATTTTTTGGTCAAATCTTGCCCAGATTGAAATTATGAATAATGATATTTTTGGTCATTAAGGTTGTGATGGAGTTTACACTTTTATGTGCTTATATTGAGTTTCTATTCTATTTTTAGTCACAATAAGATATTTATTGGGTAATCTAATTAAATGTAAGTAAATGTAAATATTGCAAAAAAAATCATAAAGCTACATAATTTAAAATACTGTTACATAAGTTAATGGTATGTAACAGTATTAAGAGAGAGCATTAAATAGTCAGTGCTTAAGTTGTATTTTAAGGATTAAACAAAGATTTGATTTACTGCCGAATATAAAATGCAGAGTACAACTACAGCAACCAAAGGTTCTAAAATTTTTGACCAAGTTGGAACTGCGTTAATTGTTGATTCTGAATAGCTAAGTATATCTTCATTTGTCGGAGCATGTTGCTGACTGACCATTTGATTAAATTCCTTCATGGTTGTATCTAATGATATTTCTTCTTGAACAATAGGTTTAGAACCTTTTAATTCTACTAAGTCATTTGTTGACCAAACCCAATCAGATGCTTGACCTGAAAGGTGCTCGATTTGCCCAAGAAGTAATTCTCGCAGCCCTGAAATTTGCAAGTTTCCAATATCGTTCAACTGTTTAAGTTCCACTAATTGTAATTTTAGCACTTCTGCGACAGTATCTTCTAAATCTTGTTTGGCTAAACCAGATTGATTCTTTTCAAAAGTAATAAGGTGGCGCGCCACTTCTTGAGAAAAAAGATCATCAGGTGAGCAAATTTCTTGATACATTTTTTTTTCATCAGAGCGCCAAAGTGTAATTAATTTACCTAACACTAAAGCATTAATTTCTGATAAATATTCTTTCTTTTCTTGTTTGGCATATTGCGTTAAAAGCTGTGGTTTTTGATTGTTAATTTGCTCGGCGAAATATTGTACTAAGTCAAAAGCCATGAATCATTTACTCCTTTTTTTATTTTAATCTAATAATCGTAAGCTCGGTTTTTTCTTCGCTTGTTTGGTGTCTTTAGAAGTCACTGACGGTTCTAATGGATTTTCTGATGTTTGAATATCAGTATACTCATTTGGATCAAAAAATAAGCCTTGGCCATTTTCACGTGCATAAATCCCAATAACTGCATTAAAAGGAACATAGATGTCGCGTGAAACACCACCAAATCGTGCTGAGAAAGTGATTGTTTCATTGCTCATATTAAATTGGTGTACTGCATGTGGTGCTATATTTAAAACAATCTGACCATCTTGAATATATTGTTCAGGAAGCAGGCTATTCGGTTGAGTCGCATCTACAAGCAAATGAGGGGTTAGGTTGTTGTCACAAATCCATTCATAGATTGCACGCGCTAAATACGGACGGGTCGGAGTGAGATTTAATTCCTGTTCAGACATTGAAATATACTCTATTGATTAACTAAAATTTCGCGATATTTATTTTTTTCCTGCATGGTCATCGATTTTATAAAAGCAGGACGAGCAAATATGCGTTGGCAATATAATAAAATAGGACGGCAATGCTGTTTAGGAAGTTCAACGCCCATTGCATTTAAGCGTAAGAAAATAGGCGCTAACATACAATCTAAAATTGTAAAATTTTCCGACATAAAATATGGAAAATGTTGAAACAAAGGGGTAAGTGAAATCAAAATATCTCGTAATTGCTTTTGCGCATCTAATTTTTCTTTTTGAGTCAAGCTATCAGGATGGCGCAGCATGATATCTGCTAATTTGAGCCAATCTTGTTCAAATCGCCAAATATATTGACGTTGTTCCGAGCGCGACATGGGTGCATCAGCATATAGTTTATTTTGTCGATAACGATCATCTAAATATTCAGAAATAATACTACTATTGAATAATTTAAGTTCGTTTTCTATGAGCATCGGAACATGATTATAGGGATTTAAACTGGCGAGATCTTCATCATCTTCATCCACAATAATAAGGTGATATTTAATTTGCTTTTCCGCAAGAACATAACGAATCCAGTGTGAGCGAAAGTCATCAGCATGGCTATAAAGTGTAATTCCTTGAAGCGGAGCGGTTTCGATGGACATAATCCCAAGCAAATTAAAATCAATAGACTAGGATACTAAAATTCACTCTGAAAATCACGATAACTGACAAGAGAAATAGGCTTCTTCGGCATGGATTGGTATTGATTCAGTTAAGTCCATCAATATTTTTAGAATATAGTCGAATAAGATGGTGGAATTTTGCTGTATGAGAATTAGGTTTTGTCTGAGTATTGTCTAAATTTTGGTTGTATTTCAGATCAATATTCAAAACATAAAAAAGCCTTGGATATACCAAGGCTTTTTGTCCGATTCGGTAAACGAATTAACGTTTAGAGAACTGAGGACGTTTACGCGCTTTACGTAAACCAAGTTTCTTACGTTCAACTTCACGAGCATCACGAGTAACGAAACCAGCTTGACGAAGAGCAGGTTTTAAAGTTTCGTCAGAAGCGATCAAAGCACGAGTAATACCGTGACGGATAGCGCCAGCTTGACCACCAATACCACCACCAGCAACAGTGATGTAAAGGTCAAACTTTTCAGTAACTTCAAGAAGCTCTAAAGGTTGACGAACTACCATACGAGCAGTTTCACGACCAAAATATTGTTCAAGAGTACGGTTGTTGATTACGAGTTTGCCTGTACCAGCTGACAAGAAAACACGTGCAGTTGCGGTCTTACGGCGACCTGTACCATAATTAGTAGCCATGTGCTGTTATCCCTTAGATGTCCAAAACTTGTGGCTGTTGAGCAGTATGAGGATGCTCAGAACCAGCGTACACTTTCATTTTTTTGATCATTGCATAACCAAGAGGACCTTTTGGTAACATACCTTTTACAGCTTTTTCTAAAACTGATTCAGGTTTGTGAGCGATTAACTTTTCAAAGTTAGTCTCACGGATACCACCAGGGAAACCAGTATGGCGATAGTATTTCTTATCCTGAGCTTTTTTACCTGTTACAGTAATTTCTTCAGCATTGATAACAACGATGTAATCACCAGTATCAACGTGCGGAGTATAAGAAGTTTTATGCTTACCGCGTAAACGACGAGCGATTTCAGTCGCAAGGCGACCTAAAGTTTTGCCAGAAGCATCAACAACATACCAGTCATGTTGAACTTCAGCTGGCTTAGCGCTGAGAGTTTTCATTAAACCACTACCTATTATAGTTGGTTTGGACTATGGAATCTGTCCAAACAAAAGGAGACGGAATTCTACCTGAAAGTCAGTAGAACCACAATGAAAATATAGAATTTCAAGCGCTGTATTTTAAAAGAACAAGATGCAAAATGAAAGGATTCTGATAAATAAAAGCGACAGTCGGTGAGGTGAATTCAAAATAAGATCAAAACTGTTGTAGGCCTTTTTTTTACGAAGTATTTTAGCTACTCGATATAAGGATATTTTTAAATAAAAAAATTAATGTAGAGTCTGAAGAATATTTTAAATATCGAATGTTTAGCGAAGCATAAATTGATTTTATTTTAAATATTTCAGTGTGAGCTTTCATATCAGATTATGCTCATTGTTTTGTTTGATCCGACCTTGAATCCTTATATTTATGAATCAGAGTATAATCAACCTACACTGAGTTCACTTGGATAAAGCATGCTTCCTTTATATGTCACCAGCGGCGAACCTGCGGGTATAGGTCCGGATATTTGTCTAACTTTGGCAGAACGTCATGATGAGCGTCCAATTGTGGTATTGGCTGATATCAACTTATTAAAGCAACGTGCTGATATTTTAAATCAAAAAGTAAAATTAATTGAATATCAAGGACAGTGTGACGCTGCTGCATCTGGTCAACTTTATGTAGAACATGTTCCTTTAAAAGCAGCAGTTGTACTGGGTGAATTGGATACGCAGAATTCAGCTTATGTATTGGAACAACTGCGTCGTTCTGCCGAATATGCCATGTTAGGTAAAAGTGTGGGTGTGGCGACTGCCCCTGTACAAAAATCAGTGATTAATGATGCGGGTATTCACTTTAGTGGACATACTGAGTATTACCAAGAGTTTGCAGATGTTAAACGGGTCGTTATGATGCTGGCCACCAAAAACTTACGTGTGGCTTTGGCAACGACACATTTGGCCTTAAGAGATGTTCCTCAGGCAATTACCAAACAACGTCTACATCAAGTGATCGATATTCTAATCCATGATTTAAAAACCAAATTTAAGATAGAGCATCCACATATTCTTGTTTGTGGTTTAAATCCACACGCAGGTGAGGGAGGGTATTTAGGTATGGAAGAAATTGAGATAATTAATCCTGTGCTGGAAAGTTATCGTGCTCAAGGTGTGAGTCTGAGTCTGAGTCTGCCTGCCGATACTTTATTTACCCCAGAAAATTTAAAAGATGCCGATGCTGTTTTGGCAATGTATCACGATCAAGGCTTACCTGTGTTAAAATCACAAGGCTTTGGTGAAGCCATTAATATTACTTTAGGCTTACCTTTTATTCGAACTTCAGTTGATCATGGTACAGCGCTTTCACTAGCAGGTACTGGACTGGCAAAAAGTTCAAGCTTACATGTTGCTGTCGATTTAGCCCTAGATTTAGCCAGTCACTAATTTTTAGTGAAGGTTTTAAATGATTACGTCACGTTGGAAATGTTTTTATGTATCAAATTAATGCCTTAAACCCAAAACAAGAAGGGCATCAGGCTCGTAAACGATTTGGTCAAAACTTTTTACATGACCAACGTGTGATTGCTAAAATTGTACGTTCGGTCAATCCACGTCCTGGGGAAAATATTCTCGAAATTGGACCCGGTTTAGCAGCCTTAACCTCACCACTTATTGGGGAGTGTGATGCTTTAACTGTGATTGAGCTAGATCGAGATTTGGCAGCTGGGTTACCCGGTCGTGTTCCTCATCCTGAACGACTGACGATTATTGAAGCAGATGCTTTGAAGTATGATTATTCTGAATTATTTAAAGAAGATCGACCATTACGTGTAGTCGGTAATCTGCCTTATAACATTTCAACACCATTACTTTTTCATCTTTTGGAATTTGGCGACAAAGTTAAAGATATGCACTTTATGTTGCAAAAAGAAGTGGTTGATCGTATTACAGCTTCCCCAAACACCAAAGAATATGGGCGTTTGTCAGTCATGATTCAATATTACTGCAAACCGACATTTTTATTTGAAGTTCCACCAGGTTCTTTTAATCCGCCACCTAAAGTAACTTCAGCTGTATTTCGATTAGAGCCTTATGCGATCAAACCGATTGTGGCCAAAAATGAAAAAGCTTTGGCGCGTTTGGTTTCACATGTTTTTACTCAGCGTCGTAAAACCTTACGTAATAGTTTGAAAGGAATGTTAGCAGAGGATGGATTCGAAAAGACGGGTATTGATCCAATGGCACGTCCTGAAACGTTAACTATGGCTCAATTTGTGGCATTGTCTGATCAAATGGTGCCTTAAAGTGACGCGTTCTAATATTCGCTATAACTACGTGATTGGTGATGTACAAGGCTGTTTTGAAGCTTTGAAAGCACTGTTGAAACGCATTCAATTTGATCCTGAACAAGATTTTATTTGGTTTGCAGGTGATTTAGTTGCACGTGGTGAGAATTCTGTTGGTGCGCTACGTTTTATTAAAAAACTGGTTGAAAGGAATGCTGCTGCAACTGTATTGGGGAATCATGATCTGACACTTTTAGCCTGTGCCCGAGGTTTAAAAGAGCTGAAGGAAAAAGACAATACTCGTGATGTCATTGATGCGATTGATAGTGATGAATTAATTGATTGGTTACGTAAACAGCCCTTGTGTCTTTTTCCCAATCAACAGACCATTCTGACGCATGCAGGTATTCCTTGTATTTGGTCTGCAGAGCAAACAGCTGCTTTGGCAAAAGAGATTGAAGCGGTTATCGGACACGATGACTTTGCTGTAGTGGATGCTTTCTTGGCCGATATGTATGGTAAAGAGCCAACCTTGTGGTTAGATGATTTAGAAGGTAATGCTCGATTACGTTGTATTACCAACTATTTGACCCGTATGCGTTTAACTGACATGACAGGGCGACTCGAATTTAGTTTTAAAGATGCACTGGATGACCCTATGCCAAAAGGTTTCAAACCCTGGTTTGATTTTGAGTCAAAGGCTACGAAAACGCATCGATTATTTTTTGGACACTGGGCTGCATTGCAGGCTGAAACCATTAATTCGCAGATTCAGAATGTTGATGGGGGTTGTGTTTGGGGTAATCATTTGGTGGCTTATCGTTTAGAAGATCAAGAGATTTTTAGAGTAGAAAATCCTCAACCACTTTAAAATATCTATAAAACCCATATAAAAAATGCAGTGTGATTTTGTATATGGGTTTGACTCGGTTTTAATCCAAACGAATCCAAGTTTGGCTACGACCTAAGGCTGAAACACCTACATAAGCTCTCATGGTTAAACGTTTGTCTGATGCATTAAGTTTCATTTTTGCATCATAAATTTTACCCGATAATGGATCAATAATACGCCCTTTTTCATAGTTTTTGGTGCCTTCTACATGTTTCAAACCTTTCAATATTTCCATCCCTAAAATGGGTTGATTGGTGTAAGGCGCTGGACATTTATTACATATTTCACGTGGGGTATAGCCTACACGAGGTGTAACTTTAGTAATTTTTCCTGTAAAGGTATTATTGGCTTCTTTGCGAATTTCAATAATTGATTTAGGTGAGCCTGTTTTATCATCAATTTGTTGCCAAGTTCCAGATATATCTTGTGCCCATAGATTTACGCTAAAAAAAATACTCGCGAAGAACACAAGCCCTTTATTCTTTTTCATATCAATTCCTTTGATGTGTAAACAGCCATTTGGTTATTGCTGTTACGATAGTATTATTCTATGTGAAATAGTCAATTAAAATAATTAAAAATCAGCCTGTTTTAATGATTTGTTTTTATCAATTCTGGCAAGAATAATAGGGCTCTTCTACTGTGAAAAACTTAAAACATTTAATAAAGTAAAATTGAACGAAATAAAAACGTCTGATACTTTGCCATATCAGACGTTGCTATCAAATCCATCAGATGATTAGAGAATCAGAAAAGAATTAGTCGTTTCGAATCCATGTTTGACTGCGTCCAAGTGCAGAAACACCGACGTAACCTCGGAGCGTAAGACGCTTTCCGTTGTTACTCAATTTAGCTTTCATACTGTAAATATTACCTGTGAGAGGATCAATAATTTTACCTTTATTATAGTTAGGTCCTTCAGCATGCTTTAAACCCTTTAGTATATCCATGCCTAAAATAGGTTTATTGGTATATGGAGCGGGACATTTAACACAAGTTTCTTTAGGGATGTATCCTGGGCGAGGCGTTACTTTAATGATCTTTGCTGTGTAAGATTGATCCGCTTCTTGGCGAATTTCAAGGATAGCTTTAGACGAACCCGTCTTGTCATCAATATTTTTCCAAGTCCCTGTAATATCTTCAGCAAAAGCAATGCTACTTAACGTAGAAAAAAGCAATACTGTTAAAAATTTAACTTTTCCCATTAATCGATTCCTTTTCGAATAACTTTATGAAGCATCTTGTATCTTAAGGCTATTATTTATACGAGACAATCCTTTATTTATGTTTTTTCAGTCACATTTTTTGCAAATAAAGTATGAAGGTTGGCAGCCATATTGCCGTAAATACTGCATTTACTGCCATCCCAAATGCTGCATAACGTCCTGCTACACTGCCACGTTGCCATGCTTGAGCTGTACCAATGGCATGTGCAGCTAGACCCAGTGCAAGTCCAGAGGCGCGTTCATCATGAATGTGACGTAGAATAAATGGAGAAAATGCTGCACCAATCACGCCCGATAAAATGACAATCAAAATAACGAGGGTTAAAGGTGCATGTAATAAAGTTGCGATATTAATCGCAATCGGTGTAGTTACTGCACGTGTAGCAAAAGCCATAATACTGGCATCGGATAGATGGAGTAAATAAGCCAATCCCATCGGTAAAGCGACAGCGCTGATACTGGCAAAAACTAAAATTCCAACGATCGCTTTGAGTGGTAGATCGTCATAACGCATGGCTGCAAGTGGAATTGCCAAGGCAACAGTGACATAGCCTAATAAATGGTTAAATAAAGGATTGATTTGAATGAGATAGGATTCATAAGGCAAACCAAATATAAAAAGTAAGCCAATAATAAAAAACATCCCAAATACAATTACTGGAATTTGTGGCAGTTTTTTATTCATGGGTTTGGCCATTAGATAGGCTGCAAGAGTCAATATAAAAGCGTAAAGCACTGCTAACATTAACTTTCTCCTATAACCAACGCTTGGCCATTTTTGCGTAAATCCATAATGGAATAAGTGTGCTAATACACATTACTGCAAGAAAAGCTGGAATTTCTTTGCCCATGTGAACCAACATAATCAGTGAACCTGCACTCACTGGTAAAAAAGCAAATGCACTTTCTTTCATGATTTTATTGTTGGTATCAATTAAACGTGCGGGTAATTTATGTACGTTCCGCCAGATAAATAAGGTGATTAATAGCGCAATTAAACCGACTAAATTACCCAATTCAGGATGCTTTAATTGTGTCATTAACCAAACTGCTCCCTCGCGAAAACAGATGATCAAAGCAAGAGTGCCAATCCATGCAGTCCAGTCGATTCTTTTTATCCAGTTCATGTGCTTCAAATTTTAAATGATACTTATCATGTTTTAACTGATTTACTTTTTGATTTCAAATTCTTCAAGAGGTCTTTTAAATTGAAGCGCTTTGGAACCTAAAATTTCATCAATCGGTAAATGTGACTGTTTGATCAACTGCTCAAGCTTTTGCGGAGCAATAATAATGTGTAAATGCAAATTACCCGCTTCATCATGATTTTCAGTTTGAATGACATTGAGTGCATACAATTGAGTGCGTAATTTTCCATATTCTGGTTTTAGTACCAATTCAAAACTTTGTAACTGTCCCATCAAGCATTCTTGTACCGCTTGACGTAATAGTCCTAAACCTTGTTGGGAATGTGCTGACACATAGACACGATCAGGTAAATGTGGTTTGGCATAAACAATTTTAGCATCTTCATTGCTCAAATCGATTTTGTTATAGACACGTAAGACGGGCACATTGACGCCAATTTCTTTTAAAACCTTTTCCACCGCTTCAATCTGTTCCAACATATCTGGACTGCTTGAATCAATAACATGGAGCAATAAAGTGGCTTCTAATGTTTCTTCTAGAGTTGCTTTAAAAGATTCAATCAAGGCATGCGCAAGATTACGGACAAAACCCACCGTATCGGCAAGCACTAAAGCCCCAATTCCATCCCAATTTAAACGACGTAGCGTTGGATCGAGTGTGGCAAAGAGTTGATCAGCGGCGTATACCTCAGAATGAGCCAAAATGTTAAATAAAGTAGATTTACCCGCATTGGTATAACCAACTAAAGAGACCGTCGGAATAGCGGCTTTTTGACGCGCTGCACGTCCTTGAATCCGCGTTTGACGTACTTTTTCTAGTTTGTCTTTTAGCTGTCCAATACGTAAACGAAGTAGGCGACGATCTGTTTCTAATTGTGTTTCACCTGGTCCGCGTAATCCAATGCCGCCTTTTTGGCTGTCTAAGTGAATGCCACCACCGACCAATCGTGAAGATAAATAATCTAATTGTGCCAATTCGACTTGAAGTTTACCTTCATGTGTACGCGCACGTTGTGCAAAAATATCTAAAATGAGACGAGTACGATCAATTACTCGACATTGCATGACTCGTTCTAAATTACGTTCTTGAGATGGGCTTAAGGCATGATCAAAAATGACCAAATCGGCTTCAATCATTTTGGCTAATTCAGCAATTTCTTCTGCTTTGCCCGAACCGATAAACAATTTAGGGTCTGGTTTAATGCGTTGAGCGGTAATATGTTCCAAAATTTCAGCGCCAGCAGATTGAGCCAATAAACGAAATTCCTCAGCATCAAGGTCATCTAAAAGCTGTACAGATACACTGACCAATATTGCCCGTTCTTTACCTTGACGTTGCTCAGAATATTCCACTAATGACCATCTCGACGATTAAAACTTTATTCTAGTAGAAAAGAAGTGGTGAAAGTAAAAAATAGCAATAACTTAAGTATGATTGCTATCAATGTATTGATTTTAGAATAAGATTATATAATTCCGTTTTATAAGAAAATTCCTTGTTTTTATCGTTTGCCGTTTGAATCTGCTTTTTAAACCCTGTGTATTTTAAAATTAACCTTCAAGATTGCAAAACTTTAAAGATAAAGGTATTAAATAAAAAATTAATTTCGATTTTTAAGATCAATGCAAGATCAAGTGAGACAGTATAGAATGACAGAAAATAACCGTGTAATGCTACATCTCGACTTAGTGATCAATTTATGACTCAATCTTCTATAACTGAACATATCTCGTTAAATAGTGTGTCTAAATTTTTTCTCTACAGCAAAAAAGTATTGGCAACCATGGGGGTGATTTCACAGGGATTTTATCTGGTCTATCGTCACGGATTATATAAAGAACCGAATCATCCTAATAATACGCGTTATGTACAATATTTCTGCCGACAGTTAAGTAAGGTCTTTAATATTGAAGTTGAAATTCATGGAGAAATTCCACAAGAACCTGCACTTTGGGTCAGTAATCATGTTTCTTGGTTGGATATCGCCGTTTTAGGTTCAGGTGCACGAGTATTTTTTTTGGCCAAAGCAGAAATTGAAAAATGGCCGTTATTGGGCAAGCTTGCAAAAGGTGGTGGAACACTCTTTATTAAACGGGGTTCTGGAGATTCAGTCAGAATTCGTGAACAAATCACCTCATTTTTAAAACACGATATTCCAGTTTTATTTTTTCCAGAAGCGACGACATCGGATGGTTCTAAAATCAAGAAGATTTATGGCCGCATTTTAGGTGCAGCCATTGAAGCCAATCGTCCCGTTCAAATTTGTCTTATTTGTTATGTGAATCAAGCGGGTGAGTTGGATAACATCGCACCATTTATCGATGATATTCGTTTTATTGATCATGTCAAAAATGTACTCGAAATGCCAAAAGTGACAGCCCATTTAATCGCATTGCAACCGATTGCTGTACAGGGACATACCGTCGAGACCTTAACACAAGAAGTTCAAGCCCAGATGATAGAAGGGCTAGCACGTTTACAGCAAAAAGTTCTGATGCCTCATCCTGAAAAAATAGCCAATGAAAATCGTTATGTTGGCTCTTAAGGCTTCACATAAAGCCTTCGATAGGCAGCCATGAAATGACTTTTATACCTGCTTTCTGCCACCACTTCATTTTAGGTTCTGTGGAATAAGTCTTGATGTTGCCATCATGCTGTTTAATTTTCCAATTAATTTTATGGTTGGCGTTTAGAACCAGTTTATAAGCATATTTAGATAAATTTTCATCCATGGTGGTATGGATAGATTGAGCTAAGCTGGGGCTATTCAATAGAACACCAATTTCAGTGTTCAAATAAGCAGAACGTGGATCAAAATTAAAAGAGCCAATAAAAACCTGTTTCTGATCAATCGCCATCATTTTGGCATGCAGGCTAGAGCGACTTAATCCTTTTAAGCTGACTTTGGCTTTTTCTGCAATTTCATCGGTATTAATATTGAGATTTTCAGTTTCAGGTGCAGCCAAAAACTCATAAAGTTCAACCTGATTTTTTAACAAATCTTTTCGATATTTTCCATAAAAAGCATGGACTAAAAACACATCATTGGCTTTAAAAGAATTGGTTAATACTCGAACATGTACATTGGTTTGAGCCAAATCACTGAGCATTTTTTCACCTTTTTTCTCAGGCACAAAATAAGCTGAAATAATATCGACACTCTGTTCAGGTTTTTGTAATTGGTGAATTAACTGGAAATTCAAATGCTGCTCTTTTTTTGCTTTGGCTCTAATTTTACTGGGTGAGTCGCTGACCACCTCGGCTTTTACCCAATCAAACTGAATGCTTTTATTGAGCCAGTTTTCAAAGGCATGTGAACGCGTGGCTAAATCAAGATAGTTTTGGACGGTGATGGTTTGAGCATGTTGTTCGAGCTGTTGTTTTAAATTTGGAAAACGCAATGAATAATGTCGAGCATTGACAATTTGTTTGACTGGAAAAGCATAATCATCGTTCCAATAGTCATCAAAAGAATGAATAATCTCATCGGAAGCAGAGCCAACCAACATCACATCTACATCAGAAAACTGATAATTGTCGCTGACATTGTAATATTGGTTACTCATATTGCGACCGCCAATTAAAGCAATTTGGTTGTCTGCAATAAAACTTTTATTGTGCATACGGCGGTTAATACGCTTTAAATCCAGCACCATATCCATGGCACGATAATGTCTAAAACGATAAGGATTATACAATTTGACATCAATATTCTGATGTTGATCGAGCGCTAAATAAATTCCTTCCATTTTTTTGGCATTATTATCATCCATCAATAAACGGACTTTGACTCCACGATCTGCGGCTTGAATAATAGAGTAGAGCGCAAGTGAGCCAATTTTATCGTTGTCCCAAATATAATATTGTAAATCTAGTGTTTTTTCTGCTTTATTAATCAGATGGATACGTGCAGCCAATGCTTCCAACGGATCATACAAAACATGATAACCCGTCAGATTGGGGTCTTGTTCTCGTAATGGTAAAACAATTTTTGCCAATGAGCTTTGTTCTGTTGGCGTATCAAAGGCATATTCAATCGGCTGAGGAGATTGCTTGGGCAGGGTCGAGCAGGCAGGAATACCTAAAATAAGGCTGCAACTCATCAAAACCGCAGTTTTGTAGACGTGAAGACCATCTAACCGAGCGTTTTTGATTTCGAATATTGTCTGAGTTGAGCGCGCCATATTTTATAAACAAGTGCAAAATTTGGTTTGAGTATAGTTGCCAGCTGTGAAAAGATAAATAATAGAATAGATGAATGATGTCAGTTCATCGTTTTGCTGAGAGCAATGAGTGTAGAGAATAACTATGTGGGAAACAGATTCGGTCATAATATATTTTTATATCAGTTTTGTTGTGCTTGCTCTTTGGGGTGTTGGACAAGCATGGTTGAGCCAGACACGTACAGAAACCATTCATCCTTTTAAAGCCTTTGTACATTTGTTGGCCTTTTATTTGTCCTATCTGTTGTTCCCTTTATTTTTCTTTAGTTTATTTGCTGGTTGGAGTGGTTATTATTCGATTCACGAAGCTATTTTTATTTTTCTTCTCAGTAGTTTGTTAATTTATGCACGTTTTATAGAGCCGCATCATGTGGTGGTTAAAACCTTAGAATATCAGTTAAATCCAGATCAAAAAATGCAAAAACCCATCAAATTGGTATTAATTGCCGATTTACATATTGGTCTATTTTCCGGACATGAGCGCCAGCTTAAAATTATTGTCGAGAAAATTAATCAGCAAAATCCTGATTTGGTCGTAGTCGCAGGGGACTGGACCTATGAGCCAGAAAATACGCTGGCTGAAGAGTTGGCGATTTTAAAACAGATTGTGGCCCCTGTGTACTCAGTGAATGGAAATCATGATGAGCAATATCCTGGCCCACCGATTCAAAATTTACTTCGACATGCTTTGATCATTAATGATGTGATTGATATTGAAGGTCAGATGGTAGAATTTGATGAATTCCGTTTGCTTGGGGTTGGAGATTTATGGGCAGGTAAAACCGATATGCGTTATATGCCTGACTTACCGCAAGACAAGCCTTGGGTACTTTTATCGCATAATCCAGACACCGTGGATATGGTACCAAAACTATCCACCCGTCCTCTCATGTTGTCGGGTCATACCCATGGCGGACAAGTTGAACTACCGTGGCTGACCAATTACATTATGAAGAAAGTGTCTATTTTAGGGCATAAAAAAGGGTTGTATAAACACGAAAATGCAGATGTATTTGTTACGGTGGGAACGGGTCTAGTGGGAGTGCCATTTCGTTTTCGTGTGCCACCGACCATTGATATTATCGAGCTGGTTTAAAGCTTAAATGTCATGTTTAAGATTGTAGATGACTCTGGTTGAATAAATGTAAAAAATGATCAGCACTTTCTAGAATAATCACCCATTAAAAAATAACTATAAAAAAACCAGCAGATTCTGCTGGTTTTTTTATGACTACAATTGGATTAAACCTGATTATTTACATCATCATTCTTGGTTTCACGAATCGCTAAAAATGCACATAGTGAAAGAATTGAGGCTGCAGACAAATAATAGCCCACAGCTTGTAAACCATAGGTGGTTGCCAATTCAGTTGCGATAAGCGGTGCAAAAGAGGCACCAAAAATGCCTGCAAGATTGAAGGTTAAAGCAGAACCAGTATAACGTACAGAGGTCGGGAAAATTTCTGACAAAACTGTTCCGATTGGACCATAGGTTAAACCCATGATGCCTAAGCCTAAGCATAAAAATAAGAACACCACAAAGGTATTGCCAGATTCAAGCATGCTTGCAAACACTAAACCGAACAATGCCGATAGAATGCACACGCCTATCGAAGTAGCCCTGCGACCAAATTTTTCCGCAAAAATTGCCGAAAGTGGAATGAAAGCTGCAAAACACAAGGTGGCAATTAATTGTAACTTCAGAAATTCTGCACGAGAATAACCCAGTCGAGTTGTTCCCCAATTGAGCGCAAATACAGTGGTTAAATAAAACACCACAAAGGTACAAATCGCAGCAATGGTTCCGAGAATGAGCATGCGCCAATGTTTCGTCATAACTTCTTTAAAAGGAACATTAACTTCTTTTTGTTTATCGAGGACTTTTTGAAATGCAGGTGTTTCATGCAGTTTTAGACGAATCCATAAACCTACAATCACCAGTACTGAACTTGCAATAAATGGAATACGCCAGCCCCATTGCATAAAGTCTGCTTCAGACATCAATGCACCTAGCATTAAAAATGAACCAGTGGCCAAAATAAAGCCAATGGGTGCCCCAAGTTGCGGAAACATGCCATACCATGCACGTTTACCTTCAGGTGCATTTTCGGTGGCAAGCAACACTGCACCACTCCATTCACCACCTAAACCGAGACCTTGTCCTAAACGACAGAGTGCAAGTAACAAGGGTGCAACAATGCCAATTTGTGCATAGGTGGGCAGTAACCCGATACAAACGGTAGAAATCCCCATGGTGAGCAATGCGGCGACTAAGGTGGCTTTACGACCAATCCTGTCCCCTAGATGTCCAAAGAGGGCAGCACCAATTGGACGGGCAATAAAGGCAATAGCAAATGTGGCTAAAGACTGAATAGTGGCCGTGGTGGGGTCTGTACTGGCAGGAAAAAATAAATGCGGAAAAATAATGACAGCAGCGGTCGCATAAATATAAAAATCGAAGAATTCGATGGTCGTGCCGACAAGACTTGCTGTAAGTACGCGGAATTTTGAATTGGTGGCTACTTCTGAGGTAGCAGTAGAATTTGATGACGCCATGGAGGACCTTACGCTGACTCAAAATAAAAAATTTGTTTTTTAGGGTAATTTTTAAAAAAAAGCGTAATTTCTTAAAAAAACAACGAAAAACTATCTCAAATCAACTTGTTCAGGGTACTGAAGTGAAGAATGAGAGAGTTAAAGCACGTACAGATAAATCGCCAAGAATTGTGATCCTGCGCCTATCAATACAAAAATATGCCAGATTGCATGGGTGTATCTTACGCGTTTTAACGCATAAAACAATGCACCGATGGTATAAGACAAACCGCCTACAATCAGATAGGTTAAGGCTTGTGTGCTTAAAAAGCGCTGCATGTCATCAATCACCAATACCGCAAGCCAACCCATCAAAAGATAAGCAATTAATGATATTTTTTGAAAACGGTGAATGAATACCAGTTTAAACAAGGTGCCAATTGCAGCAATTACCCACAGGGCAATCAGTAAATAATGCGCTTTTGCAGTCGGAATTGCGATAGACAAAAAAGGCGTATACGTTCCAGCAATTAAATAATAAATCGCAGTATGATCTAGTTTTTTGTACCAATATCGTTTGGTTTCATCGCTCGAAAAGTGATAAAGAGCTGAACTTGAAAATAGCAGAATCATGCTAAATGCATAAACACATAAACCTAAAAATTGGCCTAGCGGTAAAGCGCTGCCTTTCATTAGCATAAACCCACTGGCAATGAGGGCTAAAACTGCACCAAGGGCATGACTGAGTGCATTAATATATTCTTCGCGTGGATCATAAGCCTGTAGCTGTGAGGTTACCATGACTGATTTCTATAATTAAAAATACAGTTGTATCGTAATGCAGTTTTACCTTTATAGTAAGAAGTTTTAAACTGAGCACTTAATTTCTTCGAGTGAATTGTATGTCTCAAGTGGCATCTACTGTAAATCAGGAACAACAATTTTTAGATGCTTTTCAGCAAGCGATTGAAACGCAGGGTTTTGATCGAATGATCTTGAGCCAATATCAAGGTGAAATCGAACATTTAGAAAAAATAACATTGCGTATCATTTCACTACAAAACCAGTCTGTACTGAATATTTTATATCGTTATAAGACTCAAGATGTCACCAAAAACTATCCTTTAAACGAAGCATTATCTCTTGCTACGTCTTTATTGATGCAATGTAAACAAGCCAATCTTTTTACCAATGATGCAGAGCTACAACTCAAAAAAAATAAGAAAAAAGTGATGCTAACAGTGACTAAAAAGAAAGTGGAATCAAAATCAGAACATATGCAGCAGACACAGGGGGCTATGCAGGAACACGATCGTGCTAAGCATCGTTATGTTGATCAGGACCGTTATTTTTTACAACCGCTTGGAATTACGGATGCCAAAGCAGAAATTATTCCGAGCATGGCGCGTAAATGGAAGCAAATTAATAAGTTTATCGAAATATTCTCAGGTGCTGTCGGACAGATGAGCACACAAGAGCATGCTTTACGCGTGGTCGATTTTGGTTCAGGAAAGGGCTATTTGACGTTTGCTTTATATGATTATTTGAATCATAAAGGACAAACGCCTTTTGTGACGGGTGTTGAACTGAATGAAAAAATGGTCGATTTTTGCCAGAAAGTGGCTGAGGTTTCTCAATTTAAGCAATTAGATTTTTTTCAGGGCGATGTTCGTACCTATCAACCTGAACATTTGGATGTCATGATTGCGTTACATGCTTGTGATGTAGCAACGGATTTTGCAATTCATACAGGTATTCGTTTAAATGCCCAAATTATCATGTGCGCGCCGTGTTGCCACAAAGAGCTACGTCCGCAATTAAATAGTCCAGAAGTATTAAAACCCATGTTGCAATTTGGGATTCATGCCGGTCAGCAAGCCGAAATGCTGACCGATACGATTCGAGCTTTATTACTTAAAGCATATGGCTATGAAACCAAAGTTTTCGAATTTGTTGCACTTGAGCATACCAGTAAAAATAAGATGATTTTGGCCACCAAACGCAAAGATTATACTCAACCTGATCCTGCTGTTTTGGCACAAATTCATGCTTTAAAAAATATGTATGGGATTCAGAAGCATTCACTTGAATTACTGCTCAATCAGCAGTGGGATCAACAAGATATCGGGCGTAAATGTTAATCTGAAGCATCGATGTTTGAAAACCAGAGTGTAGCTAAGTCGTTTATTTACCTAATGCCTTAAACTTTGAAAGGCATGTTCAGGAAGAATAAGCCTTTCAAAGCTTAAGGTTTGAATCATCATTCAAATGTGATCATTCAAGATGCATCAATTCTTATTTTTTATTTTATGACTAGTCAATTAAAAGATAAGTAGTCATAACAATATTTATATGAATGTTCCTGTAAATAGAGGGATCTTTATGCAAATATGAAATACGAAAGTGATCAGATCATCGTCATTGTTTAAACATAAAATTGCTGCTTTAACCCAGAGACTACAAATAATGTAGATACTCTTGGATGAGTTGGTTTAAGCTTAAAAATAGTTTTTAAATATCAACAGAGAACCTGTCATGCAAAGTAAATTTCACACGATTCCTATCAATATGACTTTACTTTGTCTGACGTCATGCATTTGCCAAAGTTTATATGCTGAAACAAAGGCCATAACACCAATAGTTTTACCGACCTTAAAGGTTGAAGCAACACGTACAGATACGGCATGGTTAAATACACCCGCTTCGGTATACCGCATTGAGCAAGATAAAAATCAAAATAATTTAGGTGTGAATTTAACAGAAACTTTAAAAGGGGTTCCAGGCTTACAACTCAATAACCGTGAAAATTATGCGCAAGATTTACAACTCTCGATGCGTGGTTTTGGCGCGCGCTCGACTTTTGGTGTCCGCGGCATTCGTTTATATGTAGATGGGATTCCTGCAACCATGCCAGATGGTCAAGGTCAAACCTCTAATATTGATTTAAGTAGCTTGGATCATATTGAAGTTTTAGGCGGGCCATTTTCTTCTCTGTATGGCAACTCATCGGGTGGAGCAATTTTAACCTCGACCAAAGAGGGTTCTGGTCAAGACTCAATTGAACTGGGTTATTCTGCTGGGAGCCACAATAAAAACCGTGCAGATGTGATTTTGCAGGGGGGTGCAGACAAAGCTGGAGAACCGAGCTATGTGGTGAGCTCATCATATTTTGATACGGATGGCTACCGTGAACACAGTGCTGCCAAGAAGGTGCTGAGTAATGCCAAACTCACATGGGACTTAGATGATGGCTCTAAGGTAAACTGGATTTTGAATCATGTTGATATTCATGCAGATGATCCGCAAGGTTTAACGCGTGAACAATGGAAAGCGAACCCTAAACAGCAAGTTGCATTTTTAAAACAATTTGATGTGCGTAAGGAAATTAATCAAACCCAAACAGGTTTAACATGGTCAAAACCTTTAAATGATCAGCATGAGCTCTATGCCATGGCTTATGCGGGACAGCGTGAGGTTATTCAATACCAGTCCATTCCAAGTGGAACACAGACCAATGCACGCCATGCAGGTGGTGTGATTGACTTTAATCGTGATTATTACGGAACAGATGTGCGCTGGACAGGCAAAGATTTATTCCCCAATACACGTTTTACCGCGGGTTTAGCGTTTGACTATATGGATGAAGACCGCACAGGATTTGAAAATTTTGATGCCAATGGAAATTATGGGGTTAAAGGTGACTTACGCCGTGATGAAAATAATACACTGTGGAATTTAGATCCTTATTTACAAGCTTCTTGGAATTTTGTGCCTGCTTGGACTGTAGATGCAGGTTTACGCTATAGCAATGTGCATTATGAGTCTAAAGATCATTACATTGACGTTGGAAATGGCGATGACAGTGGCAAAACGGATTACGATAAAGTCTTACCATCCGTTGCCTTAAGCTGGGCAATGACACCTACTCTAAATAGCTATGTCAGTTATGCCAAAGGCTTTGAAACCCCAACCTTTACTGAAATGGCCTATTCTGCTGATGATGGTATGAATTTTAATTTACAGCCAGCCAGTAGTGATAATTATGAGCTGGGCTTAAAAGCACAGAATTCATGGGGTAATTTCACTGCAGCAGTGTTCCAAAGTAAAACACAGAACGATATTGTCTCTGCGGGTACTGAAAATGGCCGTGCCACTTTTAAAAATGCCGATAAGACTTTACGTGAAGGACTGGAGCTGTCTTGGAACAAAGCTTTGTGGCGTGACTTAACAGCACAAGCCAGCTACAGCTATATTGATGCCACTTTTGATGCACCTATTCCAAATAGCAAGGTCGAAAAAGGCAGTAAAATTCCAGGTATTGCAAAAAATCAAGCTTTTGCTGCAATCGGTTGGCAGCCAGAAACAGGCTTCAATGCAGGAGTTGATGTGCGTTTTATGGACAAAGTCTATGTAGATGATAGCAATAGTGATGCGGCACCCAGCTATACCGTAGCTTCGGCCAATGCAGGCTATGTATGGAAACAAGCAGATTGGAAAGTACGCACTTATGTTCGTGCAGATAATTTATTTGATGAAAACTATGTTGGTTCCGTGATTGTGAATGATGGCAATGGTCGTTTTTTTGAACCAGCAGATGGTATGAACTGGAGTGCGGGCTTAAGTGTTAGTAAAGCATTCTAAAAATGAGATCAGCAAGGAGAAGGGCGTGTCTTTATTATTTGAACAGATTCAATTTGGTCGTTTAACGCTGAAGAATAAAATTATCATTGCACCCATGTGTCAATATTCGGCCAATGAGCAGGGCGAAATCAGCTATTGGCATGAACAGCAATGGGCCAATTATGCATTGTCTGGCGCAGGATTGTGCATTATAGAGGCCACTGCGGTACAAGCTGAAGGTCGAATTAGTTATGCCGATGTCGGACTATGGAACGACATGCAACGCGCACAAATGAAAGCATTACTCGCAAAAGTAAAAACCCTTTCTCCAATGCCGATGGGAATTCAACTGGCACATGCAGGACGTAAGGCATCTACGGATAAACCATGGGATGGAAAAGGACAGTTTAAGCCCGAAACTCAACATGGCTGGCAAACGGTCTCTGCGAGCCAAATCCCATTTAATGAGACAGATGCTGTACCGCATGCGCTAACACTCGATGAAATTAAAAATATTATTGAAGACTTTGCCAGTGCAGCAATACGCGCTGTCGATGCAGGCTTCGACTTGATTGAATTACATGCTGCACATGGTTATTTGTTGCATCAATTCATGTCACCGTTATCTAACCAGCGTACGGATGAATATGGTGGCTGTTTTGAAAATAGAATTCGTCTGACTCTAGAGGTTTTTCAGGCGATGAAAAATGCCGTCCCTGAAGGTTTTCCAATTGGAGTCCGTATTTCTGCTACAGATTGGATGGGTGATCAGCACGCTTGGAATATTGAGTCGAGTATTGGCTTGTCCAAAGCTTTGGCACAATTGGGTACGGTTTATATTCATGTATCTTCAGGTGGTTTACATAGCAAGCAAGACATTCGAATTGGTGCTAATTATCAAGTGCCGTATTCAAAAGCGATTAAGCAGCAGGTTGATATTCCAGTGATTGCGGTCGGATTAATTACTGAAGCTCAACAAGCTGAAGATATTTTGCAAAATGATGAAGCAGATGCAGTTGCTTTGGCACGTGCAATGCTCTACGACCCACGCTGGCCTTGGCATGCTGCTGCAACATTAGGAGCGCATATAGACATTGCACCGCAATATTTACGTTGTCAGCCGCATGGTTTGAAATCGTTATTTAAACCATTTTAGAATTTAAATAAATAGACCACAACCCAATATTGAATTGTATTTGGGGCGGTTAAATTTTAGGAGCAGCCGTGGTTTTAACTGTAATTTTACCGATATGCTTGCTGCTTCTGCTGGGTTTTTTTTGTGTAAAATCTGAATTTATTTTGCCTGAAACAATTAAAGGTTTAAGTCAGTTTGTCTTTAAAATTTCATTACCCGCATTTTTGCTCCAAGCTTTAGCCAGTCAACGTTTGGATAAAATTTGGAATCCAAGTTATTTCATCGTTTATGGCGGCGGTTCACTGCTAATTTTTGCTGCGGCTTTTTGCTTGTATCGTTACTATTTCAATTGTCGCTTAACCGAGTCAGGCGTACTTTCAATGGGCGCCTCGATGTCAAATACAGGTTTTATTGGAACCGCGATATTGACCATGTTGATTGGGCAACATGCCGCTATTTATTTATCTTTGACGTTGATTATTGAAAACCTACTGATCGTGGCTTTAACGCTCATGGTCGCAGAGGCAGGGCTGCATCAGGGCCGTGTTAAAGCACAACTTCTGAAACAGACTTTAGTCAATGTAGTTAAAAACCCAGTTATTTTATCGATCGTATTCGGAATGACAAGTGTCTTTTTGGATATCAAAATACCGACCTATGCTGCACATGCTTTAGAAATGCTCGGTAAAACAGCATCTCCAATTGCATTATTTGTTATTGGCGGCAGCTTGGTCGGCATGAGTTTAAAAGCACTCAATGTACAAAGTATCATTTTGGTGGGATTTAAGATCGTTCTAATGCCACTGACCATTTTTATCTTGTTTGGTTTCTTGCCAGAGGTAAGTCAAGAAATGCGCTATGCAGGAACTTTACTGGCGGCTTTACCGATGCCGATTATATTTGGTATTTTGGGGCAAAATTATGGCCTGAATGATAAAGCCTTGACTGCGTTAATGTTAAGTACCATTTTGGGCTTTGTCGTGATTAGTGGTTTAATTACACTGTGGTGGTAAACCGAAAAAACTCTAAAAATGATATGCATGACAGCCAGTGCAAAAATGGATTTAAATTTTGCGTACCGTGATAGAGATTAAAGTTGGAGCAAACAGCCAATAAAATATAGTTTTTAGCAAAACAGACATTTAAATATTTGTTTTATAAAAATACCCACTCATTTTTTTCAATGCGTGGGTATTTTTATAAAGATTAATTTACTTATTTTTTAACTGATTTTTTGCTTTGCTCTGCAATTAATTTATCCACTAAAGTTAAAGACTCTTTGGCTTGAGGAATATTTTCTTTGGCCAACGCTGAAAAGATTTTTTTTGCTTCGGGAAGATTTTGCGGAACAATATTGCCATTCGCAAACATATTGCCTACTGCCATCAGTGCAGGAATATAGCCTTTTTGAGCCAAGTCCTGAATACTTTTCAAACCTTGTTTAATTGGTGCCTCATTCTTCGTTTTAAAACCAAGACTAATGTCATATAAGGCTTTCGCATGGATTGCTTGATAGTTGTTTTTCTTAATGAGCGGATCTAGCTTTTTTAAGGCAAGTTGGTCTGAAGCGGGTTTACCTTCGGCAAAAAGTAAAACTGCCAAATCAATAGTCGCATCTGCAAAGCCTTGATCTGACGCTTTTTCTAAGTATTGTTTGGCTTTGTTGGTATCTTGTTTTAAACCTAAGTTACCTGCCATGTAATTTTTACCCAGTACATAGTTGGCGACTGGATAACCTTTTTTCGCAGATTCTTCATAAAGCTTAAACGCTTTTTTGTCATCTTTGGCTGTGCCTTGACCCGTTTGTGTCAAATAACCCAAATTATAAATGGCTTGTGGATTACCTGTTTTTGCCAGTTTCTCTAATTCTTGATAAGCACCTTGCATATTCTTGGCTTTGATCAGCGCTTCAATTTTTGCAAATTCAGGGGCAACGTTTGGTTCATTCGAGTTTGTTGCTACTTCTGCGAGGGTTAAATGTGAAGACAAAGTAAGAATACTGGCCAATATTATTTTTTTCATTTTCATTAAAACCTTTTATAAACATTCACATAAGTCCATTTATGTGTTGACTGGGACGGATCAAAACTTCATGCTTCAGCAAAAGTTTAACTCTGTGAATGTAAATAGATGAGAAGTGTATTGCAATAACATTTTGCTGATTTTTACATACGATATACCTAAATGAAGGCGGGGGAGCTTAAGACGCGCAATCTACTCGCTTCAAAATATAATGACGATAAAACATTGAACGACCCTTTTGTTTTGCATCAATGTTTGTTTAAATCGCGGTTGAATTAATAAAAGAGTATAGAAATGTTCATCAAAGGCATTAAGCGTAGTTATTTAAAAATCAGTCAGGATGAATCGATTGCAGATGAAGATAAGATTGATGCGTTATTAATGAAGTTGGGTGCTGAATTTTTGGTGAGTAAAGATGATCGCGTGTATATCTTTGAGAAAGATGGACATACTGCAAAAATTGATGCCAAACATGCACGTGCTTTCCATTTTAAAGATTATGTCATTAAAGATATGAATAAATTATTTCACAATTTTTAAGCACTAGAAAATTGAAAAGCCTCCGTTTAAGGAGGCTTTATTGTACCTATAGTGAACTACTGTGGACGTGCTACATCGCCATTTAAGCTTTCAGGCAAATCTAAAACAGTCACATCTAACGATATTAACGCTTCTGGACGGGCAATCACCAACGCTATATAACCATTTTCAACCGCCGTACTATTGACCACTTGAACACTTTTATCAAGTTGTTCACCAGCAGCAGGAACCGCACCCAAACCTTGAATCACGTGCAGCCATGCTTTTGGTTTAGCCTTAAACCATAAACGTGCAATCACTTCCTGACCGATATAACAGCCCTTATCGTAGTGCACGCCTTCACGTTGATGCAAACGTAATTCTTGTGGCTGAAACAGTTCAGCCGTCGTTGCACTAATCCATGCTTGACCCGCCTGAATGGCTTGCTGTTGCCAAAGGGTAATATCTGTTGCAATAGTGCCAAACTCGGTCGTGTCACCTTTTAAAATTGGGAAAACTGGCGCAGCTTGTTCCAACTTCATTTTAGAAAATGCACCAAACTTTTTAATATGTTTGGCAAATTCTTCTGCTTGATCTTGTGTGGTGACTATTTCAAAACTTTCTGGATTCAATTTTTTTAACCATAAACCAAACTGAATCCGACCTTTCAAGCTACAAATAGCCGTGTAGCGATTTAGGTTTTCGGCTAAGGCTTCAACATTTAAAGTGACTTGACCTTGAAGAAATTTTTGTGCATCCACGCCATTTAAAGTGAATGAGGAGAAAGCTAAAGAGTTCATTTATTACGCTCTAAAAATAGATCTAATACTAAAGAATTACGTTTATTTTCTGCTATTTTTCAAAAAAATGCACTTTTACCGTAAATAATTAAAAATATGTGTAAGTAAATGTTTCAAAAACCCCTATTTTTATATCTAAAGACATGAAATATAAAGGATTTGGGAAACAGCTTTTCGACAGTGTACTATGCCTGCAACCCACAGTGTTAATGTTTATAAAAACACACAGGAAGAAAAACGATTCATAAGGCAGGTACGCAATGAACAACAATTACCGCAAACCACTACAAGGCACCCAGCTTGAATATTTCGATGTGCGTCAGGCCATAGAAGATATTCAGTCAGGCGCATATGCCAAACTTCCCTATACTTCAAAAGTGCTGGCGGAACAGCTAGTACGACGTTGCGATCCAGTAATTTTAGAGCAATCTTTAAAAGAACTGATTAATCGTAAACAAGACCACGACTTCCCTTGGTATCCTGCACGCGTCGTGTGTCATGATATTTTAGGTCAAACCGCATTGGTTGATCTGGCGGGTCTGCGAGATGCGATTGCCGAACAGGGCGGTGACCCATCTAAAGTCAATCCGGTTGTGCCAACACAGCTCATTGTCGATCACTCTTTGGCGGTTGAATTTGGTGGTTTTGACCCAGATGCATTTGAAAAAAACCGTGCCATTGAAGACCGTCGTAACGAAGACCGTTTCCATTTCATTGAATGGACCAAAACAGCCTTTGAAAATGTCGATGTAATTCCTGCGGGCAACGGCATCATGCATCAAATTAACTTGGAGAAAATGTCGCCAGTCATTCAAAACCGTGGTGGCCTAGCGTATCCAGATACTTGTGTGGGGACAGACTCACATACTCCACATACCGATGCATTGGGTGTCATTTCAATTGGGGTCGGAGGACTCGAAGCTGAAAATGTCATGCTCGGTCGTGCATCTTGGATGCGTCTACCCGATATTATTGGTGTGGAATTTGTTGGTCAGCGTCAAGCAGGCATTACGGCAACCGATATTGTTTTAGCATTGACTGAATTTTTACGTAAAGAACGTGTCGTTGGGGCGTATTTAGAGTTCTTTGGTGAAGGTGCAGACAGCATGTCAGTGGGGGATCGAGCGACAATCTCTAACATGACCCCTGAATATGGGGCAACGGCTGCCATGTTCTACATCGACCAAAACACCATTGATTATTTAACCCTAACCGGTCGTGAAGCAGATCAAATTCAATTGGTGGAAACCTATGCCAAAGAAATTGGTCTTTGGGCAAGTGATATGACACAAGCGGAATATCCACGTGTCCTTCGCTTCGATCTTTCAACAGTAACACGTAATATTGCAGGCCCATCAAACCCACATGCTCGTGTATCGACTGCTGATTTAAAAGCCAAAGGTATTGCAGGTAACTTAGACGCGGCACGTGCGCAAGAAGCGGAAGGTTTAATTCCTGATGGCGCAGTGATTATTGCAGCCATTACCTCATGTACCAATACATCGAATCCACGTAATACCGTTGCAGCAGGATTGCTTGCACGTAAGGCGATTGAACTTGGTTTGGTGCGTAAACCTTGGGTAAAATCATCTTTTGCACCAGGTTCAAAAGCAGCAGCTTTATATCTTGAAGAAGCGGGCGTATTGAAAGATTTGGAACAATTAGGCTTTGGTATTGTGGCGTATGCATGTACCACCTGTAATGGCATGTCGGGTGCCTTAGATCCAAAAATTCAAGAAGAAATCATCGAACGTGACGTCTATGCAACGGCAGTACTTTCAGGCAACCGTAACTTTGACGGTCGTATTCATCCTTATGCGAAACAAGCATTTTTGGCGTCTCCGCCACTTGTCGTTGCCTACGCGATTGCAGGAACCATTCGTTTTGACATCGAAACGGATTCACTCGGTAACGATAAAGACGGTAACCCAATTTATTTAAAAGACATTTGGCCATCGGATGAAGACATTGATGCCTTGGTGAAAGTTGCTGTTAAACCTGAACAATTCAAAAAGATTTATATTCCAATGTTCGACTTGGGTGTGAATGCGAAGTCTGAAAGTCCGTTATACAACTGGCGTCCGCAAAGTACGTATATTCGCCGTCCGCCATATTGGGAAGGGGCTTTGGCTGCACCGCGTACCTTAGCCAATATGCGTCCACTGGCTATTTTGGGCGATAACATTACCACCGACCATTTATCACCATCCAATGCGATTGTATTAGACAGTGCTTCAGGTGAATACCTGAAAAAAATGGGTGTGCCTGAAGAAGACTTTAACTCCTATGCAACGCACCGTGGCGACCATTTGACCACGCAACGCGCAACGTTTGCCAACCCGAAACTGTTTAATGAAATGGTTACTCGTACTGATGGGACGGTTAAACAGGGTTCAAAAGCGCGTGTAGAACCTGAAGGCGAAGTGATGCGGATGTGGGAAGCGATTGAAACTTACATGAATCGCAAACAGCCACTCATCATCATTGCAGGTAAAGATTACGGTCAAGGCTCTAGTCGTGACTGGGCTGCGAAAGGTGTCCGTCTTGCAGGTGTAGAAGTGATTGTTGCGGAAGGTTTTGAGCGTATTCATCGTACCAATTTGGTTGGTATGGGCGTGTTACCACTGGAGTTTAAAGCAGGGACTGACCGTAAAACATTGGATTTGGATGGTACAGAGCTGTATAGCGTAATTGGTAATATTGCACCGCGTTCTGACTTAACTTTAGTGGTTGAGCGTGCCACTGAAGATGGTAAAAATGAAGTGCTGGAAGTTGCCGTGACCTGTCGTTTAGATACCGAAGAAGAAGTGCATGTGTATGAAGCGGGTGGTGTATTGCAGCGCTTTGCACAGGACTTCTTGGAAGGGAATGTGGCTTAAGACTTTAAGCTGAAATAATTGATTTTGTTGTAAAAAAACCCTACTGTTAAGTGGGGTTTTTTAAATTTATTTATACTTTATAGATCTTATAGTCAGCTAGGTCTAAATTAATTTTAAAGGTGGAAATAGTGAATTGGCTAGCCGCATATTCTAATTTATTTAATTTAATCAACGATAACTCTGATGGTAATACTTACTTTTCGGGAAGTAAGTTTATAAAATTTATTCAAAAGTATAATTCAAATATTCCGAATTACACGCTTTACATTGGTGAGCGCAATAATAAAAATTTGAGTACCAGCCGTTATGATTATTATTGGGATTTAATTAAAGAATTAGATGATAGAAATAAATTGAATTTTTTTATTGAAATGATTTTTGTGATCAAGCCTTATAAGAATACACAGGATTTGGAAAATATAATCAATGCAGTAAATTTAAACTCTGTACCTGTTAATAATTTTAATCATAATATTTGGAATGCGCAAAAACTCAATAAAATTCTTGATGATATAGATAGTTCTATTAAATTAGGTGAATTTAATAGAACAGTAACACTTTCATATACTTGTTTGGAAGGATTGTATAAAGCATATATGAATAAATACCTTCCAAAACAAAGTAATGTTACTGACCTTATTCCAATGTCAAAATTGGTAAGAGATGACATAGATCAAAGATTAAAATCTAAGGGACCATATCCTACACAAATGATAGTATGTATTTCTACATTAACAAATGTCATAGCTAACTCTAGAAACTCATTTAGTGAATCACATTTTGATCAAGATGCTAATAAATGGATTGCAAATTTTGCGAGAGATTTATTAAATTCTGTTGCAAGATTAATTTTACATTTTATTTGATTAAGAAATCTAAAAATAGAACTTAATAAACCTTTCATGATTTACATATTAAGGTTAAAAAAGTACATTTCATATATAAATTTAATGAAGTGGGATAGAGAAAATTGTTAATAATTATTTAAATAAATCCATCGAATATTAATTAATGCTAATGCGTGTAGTGACTTTAACCTTACGACAGTCAGGATGACTCGTTGGAAGACTTTTAATTTTAAAATCATCAAAATATACTTTCCGATTTTGCATATCAAATTGCTCAGGTGTTTTAATTTCTAAACACTGAAAAGGGAGCAGACTGCTTAAAATTTGTTTTTGTGGTTCAGTCATTTTTTTAGTGGTCAAATAGACATAACCTTTGGTCGTTTTTAATAAAACAGCATCATTTTGTATTTCAGCAGAAGAAGTCAACTTTACCACATGAGTTTTCAAGAGCTTACATGAGCTACATGTCAACGTGATCAATAACAAGAGCGCAATGTATTTTATTTTCATAAGACAAATATTTTCTGATTGTTAGTGAAGTAAATATGAAATAGATTTCATCTACAAGTACATAAAACACTTAAGAAACGAGAGATCATGTTTAGTAATGAAATCATGCTAAAGAGTTCAATGACTACATTAAGCAAACATGATACATCGTTAATTCGATTCATTTTTGACATTCTAAACGAAGAAAATATAAAAAAAGCATAAAACTAAATCACAGAATAAATGGAAGTATGGTAAACATCCTCCTTTTATTATTTATTGAAGAAATGACACTATTTTTATTTAAAATAACCAATAGGCAAAGCTAAAAAAGTGTCTATACTTTGCTCACCATTTCTAAAAACCTATGGAGAACAAAAAATGGTTACTGCTGGTCAACCGGAACAGGCTTCTATTTTTGTATTCAATGCGGTCAATGCATTTGTTTAGAAATTAGTACAGATCGTCTACAAAGTTAGAGCGTGATTAATTTAATAAGAAGAATGCTTAAGCAGCAAAAAAAATAACTAAGTACTTTTATCTGCTCAAATTTAAGCTCATTTGCATCATTCATCCCCATAAAAAAGCTCGATTATATTTCTTACTCAAGAATACAATACAAATAACGTTTATTCAGCCTCGCTATTGCGTATATTACGACACAGTAAAATATTAGAAGTACCCAATGAGTTCCAAAACATCCAATGAACAAATCCATCAAGCCAATTTAAAAGCATGGTTGGCAGTGATTGCTGTGGCTTTAGCGATCTTTGCTGTAGTGAGTGCGGAAATGCTTCCGATCGGCTTATTGACGCCGATCGCAGAAAGTATGCAGCAATCCGTAGGACATACCAGTCTGATCATTTCCACACCATCATTAGTTGCTGCCATTGTTGCCCCATGTATTGTTCTCGTTTTCAACCGTATTAATCGTCGTCAATTACTACTTTTTTTTATGCTGTTATTGTTTATTTCGACACTTGTTTCTGCCATGACCGACACATTCCATTGGTTATTACTGGCGAGGGTATTGTTCGGGATGTCTATGGGCGGTATTTGGGCTTTAGCAGGTACTCTCGCTGTTCGTTTAATGCCTCCTGCGCAAGTCGGAATCGCCACCTCAATCATCTTTAGTGGGATTGCTGCGGCGTCAGTATTGGGCATACCCGCAGGTGTGTATCTCGGTGATTTATTTGGCTGGCGCATGGCCTTTATCTGTGTCGCCATTTTAGTGGGCATTGTATTTGTGATGCTGTTTTGGTCTTTGCCTTCTTTGCCCGTTAACAAAGTCAGTAGCTTAAAAAGCAGCCTAACTGTACTCAAAAAACCTAACGTAATTATTGGATTAGTGTTGACCTTAGTGATCGTGACCGGGCATTTTTCTGCATATACCTTTGTACGACCTGTATTACAAGAAATCTCACAATTCTCCGATGCATCCATCGGTGCTTTATTGTTAATTTATGGTGTTTTTGGAATTTTAGGTAATTTTGTTTTAGGTTTTACCATTCAAAAATTTTTATGGCAAACACTATTGAGCATTGCTTTTTTACTCAGTGCAACATTGCTGTTATTCATCTTTTTTGGTGATTTTCTCTATTTGAATATTGTCTTGTTCTTAATTTGGGGATTTGCTTATGGTGGCGTTTCGGTCTCATTAATGACATGGATGATTCGTTCAGCGCCAACACAGCTGGAACTCGCTGCTGCATTTAATGTGGCTGTATTTAACCTTTCAATTGGATTAGGCGCTTTTGCTGGTGGGCTGATTTATGACGGTATTGGACTGTGGTTAAATTTGGTTTTTGCAAGTGTCTTGACCTTTATCGCGGTGATGGTGGTGTTTTTAAATCGCAGTAAACAGGCAGGAATTTAGCTTTAAGCGCAGAAAGCAAACATATAAAATATGATCTTTGAATGTATGTTGGTCGGTTTATGCTGATAAGCCAAAAGGTGATAATAGCGGCTTTATAATCCATTTATGATAATGGCTTGCATAAACGCCATCATCACCTGTCGAAATGATCAATAGACATCCATCATAAAAAAGTTATACTGGTTCTACCATTTCTAAAAACATATGGAGAACAAAAATGGTGACTGCAGGCGATAAACCCGGAACAGGCTTCTATTTTTGTATTCAGTGCGGACGCCGCACTTACTTAGAAATTGGTACAGACCGTTTACCCCCGTGTACCAAATGCTATGGCACTGAATTTAAAAAATAAATTGCCAATGTGACATGTATAAAACAGACAATCCTGTTTTAAACAAAAGCCCTATTACTCCATAGGGCTTTTTGCTGTCTAAAATTTATTTACACAGTAAAACCAATTGCAATGATTTGGAGAAATTCATCTAATTTGGCTTTAGGTTTTAGCGCTAAGATTGAACGTATTAGAGCAAACCTTAAAGTTCAATCTTTTATTTGATAAAAGTCATTTCTCAATCGTTTTAGTCATTTTGATTACTCTGAAATAATCTATACAAAAAACAAAAATATCTCTGGTTAAAAATCGTTTATATTTTCTGCAACAGGGCTGTGATTGATAGGTTGTAGTGACAAATATTTAGAATTACTCGAAATAAAAGGACGTCATCAACCACTATTGGCTTACATTTTGTCTGCATAGCGGTAAAATAATAAAAGTGAAAATTCATGTTATTTTTATTGAAGAACATTCAAATAACAGAATAACTATCGATAAAAGGAATACAAATGAGTGAAGTCACTTATAGTAAAGAAGAGAAAAGTAAACGCGTTCGCGGCATTATCGGAGCATCTTCTGGTAATTTAGTCGAATGGTTTGACTTTTATATCTATGCCGTTTTTGCCATGTATTTCCAGCATGCCCTAACTGCACCAAACATGACCTCATCTGCACAAGCAGTCTATGTTTGGGGTGTATTTGCAGCAAGTTTCTTTATGCGCCCAATCGGAAGTTGGATTTTTGGACGTATTGCCGATAAACATGGTCGCAAAAATTCAATGGTCATTTCCATTAGTTTAATGGCGGTCAGCTCATTCCTATTTGCTTTATTGCCGACTTATGAACAGGTCGGTATGTTGGCACCATTCTTGTTACTTTTAGTCCGTCTCTTACAAGGTCTATCTGTCGGTGGTGAATATGGCGCTGTTGCGACGTATATGAGTGAAATTGCTCTTAAAGGCCAACGTGGATTTTTTGCCTCATTTCAGTACGTAACCTTATCTGGTGGTCAGTTATTGGCCAGTCTGTTAGGTGTAGTGCTACTCATGTTAATGAGTGAACAACAGTTGATGGATGGCGGCTGGCGTATTCCATTTGTAGTGGGTGGTGTAGCTGCGATTGTTTCATTGTTGGCACGTAGTCGTTTAGAAGAAACATTATCTAAAGATGACGAAAACAAAGAAGAAGCGGGCAGCTTACGTGAATTGTTCAAAAAACATTGGAAAACATTCTTACTGGTGGTGGGTTATACATCAGCAGGCTCTTTGAGTTTCTATGTATTGACTGTTTATTCAAAAACTTACATGACCAATCTAGGCATTGATGGCAGAGTCGTGGGTTATATGATGACAGCAGCCTTATTTGTATTCATGGTGGCGCAGCCTTTATTCGGTGCTATTTCCGACCGAATTGGTCGTCGTGCTGCAATGTTGGCATTTAGTGCATCTGTTGCGATCTTTATCTATCCAGTCATGGTGATTGCCATGCCGTATTTTAGCTATTCTCCAGTCATTGTAACTTTGTTGCTTATTTTTATGATGATGCTGCTGAGTTTCTATACGTCTATTAGTGGTTTAGTGAAAGCAGAAATGTTCCCACCGCATGTACGTGCATTGGGCGTAGGTTTTTCCTATGCTGTCGGTAATGCGATATTTGGTGGTACTGCGCCTGCGGTTGCACTTCAATTTAAAGATGCGGGTATTGAAAATCTGTTCTTTATTTACGTAGTGGTTATGCTGGTGATCTGTTTCTTATGTAGTTTTGCACTACCTAAAGAACCTGAATATTTACATCACGATCATTAATTTGTAGTCATCAAAAACCCACCACTTGGTGGGTTTTTTGGGTTAAGTGGGAATGAAATAGTGAGAGCCTTATCAATTTTTAAGCTGTGCTGACTTAGTTTTTTTGAAATATTATTTTTAAGTATTCAATAATTTCAAATTAGAATGAATATTTGACTTAAAAATTATTAAAATAGCGTTGAATTGATAAAAAAATCTTTAAATTGTTTATAAATAGAAAATATTTTTCAAAATATATTAAAAAAAGATCATCTTAGGAAAACAATCCCGAGCCTGACTTGTTAAATTATATCTCAAGGGTGTGACGGGGATCGAAAAGAGTAGATTGCTACCAGTGGCGCAAAACGCGTGTGTAGTACTTACCCAAAAGGTCTCGATTCGGCTTAGGACGCTATAGATCAAAAGTTTATAGGCACAAGGTTATTGCTTACAAAGTGATACTGGTTGAAGTAAAACGTAATGTTTTCCCCAATACCCTCAAAATTTATTTCGAATCAAAAATAATAAACATAGACTTCATATCAACTTTTGATCATTTTCCTCAAAAATTTTGAATCATGCTTCTTCTACTTTATTCATATGCAGACTAAGTTGTCTTATTGACACAGCCCAAGCAGGCTTGGTATTTTTGCCACCACTCTTTGTCATGCTCCATTTTCATGTTGATCAATGATCCTTTTGTTTACATGCCACCCCAACAACCGCTTTGTATTCTTTATGAAGATGCAGATTTGGTGGTGATTGAAAAGCCAGCAGGATTATTGTCTGTTCCAGGGCGTTTGCCTGAACACCGAGACAGCGCATATTTACGAGTCTTGAAAAAATATCCGCATGCCAAAATTACCCATCGTCTAGATATGGCGACTTCGGGTATTTTAATGTTTGCGAAACATCGTGATGCTGAAGTTGCTGTCAGTAAAATGTTTCAGGCTCGCACGGTAAAGAAAAATTATATCGCCTTAGTGCAGGCCAAACTTTTAGGTGAAGGCAGTGTCGATGTGCCGTTAATAACCGATTGGGAAAATCGTCCGCGTCAAATCGTGCATTTTGAACTGGGTAAAGCAGCCAAAACTTTGTACCAAGCCTTAGCGTACGATGAATCAGCCGATATTACACGTGTGTTATTAACCCCAATTACAGGTCGTTCACATCAGTTACGTGTTCATATGCAATACATCGGACATCCAATTACTGGGGATAAACTCTATCACCCTGAACCTGCCCAAAGTCCACTAAAACGCATGGCGTTACATGCCAGTTATTTGGCTTTTCAACAACCGTTGAGTGGGGAAAGCGTTGAAATTAAAGCACAGATTCCTTTTTAATGAGCCATTTATAGGCCATTAAAAATTGAAAAGCTTTAAATTATATTTTATCAATAAATCTAAGCGTGACTTTTTAAACGGTATTTATTTTTTTATGATTCTGCTGGTATAAAATCCAGTTATGCGCGTTTAAAACCTTTTAAAGCTAATTTGATTATTCGACCAATGATTGCAATATTCACACTTTTCAATCAATTTAAATTCGGCTTGACTCACAGCGCCAATTTTAAATCGCGAAACTGAAACAATCTTGAGCTAATCTGGATACAATGATATAGCTGTAAATGATGACTATAAGGAAACCCTCCATGACACGTGATTTTGAACAATTCCCAGATGATGAAAATGGTAACGTGCTTTGGCAAATGGCTGAAGATGGTGATGATTTGACTGAAGCGCACGAAATTGAGTTTTCAATTGCATTTCAAACGCAAGAACAAGCAGAAAAATGTGCGCTTTACCTGCTCAAAGAAGAACAAAAAATTAGCTTATTTGAAGATGAAGAAGCCGATACACTTGAATGGGTCATTACTATTTATGTCTATATGGAACCTGAGTATTCCGACATTATTGATATCGAAGAATGGTTTACAAAAATTGCTGAGCAACATGGTGGTGAATACGACGGTTGGGGTTGCATGGCCTATGTATATGACGACGAAGACTTTGAAGAAGAAATTCAAAGCTAGTTTTAAGTTCTAAACAAGAGATCCTGAACAAGTGAAAGATAAAAAACCTAACGCAGTGCAGTGTTAGGTTTTTTTATTGTAGGCTTAAAAATTGAGTGTGTTGAATCATAAAAATAAGGTATTAGAAAATGCAGAAAATAAAACTATTTTTAGCTCCTCAATGAGCTGTATAGAAGGATTAATTCTTGTCTATTCTCTATAAAAACCGATACCAAAGCGCTACAGAATATTCAATCATTCGCACTAAACTGAAGATATAAAATAAAGTATTCAAGATCAAATATTCAAAAACAAAAATAATGAGGAAGACGAAATGAACCCAAGTCATACCGTTAAACTTCACCGTGTATTTAGTGCACCCATAGAGCGTGTATTCAAAGCTTTTATCGATCCAGATGCATTGGTCAAATGGATGCCCCCGCATGGTTTTACTGCCAAAATTCAGCATTTTGATGCACAAGTGGGTGGTCGCTATAAAATGTCTTTTACAAACTTTTCAACAGGCTCAAGCCATTCTTTTGGTGGGCATTATCAGGAAATTATTCCTAACCAATTACTACGTTATACCGACCAGTTTGATGACCCAAATTTGTCAGGTGAAATTGAAGTCAATATTCAATTTAAAACTGTTTCTGTGGGAACAGAAGTACATATTACACAATCGGGTATTCCTGATGTGATTCCTGTAGAAGCATGTTATTTAGGCTGGCAAGAATCCTTGCAACTATTAGCTTTACTGATTAACCCCGAAATTCCTGATCAGTAAGGATATTGATGCAGATTTTAAAAAGTGAGAACTAATCGCATATTTAAAGCCATAAAAAGGTTTTAATACAAAGTTAAAGTATTATTCGGCTTTATTCCTTAAAATAAAGAAGGTTTTAAGCATGCAGCTGATTTGTAGAGTGTTATAGTTGAATTTTTGAGATTTTTATGACTTTACCACACTGTCCGCAATGTCATTCCGAATATACTTACCAAGATGGTGAATTATTGATTTGCCCCGAATGTTCGAATGAGTGGAAACTGGGGGAGCATCCAGCTGAAGATACGGTCAATATTAATGATGCAAATGGCAACGTTTTGAAAGATGGTGATACCGTAACCGTGATTAAAGATTTAAAAATTAAAGGCTCTTCATCTGTGGTGAAAGTTGGCACAAAAGTGAAGAATATACGTCTCTTGGTGGATGCAAGTGATGGTCACGATATTGATTGTAAAATTGAGGGAATTGGTGTGATGAAGTTAAAATCTGAGTTTGTAAAAAAAGCCTAGATAGAGCTAGCTTGAGGACTGAGTACATTAAAAACTCTGGCTAAAATGCTGGAGTTTTATTCAGTCCAATAGGATCGTTTATATTCAGAAAAAATAAAAATCTGATGTAAAAATAAAAATTAGATTTCATTAGATACACAACATCATGATGGCTACATGATACAGCGGTTAATTTTCGCTTAGTGCCACCAACCTATTGTATATTTGAGCATCCACTTTTTAGAGTTTTTGTTATGCCACATATCCATCTTGAATATTCAGCCAATATTGAAAATCTGGACACGAAGCCTATTTTACTGGCTTTAAATCAGGCATTGGTAGATGGTGCATATGTCAGTTCTGCAAACGATGTTAAAAGTCGTGCGATTTGTCAGCAGGAATATGTGATTGGACTTAATGATCCTACTCAAGCCTATATACATGCGAAAGTATCGTTATTGACAGGGCGAAGTCTGGACGTTCAACAGCAAATTTCAAAATTGCTGCTGAAGACGCTTGAGCAACAATTACAGAAATATGCTCAATTCAATCTACAAATTTGTGTAGAAATTTTAGAAATGCAGAAAAATACCTATTCGAAAAAAGTTGTAACGCTCAACGAACAGATCGGATCAGTATTTATTTGAAATCAATTGACCTGATTATCACGTTTATAAAAGCAAAGTTGATCAGGTCTAATTTGATTTAAAACACGCCATTTAAAATCGTTTTGGAATTTTCTGACCATTGGGTACAGGTGTTTCGGCTTTTTTCAGTACACCCAATAACCACGTTTCAGCATGATGAACAGCCTGTGTGAGTTGATCACCTTGTGCCAAACGACCCGCTATAAAACTGGCCAACGAACAACCTGAACCATGATACTCACCGTCTAAACGAGGGCATCGAGTTTCAGAGATAAATTCACCGTTTATATATAGCGCATTCCGGATATATTCAGGGGTATCTTCATGTCCCCCTTTGACTAAAACGGCTTTTGCACCCATCTGAAACAGCTTATTTGTGGCTTGATCAAGATCTTCCAGACCTGTTAAAGCACGTAATTCGACTGTATTGGGCGTGATAACCGTTGCCAGTGGAATCAGTTCTATAAATGCCTCAACCAGCGTTTCCTGATTGCCGAGAGAACCGCCACTATTGGCAACCAATACAGGATCAAGCACATATAAATAATCAGGATGTTCAGTTAAAAATTCGGCCAACGCTGCAATATTTTCGGTGGTGCCGAGCATGCCTGACTTGACACATTTAATCGGTAAATCATTGACCACTGCATGTGCTTGTGCCAAAAGTAATTCTCTTGAGGTTGCTTCAAAACCAAACACCTGTTGCGAATTTTGAATGGTCAATGCCGTACAGGCAATTGCAGCATGTGCGCCACTTTGACCAATTGCTTCAATATCTGCTTGCAAGCCTGCACCACCTGATGGGTCTAAACCAGAAAAGCAAAGTACAGTAGGGCGCACGATGATGTCCTTTATTCACAAAATTTGCGTTAGTATAGGCAAATTTGAGCCAAGTCTCGATAGTATTTGTGAAGTAAAAATTTAAGCAGAAGGGCGCGTTGTGATTAAAAATATTTTAATTGATTTGGATGGAACACTTACTGACCCTAAAGTGGGTATTACTACCAGTGCGCGTTTCGGTTTAAATAAAATCGGACATCCGATTGCTGAAAGCGAAAATATTGACTGGATCATTGGGCCACCTTTAAAAGCATCTTTGGCCAAAATTTTAAATGTGGCTGTAGATGATATTTTGGCCGAACAAGCATTAATGGGCTATCGTGAACGTTTTGCAGTGACGGGTTTGTTTGAAAATCATGTATTCGAGGATGTTTCTTCAACTTTAGCAATCTTACAAAACCAAGGTTATCGTTTGTTTTTAGCTACAGCTAAACCGGAAGTGTATGCACGACAAATTTTAGAACATTTTGAATTATTAACTTATTTTGTGCATCCCTATGGCAGTGAACTCAATGGTGAACGTACTCACAAAGCAGAGTTGATTGCCTATATTTTAGAAAAAGAGCATTTAGATTCTGCTGAATGTTTGATGGTCGGGGATCGTGAGCATGATATCCTCGGTGCGCGTCAAAATGGTATAGAAACGATTGCGGTAGAATATGGCTATGGTTCAGATGAAGAGTTAACTGCGGCGCAACCAAAAGCTAGAATTCAAAGCTTTGCGGAGTTGCTTGATCATTTGAATTAGTAGATATACATAACGATTAATCTTTGTAGAGGTACTTATTTAAACCTCACTCATAAAAAAACCTCCGGAAGGAGGTTTTAAAATAAACAGCTTAAAACTGCGGTTTGACGACCACTAAAATGACCACTGCGAATAAAATCAAGGTCGGCATCTCATTAAAATAACGCCAGAACTTATGTGATTTATAATGTGCATTGCCGATTAATTTCTTTCGATAATAACCACAGAAAAAGTGGTAAATGACCAAAAGACCCACCAAAGCAACTTTAAGGTAAAACCATAAGGCTTCATGGTAATGCCGTGTTGCATCACCCCATTCAACTAAAAAATGTGCCGTAATCAGTGTGGCAATCATAGACGGCCACATAATGCCACGGTACAGTTTTCGCTCCATCACTTCGAAGCGTTGATGACTGACTACATCATCACTCATTGCATGGTACACATAAAGGCGTGGTAAATAGAACAATGCAGCGAACCAGCAAACCACAGCAATAATATGTAATGCTTTTACCCATAAGAAAGCATCAGAAGGTGCGTCCATCAATAATCCTATACGGGATTATGCATCCCATTTCTTGAAAATAAGGCAGGCGTTTACACCGCCAAACCCAAAACTGTTACTCATTACAGTATTCAGTTTTGCATCTCGTTTTTCAAGTACGATATCAAATGGTTTCGCTTCTTCATCCAATTCGGTCACATTGATGTTTGGCGCAATGAAATCATTTTGCATCATGAGAACAGAATAAATGGCTTCCTGTACGCCCGCAGCACCTAAACTATGACCTGTCATTGATTTGGTTGAGCTGAGTGGTGGAACTTGACCTTCACCAAACGCACGTTCCATCGCTTTTAATTCTGTAATGTCGCCAGCAGGAGTAGATGTCCCATGAGTGTTGACATAGTCAACTTGATCTACACCATGTTGTTTAGCTTCTTCAAGTGCCATAACGACACAACGTGTTGCGCCTTCGCCTGAAGGGGCAACCATATCTGCACCATCACTATTCGCGGCATAAGCGACAACTTCAGCTAAAATTGTTGCACCACGTGCTTGCGCATGTTCAAGTGATTCAAGCACTACAAAACCGCCACCGCCTGCAATCACAAATCCATCACGATCCGCTGAATATGGACGTGATGCTTTTTCAGGTGTTTCATTGTATTTGGAGCAAAGCGCACCCATTGCATCAAACAATAAGCTCTGAGACCAGTGATCTTCTTCACCGCCACCCGCAAGCATCAAATCTTGCTTACCCAATTGAATCATGTTGTAGGCATAACCAATTGCGTCTGCAGAAGTTGCGCATGCACTGGTAATTGTATGTGCGATGCCTTGTAACTTAAATGCTACGCCCACATTTGCTGTAATGGTATTTGACATGTTGCGCGGAACAAAGAAAGGACCGACTTTGCGTGCACCTTTGGTATCTAGAAGTTCTTTCATTTCAATTACAGATGCAGTTGAACCGCCACCAGAGCCACCTGCAATACCGTAACGTGGATTGCCTGCTAAATCTTCAGCTTGTAAACCTGCATGCTCTACTGCAGCAAGTGCTGAGTTATAAGCATACATCGCACAAACACCCATAAAGCGTTTTAATTTACGGTCAATATGATCAAAACTTTGTTCTGCAGCTGCACTCACATGACTTTTGAAGTTGAGTTCAGCATAAGTTGGGTTAAAACGTGTCCCAGAAATCCCATTTTGCAAAGAATTGGTTACTTCTTCTAAAGAATTGCCGATGCATGAGTTAATGCCCATGCCAGTGATTACAACACGTTTCATCTAAAGATCCCTTATATGGTAGTGTCTGAGCAAATGCGCTTGAGTGAGGATATCATCTCAATAGAAAATCTGTGCATTACTCATGTATTTCAATTACATTCATCATAGCAGAAAGATTTTTGAATTCTTATGGCAAAGGTTATGTCTATTTTTTCTAGGCAGTTTGCTGAAGACAGTACAATTCAATTAACCAAAACATACACATTAATATTGAGATAAACTTAGACTATATCTAGTATTTATCGATAATTGTAAGAATTGAAAATGAGGATAAAGAATGACAGATAGTAATAATAAACATTCGCATGGATTCTTTTCAAATGCCTTCGGAGTGGCTAAAAAGATCAGTGCAACAGGAATGGACGTGTTGAACCAGATTGCGCCAGACAGTGTGACGAAGATCATACAGCCAACAAATAATGGACAAGTGATTGAAGGAAGTGCCGAACATAAAAGTGCTTTTGATGCGAAACGATATGACAACCCTCAACAAATGTTAAGAGAACATTTACCACAAGTATCCAGACAGCTTTTGGGTAAACAGTTTGGTACAGTTAACCGCGTTGCCAGTCTCGTTTCACCACAATTTTCAGACAAAATATCGGATTATTTTTTTGATCATTTGAACCAATTCACCTCAAATCTAAGTTCTGTAGATGCTGTGTTGGATCAAGCGGGTGCACAAGACTTAGAAGAGCTGACCAAAGATGTTGATCGTTCAAAACGCCTGAGCCAAGCTTTAGCTGAACAGAACAAATGGCTTGCTTCTTTGCAAGGTGCTGTAACTGGTGCAACAGGTGTAGTGGGTTCTGCTGTTGATGTTCCATTATCGATTGTAATGTCTTTAAGAATGATTTATCAGGTTGGTCGGGCGTATGGTTTTGAACTGAATAAAGAAACAGAGCAAGATATTGTTCAATTTGTATTTAAACAAATTGATCTGGGCATGATTGCTGAAAAACAAAGCGTACTCATGGCACTAAAAGCATTATCCAGTATGTTGCAAACTCGAGACGTATCACAATTCCAACAAATTTTAGGTTCAAGTAATGATGCTGAAGCACTTAAAAAGTGGTTAGTAAATGAAAATGGCGAAATTAAATGGGCGTGGTTGAATCATCTTCCTAAAATTTCTATGATCAGTAAATTGTCACCTGTTGCTGGTGCAGGGGTAGGCGCTGTCTATAGTTGGAAACTGGTTGAAGATGTAAATCAAAAAGCACAACAAATTTTCTCTCATGCCCGCAGTTATTTACAGCAGCATCAAGGGGTTAACTTGTCGGCTATTGCTGCTTATGAGAAATCTATAGAATTACTGGCACAAGCGAGTCCAAAACTGTTGGATCATTTGTCTAAAAACGAGGTAGAGGCTCCAGAGATTAAGTTGGATCAGGAGATTGAGTTTCAGCATCATGACACCATTTCTAAAGTGACTCTCAAAAAGAAAACAGCTGAAACTCAAGTAGATGAAACCGAAAAAGGAAAAAAAGTCCAGCAAGGTTTAGAGAAGTTAGCTGAAAAGATGGTTGAACAGCATGAACACGTTGAGCCACAAAAACCTGCAGTTACTCCTGAAGTTTCGTTATTGGATGAATATCCTGAAGAGGAAACTGTGAATGATCCAGTTTCGAATGAAAAAGTAGATGAACAATCGTTAGAAAAAACGGAAGTTACAGCTGTCAAGAAAAGAGTTACAAAAAAGAAATCTTAAAATTGAGGGTTCAAGTCATGTAAATGGCTTGAAACTGCCTAGATATAAGGAAATGGTCAATATTTGATAGTACGTCGAATATTGACCATTTTTCTATCTTCGCTTACAATTGTGTGCCCTCAAAAAAGTGGTTTTTTTTTGAGGCTTTTAATTAACGGGAGAATTGCCAAATGGCAACAACAAATCAGTTGATCCGCAAGGGTCGTACGACTTTGATTGAAAAATCAAAAGTTCCTGCGTTGAAGGCTTGTCCACAACGTCGTGGTGTTTGTACACGTGTTTACACAACTACACCTAAAAAACCTAACTCAGCAATGCGTAAAGTTTGCCGTGTTCGCTTAACTTCTGGTTTTGAAGTTTCTAGCTACATCGGTGGTGAAGGCCATAACCTACAAGAGCACAGTGTTGTTCTTATCCGTGGTGGTCGTGTTAAAGACTTACCAGGTGTACGTTACCATACCGTTCGTGGTTCTTTAGACTGTGCTGGTGTTAAAGATCGTAACCAGTCTCGTTCTAAATACGGTACTAAACGTCCTAAGAAATAATCTTTCGAGATCATTTTTAAGAACGTAGAACCGCAATCCTTTATCGTCTCGCTTGTCTGATTTCTGCATTAATTTTGTGAAATTCAAGCGACGTGTAGTAAGGCCAGTGAATAGTACATGACACTTTGTACTGATGCTGGATAAACCTGAAGTGTCATATTTATAGGTGTATTAAAATGCCAAGACGTCGCGTAGTCGCTGCCCGTGAAATCCTTCCGGATCCTAAGTTCGGCAGCCAAACAATCGCTAAATTCATGAACCACGTAATGCAAGATGGTAAAAAATCTATTGCTGAAAGTATCGTTTACGGTGCTTTAGACCGCGTTCAAGAAAAAAACAAAGTAGACCCAGTTGAATTTTTCGAGACTACTCTTGAAAAAGTTCGTCCTATGGTCGAAGTAAAAGCACGCCGTGTTGGTGGTGCTACTTATCAAGTGCCTATGGAAGTACGCCCATCCCGTCGTACTGCCCTAGCTATGCGTTGGTTAGTAGATGCTGCTGCTAAGCGTTCTGAAAAAACTATGGCTTTACGTCTTGCTGGTGAGTTGCTTGATGCAGCTGAAGGTAAAGGTTCAGCGATCAAGAAACGTGAAGATGTGCATCGTATGGCTGAAGCCAACAAAGCCTTCTCTCACTACCGTTTCTAATCGGCTAAAACAGGCCTTAATCAGGAGGGTGATGGGTCGGTTTCACTGAACTGTCGTCAAAGCGCTTTAAGCTGTCATGCAGCTTAAAGCGTCCTGTTTTAAACAACAAAATTTAGGAATGCAAGAAATCATGGCTCGTCAAACCCCAATTTCTCGTTACCGTAACATTGGTATTTCAGCACACATTGATGCTGGTAAAACCACGACTACTGAACGTATTTTGTTCTACACAGGTGTATCTCACAAAATTGGTGAAGTACATGATGGTGCAGCAACAATGGACTGGATGGAACAAGAGCAAGAACGTGGTATTACCATTACTTCTGCTGCTACGACTTGTTTTTGGTCTGGTATGGGTAAGCAATACCCAGAACACCGTGTAAACGTAATTGACACCCCAGGACACGTTGACTTCACAATCGAAGTTGAGCGTTCTATGCGTGTTCTTGACGGTGCATGTATGGTTTATTGTGCTGTAGGTGGTGTTCAGCCTCAGTCAGAAACTGTATGGCGTCAAGCAAACAAATATAAAGTGCCTCGTTTAGCATTCGTGAACAAGATGGACCGTACTGGTGCCAACTTCTTCCGTGTTGTTGAACAAATGAAAACACGTTTAGGTGCACATCCTGTACCTGTCGTTATCCCTGTTGGCGCTGAAGAAAACTTCACTGGCGTTATCGACTTGATCGAAATGAAACAGATCATTTGGGATGAAGCTTCTCAAGGTATGCAGTTCGAATACGGTGAAATCCCGGCTGAACTTCAAGAACTTGCTGAAGAATGGCGCACAAACATGGTTGAAGCTGCTGCTGAAGCTTCTGAAGAATTGATGGATGAATACCTAAACAATGGCGACTTGTCGAAAGAACAAGTTGTTGCTGGTATTCGTGCTCAAACTTTGGCTTGTGAAATCCAACCAATGCTTTGTGGTACAGCATTCAAAAACAAAGGTGTTCAACGTATGTTGGATGCTGTTATTGATTTCTTACCATCACCGACTGAAGTTAAGCCGATCGAAGGTATTCTTGACGACAAAGCTGAAACTAAAGCGATTCGTGAAGCATCTGACGAAGCACCGTTCTCTGCACTTGCATTCAAAATTATGAATGACAAATTCGTAGGTAACTTAACGTTCGTACGTGTGTATTCTGGTGTGCTTAAACAAGGCGATCCAGTATATAATCCAGTGAAATCTAAGCGTGAGCGTATTGGCCGTATCGTGCAAATGCACGCAAACGAACGTCAAGACGTTGAAGAAATTCGCGCTGGTGATATCGCTGCATGTGTAGGTCTTAAAGACGTTACTACTGGTGATACACTTTGTGATGAGAAAAATATCATTACACTTGAGCGTATGGAATTCCCTGAGCCAGTAATTTCTTTAGCTGTAGAGCCTAAGACAAAAGCTGACCAAGAAAAAATGTCTATCGCTTTAGGTCGTTTGGCTAAAGAAGATCCATCGTTCCGTGTTCGCACAGACGAAGAATCTGGTCAAACGATTATTGCGGGTATGGGTGAGCTTCACCTTGACATTCTTGTTGACCGGATGAAACGTGAATTCAACGTTGAAGCGAACATTGGTAAACCAATGGTAGCTTACCGCGAAACAATCAAAAAGACTGTTGAGCAAGAAGGTAAGTTCGTACGCCAAACAGGTGGTAAAGGTAAATTCGGTCATGTATATGTTCGTTTAGAGCCTATGAATGTTGAAGAAGCTGGTAAAGAATACCTATTCGCTGAAGAAGTTGTTGGTGGTACTGTACCTAAAGAATTCTTCGGTGCCGTTGATAAGGGTATTCAAGAACGTATGAAAAATGGTGTATTGGCTGGTTACCCTGTTGTGGGTATCAAAGCGACACTATTTGATGGTTCTTACCATGATGTCGACTCTGACGAATTATCGTTCAAAATGGCAGGTTCTTACGCTTTCCGTGACGGTTTCATGAAAGCGGATCCAATCCTTCTTGAACCTATCATGAAAGTTGAAGTAGAAACGCCAGAAGACTACATGGGCGATATCATGGGTGACTTAAACCGTCGTCGTGGTATGGTTCAAGGTATGGACGATTTACCTGGTGGTACGAAAGCAATTAAAGCTGAAGTTCCGCTTGCTGAGATGTTTGGTTACGCAACTTCTATGCGTTCTATGTCTCAAGGTCGTGCGACCTACTCAATGGAATTTGCTAAATATGCTGAAACGCCTCGTAACGTGGCTGAAGGCATTATTTCTAAATTCCAATCTGGTGGTAAAAAAGGTGACGACGAGTAATCTTTCGATTATTATAAGCCCAAACTAATTCATAGTTAAAAACCAAGTGCTCATGCAGTAACCCTGCATGAGTAGTTAAAAAAGGAAGCTCTCATGGCTAAGGCTAAGTTTGAACGTAATAAGCCACACGTAAACGTGGGTACAATTGGTCACGTTGACCATGGTAAAACAACTTTAACAGCTGCA
>NZ_FMBK01000017.1 GCF_900095025.1 Acinetobacter albensis | reverse complement strand
TGTCCTGCGGTACCGAAACCACCAATCATGATGGTGGAGCCGTCTTTGATTTGGGAGAGGGCTTCACGTAATGAAGCAGTGCTTTTATCTATCATTTGACAACTCCGTTTGTACCCTGCATCAATCAAGATCATTTGTATTCTTTGGATGAATAACATCAATGATGCATCTATAATTTCAAATCATTCAATTCCGAGTATTTTAATTCGGATTTCTTGTTACTATTTTTGATTCTTTTTTAAAATTGATCTATGGTTAAACATCAATTAAGTTCGATCATTGCAATTATTGTTCGATCATCGAACAATAATTGCAATGATCTATCATATAATCCTTATATTCTATTTATCGAATTTTAAATGTTTAACATATACCAATGGAAACGCGGCTATGGATGATGTTAAAAGCAAAATAACTAAAACCTTACAAAACCCTGATAATCAAAAAGTGATGCGACACGAAGACTTTGTAGCAGGGATTAGCAAAGGCATGGCGATTTTAGATTGTTTCGGACCTGAACGACATCGCTTAAATATTAGTATTGCAGCAGAAAAAACAGGTATGACCCGTGCGGCAGCACGAAGGCATTTACTCACTTTAGAATACTTAGGCTATTTAGAGTTTGATGGGCACTACTACTACCTTTCACCTAAAATATTAAAGTTTTCAGGTGCTTATTTAAGTGGTGCTCAATTACCTAAAATTTGTCAACCCTTACTTAATCTACTAACCAATCAAACGTCGCTTATCTATTCAGTCATGGTATTAGATGGCTATGAAGCCATTACGATTGCTCGAAGTGCTGCACATCAACAAACGGATCGCGTTAATCCTTATGGTCTGCATTTAGGAAATCGGTTACCTGCTCATGCTACGTCAGCAGGGAAAATTTTATTGGCTCAACTGGAACCTGATGAACAAATACAATGGTTAGAAAAATATCCGCTCAAACGCTTAACCAAATACAGTTGTACCAATAATCAGGATTTCATGAAACTCTTGGCTGAAATTAAAGAACAAGACTGGTGCTATTCTTCAGAAGAGCATGAATTGGGTGTACATGCCCTTGCCGTTCCTATTCACAATCCTAAGGCCCAAGTGATTGCTGCCTTGAATATTGTGTCACCCACCATGCGAACTACCAAGGAATATTTAGTTGAGCAAATTTTGCCTTTATTGCAGGAAACTGCAAGAGAATTAAGAAATGTGATTTAACTTGGATAAATGAAAATATTGAATTCTTATGGATGATGCTCAGCAAAGTAAAGATTTATTCTTTATCAAAGCAATCAGAAATCTAGAAAGCTGTAGTGATTATCACTCGACATCATGAAGCACAATTTAATGCATTCACGATGCCAAGCATCTTAAATCATTACCATCCTTATGTAAGATTATTTAGACTCATCTTTCTAAAATTTGCCTTTCAATCTTCACTTGATCTAGCCACAAAATTGGCACGTGCGTGATGCAGTTTTTTATAACTCTCAATCAAGCGCAAATGTCGATCAAGACCTTCAAGTTTCATACTGGTAGGTGTTAAACCATAGAAACGGATGCTACCGTCCATCGAACCTATGACTGCATTCATACGTTCATCACCAAACATACGGCGGAAATTGGCTTCATAATCACTTAAGTCCATTTCATCATCAAGCTCGACTTCTAGAACCACATTCAGGCATTGATAGAATAATCCACGTTCTACAGTATTGGTGTTGTATTGTAAAAAAGCCCCAACCAAATCCTGAGCTTCTTCAAATTGTTGTAAAGCAAGATAAATTTGAAGTTTTAACTCCAGAATGGTGAGTTGGCCCCAAACAGTATTGTCATCAAATTCAATCCCAATCAAGGTCTTGATTTCAGTGTAATCATCTGAATCACATTCTTCTAAATGTTCAAGCAATGCCTCAAGACGTGATTCATCTAAACGATGTAAGTTCAAAATATCTTCACGGAAGAACAGGGCTTTATTGGTATTATCCCAAATCAAATCTTCGACCAGATAAATTTCTGAATAACCCGGCACTAAAATACGACAAGCTGTTGCACCTAAATGCTGATAGACCGCCATGTAGACTTCTTTACCCATTTCTTCAAGAATACCAAAAAGTGCTTTGGCTTCATCAGCATTGGAGTTTTCACCTTGACCTGAGAAATCCCATTCTACAAATTCATGATCTGCTTGAGCACTAAAAAAACGCCATGATACGAGGCCACTAGAATCAATAAAGTGTTCAACAAAATTATTCGGTTCTGTTACAGCATTACTGCTAAAAGTGGGTTTAGGTAGGTCATTAAGGCCTTCGAAACTTCGACCTTGTAATAATTCTGTGAGACTACGCTCAAGCGCCACTTCCAAGCTTGGATGTGCACCGAAAGAAGCAAATACTCCACCCGTTCGTGGATTCATCAAGGTGACGCACATAACCGGATATTTACCGCCCAATGAAGCATCTTTGACCAAGACAGGAAAGCCCTGTTCTTCTAGACCTTGAATGCCTGCAACAATCTGCGGATATTTTGCTAAGATTTCCTGTGGCACATCAGGAAGCGTCATTTCGCCTTCTAAAATTTCACGTTTAACCGCACGTTCAAAGATTTCAGACAAGCATTGAACTTGAGCTTCAACCAAGGTATTTCCCGCGCTCATTCCATTACTTAAATACAAGTTTTCAATTAAGTTTGAAGGGAAATAAACGGTTTCACCATCAGACTGACGTACAAATGGCAGTGAACAAACACCACGCTCCATATTGCCTGAATTGGTATCAAACAAATGCGTCCCCAGCAATTCCTCATCTGGGTTATAAATATCTAAAGTATATTCATCTAAAATTTCTGTTGGCAACGCCCCATCTACGCCTGGTTTAAACCATTTTTCATCTGGATAGTGTACAAACTCTGCCTGAGCAATGTCTTGACCCCAAAACTGGTCGTTATAGAAGAAATTACAGTTTAAGCGTTCAATAAACTCCCCTAATGCAGAAGCCAGTGCACTTTCTTTGGTTGAACCTTTACCATTGGTAAAACACATTGGAGATTGCGCATCACGAATGTGCAAAGACCATACATTGGGTACAATATTGCGCCATGAAGCAATTTCGATTTTCATGCCCAGACCTGCCAAAATAGCAGACATATTGGCGATGGTTTCTTCTAAAGGCAGATCCTTCCCTAAAATACGAGTGCTGCTTTCTGAAGCCAAATTTGGCATAAGCAATGCTTGTGCATCGGCATCAATACTTTCGACAGCCTCAATCACAAACTCTGGCCCAGTTTGAACGACTTTTTTGACAGTACATCGATCAATTGAACGCAAAATACCTTGACGATCTTTTTCTGAAATATCCGATGGTAATTCAATCTGAATCTTAAAAATCTGTTTATATCGATTTTCTGGATCAACAATATTATTTTGAGAAAGACGAATATTATCCGTCGAAATATCACGTGCTTGACAGTAAACTTTAACAAAGTAAGCTGCACACAAAGCAGAAGATGCTAAAAAGTAGTCGAATGGCCCCGGTGCAGAACCATCACCTTTGTAGCGAATAGGTTGGTCGGCAATCACCGTGAAGTCATCAAACTTAGCCTCAAGCCGAAGATTGTCGAGATAATTGACCTTAATTTCCATGTTTGCACCTAATAATGCTTATGCATTGTCACAAATACACAAGATTTTATATATTGATCGATAAGCCGAATCAGAGAGAAAAATTGACTTAAAAAAAGATGAATTAGATTTTTTGCATGCGGTGTGTACACCAAATACATCATTCTAAAAATAATGCTGCATATTATAGAGGGATTTTAGCGGATTGATAACTTTTGTCTGAATTCAGCACTTATTTCTGCTTTTAATTCATTTCGATGCGTTCTTCTTGTGGTAAACCTCCTAGTGCCAATCTCAACATACAGGTTGCAGAACTCAACCTCAGAACCTTACCATTTTAAGATATCAAGATTAATTTTATATATCACGCCCCTCTAGAACGATTATTTTTATTTGAATTTCCAGAATTTAATACTCAATTTTAACTTACAACCTCATCCCTAGACCTTTTTGAAATGATCTAGCCTGCTTATAATCAGAATAATTAACGATTGCTTTTAATCACATGCTGTGACGCAAAATGCTTATACGTTAGGCGTTCTGTTGAGTTTTCTGACAAAGGTTCAACCTCATGCATGCTATTTAAGCAACGTGCTGTGAGTTGAATATATTCTTCAGTCCCTTTTGTTTTCCATGCAATTTCATTTTCTGCCAGACTGCGAATCACGCGTGCAGGACTCCCTAAAGCCAAGCTATTCTCAGGAATTCTGGCTTTAGCTTTTACCGTACTATTTGCACCAATAATACTATTTTCGCCAATCTCTGCCTCATCTAAAATTACGCTATTCATACCGATCAGCACATTTTTACGAATCAAGCACCCATGTAAAATCGCACCATGTCCTATATGACCATATTCCTCAACAATGGTTACATAGTTAGGAAATCCATGAATAATACAAGAATCTTGAACATTGGCATTTTTATGGATATGAATTCCACCAAAATCCGCTCTTAAAGCTGCAAATGGTCCAATATAAGCACCCGCTTCAACGATCACATCTCCAATCAATACAGCCGTAGGATGAACATACGCTTTTGGACTAACGACAGGCATCACACCATCAATGGCATAACAAGGCATTTTCTCTTCCTTTAAAATTTAATTTAGAATTAAATTAATAACTCAATTCTTCCTGTTTTCAATGATCAAAGTATTTATAAAATTGCGAATTTACTGGAGGCATAAACCTTTAGAACTAAGATCAGTGTCTAGCAAGAACTCATGACCTGCATTTTGAAATGTCTAATATCCATTGCTATTTAAATTTCGTGCTTTTAAAAATTATGAACTCGCAGATAAAAGTTCAAGAGGTAAATTTGGATCTTGAAATAAAGTATGACGAAATAAACTCATAAACTGGCTAATCACTAGTGACCATTTTTTCTGATCATAAAGTCAGGACTTAAAATATGTTTTTAAATCCCCACATAAAAACATCAATATATTTAAATATACCGCTAATAGATTTCCTCTAACTGCTGCCCATTTAATACAGGCCAAATCTTTTGTAATTTCTGTTCAAAATCTTTATTTTCTACTTTCCATATAGGTTTCTTGTCTTTATCTACAATTAAAGCTCGAACGCCCTCTATAAAGTCTCCTTGCTCTAACCAAATATCTTGCAAATGACGTTCGAGTTGCATGCATTGCTCAATGGATAAATTTGGCCCCACTTGTTGTAGTTTTAGACTGACCTGTTTTGCAATCAATGGACGTTGTTGCAAAGTGTGTAAAGTTTTTTCCGCCCATACTTGCTGTTTTGGATCAGGCTCATTTGCTAAGCTTTGTTCAATTGCCTCTAAGTGAGAAGAGGAAAAATGTAAATGAATACTATCTGCGCGTGACTGAATTTCACTCGGCTCAGGTTCAGTCACAAATTCACTTATTTTTAGTCGAATCAAAGCTTCACTTAAAGTTGGCATTTCAGCGATGGCTGTGTGTAATTCACCCAATTTTTCACTTGGTACATGATAATCAACCAAATCTAAATGAAGTGCATCACTACAGCTGATTTGATCGCCTGTAAGTGCAAGATAGGTTCCAATTTCTGCAAGACGTGAAAGGAAATGGGTTGCGCCAACATCGGGGAAAAAGCCAATCGCTGTTTCAGGCATAGCAAAACGTGACTTTTCGCTACTGATGCGTATATGACAGGCTTGTGCTAAACCAAAACCGCCTCCCATGACATAACCATCTAAAAAGACCAAAATAGGTTTTTCAAATTGTCGAATGGTCGCCAACATTGAATATTCAGCTGCAAAGTAATCTCGGTAATCGGCCTCGCCTGAATGATAACTGTCATATAAATAGCGGACATCCCCGCCCGCGCAAAATGCTTTAGGACTATTCGAGTTGATTAAAATAGCCTGTATCTCTTCAGTATTACGCCATTCTTCTAATTGATCCCGAATCGCTTGAATCATGTCGATTGAAATAGCATTTAAATGTGAAATACGATCTAAAGTAATGACGCCGAGATGACCGTGCGTACTCACAATGATATTATTTTTGATCACAGTGTCGTTTTTAAGAAGATTATTATCATTATTCATATCAGATTTCTCAGCGCTGGTTAAATTGAGCAGGACGTTTTTCCACAAATGCTTGCATGCCTTCTTTTTGGTCCACTCCAGCAAAGATTGCATGAAATATGCGTCGTTCAAACCGTAAGCCTTCAGCTAAACTCACTTCAAATGTACGATTAATAGATTCTTTAATCATCATCACTGCGGTCAGTGATTTTTGTGCAATTTTTTCTGCGGCGTCTAAAGTCTGTTCAAGTAATTCATCTTGAGAGAAAACGCGGGCCACAAGACCACTTTGTTCAGCTTCTTGCGCTCCCATCTGTCTAGCTGTCAAACACATTTCCATGGCTTTTGCTTTTCCAATCGCCAAGGTGAGACGTTGTGTTCCACCAATTCCTGGAAGTACGCCTAGTGTGACTTCAGGAAGTCCAAATTTAGCATTATCGGCACAGTAAATAAAATCGCACATTAAGGCGAGCTCACAACCGCCACCCAACGCATAACCACTCACCGCAGCAATAATCGGTTTACGGCGCTGTGCGATACGATCTGCCAGACTGAAAAAATCATCTAAATAAATTTGTGGAAAGCTTAAATCTGCCATTTCTTTAATGTCAGCACCAGCTGCAAAAGCTTTTTTTGATCCAGTAATGACAATACAACCAATACTACTGTCTTTTTCTAACTGGTCTAGCACTTGATTAAGGTCAATAATCAGTTGGTTATTTAAGGCATTGAGTGCTTCAGGACGATTGAGTGTAATCAGTCCAACACCATTACGTTGTTCTAATAAAATAGTTTTCCATTGCATAAATCATTCCCTTTATTTTATAAACTACGTGCGATGACTAAACGTTGAATATCACTGGTGCCTTCATAAATTTGACAAATTCGCGCGTCACGATAAATTCGCTCAATGGGGAAATCTTTTAAATATCCATAGCCACCAAATATTTGTAAGGCTTGTGAACAAACACGTTCAACCATTTCTGAAGAAAATAGTTTAGCCATTGAGGCTTCAGTTAAACACGGTTCACCTGCTTCTTTTTTACGTGCAGCATAGTGAACCAATTGTCTGGCGGCTTCCACTTCGGTTGCCATACTGGCCAACCTAAAAGCAATCGCTTGCTGTTCAAAAATAGGTTTTCCAAAAGCAACTCGCTCATGTGCATAATGCGTGGCTTCTTCTAGAGCCGCTCTGGCTAAACCAACCGCTTGAGCAGCAATGCCAATGCGCCCACCTTCAAGATTAGACAAGGCAATTTTGAGACCTTCTCCTTCTGCACCCAATCTTAAACTTTGATGAATACGCACATCTGTTAATGCAATTTGACAGGTGTCTGAGGCATGTAAACCTAATTTTTCTTCAACACGAATCACTTCATAACCTGATGTATCACGCGGAATTAAAAATGCACTGATGCCTTTTTTACCTGCACTTGGATCGGTGACTGCAAAAACAATAATCATGCCTGCATTATGACCCGAGGTGATAAATTGCTTTGATCCATTAATAATGTAGTGATCGCCATCTTTGACTGCGCGTGTTTTAATGGCTGCAGCATCAGAACCTGTATGCGGTTCAGTTAAAGCGAAAGCGCCAATCATCTCGCCTTGCGCTAATGGAATCAAAAAACGTTGTTTTTGCTCGTCATTACCAAATTTAAGAATAGGAACACAGCCAACCGAGTTATGGACACTCATTACCGTTGAAGTTGCTCCATCTGCTGCGGCAATTTCTTCTAGCGCCAGTACATAAGCCAATGTACCTGTATCTGAACCACCATATTCTTCTGGAATAAGCATGCCCATAAAACCCAATTGTCCCATTTGTGCGAGGGCTTGTTTGGGAAATATACATTTTTGATCCCATTCACTGGCATGCGGTTTAATTTGCTCTTGAGCAAAACTTTTTGCCATATCCTGAATCAGTTGTTGTTCTTCGGTTAATTGCATGTCCATTCTCTTGAATTTTTTTAAATATATTGACTGGCATTATTTTTTATTTACTCATCTTTTATCTAAAAATAAAGACTTTTATAATGTGGTGTTTTTACAATGAATGATTGAATTGTCACAGCTTCAATCATCGCCTTACATTTAGTTTAAAGATCATTCGAAATCCAAAATTTTCATTCCAAACTTACCCGAAAGATGTTCTATTTTTCTACGATACCTTCGTTGGTAAATAGTGCTGAATAATACTAGAAAAGTCCAAATTGGCATCACCTTGCAGGCAAAGCTGCTGATAAAGCTGTTGCACCAAACCTCCCAGTAATACGGGTTGTTTTACCTGCCCCGCAGCTTCAATGGCAAGCCCCAAGTCTTTTAACATCAATTGTGTTGCAAAGCCTTCTGTATAGCCACGTGAAGCAGGTGCATTTTCACAAATATCAGGCCACGGATTATTGACTTCAGAACTCCAGCAGCGGCCACTTGAACTATTGATAACACCTGCTAAAGCCTGCGGATCAATACCTAATTTTGCACCAAGCGCCATGCCCTCGGCGACAGCTGTCATAGAAATACCCAAAATTAAATTATTACAAATTTTAGCCACCTGGCCTGTTCCAACCGCGCCACAGTGAACAATGTTTTTTCCCATAAAACTGAGTATCGGTTTAACAGCCTCATAACCTGCATGATCTGCACCTACCATAAAGGTTAAAGTACCGTTTTTTGCGCCCATCGTACCGCCAGAAACTGGTGCATCACAGACCTGTATCTGTTTTTCACTTCCCAAAGCAGCAATATCTTTGATGGTTTGAGGATCAATTGTACTGCTATCAATACAGAGGCTGCCTGCTTTTAATACTGCAAGTATGCCTTGTTCGCCCAAATACACATCGCGTACATGTTTAGCCGCAGGCAACATCGTAATGACTACATCGGCCTCTTGAGCAGCGGCTTGTGGACTGTCACAAATCACGCCGCCCGCTTCAGCAAAATGCTGCAATGCTTGTTCACTTAAGTCAAAGCCAGAAACCATTTGACCCGATTTCAGTAAGTTCTGCGCCATAGAACCGCCCATATTTCCTAAACCAATAAAAGCAATTTTCATAGGTTCTCTCCTTAGCGCAGACTAATCGTGGTATTTACACCACTTGATTCTTGATCATCTTCAAACCAGCGACTGGTAATCGTTTTGGTTTGCGTATAAAACTGTACAGCTTGTTTGCCATAAGGCCCCAAATCCCCGAGTTTAGAACCTCGTGAACCCGTAAAACTAAAAAATGGCACAGGCACAGGAATGGGAATATTGATCCCCACTTGACCAATATCAATTTTGTTTTGGAATGTACGAGCAGTTGCGCCACTTTGTGTAAATAATCCAACACCATTGCCAAATGGGTTTGCATTAATTAAAGCAATGGCCTCTTCTAAGGTATCAACATGAATAATGACGAGAACTGGTCCAAAAATTTCTTCTTGATAAATTCGCATCTCTGTTGTGGCATGATTAAAAATAGTCGCACCGACAAAGTTACCATTTTCATAACCGGGCACTTGAACATCACGGCCATCTAATAAAAGTTGTGCACCTTGTTCTACACCGCTCTGAATCAAATCCAATACTCTGGCTTTCGCACGCGTAGAGATGACAGGACCAATATCCGTATTTGGTTCATGTCCAGCATTGACCTTCAGGGTTTTTGCTTTAGCAACCAATTCATCGACCCAATGTTGGCTTTCACCGACCATCACGGCGACAGATAATGCCATACAACGCTGTCCTGCAGCACCAAAAGCAGCACCCACTAAAGCATTTAATGTTTGTTCTTTATTGGCATCTGGCATCACCACCACATGGTTTTTTGCGCCCATCATCGATTGCACACGTTTGCCATGTTGGCCCGCCAAGTTATATACATGTGTTCCAACTGCTGTAGAACCGACAAATGAAATGGCTTTAATATCTGTATGCGTACACAACATATCTACCACTTCTTTACCACCATGAACAACGTTGAGTACTCCAGCAGGAACGCCTGCTTGAATTGCAAGCTCAACCAACATCATGGTCGAAAGTGGATCTTGTTCAGAAGGTTTTAAGACAAATGTATTACCACACACAATGGCCATGGGAAACATCCACAATGGAATCATGGCTGGAAAATTAAAGGGAGTAATCCCCGCACACACCCCTAGAGGTTGTTGTAATGTATAGGTGTCTACCCCACGTGCTACACCTTCAAGGTATTCTCCCATTTGTAAAGTACCAATTGAACAAGCATGCTCAACCACTTCCAAACCACGCTGGATATCACCCTCAGCATCTGCCAAAGTTTTGCCCTGCTCTGCAGTCAGTACTTTGGCAATACTTTTTGCATGCATACGAATGAGGTCTTGTAGTTTCAGCATAATCCGCATACGTGCTTGTAACGGTGTTTCACGCCAAGTCGCAAAAGCATTTTGCGCTGCGGCAATTGCAGCATTCACTTCATCACGAGTCGCAAATGGAACTCGACCAATGACTTCTTGCGTTGCTGGATTAATAATGTCTTGCCATTGAGTCGTATTTGAATCAATGAATTCACCATTGATGAGAAGTTTTGCCTGTGTAAGCTGTTCAGTTTTATAGGCATTTTGAATCGTGTTCATTGTCTCTCCCTAGAGCATCTTTATTGTTGTTCCTGACTCGAAAAATACGTGATGAGTCGTGTTTTCTTTTGTAGGTTTTCAAGCAGATTAACAAAGAAAACTTTGACCACCTATAGAAATTGTTGCACGATGGTTGTGCAAATTTGCACAAGGCATGAACAGGATATTAAAAGCACATGAAAGTCGATTGGGATCATTTACGATTTTTTTTAGTGCTTGCACGTGCTAAAACGCTCACGAATACTGCACGCTTAATGGGTGTAGAACATAGTACCGTGTCACGTCGTATTCAATCGCTAGAACAGTCATTGGGAAAACAACTTTTTAAACGCGAAGCCACGGGTTATGAGCTAACATCTGAAGGGCTTGCTTTGGTTCCACGTGTCGAGCAAATGGAGCAATCATTTTTACAAATTGATCAACCACATAATCCATTACAAGGTCGTGTGCGAATAGGAACACCTGAAGGGTTCGGGACGACTTTTCTGGCGCGTTTACTGGCCGAATTTTCACAACATTATCCATTGCTGACAATCGATCTGATTCCAATCTCTAAAATGATTAAGTTATCGCACCGTGAAGCAGATATCGTGATCTCTATCGATCGGCCAAAATCTGGGCCTTATATTATTACGCGACTGTCGAATTACTGTTTAAAACTTTATGCAAGTAAACGCTATTTAGCTCAAAATGCACCGATAGAATGTTTACAAGACTTAACCGAACACCGATTTATAGATTATATCGATGATTTGGTTTATAGCTCAGAATTGTATTGCTTGGAACGTTTGCCCTTGCAATTAAGCGCTTGCTTTAGAAGTAACAGTATTTTGGCACAACAGGTTGCAGTAAGTGCAGGTGCAGGCTTAGGTATTTTGCCTGTGTTTCTGGCCAGTGATAAACCAGAACTTGAAGAAATATTAAGTGATGAAGTCTGTTTTACCCATACATTTTGGATGCTGACTTTAGTCGATTTGCAACATGAGCCCAGAATTAAATTGGTTTGGGATTTTTTACGTAAACAGGCAGATGTTCAACAAAAATTATTGATGGGGAATTAATCAATAAAAATAAAAGGTATCCATAGTGGCTACAGATACCTTCATATTAATTAATAATTAATGGTATAACTTAAAGCAAAAGTACGGCCTTCCGCAGGAATCGCCAACAAAGTATTGGCATTGGTCACTGCTGCTTGTTGAGCAAATACGGTTTTGTATTGATTGCCCCAAACATTATAAACCCCAAAATCTACGCGCCCTTTGGCCATCGGGAAATGCGCCAAGACATCCATAGTGGTATAGCCTTTAATTTCTGCTGCACTATTACTATCTGTTAAGCCTGCTGCATTTAAAGCTTGATCATCTTTGTACGCTTTGTTAGTCCCTTGAATGGCTTGCATTTGTGCACGAACACCATAACCTTCATCATTATTCCACTCAGCAAACAACGTTCCCTTCACTGGAGAAACGGCAAAAGCATTTAATTCATGCCAATTATTTGCTGCATCTTTATATTGTCCACGGGTATAGCCTAAAGTTCCACCGACTTTGTAGTTTTCCATAAATGGATAACTGACATTGGCTTCAGCACCATAAACACGTTGATCGGTATCAACTACTCTTGCAGCTCGTTTATCAAACTGGACAGTTTTATCTGAGGTGTTATAAAAACCAGTTAAGCTCATATTCAAACCATCATCTTGATTTAAACGCCAACCCAATTCATAACTATTTACAGTAATTGGCTGCAAATTAGACGTAGAAATTTGATATGTTGATACATCGCGGAGCATGCGTTGTACATCTGGATAACTAAATCCTTGTGAGAAATTGGCATACACCTGTTGTACATCGGTCAGTTTATAAACTGCACCTACATTAAATAATGTTTTATCATTATCAGTAGAATCTGCTGCCACTAAGGTTGTTTCTCGGCTAGGAATATAAGCTTCTGTATTTGCTTGTATATATTGATGACGAATTCCCGTTTGTACATTTAAATTATCGGTTAATTCATAATCAGCTTGTACAAATGCACCAATATTTTGGATTTCGGTATCTGGACCATACCCTTTACTTAAACCTGTTGGTGTATAAACTAAATAAGGGTATTGAGTGGCTAAGATATCAATATACTGTTTATTTTTTTCCCAATCATAATCTAATCCATAAGTTAATTTTAGATCTCTATCATTAATTTTTAAATCAGACTGTATGGTGGAACGTATGCCAGCAACTTCTATTTCAGATTGAGATTGATTTACGGTACTCACTGTTTTATTTGCCAAACCGTAAGGAAAAAATCTCGCTTTTTCATTTCGATAATATGCTTCAACATTTAAACTCTGATTTAAAAAATCATTATTTTGATATTGAGTATTTAATGTATAACGTTCTGTAAATAAGGGGTCACTTAATTTGAGACCTTTAATAGCTCGGTAACTAGGATTTGTTCCATCATTGCTTGTAGAAGTAGCGGGTAAATAAGAATAGTCAGGGCCATATTCTGTATCTTGCTCATCTTTATAATATTGAGCACCAAAACTTAAACTTTGATTGTCGGTTAAATTAAAATTTAAGCGACCATTTACATCAATGGTATCGGTATCCATGGTGCTGCCTTGCCACGGACTTAATGAAATGCGATCACCATTGCCATCAAACTGTGAGCCTCGTTTGGTATAATCTATACCGACAAAACCATCCACTTTATCATTGCTAAAAGAAGCAGTTTGTCCTACTTGATACGCCAAGCTATCACCACGGAAATTATCCGCCGATGTCAGACCCAGCTTGGTTTGAAAGCTGACAGGTTCCGATTTATCCGCACGTTTGGTAATAATATTAATAATACCGCCAGTTGCCCCTGAACCATAAATACTGGTTGCACCTGAAACCACTTCAATATGATCAATCATATTTGGGCTAATACTGTTCAGTTGGCGTGCTACATCACGGGATCCTGTTTGTGATACGCCATCAATCATCACCAACACATTACGCCCACGCATGGTCTGACCATAGTTACTGGTGTTACCACTGCTCGGTGCTAAAGAGGGTACAAGCTGTGCCAAAACATCTGCGACTTTACGTCCAGCACCTGCCTGTTGAGCAATTTCATCCCCTCGAATGGTTTGAACCGTTCCCGCAACTTCAGCAATACTTTTAGGCGTACGCGTTGCAGTCATCACAATCGGTGCTAATTGCGTATTTGCTTTTTTGGTTTCTTCTGATGCTGCTAATGACGGCTCTTGAATGACTTCATTTGCATACAAATGTGTACAAATGGCTGTAGTCAAAAGACAAAGACTAAAGTGAGACAGTCGCATTCTTATTCCTTGAATCATAAGTGTTAATACTGGTGCAAATAATAATCATTATTATTAATATTGTAAAACCTTTGTTTCCGTATTTCAGGGTTTCTTACGATTTTGAATTAAATGGAATATATAAAGATGTGGATATAAAACTCAAGTTTTAAAAAATATCAGTAAATACTATTTTAGAAAAAAGAATCTCAATTTAAAGCTGTGTATATTCCCCACATTCTTGATAAAATTTATATTTAAAACAATGATATAAAATGGCTGTCTTTTCGAGCATTTGAATTTTATGTTGTGCTTCAAATGCAATTTCTTGCGCCACATATTCATAAGATTTCACATTTTCATCAGGTTCTCCCACAATTTTTTCAGCGGGCGAATGTTCAAAAATAAAATAACTCATCATGCGCATCACTGCTTTAAAATGCCCTTTTCCTACGAAATTTTTTTCACCCAATAAAATATGCCAGCCTAAATCTGTGTCTAATGCAGAATAATATAAGGACAGCCGATCTCGTTTGGCTTCATAGATTTCTAAATACCCAACGTCACATCCGTCAATTTGAATAATATAAAGCCGTTGATGATCATCAATGATCATTTTTTCAAAATATACAGCGAGTTCCAGTTCAGGTTTATTCAGTTGCCATTGCGGAATCACATGCGGTTCATGCATCCATTTATAGAGTAATGGAAAATCCTGTGGCAGTTTTAATGCACGAAGAGCATAACCAATGCCTTTTTCTTGATAGGTAAATTGATTTGGGAGTTTGGATGTTATGGTTTGCATCTCATTTATTACTCTGTTAGGCATGGCATTGGTCATTAAATCGCGTGGTAATAGTGTTCAGGTGAATGCTGACTAAAAAATTGCTCACGTTTTTGCTGTTCTAATAATTCCATATTTTGAAATTTTTCCCCATGTTGTGCGGCAAGATCAGGTTTTAAAATAAAGACCCCATCGGCATCGGCAACCATGACATCGCCTGTAGAAATGGTGGCATCGAAATACTGGATGTCTTGATCAAAATCGACCAAACTCTCCCCTTCTGACCGTGTGGTTAAACAACTTACTCTCTGAGCAAATACAGGGACTTTCATTGCGCGTAACGCGTCGATATCTGTAACCGCACCTATGACCACAATGGCTGCCAATTGATGATAAATTGCAGCACGATGACGTTGTTCGCCCCAACAAGCGCGATATCCAAGTTTTCGTGCATCAATGACCAAGACATCACCCGCGTTACTTTCTAGAAGCGCATTCCGAATCTGCGTGGCATTAATCGAATTTAAGGTGACTGTGCGCACAATACCCACGACATGTTGAACAGAATTCACCGCATGAATGTCGGGTAAATAGCCTGTATCTAAAACATGCCCAATGGTTGAGCTGGCAATGGTTGCATATTGTTTTAATACACTATTTAATCGGTCTGACATACACTTACCTCTCTTTTTGGATACTTCTTTGCTAAAGGACAACTACTACAATATTCATGTTGAGCTTCGGGTAATTGAAAATAAAAACAACATTTTTTACGTTGATAACTTCCCGCATTTTCTTTTCTGCTTTGTTCCAACAATAAAAAAGGATTTTGTTTTAAGCCTAAAGACGCAGCAGCTAAATTTGATAGAAATTGACGTTGCTGCTGAATTTTTATCACTCCTACCTGTGGTAAATTTTTTCGTTCCATCAAGTCGTAAAACTGCAAAATGCGAAGCGCGGTATTTTCCCAAAGTAAAAACTTTTGTACTTTTCCAACTTTACTCATCACTTCAAAAATCTGATTTAAATCATCAAAAATCTTAGAAATAACAGCGTCATAAGTTTGGTTTTCGGTGTTAAAAGAATCTGCTGATAAACATGCAGGTTTCAAATTTAAATGCCGATCCCAATACCATGTCGGCGTCATTTTCACCGACAATGCAGAGAGTTCCCACGGCAAATGAACCTGTTCTGTCAATCGCGCATATAAATAGGGAAACAACAGTGGAACTGCCCAATATTTCATAAACATAGAGCCCGCACAGGTCAAATTGACCGCCTGAATTCGCTTTGAAAATTCAGTCAGTACCATCAAGCACTGCTTTGGCTCTAATAAGTCTGCAAAACTTAGGGCAGTATGCGTATGCAGTTGTATTTGAATATTAAGCTGATATGCCAAAACCTGTTTTGCACGAGACAACCCTAGATTTTCTAATTCCAGTTCTGATTCAACATTCAAGACAGAGATATGGGAACGCACGTTTTAAACCTTGTTTGATCAGTTATTATCAAAAGCATTAGCTTTTTTTAAAATATTACAGGTCTGCCCGACACTGCTTGGCATACTCCCAACGCGATTCGTTTGCTGTAATAATGGATGAATTAACTGTTTATACGGCCACTGCTCTTTTTCAAATAAAATATTTTGTAGTTCAGCGCGTGCATCCTCATTCAATGGTACGTCATTTAAAACCAGTTGTAATTGCTGAGCTAAAACCTGCCACAACTCATATTCATCAATTTGATAATATTCAGCAATCGATTCTAAGATGCTGGCTAAATTGACTTGAATCCCCAGCGTTTGAAGGTACAAAATCAGCGCTTCAATGGAATCATGGTAAAGCGTAATTTTAAAATCATGTGGACTTAAATAATTTGGATCTTGCAAACCATGTTGTTGTAGCCACGGTAAATAAATCCGCACTGAATCATGATCACGCAGCATAAAGCCTGAAAATTGTCCGTGTTTTAAGACAATACATATATTTTGACCATGAATTTCGCCCATCAAACCCAAACGGAATAAGCGTAAATTCACATCAAAAAAATCTCGACACAACGCCTTAAAAGTCGCAATGATATTTTCTTTGCAGGATTCCAATTGTTGCGCTTTAAAAATTATTTCAAATGGATAGATTTCTCCATCTATACAGTGTCCTAAACTTGCCATGGGCATAATTTGATACGGTTGCTGCAACAATTCAGCAGGAATACGGCGCCGTTGTGCCGCCAAGTGCATGGGTTGCTCCTCAAACAAAGTCAAATTATCGGGGGTTAAATTTTCAGGTTGATGCGGTAAATACGCCCACCACTGATTTTCATCACACAACCACAAGCGTTTTTTCAGCACCTCATCTTTTTCTTTGGCAGCTTGTAAAAGCTTTTGGTTTTTCTGCCCATTGATCATTTTCACAATTGGCAAAAAACGGAGTGATCCTAAAGATTTCACCGCCAAAGGCAGTTTTAAACTGTCTTGTGGTTTCGACACCGACAATAAACTTCTTAATGAAGAACTGGCATACATTTCGGTAGACTGAAATACCAAAGGAACAATGGCTTGATCGGCTAACTCTTGGGCAAATTTTTCCGATAACACATGTTCAAATTGCCAAGCATGTAGAGGCAATGTTAAATATTCATCCCCGACTCTCTTGTCATGCAACTCCTGTTGCAACTGTAAATTTTCTTGGTTATTTAAGAAAATTTTGGCAGGTTGATGAATGTTAATGTCACTCACATCCTGCCCATACACCACTTGTTCTTTTTTAATGGCCACCCAATTTAATTTGATCTGTTGTAAAAATTCAGGGCTAAATTGCTGATATTCATCTTGATCAAAACCATCTTTCAGTTTCGCCAAAGGATGATATGGTCGATCTCGCAGCCCTGCAAATTGCTCCAGTTGAATGAACAATTGAGCAGGTTGGGCTAAATCCCATCTCTCTGTTCGAATTTGATGTTGCGAGCTCAGTTGGCTTTGCTGCAAAGTCAGTTGTAAATCTGCTCTAAACGTATCTAACTTCGACTGTTCACAATGCGCAAAAAGTTCTAGGCGCTGCATGGCATCAAAAAGTTCTAACGCATTCAGCATACGCGATTGAAAATGATGCTCCTTCTGCACCAATACCTGAAAAGCAGGCGCTGTGGTTTGAATTTGCCAATCTTGTTTCATTGCCTGTCGCACAGGCAAAACAATAAATTCAGCTAATGTCGAATTGAATAAAACAGCACAATCATCTTGATGTGAATACGCTTCAAACAATGAAGCAAAATTTTGCTCGAAACGCGCTGTTAATAAGGCTTGAGCCTGCTGATGAGTCACAATTGATTGCTGAGAAATATAGCCTTCGACCAAAAAACTATTCACCAAATCGACCAGTACCATGTTCGCGGTCACTGTCGGGGAGAACAACATCGTATTCATCTGATCACCCCTTAAACTACTGCTTGGCGAAATGGGTGAAGTGGGTTATTCACCAAACGAAGTTGTACTTCAGCATCGCCAAACAAACGTCTTTTGGTTAATGATTCAATGCAAAACTGCGGTGCAAATACATCGAATTTGTCATATCTGCTTTGATGTTCTGGATGTTGCTGTTGAAAATGATGAATAATATCGGCGGCTTGTTGCCAGAATTGCTGTTCCGAAAAATTGATTTTTTGCTGTAAAGTCATCGCAATATCGCTTAAGGCAACGAAAAATAAACAAGCACAACTAAAATCTAGGACGGCGTTTAAATCGTCGGTCAAAATAAATGACATTCGGTTGGCTTTGGCATGCTCTGCGGGTAACGCATGTAAGTCTGGGTATTCATTGGGATGGGTTAAATGCTCTGGACTAAAGCGAACCCCATCATGAAAATCTTTTAAAATAATTCGGGTTGGCCAGCCATGTTGATGTACCAAAATAATGTTTTGACCATGCGATTCTGAGCCAATTCCTTCAGCATGCAATAAGAACAAAATAGGCTGAATCACGACGGATAGAAATTGTTCGACCCATGCTTCAGTCCCATGTTCATCTAACCACGGCTGAATCAGCAATTTTCCATCACGCTGTATATGACTCACACCATTAAGTGGAATCGCATCTTCTTCAGGCTTTAAATAAGTATGAATACTTTCACGCCATAAACTGCCAATTGTGCCATAGGCTTGTTTCGCATGGGATGTCGGTAGTTTAGTAAAATCGACCGCAGTGGCATGTACTTCACGCAATATGGCGAAATCTAAAGACTTTGCAATGTCGCTCTTTTCAATCAGACCTTGCAACCAATCAGTTATTAAAGGCCCATTCATGGCTGCATGCGACGCCAAAATGCGTGAACTCGATGTATTGGTTAAACTCATTGAAAGCTTAATATACGGCTTTTCAGGATGTTGCACATTGGTCAAAGTTCTGAGCGACTGCTGTGCAATATATGAGTCACTTCCTCGAGCTAAATACACAATTTTTTGTGCTGCGATTTCTTCAAAAAAAGTATGAACCAACGTGCTTTCCCATTGCCAAGGATGGACAGGTAAGCATGTGTATTCAGCCGTATTTAAGCGCTGCTCGATCAGCACTTGATTAAAATGTTCTCGCTCTTGTTCGGTCAATTGCTGCTGCAAAAATTGATCTGCATCAATTGAGACAGATGCATTTTCTGAAAGCAAAGAATGATGTACAGCAAGCCAAACTAAATGAATCGGTTGGGCATACTCCACGCCATATTTCAAATTATCTTGCAAACTAAAGCCGACGCGCGACTTATAACAAGGATGATATGGATGACCATCCATCAAATAAGTTTCTAAAACATCATAATCATGCTGCGCAGCGGGAAGCGCGTATTGGTTTTGGCAATGTTGTGATTGCACATCGTGAATAAAGGTACGTTTTAATTCATGAATGAAATCTTCTAATTTTGCCGCATTTGGAATCACTCGAATAATTTCGTCCACTATGCTATTTAATTGGGCGATGGATCTTTGCCCTGTATGGTCTTGGCGAATGACGTCTTGCTCACTCATACGTACCAAACCAAAGCTTAAATAATGTTTACCTGTGGCAAAGTATTGCACTGGTTGCTGATTTTGATCTTGAGCATGGATGATGAACCTGCCATTTTCGTATTGTGTTGCAATCACCTCTTCATAAATCAAGGCTTGCAGCAATTGTTTAATAACACGCTGTTCGACTTTTTGAATGACAGCTTGATCGGGTTGTTGCCAAGCCAATGTTGGTGTAACAGAAGACGTATTATTTTGTGCTAATGTTGGATGTAAGTGACCCATAATTTTTTTCCTGAATAATTAATTTTAAACATGAAGCTTCTGCTGTTTTTGCTTTGGAAATTTCCACGCATAGGGCAATGCCAAGAGCGTCATGCCCGCACAGAAGAAAAACAGCTCCCGTATCGCATACAGCTGTGCAATAGGCAGTTCATAGCTCGATAAGAAATACTGTGTGCGAATTTGCAAATAAAGCGCAGCCATAACCACAGCAACAGCCGCACAAAGACGTCGAAATAAGTTATTCACAGCCGCGCCTTGCGTGACCTCTGAATCGTTTAGATGATTGAGTCCTGCAGTGGTTGCAGGCATATATGACAGCCCAAAACCCAGACCATGAATAAGCATACAAACGATAAGTAAAATGACGGATATATTGGCGACCAATCCCAATCCAACAAATGCAATAACGGTCAATACCATGCCAAAACTAATCAGTTGTTTTGCACCATGCTGATCTAAATATTTGCCTGCACGTTTACTGCATAAACTGGTGCTTAAGGCACTGCTCATCAGCAATAATCCTGTCCAGATTGGACTTAACTGCAAAGTGTTTTGAATGAGCAAAGGAATGAGCAATAAGCTGATAAACAAGCTGACGGTATGCACGACCGAAATGATTAAACTGTAATTAAACGCACGACTTTGAAAGAGCTGCCAAGCAATAATCGAGTTGACTTTTTTTCGGCTCAGCGTAAAAAAACACAAAGCCGTAAAACAACTTAAAGTAAACAACGCATAGAAAGAAACATGCTGCAAGTCCTGTAATTGCTTAATCGTACTTAAAGCCACCAACAATGAAACAATCGAAATCGCCAGTAAACCAAAGCCAAGCCAATCAAACTTTAAATTTTTGCTCCCCGACTGTTTAGGCAAATACAGCCAACCCACGGTCAAAGCGAATAACGCCAACGGCACATTCAGCAAAAATAAAGCATGCCAATTGAACCAAACCAAGATGAGCGCACCCAACATTGGACCACATGCCAGGGTCAGCATAATCATTGCGCCCCATAGTCCTGTTGCTGTACCGCGCTGTTCTTGCGGTGTAACTGAAAAAATAATGCCCAATGACAAGGGAATCATTAATCCACTAGAAAAACCTTGTAGTGCACGCACAATTAAAACAGTTTCAAAAGACGAGGCGAATGCACCACCAATTGAACTCAACATAAAAATAATGAGTGCGGACAAATACACATGGCGTTTACCAAAGCGCTGACTTAAAAACCCAGTCACCAATAGACTTAAACTCATGGTCAGCAGAAAGATGACAATAACCCAACTCACTGCAGCCTCAGCGATTCTAAAATCTTGCATCATTTGGGGAATAGCAGGATTAAAACTACTATTATTGATACTGACTGTACCTGTCCCCAACATCACAGAAATCATTACCCAACGTTGAGACATGAAAGAAGCAGATGCGCTAAGAGAATCTGACTTAGATATTTCAGCCATTTAAATTTTGATCCTACTTCGCCAAATATTCAGAATATAAATCTGCCGTTTTTCTTGATATTTGAGACGACATACCCTCTGAACGATAGTTACTCTTGGCGATCGCACTCACAGAAAATGGACGCTCTATTTCTTTGGTTTGAAAATCTTGGAAACTTTGCCGTCCTTCAATTTCAAAATAAGGCTCACCTAAAATTTGATTGGCTATTTTTGCAGAACGAAAAGCACCTAACCCCAAGTCAGGTGTGCCCACACCATGATGATGTAAGTCTGTATTTTGAATATAAATTTCACCATCACCTTGATAGCTCAACTGATGATTTTCATTGATGTACCAGTGCTTCTGTTCATTTAAAGCAATATGAGGACTTAACTTATTTAGAAAATCCAGCGATGGATATTGATAACCTGTCGCGGCAATCACTGTATTGGCTTGAATATTTAAATTCTGCTGCTTCTGGGTTTGGAAAAACTTGAGCTGCATATCTTTTCCATTGATCACTTCTGCATATTCAAGTTGATAATGACCTGCAATAGTCACATGCGTATCAACTGCGCCAATGCTCCGCTGATAAAGTCGCTCATAAATATCACGAATGGTTTTGGCGCTAATACCTTTATATAAATTGGCTTGCGTATTCGGCAAAGTCTCTTTTAATTTTTGAGGTAAATCATAAAAATAAGACATATAGTCTGGACTAAAACTTTCCAAGCCTAACGGTGTATTTTCCATGGGGAAAAAGCCCGCTGAACGGGTTAACCAATATAGATGAAATTTAGGTTTCCCCGTTTCCAAATTGATTTGTTGATCAAATAAATCAATAAAAATTTCTGCCGCCGATTGACCCGAACCAATCAGAACAATATTGCCTGATAAATCATCAGTACATTGATGGATATAATTTGAAGAATGCAAACACTGTTTATTTTGCGCTGCAAGCATTTCTAAGGGTTGGGGTAACTTCGGTGTTGTGCCTGTTCCTAAAACCAATTTTCGTGTTTGATGAACAGAAAGCCGTCCTTTTTGCTCGGTAATGACTTGAAAACCACCCACAATAGGTGCGATGTCAGTGACTCGGCTTCCAAACTGTAAATGAGCTAACTGCTTAACCACCCACTGGCAATAATGATTGTATTCTTGACGTGGAATATATAGATTCTCACGGAAATAAAATTTATATAATCGCTGATGGGCTTTTAAATAATTTAAAAAACTATATGGACTGGTCGGTTCTACCATACTGACCAAATCTGCCATAAATGGTACTTGCATCATGGCATTCGGTAGTTGTATTCCAGCATGCCAATCAAACGCTTGACGTTTATCAAAAAACTGATATTTGAGAGAATGATGTGAATTCAGCAATGCCGCTAGGCTTAAATTAAATGGGCCTAGACCAATTCCAATAAAATCAAGCATATTCTGCCTCCACTACAGTTTGTGCAACATACAGTGGGTTTTTTAAATTGACATAAATGGACTGCTGAGCAATATCGGCTTGTAATTCATCTAACTCATATAAACGCGTCATGAGGTTACCTTTATAAGGAAAAGTATCCTGATGTAAAACGGTTTTTAATAAATTGCTTTCTGGGTATTTTTGATAGGCCTGAATTAAATACGCTTGTAGCATTTCAATCAGTTGTTGCTCTTTGACAACACCCGTCATACCTATAGCATTGATCAAACCAAATAGCGTATTACCAATAAAGTAATAACGGAAACGCTCATCGACTAATGCCAACGGACATACCGCTTGACCATCGGTAGCCAATGTTGGAAAACGTTCTAAAATTTCGCTGGCCAATTCCTCAATATAGTAAAATCCTTGGTTATCTCTAAACCAAACATTTTTCGGCATTCCAGCTTCTAGTTCAATTAAAGTATTTTGTTGATGTGCTTCAAATGCCATACCAAACTCATGGTACAACTCCATCAACGGTAAAATCGTCATCTCTAGAAAACGATCAAACCACTGTAAAGCAACATCCGGCTGGCTTTGACCTGTTTGCTGTGAAATATTGGCAAAAATTTCGCTAAAACGATTTTTAGCTTCAAATGGATGATCTTGGCACAATGATGCAATACAGGTGACATCATCACTTGGTTTAAAAGGATTTTCACGCAAGATACAAATGGTTTCATCTACAACCTGTCCATTGACTTTTAGTGCAATCCAAGCAGGATCGCTAATGGTTTGTAGGCGAGGATTGCGCTGTCTAAAATCTGCAAGACAGTGATCATTCCAAAGTTGATAACTGAGTAAACCACGATGGCATTCTTTATAAAGATTCACTCGAATTGAATTGGTTACGGCTACCGTCATTGACGCTTTAAACATCCACGGGGCGTGTTCACTATATAAAGTTCGCACCGAAGTTGTTGCTTTCATCTCCCACCCTAAAGCACCAAAATCGATCAGTTTGCCTTCATGTAAAAGCTGCTGATACCAATCTTTATCTTTTAGGTATCTTGCCTGCCATGGATGCAAAGGCAATAAAGCATAATCTGGGTATTCAGCCATTTTTGCATGATGATAGGCATTAAAGAATGGCTCTAAATCCTGTTTTAATTGACTTGGAATATCCACATTATGCGCATTGTCATGTATGACCTGATCTGGATGTACATATAAAAAATGCATTTTAAAAGCAGTTTTCGTTTCAGGAGAATATAATTGCCAATCATCCTGTACAAAGCCCTGACGGCTTTTCGGTGCAGGATGCATGCTGTGTCCAAGTACTAAGGCTTGTTCGCTTTGAATAAAGTTTTGCTCAAGTGCGACAACTTCATCTATCTGTTCTTCTCGATAGCTTATAAATTGCTGCAATGCTCGACGGCTCTGAATCCAACATTCTAATAATGATGATGTATCTAATTGTTTATCATTTTCTTGTATTGTTAAATTTTCCAGTAAATTCGCAGCTAAATTCACTGCGCTAATTTTGATCACCTGACCTTCTTGCTCAACCCAAGGTAAATCTGCAAATCGATGTCTGCCAACTTTACTTACATATTCAAGCGGCACGTATAAAAATGCAGAAAGTGTATGCAAAGGAATACATAGGACTGTTTTTCTCTGACTTTGATTTTGTAGCTGTTGGGATTGTTCAGCAAGAGCAATAAAACGTCCGTTGCCAGTTTCTTGTAAATAAGAGTTGATTAAGTGTTGTAAGGCGATCTTATCCGTGACTGATTTCATCAGCATCACTCTATTAAGTAAAATAGTGTGGTGATGAATATATACCTCTTTTCTCAAATGTAAATGATAATTGTTATTATTTACATTTGAGAAACAAAAGTTAAAACTTGTTCTATATTTAGCTTCTTGTCTTAACCATCATCTCTATGTATAGAACTACTCTTCAAATAAAATAATACTTTGAAAGAGGGTTAAAAACACAAGTTATTGAACTTATTGTCTATTTATAAAAAATAATCATTATAAAATTTAAACTGGCTTTAACTTCAGCTTAGCAATAGATGTGCTGTTCATCTTTTTTTTATTTAGCAAGTAAAAGCCATACATGAGGTTTAATCCATGACAATTTGCTTATAACCTAAACTTTGCACTGTAAGGAGCGACGTTTTATTGACATTAAAAATTGCAATTTTACCATCTGCTGTGCCACAGAGTGCGATATGTGACATGCCATCTGTACCAATTTCTGCTGAATACACCTGTATGTTCGCTTGCTCTAAAACTGCTTTATGCTTTTTCAATTCTGTATTTGGATCTGTATCAGAGCACTGCGTTGTACCTAATGGCTTAGTAATCGAAATCTGATGTTCTTGATTAGGGATTAAGTGCTGACAACCTGATAATCCAACAAATAAAACCGTACCTAAAAGTAGTATTTTTTTCATATTTTATATCCATTTTTTAAAGAATTTTTTATAAATAAAGTTTCAATCGTTATAATGATCATTCATGAATTTGTCGATACACCCACTGTAAAAACTTTGCTTTATCTAAAAAATCAGGAGATTTTGAAGAATCTATTATTTTTGAATGCCCATTAAATGTGCCTAAAAAACTATACGAATTTTTAACTTCAAAAAAACCACCTTCCATTTCATGAATTTCATAGAAAAATTCTTTAAGTTTTTCAAAATGACTATTTTGTAGAAAATCAGGACGCATAATTAAAAAATTATAAATCTGCTCTAAACTACATAATTCATTTTTAGAATTAATCCTCATCATCATTTTCCTTTTAGAAGCTAACTCTAATTTTATATATTTTAAATAGAATTCAAATTTACGATCCTACTTATATAAATTTTGTTTTACCTATTTAAAATTTGATTAAAAAATAAATTTATATTCTATAAACATCATCTTGAAAATAATAATATCTAAATATTTAATAAATTCTGATTTCACACTAGGCTTATCAATATTTTTCGTCAATATTACATCATGTAACATTAGTACAACTCTATGTAACTTCGAGAATATAGGTGCTACACATCTTCTTATTATTCAAAATAATACTTTTATATACATATAGATAGATAGAATATTCTAAAATTCTATTTTTATAATTAAAAAGAACTTCCATCCACTTAGTATAAAAATAAAACAAACTAAAAAGTAACATTAAATTTCAACTGTACCAGTATGTAACAAATTTAATTTTTAATTATTATATTCAATAACAAATATAAAATTCAAAATACTGATTTAAATTATTTTTTTGATAAAAAATTTCAATCAAAAGTCACAATTTCAAATACTAAAAAAGAAAAAAATATGTAATTTTTATTTACTTTATGTAGTCTTATTAATAATTTTAATCTCAATATAAATTTCCAATGTTATTAATAATATTCCAGATTAAAAAAGGATAATTTAAAAAATGTGCAGTAATAGGCTTGATTTAAAAAAAAGCAATAATGATTATAATATAAAAAAATTATTAGAAATTATCTCTATTCAATTATGGGAAAAAAAACAGTTTATTCTATTTTTAGATATTGATGGAACACTATCTGAATTTCACTCAGACCCTAGTCAAAGCTTTATTTCTCATACTACTTTAAAAATATTAGAAAAATTAAAAAACCTGAATGTTCAAGTGATTGCGATTACAGGACGTTCAGTAAAAATTGCATCTCAGCTTTTTTCCCCACTTGATTTACCAATTGCAGGCACACACGGCTTAGAAATAAAAATTGATCAGAAAAATCTTTCTAAAGAAATAGAATCTATTAATTATCCCTTAATTAGAGAAAGTCTTAAACAGGCATGTATACCCTACCCTAAACTACTAATTGAAAACAAAGATTATTCGGTTGCGCTTCATTATCGTCAATGTCCTGAACTTGAACAAACAGCCTATAAAATTATTAAAGACGTTCAAATGTTACATCCAGAATTAAAAATTAATACAGGTAAATACGTTTTCGAACTGCTTCCTCATGGAGCAGACAAAGGTCAAGCCATTCAGAAAATTTTACAGCATTTCAATTTACCCACAGCCTTTTCTATTTTTATTGGTGATGATAAAACTGATGAATCTGGCTTCAAAGTTATCAATGAAGTAAGTGGTATGAGCATAAAAGTAGGAGCAGAAGAAACTCGAGCAAGTTACAGGCTTAAAAATGTAAATGCGGTAGAAAAATTTCTTGATTTATTTTCAAAACTTTTAGAAAAGAATTCTTTGAGTACATCTCAAATATTAAATGGAGAAAATAAATGTCTAAATTAATTGTATTATCAAATCGAGTCAGTTTACCTCATCCAGATAAATCTACTGCTGGTGGTTTAGCCGTTGCTCTCCAAGATGCTTTATATGATATAGGTGGAACTTGGGTGGGTTGGAATGGGGAAAAAGTAAATCACCCTGATGAGCAATATTTCAATCAAACCCAATATAATGGGGTGGAATATATGACTTGCCCACTCACCGAAAAACAATATCAAGATTATTATTGTGGATTTTCGAATAATACCCTTTGGCCTGCCATGCATGACCGTCCTGATTTAATTGAATATCATGCTGAACAATATGAAACTTATCAAAAAGTAAATCAGTTATTTGCACAGCAACTTGATCAAATTGCCCAGCCGAATGATATTATTTGGATTCATGATTATCATTTTTTAAGTGTGGCACATTATTGCCGTGAGCTCGGCATGCAGAATAGAATCGGGTTTTTTCTACACATCCCTTTTGCTGACTTAAAAATTTGGGATTTATTACCCACCGCTTCTAATTTAATTCATGATTTAGCACAATATGATGTCATTGGGCTACAAACTGAATCTGATCAAAAGCAATGTTTAAATGTATGTCATCACTTTTTGAATGCACAAATGATGAATTCCACAGAAATGATTCATCAAGATCGACATATTACTGTTCAACATTATCCTATTGGCGTAAATCCAGAACTGATACAAAAAGTCGCTCAACAACAGAATAGTACTTCCAGTATTTTTGAGTTTGATGATTTCCAGCATCAGCAAACGATTATTAGTGTCGATCGAATCGATTATTCTAAAGGCTTAATTGAACGTTTTAGTGCATTTGAAGAATTTCTTAAAATGTATCCTGAATATCATCAGCACTTTACTGATTTACAAATTGCTTGCCCATGTCGTATGGATGTTCCTACTTATGAACATTTATTTGAGCAGGTAAAATTAAAAGTCGAATCCATTAATCAAGAATTTTCACAACAAGATTGGCAACCTATTAATTGTACCCACGAAACTGTTGAACACGATACTTTAATGAGCATCTATCGACAATCGGACATTTGCTGGGTAAATTCATTACGGGATGGCATGAACCTTGTGGCTAAAGAATATATTGCAGCCCAAGATCGTTTAGATCCTGGCGTTCTCATTCTCTCAAAATATACGGGTGCAGCAGAACAAATGCCAGAAGCACTTATCGTCGATCCTCAAAATCGTGCCAGTATGGTCAACGCCTTAAACACAGCACTGAAAATGTCTAAAGCGGAACGTTTAGAACGCTATCAGTATTTGATCAATGGTTTAAAACATTTTGACATCAATGACTGGCGAAATGCATTTTTAAAAGATCTTGAAGCGGATGATGCTTCAGATCAATTTGTAACTCCGATCGAAGAGCCATTCAAAAATATCGCTCATTCTTAATCTGCTTTATTTAAGCAAAACACCTGCTTAACAGTCAAAAATAGGTGTTTTGACTTAAAATGAAGACGGGGAAAACTAAAGGCTTTTGACCTGCGTAAAATGATTTAAAAATGCAATTAGCATTAACATAATCGCAATTATACTAAAAACTATGGTTAACCCAATCATTTCACTGCTGATACCGACTAAAGCTGGTCCAATTAAAGAACCGCTATACGCCATTGTAGAAACACACGACAAAGCAGCAGCCTTAGGCATCACATTCTGACGGCCTACTCGTGAGAACATTACGGGTACAATATTCGAACAGCCCAAACCCAACAACGCATAACCGATTAAAGCAAATGTCCAATAAGGTGCAACTACGACCATCAAAAGTCCAAATGCAGCACAGATGGCTCCATAAATAATAATATTTTTTTCACCTAATTTTTGCTGAAGGAAATGACCTCCAAAACGACCAATGGTCATTGTAATCGCAAAAAAAGTGTACGCCAATCCAGCAATAGCAGGATTGATCTGGTATTCACTAATCAAGTAAATCCCACTCCAGTCCATAGCAGAACCTTCAGCTAGAAATGCAATAAAACAGACTATGCCTATTAATAAAATAGTTGGACTTGGAATCTTTTGGCTAAACCGTTTTACGTGATTAATTTCACTTGGGGTGTCATGTTCAACTGCCGATAAACTATGAGGAACTGCAAATAGTCCAATCAAAACCAATAGACTACAAATAACCAATGCACTTATGAGGGGACTTGCACCTAAAGACAACAAAGCAGTTACGGTCATTACACCCGCTAATCCACCTAAACTGCACATGCCATGAAATTGTGACATCATACTTTTGGCACTATTTTTTTCAACCATTACTGCTTGTAAGTTAATTGCAACGCCTAAGCTGCCTGCTGCCGTACCGAATAGAAACAAAGCAAGCAACATGACCAAGATGCTACTACTCAAGGCAAAGGTTGGTAAAACCATTAACAATAATAAAAGTGCAATAGAGATGACTACTCTACAACCCACTTTTTGAATCAATAATCCTGTTGTAGGCATCGCAATCATGGAGCCTACCCCGATACACAACAATAATGTACCAAAGTCAGCATGATTCAAATGGAGTCTTTGCTGTGCGAATGGAATAAGTGGCGCCCAAGCCGCAGTACTTAGACCTAAACTAAAAAAACATAAAAGTGTCGATAAGCGCTGCGCAGCATGTTGAGTCACATGGTCTAGATGTGCGGTTCTGGGATAAAGCATGTGTGCCACCACAAAAAATAAGCCTAAGGCATTCCATTCCAAAAATAATTTCCATAGAAAAACCCCTGTAAATCTATAGAAATTCTATAATCGTACAGGGGCTTTATTTGGCGAAATTATACACAAAAAAATATTAAATCTATGGATTTTTTCTGTAGTTACAAAAATGTTTTTGTAAGTAAAATAGACTTCAAATTAATTGAGAAAACTCATTTAAAATGCTAAGAGTTCATTACTGTGATCTGGTCTCTGCTGAAGAAACAGCAGGCTGGTTCAAGTATGGAAAAAGATAGTCAACAAAACGTTTGGTACACCATAACCCTATTGCAGTGTGGTGAGCATGAGGAGCCAAATAAGGCAAAATTTTATTTATTTTCATACCCAACTGATCAGTTTGGGCGATTTGATGTTGTATATCCTCTAACGTTCCATCAGAAAAATGACTATATACAAAATCTTCCGAATTTGAATATGCAACGTTTAGTTTTTTATTGGAAGATTTTTTTTGAGAATATTCTGCTGCAATCCAGTCATAAATAATCTGCTTTTCTGTGGCATTGAATACCCCGAACATTTTGCCTTCTTCATGACTAATTAATTGCCAGAACCGGCTTTCTGCAGGATTTTTGCCTAAATTAATCCATTTTTTTTCAATTAAAACATCAATAAATTCTTCAACTGAATTTGGAGTAGACAACCACTGATTGATTGTTTTTTGATTTATTTTACACTTCTCATTATGAATCAAATTTCCGACCAAAGCCTTACGCTGTAAAATTTTAACAACCATTGCTTCTAAATTAAGATTCTTAATGATTTGAATGGAGGATAAACCTTTATTATTTAAAGCAAAACCTATCTTAACTTTTTCCATAAAGCTTGATTTATCTTTAAATTTACTATAAATTTTTTCGAGTGCTTTAGTCGATAATTGGGCATGACCATTATCAAAGTTATCAATCGTAATATGTAAATTAAAATATTGTGCGTTAATCCCCAACTCATTCAATTCATAATTGCTGATTAATAAATGCAGTGGCAGCTGCTCATACCCTAAGTTGAAACCAATAATTTCTGGAATAAATTCTGCTGGAGCATACGCCAGTGCAAGTTGAATGGCAGGTTGATGATAATATTTATCTTCCAAGTCCATGACAAAATGCTCTAAACCTAAGTTAAGCAACAAATCATCAAACACGCATACATGATTGGACTTTACACCGCCTAAACCTAATTCTTCTAAGTAAATTTGAATTAACTCTCGAAAAATTGGATCATTCCAATAGCGCATAATGCTGTATAACCAAGACCCATCTACGCGTTTTACGGGCGCGACTTTAATTAAAAACTCATAAGCCTGAGCTATATTTTTAAAATATTGCCGCTCTGATCCTGTTTTTCTTTTTTCCAGATAATGCTGATACTGATGACATTGTGCTTTATTTTGAGTAATCAGCCAGTCATGAACTTCGTTGATTTGGGACGGAAAATCAGCATCTAGTTTTAGTGACTGAATTTCTTTTTTTAAGAAATTTGATGCTTTTCTTTCTTTATCATCAATATCAATATTCGGATCTAGGAAAAAATCGACTAAATCATGATAACTTTGCTGGTTTTTATCAAGTAATTCTAGCAATCGTTCTTTTACTGCTTCTGGCATTTTTATTCTCCAAGCGGTAATGATTTATTAAATTCTGCATATAAATATGCCTTGAATTGACAGGTCTAATTGTTATCAATCGTTTAATTTATGTTTATATATTTAGTCAAGTAGTTAATGTTTTTAATTTTAAATCAATCCATTTAAAAAAATAATGTTGATATAATTTTTTAGTTTATTGATTGTTATTTAATGAAATAAATAGATTAAACCAGATAATAATAAAATTAAGATGGCAACTCAATATCTTAGATAAATGGATTTAAAAAACTCAAATCATGTTCATTAAAAGTATTTCAAGTGGTTATTTATTTCACCCTTATCCTTTAAGTCATTATTCTAAAGATATTTGAAATAGTATTTTAGTCTTTTACGACTTAAAAATAAATAAAAAAATTAACCTCATCATTTCATAAAAAGATATACATTAGAGTTTAAAAAAAGATGATCAATTAAAATAAAAAACGATTTAATTCATATATATATTTAAATTTTAAAAATTTAATGAAACGAGGTTGCTGATAAAAAATCTAAGTTTTTTTAAAATTTATAATTCTATTGAATATAAAAATAAAATATATAATAATCACTAATTATGCAAATATGAAAAATTAAATATAATTATACGTAAAAATTTCAAACCCCTCTTCTATATAATCAAAGGTGGTTAACTCATATAATCTATTACCCTTTGTAATCAAAATTTAAAAATGTAAATGCATAAATATTTATTTTTAATGTTATATCAGCTATTTAAGTTTTCTTTAAAAAATTATTATTACATTTCACATATTATGTAACATCCCTTTGATTTTTTATTTTTAAAAACCTGTTATTAATGGTCTTGTCTGTTTTATTCAGATACGTATCTTAAATTAATAATATGTGTAGAGGTATAGAAAAATGAGTAATTCAAATAATCAACAAAATGAGAACCAAAGCCAGCAACAGCAGCAAAATGACCAACAGCGTCAACAAAATAATCAGCAACAACAGCAAAATGGTAATCAAAACCAACCTAACCAACAAAATGAAAATCAAGGTCAGCAACAACAGAATGACCAACAACGTCAACAAAGTAATCAGCAGCAAAATGGCAATCAAAGCCAAACCCATCAACAAAACGATAACCAAGGCCAACAGCAACAGCAAAATGACCAACAACGTCAACAAAACAATCAGCAACAAGAGCGGAAAGACCAAAGCCAACAAAAATAATGATTCTAGATGAATGATGATTTTTGATATTTTCACCCGTCCTAGAATTCAAAGTTTGTATTTCTAGGCAAAATGAAACATTAGGAGCTCAGTCATAACCAACCAAAATTTAAACAATCAAAATCGTACTCCGGATAGTATAAATTCAGAAAATTATTGGCGAGAAACATATACTAATCGACCATATTACAATGATTTACAACGTGATATTCCCGATATTGATTACGACAGAGATTTATCTTCTGCCTATGAATTTGGGCGGAACTCACGCTCTGAATATGGTGAAAATGCTCGTTTCGAAGATTCAGAAAGTGACCTTCAAACCAAATGGGATAATTTTAAAGCAGAGTCTCGCTTAAAGTGGGAACAAGCAAAACATGCAGTTAAAGATGCATGGGATCGAATGTAATTCAATATTATGATTTAAAAAATGGGCCATTGGCCCATTTTTTGATTTATTCTAAATTAACCATTTATAAAAAAATGAGACTATTTTTATATAAATTTATTTTAGAAATCATAAATTGCTGTGAAATTTATTCGATTGTCCTTACCAGTCAAGTCATTGAAAGTTTTACGTTCGCCATACATATATTCAACGCCAAAGTTTAAAGTTTTAACTGGCGTGTAAAACATATTGATCCATGCTTCTTTTAATGATTCATTCTGTGTTGTCACATCTTTGACCAGTGTTGCAAATGCATTGTCATCTTTAGCTTTCATATAACCCATGCCTAAAGTTGAACGTAATTTAGGGGTAATTTTTTGTGTAATACCCAGTGTCAAAACATCAAATTCATTGGCTCTCATTTTGCCGTTTTGATCAAAAACATAGGCCATGTTAGACCAAAGTACATTTTTGGTATCACCTTTAATATGGTTATAGTCAAAACGTAATAATGTGCTGTCGGTCACTTGATACTTTCCACCCAATGCGGCACCCCAAGCCAGAAAATCATCATTGCCTTCGTGATTGGTCGCTTTTTGCGTTAAAAATGCACGTCCAGACAGTGCAGAACCATTATCAAATTTATAATTGATTCGACCCGTTGCTGACGGAAGCTTTAATTTTGCATCTGGGTCAGTGGTAAAATTCTGCGTCCCTGAGGTGGTGACGGTTTCAGCTTTAGAGTCTTCTAAGCTAAATGCCAAATTTAGTTTTTGATCTACAGGTACTGTATATTTAATTTGCGGTACACGGGTTAACGAACCACCAACAGACAAAGAAGCATCTACTGTTTCAGGGAAATATTCAAGTGCATTGAAGTTTGACCATGTTTGACCCACTAACCAGTCGTCATAGGTTAAATATGCATGTCGAATACGAAATGTATCACGCCCCGCTCCACCAAAGAAATCCATTTCCAGCTTACCACCTAAATTGTGATCTCCTGAAATAGGGGTTTTAAAATTTAGTCCAAAGCGGGTCGCATTGAGTGTGCTCTGAAATTTATCCGAATTTTTACGTTCAGCCTCAGTCCCTTCGAGCGGTACAGCACTAATCAAGTTATACATGCTATTAGGACCTTTAAATTGATAACTCGCGTCCGCACGCACATTTCCGTATAAAGTGATCTCAGTGTTTGATTTAATCGTATTTAACACATTGGTCGGTTTAGCCACAGGTTCAGCAACTACAGCAGGGCTTAGTTGAACTTTGGGCTGATTGACATAGTTTTGCAGCATCGTTTTCAGCTCTTTCACTTCCTGCCGCAATTGCTCTACTTCCGTTTGATCCTGCGCGTAGGCTTGCGAAATCGCCAACATGAGTCCTGAAGCGATCAGACTTTTTGTAAAAATACGCTTGGTGGTGAGTTTCATTGATAAATCCTTTTATTGCCCCTTATTCTTAAGGGATATTTTTGTTGGTGATTAATAAGTCATCATTGACCCATATTTTTTAAAAATTTTAATCTCTAAATACCACTGTTTCAGCAGATGCATACTTGAAATATACATCTGCTGTTTTTTTAATCTTAAAAACATCAATGATTTAAATTTTTAAGTCACACTTTCAGTCGATTTTAATAACAAATCGCGCAGTTTAAATTTTTGAATTTTTCCAGACGGTGTCATTGGAATTTCATCCCAAATTTCTAAACGTTCCGGAATATATTGCATGGCCAAATTGTGTGTTTTAAGGAACTCCACCATGTCGGTAAACTGCAACTGCTGAGTAGGATCTTTAAGTTTTACAATGGCACAGGCTCTTTCCCCTAAACGTTCGTCTGGATAGGCCACGATTGCAATGACAGCAATATTGGGATGCTTATAAAGTAAAGATTCAATTTCAGCGACCGGAATATTTTCTCCCCCCCGAATAATCACATCTTTTTTTCGCCCGCAAATTCGAATATAGCCTTGCTCATCCTGATAAGCGATATCTCCAGTATCAAACCAGTCATCCTGATCGGTGTCATTTAAATGTGAACGTTTTAAATAACCACCAAAACTTGAGCATGAACGAATCATGAGTCGTCCCGCTTCATTGACTGCTTTTTGCTGTCCCTGTTTATTGGTAATTTTTATTTCTACACCTGGTAATGCCACACCATCGGTATTGTAAGAACGTTCATCTTCATCAGAAATAAGTGTGGTGGTAATCGCGCCACATTCAGTCATGCCCCATGCCGAAATCACTTTAACCCCTAAAGTCTCACGCGCTTTTTGTACCAGTGGCCCCGGAATGGGTGCGCCTGCACATAAAAAAGTTTTAAGACTATTCACCTGATCATGATGTTCTGCAACAGTATTAGACAAATCGTTGAGGAATGGCGTAGAAGCCATTGTAAAGCTCACTTGATGTTGATGAATAAGCTCAACGGCTTGTGAAACTTCCCATACATCTTGCAAAATGACCTTGGCATTGAGCTCGATGGGCATGATTAAACCGTACATAAAACCAGTTTGGTGTGCCATAGGCGACGCCATTAAAACGACATCATTTTCATTCAGATTTAAACGTTTTGCATAAGGCACAATATTTGAATATAAAGTATTTGAGGTGTGCATTACCCCTTTGGGTTCACCCGTTGTACCTGAAGTGAAAATCAACTGGGTAATATCATCTGCACCGAGATTAAAATCATCTAAAGCAATTACCGCAGCTAGATGATTATCAAGCCCGTGATTCACCAATAACGCATTAAAATTATTTTCCGTATTTCCATCAATCACAACCACATGCTCTAAGGTTTCAATTTTAGCTTTTAATTGGTTGGCCAACTGCTCATGATCAAAATTACGAAAGATTTTTGGCACCACAAATACTTTTGATTCTCCGTGTCTCAACATAAATTCAAGTTCACGCTCACGGAAAATAGGCATCAATGGATTGAGTACTGCACCTATTCTGCTACAAGCCAAATACAACAAAGTAAATTCCCACCAGTTCGGCAACTGGCACGAGACCACATCATTTTTGCTGACCCCCAAATGCTTTAAACCTAAAGCAATTTTATTGGTCATTTCCCAAAGTTGTTGATAGCTAAAAGCACGTTCAGTTTTTTTGTCAGTTTTAAAACTCACCAATGCTGTCTTATCTGGGTTTTGTTGCAATGCAGTTTGAAGTGATCCGATAATGGTTTTATTTAACCAGTATCCTTCTTTAAGCATTTTTTCCTTTCTCGGTGCTATAAGCACTGCATCGAAGTCCATTTCCTAACTCCCTGATTTTAGTTTTATCTGCCTGATTTATTATAAAATTTAAGCGGGTACTGCTTTTCGTCCTGCTTTATGGCGTGCAATAATTGTTTTCATAATTTGTGCTGTACCGTCTCCAATTTGGAAACCCAATACATCACGCATGCGCTGCTCCATCACTCCGCGGTCATAACCTGCATGACCAAAAGTGAGTAAGCATTGATGAATGACATCATAAGCAAGTTTTGGCCCCCACCATTTACACATCCCCGCTTCTGCGGTATGCGGCAAATGATTATCTTTCAACCACAAAGTTTGCAAACACAATAAACGTGCGGCTTCAACTTGAGTTTCATAATCTGCCAATGGGTGAGAAACGCCTTGAAATGCAGTTAATGGCTGTCCGAAAGCTTGACGCTGCGCAGCATATTCCCAAGCTTCATCTAGACTAACGCGTGCAACCGCCAAAACCTGTAAGCCAATCAATGCACGAGAGAAATCAAAACCTTGCATGACTTGCACAAAGCCTTTATTTTCATCACCTAAACGGTGATTAACTGGAACGCGAACGTTATCAAAGAAAATTGAACCGCGCCCAATCGCACGTTGACCATGACAGTCAAAACGTGTGGTGCTAATTCCTGGTAAATTCATAGGAACCAGTAAAGCAGTCACGCCATGTGCACCATCTTCAATCGCGCCTGTACGTCCAAAAATCACCGATGCATCGGCCTGATCTGCGGCAGAAATAGACGTCTTTTCGCCATTGATGATGTATTCGTCGCCATCACGCTCAATTTTTAAACGCAAATTTGCAGCATCAGAACCTCCACGTGGCTCTGTCAATGCAATTGAAAAAATAGCCTCACCTGCAGTCAACTTTTTCAACCACGGTTCAACCACTTCGGGTTGGCCGTGTTCAGCCAAAATTTGTCCATTCAAAGAAGCCAACAAGTTAATATATGAAAAACTTAAATCGGCTTTGGCAATTGCTTCATGAATAACACCAGCAGCCAATCGTCCCATTCCTTGGCCACCATATTGTTCAGGCAACTCAGGTGCGATAAATCCCATCTCACCCATTTTTTTAACTAAATCACGATCAAAAACTCGACTTTGATCACGTTCTAAAAAACCAGGTGCAATAAATTTTTGCGCAAACTTTTCAGCTGTTTCTGCCAGATATTCTAAATCTTCATTAATATAAGGATTTTTAGTCATTCTGTTTAGCCTTTATTATTTATAGAATTTACGGAATTCTGGTTGGCGTTTCTCTTTAAGCGCATTTACGCCTTCACGCGATTCTTCAGTATCGTAATATAATTTCAATGCATACATGCCCATGCCTGCAATGCCTGCTTGATGTGCGGTATCCATATTAAAACTACGCTTTGCAATCGCAAGTGCAGTTGGACTACGCTGACAAATTTCTTCGCCCCAAGCTTGTACTTCTGCATCCAACTGATCGGCAGGAACACATTTATTGGCTAAGCCAATTTCAACCGCTTCTTGACCTGAATAACGGCGGCACATATACCAAATTTCACGTGCTTTTTTCTCACCGACAACACGCGCAAGAAACGCTGTGCCATAACCGGGATCAACTGAACCCATTTTTGGACCAACTTGACCAAAAATTGCTTTATCTGAGCAGATGGTTAAGTCACAAATAGTGGCCAATACATTGCCACCACCAATTGCATAGCCCTGTACACGAGCAATCACAGGTTTCGGCACATCACGAATTGCGGTATGCATTTCTTCCATGGGTAAACCAATGGTGCCACGTCCATCATAATTACCATCGTGTGCAGATTGATCACCACCAGTACAGAATGCTTTTTCACCCGCACCCGTAAGAACAATTGCACCCACTTCGCGGTCATAACCCGCTTTATTTAAAGCTTTAATAATTTCATCACAGGTCGTACCACGAAAAGCGTTCATTTTTTCTGGACGGTTAATCGTGATCCAAGCTACGCCATTTTTTACTTCATATAAAATATCTTCGAAATTCATTTTGTTCACTTCCTGTTCACATTATTAATTTAAATCTTTTATTTTAGAATACTGATTTTATGAAGGTTTTAACCATTCATAGTTAAACCACCAGAGACACTTAAAACTTGTCCAGTAATAAAGCTGGCATCATCACTTAAGAAAAATGCGATAGATGACGCCAAATCTTCAGGTTGACCTAAACGACCTAATGGAATCGCACGGACAAAAGCTTCACGCAGTTTTTCTGGATTAGATGCACCTTCAGTTACACCTGCCAGTAAAGCGGTATCTGTCGGGCCTGGGCAAATCACATTAATTTTGATGTTATTACGAGAGTGTTCACGTGCTAAGGTTTTAGAAAATGAAACCAAGCCACCTTTACATGCGGCATAAACAGCTTCACCTGAAGAGCCGACACGTGCAGCATCTGATGCAATGTTAACAATACTGCCAGAATTGCGCGCGACCATGCCTTTAAGAACGGCAAAGTGCATGTTCAACATACCCACCAGATTAATCTGAATCAGTTTTTCCCATTCTTGCGGGTTGGTTTTAACAAAAGGTTTAAAAATATCCCAACCTGCGTTATTGACTAAACCATCTACAGGTCCAAGCTCTTTTTCTATTTGCTGTACAGCCTGCTCAACGACATCGCTTTGAGTAATGTCACACTTAATGGCTAAGGCTTGACCATTTTGACTATTAATTTCATGAGCTAATTTTTCTGCCGCTTCAAGATTCATATCAAAAATAGCAACTTTCGCACCTTCTTCTGCCAAACGTTTACATGTAGCCGAACCAATTCCACCTGCACCACCAGTGACGATAATCACTTTATTCTGTAATCCTTTCATTTTTCTCTCCTTAAGATTTTTTATCCAATTTGATTGGCTATTTTTCAAGTTAGCGTTTGTTTAAAAAATAATAGGATTAGAATGATTTTATGTCAATACGTTTACATAAATTAAATTAATTAATATTTTTATATTATACTTATCAATATCTTACTATTTAAACTAATTAAATATATTGACATATATTTGCTTTTCACCTTAAATCTCAATCTAAAGTTCATATTCATCAACACGCTAAATTTTGATGAAAATTAATTTTTAAATTGTTTTGATTTGTCATGTAAAAATGAATGAGATGAGTAGAATTTAGGATTAAATTTTAAACAAAGTGGTTATTAAAATATGGCTTGCGTTGCTTTTAAATATGATTTTAAAGCGTTTTAATACATGAGCAATTGAGTTGTAAGGACAATATTCATCATCAAGATATAAAAATAATCTGTGTATGTTGAATTATTACTTTTTAAAAAACGTGATTTGGTTCCCGTTCATCATCAGCGAAAATGAATTAAGTGTCTGATTGAGATTTAAACCAAGCAGTTCATTTTGGTGTTCTCTAAATATTTTTATCTTTTAATTTATCTTTGAGTGGGTTTTTTATAATGAGTGATACCTTGCCCCCTGATTACAATCAATCTTTATATTCTGCCCACAATAGACTTTTTTTTAGGTTATTTCAGGTGGGAAATACATTAGATCGGCAGTCTTCAAATGAACTGGGTATTTCACCTGTGCATTGGTCGGTGCTTGGTGCACTGTCTAGACCACACGCAAAAATAGGAATGTCATTTTCTGACTTAACCGAATACTTGGGGGTCAGTCGCCAAAGTTTAGATGGCGTTTTGAAGCGATTAGAGCGAGATAGCTGGGTCGAACGTATTATTAATGAGAATGATAGACGTGCAAAAAATGTAGCCCTTACTGCAGAAGGTTTTAAAGTATGGGATAAACTGCAAATTAATTTTTTTAATTTTTATGGACAAGCGTTGGGCAAAATTGCTTTTGACGATGTCGTCACATTAATTCACCTTTTGAATAAAGTGAATGATGGGTTAAAAAGCATTAAAATGGAACAGCGCACGTCCTTAGATGTGTAAATACATTGAAATTCATCGTCTTTTTTAAGATTAAAGAATCAGTTCGCTTAACAATGAAGGCCGATTCATTTAATCAAAATGTGGCATTTTTATTTTAAAGTCAAAATGCAATTGAATTTATAATATGTGACTGATCAATTCATCAAAGCCACCATCTTGCTTTTTTACATACCACAGCGAAAATGATCCATGCTTGCTCGATTTTTTTTATTTGAAATAACATAAAATTAAAGGGTTTATTGCTAAACCCTTTAATGAATCACTAACTTTTTTAAAGTTAATCTTAAATTATTATTTCTTAAGGATATTATGACTTTTGCGGATCATATTGACGGTCTTTGATAAAAATTCCTGAGACTGCGCCACATAAGAAATATGCACCTCCCATGATCAGAAAACCTAAACCAATGGAACCGCCACTTGCAGCTGCACCAATAATGGCGGGAGCAAACATCGCGCCAATACGCCCTGCATTATAAGCACCACCGACCGCAGTACCACGAATGGACGTAGCAAAACTTTCAGTCATATAAGTGGCATTAATGGCGTAAGGAATACCATAAAGGAAACCGAAGAAAATAAGCAAATAGGCAATATTGTCTGGACTATTAAACAAAACAATGACAGGTAAGAATATCGCTGTTCCAATTGCACCAAAAGCAAATACGAAACGTCGACCTAAACGATCTGCTGCAAAACCTGCTAATACCTTACCAAAAATCATGGCAACATATGTACCAATCATATAACCTGCCATCGATTTAAAATCCATATGTAATTCAGATTCCAAATAAGCAGGCATCCAGTTATTGACCCCATAGTAGCCAAATTGTAAAAAGCCTGCGGTAAATATCCAGAGAATAAACATTTTTCTATTCAGTGGATCGCCAAAAATTTCTTTCATCGTGCTTTTTTTAACAGGTTGATTGCTCTTCGTTTCAACAGGTGCATATAAGCGTTGCAATCGTGCACGTTGCCAAGATTCTGGTTCTGGAACTAATTTTTGAATAAAAATCGCCATGATTGAGGGAATAATCGCCACAAAAAACAGCATCCGCCAGCCGTAGTCTGGAATAATCCAACCTGCCAATAGTGTTGCTACAATATAACCGACGGTCCAACCTGCCTGTAAGGTACCCAATACCGTGGTTCGGTATTCAGTGGGTACATATTCGGCCATTAATGTATTGGCGGCAATATAAAGTGAACCAATCCCAAATGCAGACAAGAACCGTAATACCGCAAATTGTTCAAAATTTTGGGTAAAACCCAGTGCCGCTGTTAAAATTGAAAAGATCAGAATAGATATAACCACGGTACGAACACGGCCTAAACGATCACAAGCCCATCCACCAATAAAACCACCTATTGCCATTCCACCCAGTGTAAAACTTCCAAGTGTGCCTGCTTGTAAGTTGGTTAAACCAAATTCAGCTTTTAGGCTATTTAAACTAAATGACAACAACAGCATATCTGCGCCATCCACCAACAAAGCTAAAAAAGCAAATATAAAAGCAATCTGTTGCGTCCTTTTGGTGGTGGGTTTTATTTTTGCTAACTCTTTGATTAAATCCGTCATGGTTTAAATGTCCTTGTTATTTATTTTCCTGTGTTTATTGTTCGGTCTCAAGCATGTGTATATCGCTTTTAAAATAAATGAAATTTCCACTAATTTTTTGAGATTACATGCTGCTTTGCTGACTTTTAAATATTGATCCGTTTAAAAAGAACAATAATTATGCAGTGATTTTTACCATAAATTCAATATTTAATTTTGTTATACGAAATTTTTTATCGAAATATTGATTATTTTCTGGTTTTAATATAGTTTTTATAAGATGGATATAATTGAAATGAAATTTTTAAAATTGAAACATGGAGCGTAACATGGGTGCTTTGACAGGCTTTCGGGTATTAGATTTAAGTCGTATTTTAGCGGGTCCTTGGTGCAGTCAAATTTTGGCAGATTTAGGTGCAGAAGTCATTAAAGTCGAGAAGCCTGATCACGGTGATGACACACGTATGTGGGGACCACCATGGTTAAAAAACAATCAAAATCAAGATACACACGAGTCTGCCTACTATCTGTCAGCTAATCGGGGTAAACATTCGGTAGCCATTGATTTATCGACGCCTGAAGGGCAAAGTATTATTAAAAAAATAGCCGAACAAAGTGATGTAGTCATTGAAAATTACAAAGCAGGTTCATTAAAAAAATATGGTCTAGATTATGCAAGTCTAAGCAGCTTAAATCCCAGACTGGTGTATTGTTCAATTACAGGTTTTGGCCAATATGGTCCACGTGCCAATGAACCTGGTTATGATTTTATTATTCAAGGTATGGGCGGTATGATGAGCGTTACAGGCGAACGTGATGATCTACCCGGTGGTGGTCCACAAAAAGCAGGTTTGGCATTTTCTGACTTAACCACAGGTTTATATTCTGCTATTGCGATTCAAGCCGCATTATTATCTCGGGAAAAAACAGGAGAAGGTCAGCATATTGATATGGCCTTGTTAGATACTCAAGTGGCTTCTTTGTCTGTTTTAGCAATGAATTATCTGACCTCCGAAAAAATACCGGGCCGTTTTGGCAATGCCCATGCCAATATTGTGCCTTATCAAGTTTTTAACGCGAAAGAAGGTGAATTTATTATTGCATGTGGAAACGATATGCAATTTAAAGCTTTATGTGAGGCAATTGGTCTACCCCATCTATCTCAAGATCCAAGATTTAATCAAAATTCAGGGCGCGTAATTCATCGTGAAGAAATCACTGATATTTTACAGCAACACTTTTATAGCCAAGCTGCCAAAACTTGGGTAGAGCTGATTCATGCTGTGAAAGTCCCTGTAGGCATGATCAATGATTTAAAACAAACTTTAGAAGAAGAACAAGTCATCGCTCGCGATATGGTTATTCAAATGCCTCATCCGTTACGGGAAGACTATATTTCCATTGGTTCACCAATTAAGTTATCCAAAACACCTGTGGAATATAAAAAAGCCCCACCTTGTTTAGGTCAAGATACCGATGCAATTTTAAGTCAGTTCTTAAGTCAGGATGAAATTCAGGAATTTAAAGACAAAAAGGTCATTCAACAACGCTAAAATGAATCATCAAACAAGGAATTCTAGGATTCCTTGTTTGATGATCAAGATTTATAGCGCAGTCATCTGCATCTGTTTACGGTCTAAGCGATCAAAAAATACCGTCATTAAACTAAAACCCAAACCGACAATACAACATCCTGTCCAGCCCCAATGATACCAAGCATATAGCCCTGCCATAGATCCAATTGCAGCACCCATAAAATACATAAACATATAAATTGAATGTTGTCTTGAACGAGTTTCATTGGCAGAACGTAAAATTAAACTTTGATTCAGTACATGCAATACCGAAATTGCCGAATAACCGCACAACAAGCCTATGACATATACCAATAAAGATTTTTGGGCAAAATATAGCAATAACCACTGAATAATCAATAATGCACAACCTAACACTGCAACAAATTTTTCTTTAGCCTGATCAATCTGTTTCCCTGCCCATTTTGTGGCAAACACACCAGCTGCACCGACAAAACCAAACAAGCCAATATACAATTCTGAAAATAAATAAGGTGGATTTGCCAATACAAATGCCATGGTGCTTAAAGCCAAAATCATCGAAGCAAATGCCATAGCCCCCACACAGCCTCTGCGAATAAGCTGCGGTGAATGCATGGCAATACTGAACATAGATTTATAAATTTGAATAAGTTTTAAATTCTGATTGGGTGCTGTGGGAATAGGTAATTTAAAATACATCACCACAGCCAAAAGAATAAGTAAGATACCACTGCTGAGATACACCAAATGCCAATCGGCAAAGGTAGTAACAATCCCTGCATAGGAGCGTGCCAATAAAATTCCTAAAAATAAGCCACTCATCAGTGTACCAATAATTTCAGACATTTTTTCTGATTCGACAATGCTGGAAATAAATGGAATTAAGACTTGAGATGCAATTGAAAAAGTCGTGGCAATAAAAGTAAAAACATACAGACTCCACAACTGCTGAGAAAAGGAAATACAAATTTGGGCCAAACCACTGATCACCATTAAACTAATAATGATTTTACGTTTGGAATATTTATCTCCCAAAGGAATCAAAACAATCAATCCGAGTGCATAAGCAAATTGACTGATCACAATAGTGACTGCTGATTGTTCCACCGTGACATGAAGAGACTTTGCCATGGCATAAATTAAGGGTTGGTTATAATAATTAGAACCCGCACAAACCCCGCAAGTGATGGCCATCATCAAGATAAAACTGCGGCTAAACAATGGTCGGCTCATAAAGTTTATGCGTCCCTTAAAATGATTCGATATTTAAAATGAAGAACTAAAATTTATATTGTGCAGACAAATTTACGCGAGAAATATCGGCTGTTTTGCCTTCAAAACTTTCTCGCTCTCCCAAATGATATTCCACCCCCAAATCCAAATATGGACGAGGCGTATAAATTAGGTTAATGGCATGGTCAGTTAATTGTTTATTATTGGTGATATTGGCTTTTGCATAAGCATTATCATCAGCAAACTTCATCCAAGAGGCTGCAATATTGCCTCGCCATTGATCATTGAGTTTGTGCGAATAGCCGAAAGTCAAACTATCAAACTCATTCATTAACAGTGAATTATTATTTAAGTCAATTGAATAATCTCCGCCCATAGCGGCACCATCACTGCTTGAACCTTGTGTGGTGTAAGACACAAATTTCTGATCACCTTTGACATGATAATAGTTGGCTTGAATAGACTGTTGCGGCGTAAATTTATAACGTGCACCTAAACCAATTCCCCAACTGAATTTATCAATATCTTGCTGATTGACTTCAGCACGTTTTTCATTAATGAAGCCTTGTCCCATCAGCAATATCGCCTGATTCTTATATATATATTTTGCAGTTAATGCCGGTAATTCAGAAGTACGATCACTTGCATATTCCAAGGCCAGTTGTAACTTGTTGCTTGCATTGAAATTAAAATCATGTCGAATCTGTGGTAACCGTGAGGTAGAAACACCTAAAAACTGAGTATAGTCAATGCTTTCTGTCATGGTTTCCATGTTCGACATTAATGACCACGTTTGCCCCAAAAGCCAATCGTCAAAGCTTACATATGCATGGCGAATTCTGAGTTTACCATCGCCTTTACCATTATCCACCCAGAAATCTGCTTCCAATTTGGCTTTCACATCTTCACGACCTGCCAAGTTTTTAATGTCGACACCAAACCGTGTGGCAGCAATGGTAAAATCAGAACGTTCACCTAAAATTGCATCAAACGGTACTTTATTAATTTGATTTGAGGTTCGACCACGTGCTGCTGTCGTATCTTTAAAATCTACTGCGCCATCTAAACGTAGAATGCCATACACATCCACATTGTCTGCTAAATGATTGATATTTTTTTGCGCTGAAGATTTAAGCTCACTATTTAATTGTGATTGCTGCTGTGCCAATTGAATATTGGCACTTTTTTGAACCGATATTTCCTGTTTTAAACGCTGCAATTCACTTTCCAACACATGAATACGCTGCTCTGTAGTTAAATTTTCGGCAAAAGAAGTTCCCGTCACCGCAGCACAAGCTACGGCTAAAATTAATTTTTTCATTATTTTCCCTAATAAATCAAATCAATATATTTACAATACAATGGCTGTTTTAGTGGTGGCATCAATTAAGATACAGCCCGTTTTTTGTTGGAGTTCTTCAAAACTTAAATCCTCTATCATTTCGGTCACAAATGCCTGATTCTCTTTTAACTCAATAATGCATAAATCGGTATAGATTCGATTTACACACTTTGCACCCGTTAAAAGGTAAGTCAGTTCCTGCACAATTTTAGGCTGATTATTTTTGGTCATATGTTCCATACATACATAAACCTGACGTGCACCTACTGCCAAATCCATTGCCCCGCCTACAGCAGGAACAGCATCTACAGAACCACTATGCCAATTGGCCAAATCACCATTTATTGCAACCTGAAATGCGCCCAAAATACAAATGTCTAAATGACCGCCACGCATAATATCGAAAGAGTCAGCTGAGTGCATAAAACTTCCGCCTCCCCACATACTGATGAGCTCTTTCCCTGCATTGATCAAGTCCTCATCGGCTTGTTCGGATGAGCTTAAAGCCCCAAAACCTAGAACTCCATTTTCTGAATGCAAAATAATTTCATGTTCAGGATTCAGGTATTTTGCGACTTTTGTCGGTAAGCCAATTCCTAGATTGACGTATGAACCAGCTTTAATATCTTGGGCAACACGTTCTACAATTTGTTCACGGCTACGTTTTTGAATAGTCATTTAATATCTCCAACTCTAACCACATGCTGAACAAAAATTCCGGGTGTAATGATGTGTTCTGGATCTAGATGACCTAATTCAACGACATCGTGGACTTGAGCAATTGTGGTTTTGGCCGCTTTGGCCATAATCGGACCAAAGTTTCGAGCGGCTTTACGATAAATCAAGTTACCCCAACGGTCAGCTTGGTGAGCGTAAATTAAGGCATAATCGGCATGAATGGGATATTCAAGTACATAGTTTTTCCCATCAATACAGCGTGTCTCTTTACCTTCAGCTATTTTTGTACCGTAACCTGTAGGAGTAAACACGGCTCCAAGTCCTGCACCCGCAGCCTGAATTCGACATGCCAAATTACCTTGTGGAACTAAATCCAACTCAATTTTCCGTGCTTTATATAAATCTTCGAACACAGTGGAATTACTGGCTTTAGGAAATGAACAAATCATTTTTTTAACCAAACCCGCACGTAATAAATTGGTTAAACCACGGTCACCTGAGGCTGCATTATTATTAATCACGATTAAATCTTTTGGACCAAAATCAATTAAGGCTTCGATTAACTCTACAGGTTGGCCTGCTAATCCAAAACCACTGGTCATGATGCGTGCACCATCTGGTATCGACTTTAAAATAATCTCAATATCCGTAGTGACTTTATTAATCATACTGTTTCCTAATACTTTTTAAGTTTCAAGATTTCAATTAATCTGCTTTTTGTGGGTCAAATAAACGATCTTTAATAAAGAAGGCTGGAATTAAACCACAGAGGAAGTAAGCCACACCCATAATCAGCAAACCTGTACCAATCGAACCACCTTGAGCAAAATAACCAATTGTTAAAGGCGCTAATACCGCACCTAAACGACCAACGTTATATGCACCACCTACTGCTGTTCCGCGCACTTTGGTCGAGAAACTTTCAGTCATATAGGTCGCATTAATTCCATATGGAATACCGTACAAAAATCCGAAAAATAGCATTAACCATAAAATGTTGTCTGGTGTATTACCAAATACAATAATCGGAATAAAAATGGCAGTCCCTATCGTACCGAAAGTAAAGACTGCTCGACGACCTATTTTGTCGGCAATAATGCCCGCAATGACTTTGGTACACATCATGATCAGGAATGTACCGATCATGTACATGGTCATTTCTTTAAATTTAATGCCTAAGTCTAATTCTAAATATGCAGGCAACCAGTTACTTACTCCGTAATAACCGAATTGTAGGAATGCTGTGCTAAATGACCATAAAATAAACATACGACGACTTAGAGCATCTTGGAAAATCATTTCAAAGGTATTTTTAGGTTTTTGTTCTACCATTCCGCTTGCTTTTTCATTTAAGCGTTTGTGACGAGATTCCATCCAAGATGCCGGTTCAGGCACTAAAAAATGCATAGCCACTGCAATAACGATGGGAATAATCGCAATATAAAATAAATATCTCCAACCAAATTCTGGCAATAACCAACCCGCTAAAAGGGTGGCAACGACAGAACCTAAAGTCCAGCCTGTCATTAGACCCGCCAATACTGTCGAACGGTATTTTGTGGGCACATATTCTGCCATTAAGGTATTACAGGCAATATAAAGTGCACCCAAACCAATTGCAGAAATAAAACGCAGCCATTTGAATTGTTCATAACTTTGTGCAAATCCAAGCCAACAAGTCAGCAAGGAAAATAAAGCAATCGCAATGACAATGACGCGTACTCGTCCAAACCTATCACAAGCCCAGCCACCAAAAAATCCACCAATCGCCATCCCGGCAAGCGTCCAACTTCCTAAAGCACCCGCTTGAATATTGCTTAAGCCAAATTCCTGTTTTAAACTGGTCAAACTGTAAGACAAAAACGCAATATCAGCCCCATCTACCAATAAGGCCAAAAATGAAAAAACAAATGCAATCATCCATACTTTGTTTTTAGGTTTTTCTTCACGGTTTAATACCATCTGTTCTGTGTTAACTGTCATCAGCTCTTCCCTATTCTTGTTCAAGCACTCCTGTGCTTTACAATTTTTTAAAAACTTGATTTCATATTTAGAATTTGATGCAGCTTAAAAGCAGATATTTTTTGATAAAAATACACAGCTTAATATGACATCCATTCAATACTTGTAGTCTAAAATCAGAATAAAAATAAAATTTCTTATAGCGAAATTTAATTTCAAATAATGATTTTTTATTTCGTTTCTAAAAATAAGTGAAAAATAAACCAGTAAAATTTACTGGCTTATTTTTAAATTTCTTAATTACAAAAAGCAGCAATGCCTGTTTGCGCACGACCTAAAATCAAAGCATGCACATCATGCGTCCCTTCATAGGTATTCACCACTTC
>NZ_FMBK01000001.1 GCF_900095025.1 Acinetobacter albensis | reverse complement strand
TAGTATCTTGACGCAAATCATCAATTTCTTGACGTGTCATTTGATAGTCATCTGGGAATTTAGTCATAAAAACAACTCCAAATTTAAAACATTATAAGTTCAATTAATTTAATTTGAGGATTATAAGCCTCTTTTTGTGTTAGTCTTACTACACTTAATAATATTAAAAATACCTGATTTTATATAGTCGGAATTATCTAAATGAAAAACATAGATTTATTTATTGTTTTGAGCTTGTGTTTACCATTTGTAGGATGTGTAACAGCGAATTCGATTAAGCCTAGTGATGTAAAAGCTTATAAAACACCAAATGATTTAATCGCTGCTAAGTCTCTCAACGGTAAAGATGGAAATGGTAAAGAGTACTTATTTGAAGTTTCTGTACCTGATGCTTTAATTCCTTATGTCTATATGAGTAACCTCTGTGCTACTCAAGATGGTCGTTTCTTTCAAGTGTCTAAGAGTCTGTTTCGCTATTTAAGAGGTACACATATACCTGCTTTGCATAATCAACGCCTCATTTCAGCAACAGGTACATTTACATGTGCATCAAAAGCACCATGGAATGTATCCATTGAACCTGTTTTATCTCGTATTGGCGGAATGGGACAACCCTTAAACTTTGTAACCCTTAAGACAGCTGTTATTTCTGATAATGAAGTACACAGCAATGTGACTGTATATCAGTCGAAAAAGAATATTGAAGAAAATAATAAAAAGCTAGCTATTGAAAAACACAAACTTGAACAACAGCGATTAAAAAATGACTATGAAAGAAATTTAGTGATTAATGCTCCTAAATCTAAGGATATTGGTCAAACGATTTGTAAAAATGCAGAATTGTCTGAATTTACAGGGACTATCGTTCTCGGACAAGTTACATATCGCCAAGTTGATGGCTTAGTTATAGCTAGTTTTGAAGGTTTTTCAAATGATTATGTTAATTTGAAAATTAATATGAAGGGCTGGCTGAATAACTTCAATCAAATATCGTCAGGACCAAATGTTCTATATAAACAGACTCCTTTAGAGTCAGGTAGACTGATTTGGGACAGCAAGCAAGGTTGGTATAAGTGTGACTACTAAATATTAATTTGAATTTTGTGGGGTATATAATCCAGTCGGAAAAACTGAATGGCTTGGATCCATCCGCATATTTAAGTGATGTGCTGAAAAGGCTGCCGACACAAGAAATGAGTCGGATAGAAGAATTACTTGCACACCGTTGGAAGCCTAAATCGAGTTAAACATAACTATGGGGTTAGCAAATGCTTATGATTAAAGTAGAAATTCCTTTAGAAGAATCGATTAACTAAATAATTAAAAAACAGTATATTGGTTTATATAGGATTAAATTTTAGGTTGTTGTTTATGGGAAGCTTTCCAAAAGATGGGCATAGTCAAGAAATTGGTCGCTTGGCGGCAAGAGCTTTAGCAAGTAAACTGCCTAAATCTTGGATAGAGACTCCAATGGCTGGGGATACTGACTTTGGTATAGATTATTCAATTCAACTTAAATCAACTGAAAATTATGTAAATTATAGTTTTTACCTTCAATTGAAAGGAACTACAGTACCTAAATATAATGTAGATAGATCACTTGTTTCATATGATTTTGATGTATCAACATTAAACTACTATTCTCAACAAGAGCCTTTGGTAATGGTTGCTGTTGTTGATTTACAGGAAAAAGAAGATGATGTATCAAATTGTTTAATCTATTATTTTTGGTTGGAAGAGGATTGGTTTGAAAAAAATAAAGACAAGTTAGAAAGTCAAAAAACTATATCCGTTCAGATTCCAACTGAAAATTTGTTAGGTTCGTCATTAGATATTTATGAATTTTATAAGAAGAGAATTACAGAAAGAAATAGATTTTTTTCTTTGAAAAGAAGTATTACAGAGCAACAAAAACCTATAGATGAAGTCTTAGAAAATTTAACTACAATAATTAGTGAAAAACCTGTTTTTTTAAAAACTATTGAGTTAAAAAGTGAAGCTCCTTGGATTGAGAATCCTAAGGGCGAGATTACAACTGATCTAAAGATCTGCTCAGATTATTTATCAAATAATCGTATACAGGCTGCGGAAGAAATATTAAAAAAATTGGATGTTATAAAAGATAATTTTAATAACCATGAATTGGCAGAATTTTATTATCAAAAAGGTAATCTTTTGTCTTATGAAGGATTTTTTGATGAGGCAGAGGCTCAGTTTCTCTTAGCACAAGAGAAAAATAAGAAAAATCGTTATCGTCTTGCATATTTAGAGTCAAAATTTAAGCTAGATTCAATGCCATCCCAAGATGAGCTTGAAGAATTAGCTAATACTTTAGGTAATGATAGTTTTACAGAATGTGCACTAAAAGCTAAAACCTTAGCAATGCTTAAAAGAGCAATAGAAGCTCTGAAACTACTAAAACAATATTATCCAACAGAAATTATGATTCAAATGGTCATATGTACTATAGGTGCCCTTTATGAAGAGCTAGATTTAATTATTGAAAATAATATAGATAATGAGTTTAAGAATGATAGGGAAATTTATATTTTTAATGCATTAGCTGCAAGAAGATACTTTCTTAAGTCATCAAATGATGTGGGAATATGTGGAGAGATTCTTCCTATTGAAGGGAGACCTGATTATGATTTAGAAGGGATGAAGCAAGCCTTTAGTTTCTTGCAGAAAGCATGGATTGCAGCTCAAAAGTTAGGATATCCAGCTGACATTACTACGCTTATAGATATTAGTCCCTTAATTTATGGATATTTTAATAAATTAGAAGAACTTACTTATTATTTTGATGAGATTTTAAGTGAAAGAACATCTCACTCAGAAATTATAAGAACATATGTCCTTATATTGTTTAATTGTGGGCAATATCAAAAAGTTATCGACTTACTTGAGAGATTAGAGTCACTAGACGCCGTTGAGTGCGGTATGCATATTCTCTCATATAATCATTTGAACAAATTTAGACAGTGCCTGTCATTAATTGAGAAATATGAAAGCATTCTGTTGAATTCAAAGAGAGAAAATATTCCAGCTATTTTTTGTATCGGTGCTGAAATTGCGGATGCAATGTTCAATAAAGATTTAGCTACTAGATATGAAGAAATTGTAAAATCATTTCCTGATGGTGAGGCATTTATTGCGATTCAAGATTTTGTCAAAAAATCTAATGAAGATAGAAGTAGACATAAGGAATTCACCCAAGATTTATACCAAAAATATATAGATCTAGGTAAGCCTTTAGTTATTGCAGAACAACTAATCAGATATTTAGATCCTCGAGGAAGTATGGCTGCTAATCAATTAATTGAGTTAGCAGAGATAGTATTAGAAAGAAGAGAACTCAGTGAAAACAGATATTTAGATCTAGCACAAGCATTTATTACTACAGAGCGATGGGCTGATGCAGAAAGATTGGCAATAAAAAATATTGCTAAAGGTGTAGCAGTTTCTAAATGGAAACTAGTGCAGGCAGCAGCATTACAGAATCAAGGGAAGGTAGGAGTTGCCTATAAGACTTTTGAAGAAGTAATTAAATCGGAAGATATAGGTAAACAAGAAAAAGATTTTTTTATCAATTTATCTCTGTCATTAGGCTTAATTGATAATGTTGTCGAACTGCTCGAAGATAATCTAGTAAATTCTACTAATGTGCCAGATAAAATTTTTATCATTAGACGACTTATTGCTATCTATACGAACAGGGCTGAATATGAGCAAAAATTAAAGACCGCGATTTTAAGATATGGAACATTTATTGACCAAAATAACTGTGATCAAGAAGGTGATTACTTACAGTTATGCATGCTTTTATGTCCGTTTGAAAAGGATGAACAATGGTCAGATTATACGGAAAGACGAAATAAATATTTAGAAACATTTCCTGATTCAACAGTCTTTAAGGTGGGAAATATCAATATAGATGAAGGCGCTGAAGGATTATTAGAGTCTTTCAGAAAAATGCTTGGCATTACTCCAGAACAGATTGAATTATGGGAAAGCAATAAGAAAAAGCTTAGAAGTGGTGAGTTACCGATACCATTCTTTATGCGAGGACTGTATTTACAGGACACTAGAGATATTTTTACTACGTGGTTTTTTTCAAAATCTAGTACAGATCATGAACTTGAATTTAAAATCATACATTCCCCTCAACTAGATAAACATGAGTTTTATGAGCTAATTGATTCATCCGATATCCTATTAATTGAAGAAACTTCATTACTAATTCTTAATGATTTAGAGCTTCTTGAAAGTTTCTTAGAATCGTTGCCAAAATTTTCTATTTTAGAATCAGTTCTTCAAAAACTTAACCTTACAACACATTCTCCACTTTCTCCTTATCATCAGGTTGCAGGAAGTATTTTAAGAGCCATACAAAATAATCTTACTAAGTTAGATTTAATACATTTAAATGAGGAAAGTTTATTACAGTACGATCAACCGTTAAAGGATAAGAGCGGAATTTTAATTACTGATGATTTATACGTCAATAAATTGGTTTCTATAGAAAATAATTTTATCCAGACTGGAAATGTCTTTAATGTTCTAGAGTATTTAGGTGATAAAGGTATTTTGGATAAGGATGTTTTACAAGAAAAAATAGTTAATTCTAGTAAATTAGGTATTGTGAATTTAAATATGAGATTAGACTTTTTGGGGGATTCAATAGACTATTTTTTAGGAAGATCTGATGTTTTTGATTATAGAGATACAGGTTTTCAATATATTTTTGATAAGATAATGCTTATTCATTCAAATTTTTTAAATAAATATAGACTATTTTTGGATATTTTTCTTTGTGTTGATATACAAAAAATTAATGCACAAACTTTTTTAACTCTAATCTATAAACTGATTGAAAATGATGATATTTATAAACCCAAATTAGTCATTACAACATGGTTAATTCATTGTGGCCTTGGAAGGAAATGTGAGAAAGATTTAGAAACTAAAATTAGTGATGAGCATTTATGTTTGTGGAGTAAATATGTGTCAGTTATGAAAGTATTAGATCCTGAAAATACTTCAATAGAATCTTTACTAGGATATGTTGTAATAGCAATATTAAAGTTGGAACCAAACATTAAGAGTATAGCGTTTAATAACTTAAAAAGTGGATTTTCTTTAGATTCGAGAGAATATCGTAGTTTAAAACAATTGGATCATCTTTTTTAATTTGTTGAACATGAGTCCGAAGAGGACTCATGTTAACTTTATGGATTAATCTACAAGAAACCACATATTATTCATGGTTTATCGATAATATGTAAAATAATTGCATATTAACTAATAGCAGAATCGAGCTGTTCAAGCGAAGCTACTATAATCCCAACTACATGCTGATCAAATTCTGGTAAGTCATCTTCTCCATGCGTGCCCTTATTTAAATAACGCCAACATGGGGATGTCCCACTTGGACCTAATAAAGATGTTAAAGCGGATAAAATTTCTGTTTTGTTAGGTATGTTTCCACGAGAAGCATTTATTTTAGTTTTTAAGTTTTCTGCAAGGATTCTTAAATCCCACGGTTGATCTGGCGATCTTCTCGAAACGCTAATTAAACTGTCATTACGATCACTGTGTTTTCCGTAATGAAACCAAGTTCTGTTACATAGATGCTCTAAAGCCCGTCTAGAAGACATAAGTGCATCTCTATATTCCCCTCTAGAATATAACTCTTTTGCCACTAATACGTAATTTCTCGGGCGTTGTAGCGAATGTACATATATGTGTTTATCAGGATTTTGTGAAGAAAAGATATACGACTCTGAAGCAGCAGCTTTTTGTTTGCCAAGTATTTGATGAGTATTGTTGAAAAATTCTTCTCCATGGATGGCGAGAATAATCTGGGTCTGTTCGAAATATGAATCGTTAAATAATGTTTCTCTTATTGCCCCTCTATGCTCATCATCTATTGCATTAACGGGATCATCAAAAATTAGAATAGGACAATTTTCTTTGATATTCTTTGCTAACAAAATTGCTAATCCAATACATCTAATATGACCCTCACTAAGAATATGAAGTGCATCGAAGAATTTTGTTGGCTCTGTTTGAAATGAAATAAGTAGTTTTTGTGATTGTGTCACTGGAAGTTGAACTGAAGCTAATTGATCATGGATATACGAACAAAGGAATATCCACAATTTTCAGATGATTTTGACTTTTTTTGATAAATTAAATGTTTAACTAGTTACAGAGAGTTGTAAACTTTTCTTATCTTTACCTAAATAATCGACAAGTGTATCGATGATAAGTTGATGATCTTGTCGCTCTGGAAGTCCTGAAACGGCAATGCTTCCAATAACTCCAATATTCTTTACAATGATAGGAAAGCCACCACCAGCACTAGTATAATCGTGAGTAAATAAATGAAAACGTTGGGTAATATCTAATTTTTCAGCAGCTAATTCATGCCCTAGTCGATAAGAGCTACGCAGGAACCGTTGGACAGAATTCCCCTTACGTCGAATCCAGTCATGATGATCGAAGGTCACACCAGATCTGGCTGCCAAAAAAAGAGATTGATCAAATTTTTTTATTTCAATCACGATAGGAAGAGAATCTAATTTGCCACGCTCATAAATGATTGTGCCTAATTGCCAAGCTATATCCTCATTAAAAACATCGAATTGTAGTATTTCCTCTTGGCGTACCAATATCGAAAGATCATTTGTTGTCATCGTAAAACCTATTTGAAATGGTGTATTAACCTTAGAAAAATTAAGCCTTTGATGTGATTTTTTATCACATCAAAGGCTATTAACTTATGCCTTATTTTTGGTATAAACGTCGATTAGAACGGCACCAAGTAGTACGAGACCTTTAATAACTTGTTGATAGTCAACACCAATTCCCATGATAGACATACCGTTATTCATGACACCCATAATGAAAGCACCAATAACAACAGCAAAAACTTTTCCAACACCACCAGATGCAGATGCACCACCAATGAAACAGGCTGCAATCACATCTAATTCAAAACCGTAACCGCCAGATGGAGTAGCACTATTTAAACGAGCTGCAAACATTAGCCCAGCGAAGGCAGCTAGAATCCCCATATTTACAAACGCAAAGAAAATTACACGTTCAGTTTTGATACCAGAGAGCTGAGCTGCTTTTGCATTACCACCAACCGCATAAATACGACGCCCGATAGTAGTTCTGTTCATAATGAAAGTATAGAATGCAACCAAGACTCCCATAATAATCAAAACAATCGGCATACCTTGATACAAGGCTAACAAGTAAGAAAATGCGATAATAGCTGTACTTAATGCTAAGTTCTTCAGCACAAAAAGCACCATCGAACTACTCTCAATACCATGTAATGCTGCTTGTTTGCGCTGACGGAATTCAATCACAAAAAAAGTTATGCTAACTACAATTCCAAGTAGAAGTGACGTGACATGTAAACCTTCAATACCAAAAAAATCAGGAATAAAGCCAGAGCTAATCACATTAAAACTATCTTCAAATGGACCAACAGACTGACCATCAAGAAAAATTAGTGTTAAACCTCGAAACACTAGCATTCCCGCTAAAGTGACGATAAATGATGGTACTCTCCAATAGGCCACCCAATAACCTTGAATAGCCCCAATCACAGCACCAGCTAGAATACAAATTAACATCGCTGGCACAAGGGGCATTTCATGTGTGACCATTAGACTGGCTGCTAGAGCTCCAGTTAAACCAACTACTGAGCCAACAGACAGATCGATTTGTCCACTTACAATCACCATGAGCATTCCCAATGCCATGATGACAATATAGCCATTCTGCAAGATTAAATTTGTCAGATTTAATGGCTGTAGCAAAATATTATTTGTGGCAAACTGGAAGAATGTCACAATAATTATCAATGCACATAACAAGCCATATTCCTTTAACCCGTGAGCTAGGAAGTTTGTGTTTAACTTTTTACTCTCACTATCATTGATTTTGTTGGGAGCTTCTGCGCTATTGGTATTATTCATTTAAGTTATCTCCATTCTTCATAATAGATCGCATAATGGCTTCTTGATTTGCATCTTTTGCTAGAAACTCACCAACAATCTTTCCTTCATTCATGACATAAATCCGATCACACATACCTAATAGTTCTGGCATCTCAGAAGAAATCATGACAATACATTTACCCTCTTGGACTACCTGATCAATAATCGTATAGATTTCATACTTTGCACCTACATCAACACCACGTGTAGGCTCATCTAAGATTAGAACGTCGGGTGCAGTAAATAACCATTTGCTAATCACCACTTTTTGCTGATTACCACCTGATAAATTACCGGTATGTTGTTCTACATCGGCACTTCTAATTCTGAGCTTGCTCCGAAATTCTTTTGCAATTTTTGTTTCTTGATAGTCATTAACTACTAAATTCTTAGAAATACCTGAAAGGTTGGCTAAAGAAGTATTTTTTTTAATACTTTCCTCTAGTAATAATCCGTAACCTTTTCTATCTTCCGTTACATAGGCCAAACCATTATCAATAGCTTTTCTGACAGTAGATACATCAATCAATTTGCCATGAACTGATACTGTGCCACGAATATTCTTGCCGTAAGATTTACCGAAGATACTCATTGCAAGCTCAGTGCGTCCTGAACCCATAAGTCCAGCAATTCCAACAATTTCACCCTTACGCGCGTTGATGCTGATTCCTTTAATTACTTCACGTGAAGCATGGTTGGGATGATCAACATGCCAGTCTTTGACTTCAAATAAAACTTCGCCAATATTCGGTGATCGTTTCGGATAACGATCCTCCATATCACGACCAACCATTGCTTTAATAATTCGGTCTTCACTAACATCTTCTTCTCTACAATTCAGATAATCTACGGAAGCACCATCACGTATGATTGTGATGCTATCGGCTACTTTAGATATTTCATTTAGCTTATGAGAGATAATAATTGAAGTAACGCCCTGTGCTTTCAGTTCTAATAATAGGGTTAATAATCGGTCACTATCATTGTCATTTAAACTGGCTGTTGGTTCATCCAAAATCAACAGTTTGACTTCTTTTGATAATGCTTTTGCAATTTCAACTAGCTGCTGTTTTCCTATTCCAAGATCGCTAATTAAAGAATCAGGGGAATCAGATAAACCTACTTTATCAAGAACTTGTTTGGTCTTTTTATAAGAGGTATTCCAGTTAATAATGCCTACTTTGGATTGTTCATTCCCAAGAAATATATTTTCAGTAATGGAGAGCATAGGTACAAGAGCTAACTCTTGGTGAATAATAATAATTCCTTTTTCTTCACTGTTATGAATATTAGAAAATTTTTGCTCCTCACCTTGATAGAGAATTTGACCATCAAAAGAGCCATACGGGTATACACCGCTCAAAACTTTCATTAATGTGGATTTTCCAGCGCCATTTTCACCACAAATTGCGTGGATTTCTCCTTTCTTAACAACCATGTCGACATGACTCAGTGCCTGAACATGCCCAAAACACTTTTTAATGCCACGCATTTCAAGTATTGTTTCCATACAGTAACCCTCTGTTGGTCAGGTCTACTGACCAACATTTATCCATATTAATCGCCTTAGCTTCTGCTTAAAGGAATCTTCAGAGAATGAAGTCCAAAACTTATTTCAGTTGATTTGCTTTGTAATAACCAGATTTTACGAGGACTGCATCCCAGTTACTCTTATCCACTAAAACAGGCTTAACTAAATAAGTTGCTACGATTTTGGAGCCATTTTTATAAGATTTGGTATCGTTTACAGGAACTGGTTTGTGTTTAACAATTGCATCAACCATTTCAGCAGCAGCTTTAGCTAATAAACGAGTGTCTTTAAACACGGTTGAGGTCTGATCACCACGGATAATTGCTTTGATATTAGATGGCTGAGCATCCTGACCAGTAATGACAGGCATTGGTTGAGTAGGGCGACCATAACCGACACCTTTCAGAGAAGATATAATGCCTGTTGCTAGATTGTCATTCGGTGCTAAAACAGCATTCAAACGAGCTCCTCCATAAAAAGCACTCAGTAGATTATCCATACGTGCTTGTGCCGTTGCACCTTCCCAACGTAAGGTTGCAACTTTAGCAAGAGTGGTTTGCTTACTACGTACTACAAGTTTGCCTTTAGCGATATATGGGTTCAATACCGACATTGCACCAGCATTGAACATATGAGCATTATTGTCATCTAGAGAACCAGCAAAAAGTTCAATATTAAATGGACCTTTCCCGGCATTTAATCCAAGTTTTTGAACAATTGATGTCCCTTGCAGTACACCAACGTGGAAATTATCAAAGGTTGCATAGTAATCAACATCATTAGTTTTCATAATCAATTTATCGTATGAAATTACTTTGATGCCTTTCTGCTTGGCTTTACGTAGGACATTAGATACTGTTGCACCATCAACAGGGCTAACGATCAGAACTTTCACACCTGCTGTAATCATGTTCTCAATTTGAGAAATTTGTGTTGGTACATCATAGGTTGAATATTGCAAGTCAGTCTTATAACCCTTGGCTTTCAAGTTGTTGACAATGTTATTGCCATCCATGATCCATCGTGCCTCTGTTTTATTGGGTAAGGCAATACCAATTAATTCTCCAGCGGCATAAGTGCAATTTGCAAATGCTGCTAAGGCAATAGTGACTACAGAGGTGGTTAGCGTTTTATACATTTTCATTGTATGTTTCCTTTAGCTTTAAGCAGGATTAAGATCTACATTCTTTTAAATTCCATTTAAAAAATGCATGACTGCTTTGAAAATTGATCATCTCAGTATCAAAATGGACTTTTAATGATCTTGTTATTTCATAATTGATTCGAATGTCTTATCTAGATGAATTGCTATGTTTACTTACCCTAATATTGTGATTAACAATTTTTAATTGGGCTCATTGATGTAGCATTTTCAAGTCTTAAGAACGATCCATAGTTCATTTTCCTTAATCTTTCACGACGCTCCTGTCGGTTAATCAGTTTTTTCCAATGATGAATTATTGGACATGGTGTTTATTAATTGACTTGGAGTATAGAAGCGCAAAATCTGGAAAAAAATGTCAAAAAATGAAAAAGTATTTTGCGTTCTGTGGAAAAATAAAGGGCTTCTAATTTTTCTTTAAAAGTGATAAGGCAGTAGGAACATTAATTTCAAAAATGAAAAAGTGTTTTTAGAAATAGTTATTTTTTTTCAAAATTAGCTTGTATACCCTAAGAGTCATCAAGAATAAGTAGTTTTTGAAGTCATCGTTATTAAAAGGAAGTATCTATATGTTAAAAGTAGCAATTCTAGGTGCGGGACGCATCGCTCAGATCCATTCTAAGAGTGCATTTTTAAATACACAATGTGAACTTAAACTTATTGCTGATCCTTGGAAAGAAGGAGTAGATAAATTAGCAAAAGAGTTAAATTGTGAAGCAGTTTATGACTATTATGAAGCTATCAATCGTGATGATATTGATGCGATTGTAATTGCTACTGCAACTGACTTGCATGTTGATTTAATGCTACATGCTGTCAAATGCAAGAAACCTGTATTGTGTGAAAAACCTATTGATCTGGATTTTGGGCGTTCTATTACAGCGGTACAAGAGATTCAAAGCCATAATGGTAAAGTCATGTTGGCATTTAATCGTCGTTTTGATGAAGACACAATTGCGATTAAAAATGCAATTTTAAATAATGAAATTGGTGAAGTTCGTCAAGTCATTATTACTAGCCGTGATCCTGGCATGCAACCAGTAGAATACATGAAAACATCTGGTGGTATTTTCAAAGACATGACAATTCATGACTTTGATACTGCTCGTCACATCCTTGGTGAAGAACCAGTTGAAATTTTTGCAACAGCAAGCCGATTAGTGGATGAAGAGTTAGAAACAATTAATGATTATGATACTTGTAGTATTACCCTGAAAACAAAATCAGGTAAGCAATGTATCATTAATAACTGTCGTGAAGCAGTATATGGATATGACCAACGTATTGAAGTTTTGGGTTCTCAAGGGTTGTTAAAAACTCAGAATCACCGACCTTCTACGTTGAAAAAATACACTCATGATTTCACAAGTTCGCAACAACCTTTATTAAATTTCTTTTTAGAACGTTATGTGGATTCTTATCGAAAAGAATTTGATGTCTTTGTTGCTTGCTTAGTTGATAGTCAAGAATTCCCAACTAGCTTATTTGATGGATTACAAGCCCTCTATCTTGCAGTTTGTGCAATGGAGTCGGTTGAGAGTAATCAAGCTATTATTGTAAATCCTGAAGGCCCTTCAAAATCTCTTGCTGCTTAATGCGTAGCACGTAAATAGATTAAACCACTAAGAAAACAGAATTAATTAATGAAGTATGTATAAAACATACTTCATTAGAGATGCTATTACCTATTTACAAGGAAACTCGCAATGGACGCAAGTTTAAGTAAAATCGCGGATGCACCAGTGAGTAAGAAAGTTCTATCGTTAAAGGCGACGATGATTTTAGTCATTGCTTTCAATTTCATGTGGGCATTTTCACACACGCTGTTGGATATTCTTAATAAGCATTTCCAAGATGTCTTCCATATTTCACATGGCCAGTCAGCATTTATCCAGACCGCTTATCTAGGAGCCTATTTTCTTTCGGCCATTCCTGTTGGTTTGTTAATGAAGCGATATGGGTATAAAAATTCTATAATTGTTGGCTTACTACTATTCGCAATTGGGTGTATGGGCTTTGTTCCTGCTGCTCAAATTGGCACGTTTTCAGCATTCTTAACTGCAATTTTTATATTGGCAACTGGCTTAGCCTGTTTAGAAATTGTGTGTAACTTATATGCTACTAAATTAGGTGATCCAAAGAGTGCAACTCGTCGTTTAACTATGGCTCAAGCATTTGGTGGCATGGGTGGTATGTGTGGTCCTTTAGTGGGGGGGGCAGTATTTTTTATTCCAGCTGGAACTGTTGCAGGGTTCTATGTAGAACCAGCAACCATGACCTATGCCGTGCTTTCTATTCTGGTACTTTGCGTAATTGGATATGTTATTTCGATCAAACTTCCTGAATCAAATCATGAAGATGAAAATAGTATTGAACCAAGCCCAGAAGATATTGTGTATGAAAATATCCCATTATTAAAAAATAAAAATGTGCGTAAAGCGATGCTTTCCCAATTTTGTTATAACGGAGCACATTTTGGTATCGGCGCATTTTTTATTAATTATGTGATTGAACATTGGAGTGGTATTACTCCAAGTAAAGCAGCTTATTTCTTGTCTATGGCTATGTTCTGTTATATGACAGGTCGTTTCTTAGGTATCTTCATTATGAAATATGTTGATCCAAGAAAATTGCAAATTTTTAACAGTGCTGTCTGTGTTGTAGCATGTTCATTTGTCATGTTGGGATATCAGTATCTATCAGTTATCGTACTGATTTGCATGTTTTTATTCAAATCGACATTGTATCCAACAATCTTCTCAATGGGTGTCCGCGGTCTTGGGAAAAAATCTCAAATGGCTGCATCTCTCATGGTCACCATGTTTGTTGGTGGTGCAATTTTACCTCTTGTCATGGGTTATCTTTCAGATTTAACGAGTATTTCTACAGCATTTATTATTCCTGCAATTTGTTATGCAGTAATTTGCTGGTGTGCGATTACTCAAGACCTTACTGGATATAAATTCGCGAAATCATGAATTTCGTAACACAAATTAAAGGAAATATTTTATGAAAAAACCAGATTTATTAGCTGCTTATTGGACTTTGGCTGGGAATGTATACCCCGGTGCTCCAACAGAAATTAGTCCATTTACCTTACAACAGCGAGTTGAAGCTGCTTCAAAAGCAGGGTGGAAAGGGATTGGCCTTGTACTGAGTGATCTTCAAGCGACTTTGGCGCAGAATAGTCTTGCAACTATCCGTCAGTTATTTAAAGACAATGATATCAAATATTTTGAGCTTGAAATTTTACTCGATTGGTATCTAGATGGTGAAGCAAGAAATGTGTCTGACTATGAACGATCTAAAATGATCGAACTCGGTGCAGAGTTAGGAATGTGTAATTTAAAAGTTGGTGCTAGACCATTCGAAAACTCACCGAATACTCTTGAAAACATGTCAGATGAGTTCTCAAAGTTATGTAAACAAGTCGCTCAAGTGAATGCAAATGTTGCATTAGAAATTATGCCGTTCTCTCGATTGGCTACTTTAGAAGATGGTTTGAAAGTTGTTGATACTGGAGATGCCAACGGTGGTCTGTGCTTGGATATTTGGCATTTAGCACGTGGAAATATTGATTTTGAAAAAATTAGTATGGTTCCGACACACTTACTCAAGTCTGTTGAACTTAATGATGCAGCTGAAGATATACAAGGCGATCTTTTTAATGATTCAACTCATCATCGTAAATTGTGTGGTGAAGGATCTTTTGATATTCCATTATTTTTAAATGAAATTAAGAAAGCAGGGTTTAGCCAGTCTTATTATGGCGTTGAACTAATTTCTCAAGATCACCGTATTTTAACACTTGAAGAAATGGCAAAAAATGCATATGAAACCACAATCAATGCATTCAATTCTGTAACAGCTTAATAGCTTTTACCCCAATAGTAATTTTTAAGCTATTGGGGTTTCAAAAATACGTTTTAAAAACGTCGATTTTATTTTGTTTATAAAATATTTAATTAAAGCTCGGCGAATTTAAACATGAGGTGTGACAGTTTTGAAAGCATTATGTTGAATCAATACATAATTCAAGGTTGCTATCCAAAACCTGCTGATAGCTTCTGTGGATTTAATAATTAACTTTCTAGGCTCGTTTTATCTTTAAACTATAACTGAATATTCTCTTTGCCTATTATGACATCTGATCCTACCTTACCTCACTCATATTCACTTTTTGCCGTTATCCTCGCTCTTGCAATTGGAGGATTCTGTATCGGTACAACTGAATTTGTAGCGATGGGCCTAATTCAGGAAATTGCGGAAGATTTACAGGTCTCTATTCCTGATGCTGGTTATTTTATTAGTGCGTATGCCTTAGGCGTGGTGATTGGTGCCCCCATTATTGCTATCTCAAGTGCCCAGCTTCCTCGTAAGACTTTACTCCTTATACTCATGTTGTTTTACGGTATTGCAAATGCTTTGACAGCTTTAGCTCATACCCCAGAAACAGTATTATTATCCCGATTTATTGCAGGGCTTCCACATGGCGCATATTTTGGTGTAGGTGCCTTGGTCGCGGCTCAACTTGCAAATCCTAAGCAGCGCTCTACAGCCGTTGCTTTCATGATGATGGGACTCACTACGGCGACTGTCGTTGGTGTCCCTTTGGCAACATGGATGGGGCAACAATTTGGTTGGCGATCAGGATTTGAGTTTTCGGCAGCTATCGCCTTTATCACACTCATTGCGATTATCTTTTTTGTTCCTAATATTCCTGTTCATAAAACAGCAAGTATAAAGAATGAATTAGCCGGTCTTAAAAACATCAATATGTGGTTGACTCTTGCCGTTGGGGCTCTTGGATTTGGCGGAATGTTTTCTGTATACAGCTATATTTCTCCAATCCTCACTGAATATACTCATGCCGATATTTCGATTGTTCCTATTGCGCTTGCGATTTGGGGAGTTGGCATGGTGATCGGAGGGTTGTTAGCTGGCCATTTCGCTGATAAAAATCTAAATAAAACCATTGTTGGTATTTTAATAAGTTCTGCACTCACATTTATTTTAGTGAGTTTATTTATGGATAATATTTATACAGCTATTGCTGGTCTATTTGCAATCGGAATGACAATTATTGGATTAAGTAATACCCTACAAATGCGTCTTATGAATGTTGCAGGTGATGCACAGGGATTAGCTGCTTCACTTAATCACTCTGCATTTAACTTAGCCAATGCCCTCGGTGCTTTTTTAGGTGGCTGGGTATTGACTCATGATATGGGATGGCTAGCACCCATCTGGATTGGCTCAATATTAAGTTTAAGCGGATTACTTATTCTAAGTATCGCTTTCTTTGTTGAAAAATCTATTCACAAAACTTAAATTTTAGAAAAAGATTACCTCTTATCTTATAATACTAAAAGGCAACTTTCTAAATATTAGGGTTGAGGTTTAACTATTCTTTAGTTTATGTATTGATATTCTGACTAACACGTTGGATATACTGTTATATTTTCTCTAGAATGCGGGTTTCATTATGCTCAACCATACTTCCAACTTCTTTAAAACAGGCAATAAAGTGCGCTGTTTTTAAATGTTTATTCAGGTCATCCATCGTTCCCCATTTCTCAAAAAAGATTAATGTAGCAGGATCATGTACCTCTTGATGTAAATCATATTGTAAGCAACCGAACTCTTTACGGGTCTTATTAACGAGCACTTTAAATACTTCAATAACTTGATTAATGTGTTCTTGTTGAATTGCTAATTTAGCAACAACTCTAATTTCTTTATTCATAAAACCTCAAATAGCAGTAAAAATGCAACTATAAATAGCTGCATTTTTATTCAATGATTATAAAAAGACTTCATTACCATTGTTACCAGCAGATTCAAATAATGCTGCGAGAAGGATGGAGATATTGTGTGCTTGAGTAGCAGGAACTTGTGAAGGTTTCCCATTCAAATATGAATCTAGAAAAGCATTTAATTCACGATCAAAATAGATTGGATTACCAATTTCTGCAATATCTGGAGAATATTCAGTTTTTTTGGTTGCCCAAATTTCAGGGAAGCTAGTTTCATGCCATTCTGTCCAACCTTCTGTTGTACCTTCCACGTTACCAGTTTGGTAAAGTTTATAAGATGAAGGTAATGAGCGTGAAGACATAATGCCTTCTGTACCATAAGCTGTCATATCCCAGCTTTCTGTCCAAGGTAGAACATCCCATGACATGAAGTCTACGACGACAATTTTATCGTCATAATTAAGAATGGCACCAGCAGCATCTTCACGCGATTCTTCACCTTTAAAATCTTTAAATTTGGTGATGCGAGCATTAACAGATTTAGGCATGCCAAAATGATGAAGAACTCGGTCAAATAAATGACAACCAATTACAAAGAAAGCACCACCAAGATCGCCAGGTTGTCTCATATGTGCGGTTTCTGCTTCATTATGAGAACATCCAGCATGGGCGCGGACTTGTAATACTTTACCGATTTTACCTTGCTGAATGGAATCATGCATTGTGTTGATAGATGGAGCAAAACGCCAGCAATACCCAACTTGAACGAAACCATTATATTCATTGACTGCATCAACAATTCGTTGTGTATCTGCTACACCACGACCAGCAGGTTTCTCAACTAAAACTGCTTTACCTGCTTGTAAAGCTGCAATGGTTAGATCTGCCATTTCATAGCTTTTTGAATGGACAAGAACCATATCAATATCTGGATTACTTAAAATATCTTCTTTTGTTCGTACTTCAATATTTAGTGCATCACAGAAGGGTTTTAGAAGTTCACTTTGGTCTGCTGCACCATAAATTTCAATGTCTTGACGGCGTTGAAGTGCTTTTACTCGTCCAGATGTGTGCGGATGTGTAATTCCTAACAACGCAACTTTTAATTTATCTTTTTGCACAATAAAACTCCTGTAAAGAACTTTCCAATTTTGAATACATGCAAGTTATCTTTTTCTAATATGTGTATAAAGAACTTTTAAGGAAATGATTATTTCAATTTTGAAATAATCATTTATGAATATTCTACCTAGAACGATTTTAAGGAAATGGTGACTTAATTATTGGAATGAACCCAATTTATTGAATAGAACTCCAATAGCGTTCGTATTCTTTGTTTTTGAAATCTTCAATTAAGAAGTCTATAAATAATCTATTTTTTATAGGCATAAATTGTCTGCTTTGAAAAGCAATGTTGACATTAAGTTCAGGAAGTTTCCAGTCCGTTAATATTGGAATTAACCTTCCTTCAACAATGTCTTGATAAATAATGTATAGCGGTTGAATGAGAATTCCAGCACCATTCAATGCTGCAGATCTTACGATTTGACCATCATTTGTTTCCATAATTGGATTTAATGCGAAATTTTTAATTTCATTATCTTTACTGAGACTTAATATCCGCGGATTGTTTGCATGGCTATAAAGCAAAATATCGTGATCTTGAAGTTCTTCAATAGTTTTAGGTTTTCCTTTTCGCTTTATGTAGTCATAAGAGGCAGCTAAAATTCGATGTGTAGTGGCAAGTTTTCTAATCGTTAGATTGGAATCTGGTTCGAATTCACGAGTCCTAATTGCAATATCAATATTGCTATCAATGATGTCTTGGTAGCGATTTGCACCAATTAAATTTATTTTTATTTTAGGGTAAAGTTTATTAAATTTAGGAATTAATGGGGTGATGTGCATAATCGCAAAAGAAATTGAAGATGTGATTGTGACTGTTCCTTCTGGTTCAACCGCAGCAGAGCTAATCGACGATTCCGCTTGATCAATTTCAGAAAGTAAGTCTTTACACTTTTTATAATATTCAATTCCAATCGTTGTTAATGATAATCGACGAGTAGTACGTTCAATCAATCTGACATTAAGTCTATTTTCTAGTGAAGTAATGTGCCTTGTTGCTGCAGCATTAGATATGTCTAATTTTTCTGCTGCTTTATTAAGTGTTCCAAGCTCTGCAACAGCAACGAATAACTCCATGCTCGTCAATCTGTCCATACAATCCCTTCCTATTATTTCCTAAATGAAATAAAGATTTTCTTAACCAATATTTTATTTCAATAATTAACAGCTTAGCATGAGATTTATAGGAGTTAGATTCATTTTATGGAAAAATTATGAAAAATTTAGATGAAAGAACAATCACTCAAGCCGTTATTGAAAGAAATTCTTCCTCTTCAAATGAGCGCTTAAAAGATGTAATGCATTCTTTAGTGCAACATCTTCATTCGTTTGCTCGAGAAGTTCAGTTAACTGAAGAAGAATGGGAAATAGGTGTAAAATTCTTAACAGAGGTAGGTCAAATTTGTAGCCCAACTCGTCAAGAATTTATTCTTTTATCTGACACTTTAGGGCTATCTACTTTAGTCATTGCCCAAAATCATAAGAAACCAATTGGCTGTACTGAAGCAACAGTATTTGGGCCATTCCATGTCCAAGATGCCCCACATTTAGAGCTTGGCAGCAATATGAGTGAAGGGGTAAAAGGTACTTCATGGTTTGTTAATGGCGTCATTAAAGGTATTGATGGTCAAATTATTCCTCATGCAGAGATTGAAGCTTGGCAAGCAGATGATGATGGTTTTTACGATGTACAAAAAGAAAATCTTGATAAATATCAAGGTAGAGCTGTTTTTCATGCTGATGAAGATGGAAAATATCACTTTCAAACGATTGTTCCTGAAGCCTATCCAATTCCGCATGACGGCCCTGTCGGAAAAATGCTCGAAGCATTAAATCGTCATCCGTGGAGACCCGCTCATTTGCACTTCATGATCTCTGCTCTTGGTTATGAGCGGTTAGTTACTCATGTATTTAAAGACGGAAGTGATTACTTAGATTCTGATGCGGTTTTTGGGGTGCGTACTTCTCTAATTGCGGAATGGGTTAAACATGAAAGTGGAATTGCTCCAAATGGCGAATATCAAAGTCATCCTTTTTATACATTAAATTTTGATTTCATTTTAAATAAACAAAAGGTTGAGGCTGCCTAATGATAGATAAAAGCGCAGCATCCCTTGAGAAAGTGCTCTCCCAAATCACCGACAGCTCAACCATCATGATTGGTGGTTTTGGTACAGCAGGACAGCCTGCTGAACTGATTGATGGCTTAATTCAACTCGGGATTAAAGACCTTACCATTGTTAGCAACAATGCTGGTAATGGTGATTATGGTCTAGCAAAGCTGCTGAAAGCCGGCGCAGTGAAAAAAGTCATTTGTTCGTTCCCGCGTCAGTCCGACTCTTGGGTCTTCGATGAACTCTATCGTGCAGGAAAAATTGAGTTAGAGCTGGTTCCTCAAGGCAATTTGGCATGTCGTATTCAAGCAGCAGGTATGGGGCTGGGCGCAGTCTTCACCCCAACTGGCTACGGCACTTTATTGGCCGAAGGCAAAGAAACCCGTCACATCGATGGTAAAGATTATGTACTGGAGTATCCAATCAAAGCCGACTTTGCTTTGATTAAAGCCCAGCAAGGCGACCGTTGGGGTAATTTGGTTTATCGCAAATCGGCACGTAACTTTGGCCCGATTATGGCGATGGCTGCGGGTGTGACCATTGCACAAGTCTCTGAAGTGGTGGACTTGGGTGCTTTAGACCCTGAACACATCATCACCGCAGGTATTTTTGTTCAACACGTGGTGCAGGTTCAACCTGAACCTGTTGCTGTATAATCGGGAGAACATCATGAGCTATCAAAAACTCAGCCGTAACCAAATTGCAGAACGTGTGGCGCAAGATATTCCCGATGGTGCTTATGTCAATTTAGGCATTGGTTTGCCCACTAAGATTGCCAGCTACCTCCCTTCAGACAAAGACGTGTTCTTACATTCTGAAAATGGTTTATTGGCTTTTGGTCCACCACCTGAAAAAGGTCAAGAAGACCCTGAACTGATCAACGCGGGTAAAGAATATGTGACCATGCTGCAAGGTGGTAGCTTTTTCCATCATGGTGATTCTTTTGCCATGATGCGTGGTGGTCATTTAGATATTGCGGTACTCGGTGCCTTTCAAGTGGCAGCGAATGGTGACTTAGCCAACTGGCATACAGGCGCACCTGATGCGATTCCTGCGGTGGGCGGTGCGATGGACTTAGCTGTCGGTGCTAAGAAAGTGTTTATCACTACCGATCATGTCACCAAACAAGGTGAACCAAAGATCGTTGCTGAATTGAGCTATCCAGCAACAGGTTTGAAATGTGTGGATCGGATCTACACCGATCTGTGCGTGATTGATGTGACAGCAGACGGTCTTAAAGTAATCGAGAAAGTCGAGGGTTTAAGCTTTGCAGAATTGCAGGTGATGACTGGTGCAATTTTAGTGGATGCGACGCAGGGATAATAAATCTCTCCTAACCCCTCTTTTTCAAAGAGGGGAACTCCTCCCTTTATCAAAGGGAGGCTGGGAGGGATTTTAGATAAAGGACAAAATTTAAATGAAAAACGCTTACATTATTGACGCTATTCGTACCCCATTCGGACGTTATGCAGGTGGACTCGCTCCCGTACGTGCTGATGACTTGGGTGCAGTGCCGATTCAAGCCTTGATGCAACGCAACCCTAGTGTGGATTGGACCCAAGTCGATGATGTGATCTACGGCTGTGCCAACCAAGCGGGTGAAGACAACCGTAATGTCGGTCGCATGTCAGCACTGCTTGCAGGTTTACCTGTTGAAGTTCCTGCCACGACTGTGAACCGTTTATGTGGATCATCACTAGATGCGATTGCCATGGCAGCCCGTGCAATTAAAGCGGGTGAAGCCGACTTGATCATTGCAGGTGGTGTGGAAAGCATGTCTCGTGCACCCTTTGTGATGGATAAATCAGAAACAGCGTATGGCCGTAGCCAGAAGATTGAAGACACCACCATGGGCTGGCGTTTTATCAATCCTAAGCTTAAAGCAATGTATGGTGTCGAAACCATGCCGCAAACCGCGGAGAACGTGGCACAACAATTTAATATTGATCGCGCAGATCAAGACCAGTTTGCCTTGGCGAGTCAACAGCGCACTGCAACCGCGCAAGCTCAAGGCTTTTTTAAAAATGAAATCATCCCTGTGAATATTCCACAGCGTAAGGGTGATCCAATTGTGGTCGATACCGATGAACATCCACGTGCATCGACCACATTAGCAGCTTTGGCAAAACTGAAGCCAGTGGTGACAGCAGAAGGCACCGTCACTGCGGGGAATGCTTCAGGCATCAATGACGGTGCAGCTGCTGTACTGATTGCCTCAGAACAAGCTGTTGAACAGTACCAACTCAAACCGCGTGCCAAAATCATTGCTTCAACAGCAGTTGGGGTAGAACCGCGCATCATGGGCTTTGCTCCAGCGCCTGCCATCAAAAAGCTACTGAAACAAGCCAATCTCAGCATCGAACAGATGGATGTGATTGAGCTAAACGAAGCTTTTGCAGCACAGGCACTCGCGGTGACACGTGAGCTAGGCCTAGCGGATGAGACTACGCAAGTCAATCCAAACGGCGGTGCGATTGCGATCGGTCATCCACTGGGTGCATCAGGTGCACGTTTAGTGACGACAGCTTTAAACCAGTTAGAACAAACCGGTGGTACGTATGCCTTGTGTTCGATGTGTATTGGTGTCGGTCAAGGTATTGCGCTGATTATTAAAAGAGTCATGACTTAGATTACTCATGAGACATTGAATTAAAAAGGGTCCATATTTAGGATCCTTTTTTATATTCACATAAAAAATAATTTATAAAATAGGTGAGATTGTAAAACTTTAATTGTTTTAAGGTATTGATTTTTAGTAATTAAATATATTAAAACGAATTCTTTCATTTATGAAAATATTATTTCCTAAATCGTTGTTTTTTACACTTTTTATAAAAGTTACGATGAATTGTATCTTGAGTTATCTAGAGTGTAATAAACCTAATGGAAGATATTTTAATTAAAAATCTTGAAGAAGAGCGCTTCAAATCAATTGTTGAAAGACGCTATGAAGATTTTGCAAAACTGGCTCATCCAGAAATGACATACACCCATACAAGTGGAGTTACAGATACAAAAGAATCTTATTTGGATAAGTTATTTGGTGGTTTCTATGATTATAAATGGATAGAACACCCGATTTCTAGAATTCAAATTATCGGTGAAGTTGCGCTTGTATTTGGTGAAATGCATTCTGAGTTAGTCGCTGGAAATATTCAGAAAATTTTAAAGAATAAATCATTAGCAATTTGGCGAAAGGAAAACAACGCATGGCTTTTTTATGCGTATCAGCCTACACCATTACCATAAGGAATTTTTATGAAAAATGAGTTTGTTTACGATATTCCACAGAGCAGAGTAATTTTTGGAGCGGGATCTCTTAAAAACTTAAAAGCTGAAATTGAAGCTTTAGGTGCTAAAAAGGCATTGATTTTATGTACACCTGAGCAAGTAGAGTTAGCCGAAAAAATATCAGGTTTACTTGGAAGTTCTTCAGTAGGTATCTTTCCTAAGGCAGTCATGCATGTTCCTGTTGAAACAGCAAAAGAAGCAGTAGCTGTTGCAAAAAAATTGGGAGCTGACTGCGCAATAGCAGTAGGAGGTGGTTCGACAACTGGGCTAGGTAAAGCAATTGCTCTTGAATATGATTTACCAATACTTGCTATTCCAACAACTTATGCTGGTTCAGAAATGACGCCAGTGTATGGAATTACGGAAAATGGAATCAAGAAAACAGGAAAAGATTCAAGAGTTTTGCCAAAAACTGTTATTTACGATCCCGAACTAACATTAAGTTTACCTCTTGATATGTCTATTACTAGCGGGATTAATGCAATCGCCCATGCCGCTGAAGGCTTATATGCTCAAAATGGTAATCCTATTATGTCTTTATTGGCTGAAGAGGGGATTAGAGCATTAGCAGATGGGCTAAGACTATTAAAGAAAAATGACCAAGATATCGAAGCACGTAGTCTGTGTTTGTATGGCGCTTGGTTGTGTGGTTATGTTCTGGGTAATGTAGGTATGGCGATTCATCATAAACTTTGCCATACATTAGGTGGAAGTTTTAATTTACCACATGCTCCGACTCATACAGTTGTTCTTCCGCATGCTATTGCATATAACGAAACAGCTGTTCCTGAAGCAATGAAAAGGATTAAACGGGCTTTGGGTACAACAGAAAGCACTGCTGCAAATGCATTATTTGATCTTGTTTCTGAACTTGAAGGGCCTACATCTTTAGCAGAACTAGGTCTAACTGAGGCTGGTCTAGATAAAGCAACGGAAATTGCATTATCAAACCCATACTGGAATCCTGAACCCATTGAAAAAAATGCAATTCGTCATTTATTACAGAATGCATTTGAAGGGATTCGTCCTAACTAATATTCGTCAAATCTTTATTTAACGAGTGAACTGCTCTGGCCTATTTATTTAGGTCAGTTGGATATTTTTGTCTAAAAAATGGAATTTGAAAAATGAAAAAAACGCTATGGATGTATAGTGCTGCACTTTTAATGTCATCACAGATGGTTTCTGCTGTTGAAGTAAATGGATATTTCCGAACAGGGATCGGCGGTACTGATCATGGAGATATGCAAGAGTGCTTCAAACTGACAGGAGCACTATCAAAATACCGTTTAGGGAATGAATGTGAACAATACGGAGAGGTATTTGCATCACAGGAGTTAGCAGAACTTTCTGATCATTCAAAAATTAAAATTAATGGAATGGTTCAATTTTATAATGATTATGGAAAATCATTGAAATTTAGTGGGGATAATGGGTATACCAGAATGAACCAGATTTATCTGGATTGGACCAATGTCTCATTTTTGAATGGTGGTAATTTTTGGGCTGGGCGACGCTACTACAATCGAAATGATATTAATATGTCTGATTTCTTTTATTGGAATCAAAGTGGAACTGGATTCGGAATTGACAATTACAAGTTAGATAAGTTTGCTCTTAGCTATGTATTTTCTAGAAAAGATGACTTGTTTCAGGATAAATATGTCAATAGACATGATTTTACTGTCAGTGATATCAAGCTAAACGATAAGAATGAATTGAATTTTGGATTATCTTATATTGATCATGAGAATGATGGCTGGGCATTCACTATCCAAAATATTACTTCAAATATTCTAAATGGTAAAAATACTATAGCGTTTCAATATGGTGAAGGGGCTGGGACTGGACTAAGTTATACGGGTAATGTGAGTTTAGATCGGGACAATACATCATTTCGCATGCTTGATGTAGTGGATTGGCAAAGCCCAAATAAGGTACTTAATGGTCAAGCTCAAATCCTTTATCAAATTAATGATTATTCGCAGCAAGAAGACACAAAATGGTTATCGATTGGATCTAGAACATCATATGTTTTAGATGATCATTTCAAATTAACAGGTGAAATTGGTTATGATCAAATAAAACAAGGAAACGAGACGCGAGATTTAACGAAGATTACTATTGCGCCAACATTTACCTTAAAAGGTACGGGCTACTATGACCGTCCTGAACTAAGATTATATTATACATATGCGTTCTGGAATGAAGCTGAACAAAAAATGCGAGATTTAGCAAATCCAGACAGTAGCTTCTATAGCACATCTAACGGTTCTAATTTTGGAATTCAGTTAGAGCATTCATGGTAAAATTTAATTTTTTATTATTTATTGGCTTAGGTGGTTTTGTGTATAAATACTTATACCACCTAAGCTATATTAAAAATGAAAATTAGTAACTTTTCACCTTATAACCTGTATAAATACCTATGAATTATAGATATTATTTTACCAATCAATTTCTACTTTTTATCATGTCGATAATTTCGGGTACTAGGCTTTGATGTCATAATATTTGAAATTGAACGTTCTATAGATATCCGTAATCCATCGAATAATTGAACCTCATTTGAGATGCGAAGATAATCCAATATATTTTCGCTCAAGGATTCTATAATTGCTTTTGGATTTCTAATTCTAAATTGGCTACTTTCAGCTAATTTGATGAGATGTGTAAGATCTGGGAATGTTTTGCTACCAGCAAGTTTCAGTGCCATTTTATTATCAATTGATTCATAGATCAGGGTATGAGTAATATCAAAGGGTGGTGACACAAAAATGCTCTTCATATCTGGGGAATATTGTAGCGCAAAGTTTTTAAGATGCGCATCGCCATTACCAATTAAGCAGTTGAATACAATGTATTTATACATTTTTTCGACTTCAGCTATTCTACAGGTATATAGATAAGTTGCTTTCAACAGTGTTTCATAGCTACTCGTATATTTGGCACTTGGATCATTTGATTTTTTCATCAGTGTTGTAAAGTCTTCATAGCCTAGTTTGGTCCCATCGTTGGACTTATCAAACCGTTCTATGACATAAGTTTCTAAATTTTCGGACAAGTACGTTTTGGGTGGCTCAAATCCACAATGCTGTGCAGTCTGCATACAGACAAACTCATTGACTGTGAGTAATGGAAATTCAGAATCAAAGGACTTTACGATCAAATCCCTTTGTTGAACTGTTCTATCAGTTTGAACAGTAGTCGCATTCGGAATACTTACTTTGGGTTGCATCCCAGCCAATGAAGTTCTGAGATAGTATTTCTCTAAGAGCTGTGGGAATAGGGGTTCTTTACTACGATAAGATAGAATTTCACTTAAGCTCAAAGATTCAGCTTCGGGCAAATTTATCTCACTTTTGTATGAGAGCATTCCGATGCCTTGATTACCTTGCATTGCCAATAAGTACATGTCATTAACTTTGGCATATCTGGCAAGCTTTTCAGCAATAAATCTGCGATTAAAGCCTTCTAGTAAGTTCTGAGCAAAGATTGGATGTAATGCACTAGAAGAATAACCATCCATGCCTCGTTGAGTCATGGTGAGTGATACATGCTGTTTTTCTTGTGTGGGTTGATAATGGTGAGCTGAACCATAGATTAAGACACCTAATTCAGTTTGACGAGCACACACCGTGATATTGGTGATTTTGGCTGGAAGAGTAGTTTGTGCATTCATTCGTCATCCTCAGCAAACATATCTTCAATCTCATCCCAATGGGGCAGGGAATGTTGCTTTGGAGATACATCAAACTGTAAACAAACTGCATCAAGCACACGTTCAAATATGTCAAAAGAACCCGTAAAGCGTCCATTCTCTATCTCAGAGATAGTGGTTTTATTGACTCGAATCAATGCGGATAATTTTTGTTGTGTATAACCCATAGATTTTCGCTCTATTCGAACTTTTTTACCAATTTCAACTCTACTCGTCATAGTAATTTTACCATAATATATTAGCTATATAGCTAATATATTATATTTGACATATGGAGTTATCCATATAGCTAATATGAAATAATGGTAATTCAAATTTTAGATTGAAAAGGGCTTTGTTGCACAAACCTAATCTTAAAGGAATCTTTAGCAATATAATTACCAAATGAAGAAGCCCACACCTAAAATCTACCGTATAACTAATTGGTACACATATAATTGAGCCCTCATCAAATACGAGCTGTTCAGCTCACAACGAATAATGTGAATGATTCGAAAGTCCTTGGGGATTTACTTGATTAAATCCCGTTGAATGAGCAGATTGATTCAGTCTATACAGATGGGGCTTATGATACAAAACAATGCGTCGTCTTATGAGCAGTTTTGTGCCGCACGACGGAAATTTGTAACAATTTCTAAATATGTGTCAAAAATCTCACATCAACTATAATTCCGCGGGAAATCTCCTGAAAAATTATTTTCTTTTATAAAGAATAAAAAATAGAGCCTCATGGCTCTATTTTTTAGGGAAATTTTAATTTCCACTTTTCGCTGTAATTCAGCGTTTAACTATGACACCTGTCATGTCGTTCTATGACAGGTGTTTTGTCGTTTATGACAACTGATGTGTCGTTCAGCGTAGGCTTTTTTATAAGGAAATTTCATTTGTCGCTAAGGAAAACTTATATGTCGCCTTACGCGAAAAAATAATTTACCAGCTTAAAGCTCCGCCAGTTTGATAGTCTGTAACGCGCGTCTCAAAAAAATTCTTTTCTTTGCGTAAATCCATCATTTCTGACATCCACTGGAATGGATTATTTGCGCCCGCAAATTGTTCAGGCAAGCCCAATTGTGCTAGGCGACGGTTCGCAATGAATTTTAAATATTCTTCCATCATCGCAGCATTCATACCCAATACACCGCGTGGCATCGTGTCACGTGCATATTCAATTTCAAGCATGGTTCCTTCAAGAATCATTTGAATAATTTCTTCTTGGAATTCTGCAGTCCAAAGATTTGGGTTTTCATTCTTGATTTGGTTAATCATGTCGATACCAAAATTCAAGTGCATGGATTCATCACGTAAAATGTATTGGAATTGCTCTGCAACACCATTCATTTTATTACGACGCCCCATTGACAGGATTTGGCTAAAGCCACAGTAGAAGAAGATACCTTCTAATACACAATAGAATGCAATCAAATTACGAAGCAAAATTTGGTCGTTTTCAGGCGTTCCTGTTTGGAATGTAGGATCACTTAAAGACTGGGTATACTTTAAGCCCCACGCTGCTTTACGCGCAACTGATGGAACTTCACGGTACATATTGAAGACTTCACCTTCATCCATGCCTAAAGATTCAATACAGTATTGATAGGCATGGGTGTGAATGGCTTCTTCAAAAGCTTGACGCAAAATATACTGACGGCATTCAGGATTGGTAATATGACGGTAAATAGCCAAAACCAAATTATTTGCAACCAAAGAATCTGCTGTGGAGAAGAATCCTAGTGAGCGCATAACAATGGTGCGCTCGTCTGGAGTTAGACCGTTTTCAGATTTCCAAAGCGCGATGTCGTGGTTCATGTTGACTTCTTGCGGCATCCAGTGGTTTGCACAACCATCTAGATATTTCTGCCAAGCCCATTCATATTTGAAGGGTACAAGCTGGTTCAAATCAGCACGACAGTTGATCATCGCTTTATCATCAACCTGCACACGTTGTGCACCCATTTCAAGCTCTTCTAAGCCTGGTGCAACGTCTAGCGTTTCTAAGGCAGCAGATGCTCTTGCCAGCGAATCGGTTGAATGTTTTGTTCCACCTTGACTGGTTCGAGGGGGTTGTGTAGTTGCCACATCCGACGATGTGTTGAGTGCATCAGATACCATCTGCGTATTAAGCGCTTTTTGCGTGTCGATGGGCGCAGACTTGTGTTCAGGTGCAGCCGGTTTTTGCGAATCATCTTCGAAATCGTCCCAACTTAGGATAGACATATTAATTCTCTCTTTGTTGCTTATATCCGTTTTCTGACATCTTACAAAGGAGGATGTCTTACTATACGCTCATTATGTGTAAGCAAAATTAAGTTTTGCCAATGAAAGCACTAAAGCTATTCGATAGGGCAGAAATCCACACTACTTATTTTGCTTACGTTGTTGTTTACGAATGGCTAAAAAGGCGTAGACCATTGGTACATAAAAGACAATAAAGGCCAAGATCAGCACTGCGAGTCCTAACATGTAGTTATGAGTCATATGTTGCATGATCTTTTCCTTTGATTTTATAAAAATGAAAAATCTATGGGTTGAACAAAAGCCTCAATTAAGAGGCTAAAGTTCTTTTGATAGCATTAGAATTTAAGTATTCCAACTAGAACTATCATAGAGATTACGAACATAATCACTAAACTCATAGATATATTTTCCATTATTGACAAGCCTCACAATCTGGATTGTCAATTGAGCATGCCAATGGTACTGGCGCTGCTTGCGCGAAATCTTCATCAGCAGTTTCAGTTTTCGCTTCAACTACAGGGACAGCCACCGCAACAGGTGCAGATGTCACAGCACTGTTTTTAACGGCATTCAAAGCACCCGTATTAATGGTTGATTTTTCAGCAGATGTTGCACCCAATGCACGAAGGTAGTAAGTCGTCTTAAGACCACGTAACCATGCCATTTTGTAAGTCATGTCGAGTTTCTTACCATTTGCACCAGAGATGTAAAGGTTGAGAGACTGAGCTTGATCGATCCATTTTTGACGACGTGATGCCGCATCCACAATCCAACGTGGCTCAACTTCGAAGGCGGTTGCAAAGATTGCTTTTAATTCATCTGGAATACGAGAAATCTTTTGAACAGAACCTTCAAAATGTTTCAAGTCATTCACCATCACAGAATCCCAAAGACCGCGATCTTTTAACGCACGTACAAGGTACGGGTTGATCACTGTGAATTCACCAGAAAGGTTTGATTTCACATACAAGTTTTGGAAGGTTGGTTCGATAGACTGGGATACACCACAAATGTTCGAAATGGTTGCCGTTGGTGCAATTGCCATCACGTTTGAGTTACGCATACCGTCTTTTTGAACTTTGGCGCGTAAAGTATCCCAATCCAAACGTGTGGTGCGGTCTACTTCAAACATACGATCTGGACGAGATTTCGCCACGATTTCTAAAGAGTCGATTGGGAGAATACCTTGATCCCAAAGTGAACCTTTAAAAGTCTCATAAGTGCCACGTTCAACAGCCAAGTCGCTAGATGTTGAAATTGCGTAGTAAGAAATCACTTCCATTGATTCATCTGCAAACTCAACCGCCGCATCAGAACCATACGCAAGATTCATTTCATACAATGCATCTTGGAAGCCCATGATACCCATACCGACTGGACGATGCTTCATGTTTGAAGTGCGCGCTTGTGGAACAGCGTAGTAGTTGATATCAATCACGTTGTCGAGCATACGAACCGCAGTTTTTACTGTGCGTGCAAGCTTTTCACGATCGAGTACGCCACCTTTAACGTGTTGTACTAAATTGATTGAACCTAAATTACATACCGCGATTTCATCTTTATTTGTGTTTAAGGTAATTTCAGTACACAAGTTTGATGAATGCACTACACCTACGTGTTGCTGTGGTGAGCGTAAGTTACATACATCTTTGAATGTGATCCACGGGTGACCTGTTTCAAACAACATCGACAACATTTTGCGCCATAAATCTTTCGCACGAATGACTTTGTGTAGCATGTTGTTTTCTTTCGCAATGCCTTCGTAGTAAGCATAACGTTCAGCAAATTCTGCACCCATCAAATCATGTAGATCTGGTGTTTCAGATGGTGTGAACAATGTCCATTCGCCATCTTCGAAAACACGTTGCATGAACAAATCTGGAACCCAGTTCGCTGTGTTCATGTCATGGGTACGACGACGGTCATCACCAGTGTTTTTACGAAGCTCTAGGAATTCTTCAATGTCCAAGTGCCAAGTTTCAAGGTATGCACAGACTGCACCTTTACGTTTGCCACCTTGGTTCACTGCAACAGCAGTATCGTTCGCAACTTTCAAGAATGGAACAACACCCTGAGATTTACCGTTTGTGCCTTTGATGTAAGAGTTCAGCGCACGAACAGGTGTCCAGTCGTTACCTAAACCGCCTGCCCATTTAGACAACATGGCGTTATCACGCATTGCGCCATAGATGTCATACAAGTCATCATCAATCGTGGTTAAGTAGCAGCTCGATAACTGAGGGCGTAAAGTCCCTGAGTTAAATAACGTCGGGGTAGAAGCCATATAGTCAAAGCTTGACAACAAGTTATAGAACTCAATTGCACGATCTTCACGGTTTTCTTCGTTCAGGGTAAGACCCATCGAAACACGCATGTAGAACAATTGCGGTAATTCGAAACGTACACCATCTGAATGGATGAAGTAACGATCGAATAACGTTTGTAAACCTAAATAGGTAAATTGGTTTGAGCGTTCAGGTTTGATCGCTGCAGCCAATTTTGCAAGGTCAAAATTAAGCAGTTCTGGAGATAAAAGGTCAAGCTCGATTCCTTTCTTCAAGAAGGTTTCTAAAGCGTCACCCTCAGGGGTATCTGTCGCTAAACCTAAGAACTCAAGACCCGTTGCAACCAAGTTGTCACGCAGTAAACGTGCAGTCACATACGTGTAGTTAGGTTCTTGTTCGATACGAGTACGAGTTGCCATCATCATGGTGGTTGAGATGTCAGACTCTTTTACACCGTTATATAAGTTTTTAACGGTTTCATCGATGATGGCCTGAACATCAATGCCTTCTAAACCTTCAGCAGCTTTTTCTATATGTGCTTGTAAGGTGCCAAGATCAAGCGGTTGAAGCTGACCATTCGCAGCAGTGATTTGCAAAGTAGGGTGATGATGTGCACCAGTTTGCTTGCGTGCTTCAGCACGTTGGTCGCGATAAATTACGTATGAACGCGCAACTTTTTGTTCACCAGTACGCATAAGCGCAAGTTCAACTTGGTCTTGAATTTCTTCAATATGAATTGTGCCGCCTGACGGTAAACGACGATTAAATGTATTCATGACCATTTCAGTCAATTGTTCTATACGGTCATGAATACGGCTTGAATCAGTACTTTGTTGACCTTCTACGGCTAAAAAAGCTTTACCGATCGCCACAGAAATTTTTTCTGCATCAAAAGCCGCAACATCGCCGGTGCGTTTAATCACCTGAAGTTGTCCAGGAATTGAAGTGATTACGCTCATGTTGGCATAGCTCCATTGTCATCTATTGTTATCTGTGTGAACCGTTTGAACTGGACAATATTTTGTCTCAATATTTGAGGGGAAAACACAAGAAGTAGTGGTTTAAAATCGAATTAGACACAAGATACGGTAAAATTGAGGGTAGATCAATATTGACATTTTAGTAAAAATTTTTCTCATATTGAGGCATATAGTTTTGAAAAAAAATCTCTATTTTTATGTTTCTTGTATAAGCCTTATTAGACAAGGGCATAGCATAACAAAGCTGTGATTAAGTGCTTATAGATAACCTTGTGGATAACTAAAAAGACATCAATTAATCACTCATAATCTGAGCAAAAGATTGATGTGTATAGAAAAAGATCATTTTGTAACAAAATATATCAAAAATAGCGAGTTAGGAGAGTGAGATCAAGAAAAGCTCAATCAATTCAATGCATAATAAAAATATAACAAAAAACTACTTTGATGTAGCAGTTTCGTGAATGGTATCTTGTTTACATTGTAAACGTGTGTATATTGCTGAATATATTAAAACGTATCTGTTGGATTTTTAAGGATACCTAAATCCATATTAAGGGGCATTTTATGAGCCAAGAAGAAAAGTTACCTAAAATTTTAATCGTTGAAGACGATGAGCGCCTTGCGCGTTTGACTCAAGAATACCTTATCCGTAATGGATTGGAAGTAGGTGTAGAACCTGATGGTAACCGTGCGATTCGTCGTATCATTGCTGAGCAGCCAGATATGGTTGTGCTTGATGTCATGTTGCCAGGTGCAGATGGTTTAACCATTTGTCGTGAAGTTCGTCCCCACTATCACCAACCTATTTTGATGTTGACTGCACGTACAGAAGATATGGATCAGGTATTGGGCCTAGAAATGGGTGCTGATGATTATGTTGCAAAACCTGTTCAGCCTCGTGTGCTTTTAGCGCGTATTCGAGCATTGTTGCGTCGTACAGATAAAGTGCCTGAAGATGAAGTGGCGCAACGTATCGAGTTTGATGATCTGGTTATTGATAACGGTGGTCGTTCAGTAACATTAAATGGTGAATTGGTTGATTTCACCAGTGCTGAATATGATCTCTTGTGGTTGTTGGCTTCTAATGCCGGTCGTATTTTATCGCGCGAAGATATTTTTGAGCGTTTACGTGGGATCGAATACGATGGTCAAGACCGTTCAATTGATGTGCGTATTTCACGTATTCGTCCAAAAATTGGCGATGATCCTGAAAATCCGAAGCGTATTAAAACCGTACGTAGTAAAGGTTATTTATTTGTTAAAGAAACCAACGGTCTTTAATCGTTCCGCTTATTTGATAGGACACGCTCTTGTTTAAACACAGTATATTTTTGCGTATTTATGCAGGATTGGTAATTTTAGTCGCCTTGGTTGCTTTATTTGCTTACTTATTGGTACAAATTATTAATTATCAGCGTGCGCAAGAATATCGTGAATCGTTAACCGATGGCGTGTCGTATATCATTAGCGAGGGCATTGCACGGCAGCCGAATGAGCAGCAAAAGCTTGATTGGATTTCAGATGCTGCTGATTTGCTGGAATTGCCGATTTATTATGTAGATGCTGCTAAGGTTGAGTTGTCACGAACCGAACAAAAACGAATTTCTAATCGTAAAGCTGTGGTTCGTTATGATGCTGAGAATTCAGCAGCTTCTATCATTATTGGTTTGCAAAAAGATTCTAAGCATTTGCTCTACATTAAAGTGGATAAAATAGGCGAGCGCCAAATGAAAGCGCTGCCTATTTTTATTTTGGATTATCTGGTGTATTACCCAGGTCAAGAAAAAGAATATTTAGCCAAAATTCAATCAAACTTTTCTTATCCTATCGAAATTGTGAAGGTTCAAAGCCTGCCACTTGATTCTGAACAAGTTGGACGACTTCGTTTGGATCACAGCATCATTTTGTATCGTGACAGTGCATCAGTGCGTGGCACGACTATTTCGATTGTTTCGCCAATTCCGAGTTCCCCATCTGAAGTTTTGGTTTTAGGCCCTGTACCGCTTTTTAACTGGATGCCTTTTCAATTGGCAGCTGGCATTACCTTATTGAGTTTGTTTGTCTTGAGCTTAGGCGTGTATGGTCTTTTGGTGCCAATGCAACGCCGTTTACGTGAAGTTAATTATGCCTTACATCGGATGAAATCTGGTGATATGACGTTGCGTTTGCCTGTCGATGGGACAGATGAAATGGCAAGTTTAGCCACCAACTACAATAGTATGTCAGATCATATTTTACGCCTGATCGAAGCGCAACGAGAGTTGATGAGAGCCGTTTCGCATGAGCTGAGAACGCCTGTGGCACGTATTCGTTTTGGTATGGAGATGTTGGCAGAAGAGGAAGATTACGATTACCGCTTGCAGCAAGTTGACATGATTGATAAAGATATTGAAGCACTCAATACCTTAATTGATGAAATTATGACCTATGCAAAACTAGAGCAAGGGACGCCATCTTTAGATTTTGAAAAAATTATCTTATTTGAAGTGCTTGATCAAGTCGTTGTTGAAACTGAAGCATTGAAAACTCAAAAAGAAATTGTGCTGCATGCACCCTCTATTGATGTGGTGGTGGATGCTGAACGACGTTACTTACATCGTGTCGTACAAAATTTGGTGGGTAATGCAGTGCGCTACTGTGATCATAAAGTGATTGTAAGTGGTGGAATTGATGATGATGGATATGCTTATGTGCAAGTGGAAGATGATGGCGCAGGCATACCAGAAGAAGAGCGTCAAAGAATATTTGAGGCATTTACTCGGCTAGATGATAGTCGGACACGAGCCTCTGGTGGTTATGGTCTGGGTTTATCTATTGTGAGCCGGATTGCTTACTGGTTTGGTGGGGAAATTGACGTTGATCAAAGCCCAACTTTGGGTGGTGCCCGTTTTACGATGTCATGGCCTCTGAAAATTCAAGGATTTAATCAAACAAAAAAGAAATTGAGTGGGTTTGAAAGAGAGTAAAGATTCTTAAGTAGATTAACCCATGAAAATAAATTTTTGATTAACTCAAGAGTTGAGGTAATAAAAAGCACCATCTGATGGTGCTTTTTATTGTCATTTATTCAAAACTGGTTGCTTCTGGTTCAATAATTCGTTTGCCTTGTTTTAAACTTTCTAAAGCATCTGCATTAAAATCGAGAAGGAGTGCATTATTCTGAGCATCAATAGAATAGCGACTAATCAATTTTTGGTCACCGTTTAAAGTTTCTACTTTGTATTCATCAGCAATGTTTAAAATACTATCAAGATTGGTGGTTGCAGATGCAAAGTCTTGACGAAAAAGTTCATAGACATCACGGAGGTCAAAAATCGCATTTTGAGCATCTGGGTGTTTTTCTATATATCCCTCCACATGACGCACTAAAAGTTGTGCGAAGAAAAAATAATTAGGTTTGTGTGTGTATTCTAAGCTCATGTGTTTATTCCTTATTTTTGGTTTTAGGGGTGGTTATAGAAATAGCATAAATATCGCAAAAAATGCAGTAGGAGATGTGTTGAGTTGCAAAAAAAATACATAAAAGCAGTAAAATTTACCTATCGATTGATATTTAAAATCATTCTTTTTAAATGATGAAAAGTAACATTAATTTTAGATATAAGAGAAAGAAAATGTGCTGTTTAAAAGGGCTGCTTTTAATATGAGAATTGAATGATTCGAAAAATGTGGCTTAAAATAGGTTTATTTTCACGAATCATTCATAAATATATTTGAATAACTTGAAACCATTAAAAATTACGACTCATCAAATAGCGAAGAAAAAGTTAAAGTGAATATTTAAATGATGGTATTTTTTAATTGAAAGTCATCTAAGAGATTAAATTTTCGTCTATGTTAGATGGGTTTGAAAAAAGTAATCGTTTTTCTTATTTTTATTTAATAAAACGATGAATTAGGTCTTACAGGCTTTAGGCTTTATAAAAAATCAAATATGACTAAAAAATCATCCAAAAGGCTAAGACTTATAAGCTAGCAAGATACATCATCAATCAGGTACAATTGGCGGGATTAATTTTGTGTTTGGTGTATTTGAAGGCCAATACATGCATTCTTTGTTAATAAATTAGGCCTGCCAGGAGTTATCCCCGCATGAGTGCCATTACTCCATACGAATGGGCAATTATTGCCTTCGTGATCGGCGTTACATTTCTTTGTGTTTTTATGCTCACTGTTCCTTTACTCCTTGGGGGTAAATCATGGGGCCGTGCAAAGCAAGAACAGTTTGAGTCAGGTGTGGTAGGTGCTGGTGGCGCACGTATCCGCTTGTCTGCTAAGTTCTATTTGGTTGCAATTTTCTTTGTCGTTTTCGATTTAGAAGCACTTTATCTATATGCATGGGCAACGTCTGTTCGTGAAGTGGGTTGGGTGGGTTTTGCAACAGCCGCTGTATTTATTTTAGTTTTACTCGTTGGCTTGATTTATGAACTTTCAACTGGTGCTCTAAATTGGGCACCTTCAGACCGTCGTAAAGCAGCAGGGATTAAACCTAAACTAGGCTCAGCGAATATGGATATTGCAGAGATTACTCGTTTTAACTCTATTGAAGAGTTGGTGATCGACCCTACTGGTCAGATACCTGCTCAATCTTCTGGTCGTGTGAAAGCAAAAACACCGGCTACATCATCTATTAAGGAGTAACTCGGGATGAAATATACATTAACCCGTGCGAATCCGAATGCTGATCAATATCCACTTCAAGAGCGTCAAATCGTAACCGATCCGCTTGAAGAAGAAGTGAATAAAAATGTATTCATGACTCGTTTAGAGGACGTGGTACATACAGCTGTAAACTGGGGCCGTAAAAATTCGGTATGGCCTTTTAACTTTGGTACATCATGCTGTTATGTGGAATATGCAACGACCTTAACGGGTGTGCACGACATGTCACGTTTTGGTGCTGAGGTTATTCGTGCGTCGCCACGTCAGGCCGATTTAATGATTGTCGCAGGGACTTGCTTTGTCAAAATGGCTCCTGTTATTCAGCGTTTATACGAGCAAATGTTAGAGCCTAAATGGGTGATCTCAATGGGTGCTTGTGCAAACTCTGGTGGTATGTATGACATTTATTCTGTGGTACAGGGTGTAGATAAAATCATTCCTGTTGATGTTTACATTCCAGGTTGTCCTCCACGTCCTGAGGCATTATTGCAAGCATTAATGTTACTCCAAGACCAAATTCAACTTGAGCGCCGACCACTTTCAGCGGTCATTGGTGATGATCTTCAGCCCGTATATAAGCCAAAGATGCAGCCTGAACGTGACCGTAAAAATGCTGAACGTATTGCCGTGAAAAATTTACGCTCTATGGATGAAATTAAATAATTTTAACGATGAAATATTGATGCACCCGATTAGGGTGTAATTGTCGTTAAGGTTGACTGAATTTGTATTAAATAGGAAGCCAAGCCAATGGCTGAAACTGACATTGCTATGCCAGAGTCAACGCCTGTTGATTCACGCCCTGCATTTGCAATTGTAGAAGAACTCAAAACCAAATTTGGTGAGAACTTCTATGTGCAAGCGACTTTTGAAGACTTTCCGACAGTCTGGGTTGAGCGCGCACGTGTACAAGACGTTTTAATGTTCTTGCGGAAAGTCGCACGTCCATACGTGATGTTGTTTGACTTGTCTGCAGTAGATGAGCGTTTACGTACTCACCGTGACGGTTTACCTGCATCAGACTTTACTGTGTTTTATCACCTGTTATCGCTTGAGCGTAATAGTGATATTCGTATTAAAGTTGCGTTGAATGAGAGTGATCTTAATATTCAAACAACAACCAATATTTGGCCAAATGCCAATTGGTACGAACGTGAAGCTTACGATATGTTCGGGATCAATTTTGATGGGCATCCAATGCTCCGTCGTATTTTGTTGCCAACATATTGGGAAGGTCACCCGCTACGTAAAGAATATTCTGCCCGTGCCACTGAATATACACCGTATATGCAGAATCAAGCGAAGCAAGATTTCGAGCAAGAACACCTACGTTTTGTGCCTGAAGATTGGGGACTGTCACGTGGTAATGCTGACGAAGATTTCATGTTCTTGAACTTAGGTCCGAACCATCCATCTGCACACGGTGCATTCCGTATCATTTTGCAGTTAGATGGCGAAGAAGTGAAAGACTGTGTGCCTGATATCGGTTATCACCATCGTGGTGTGGAAAAGATGGCTGAACGTCAAACGTGGCATTCATTCATTCCTTATACCGACCGTGTAGACTACTTGGGTGGTTGTGCGCAAAACATGCCTTATGTCATGGGTGTGGAGCAGATGGCGGGAATTACTGTGCCTGATCGCGCGCAGTGTATCCGTGTGATGATGTCTGAGTTATTCCGTATCAATAACCATTTATTATTTATTGGTACTGCGATTCAAGATGCGGGTGGTATGACCCCTGTATTCTATATGTTTGCCGACCGTCAAAAAATCTATGATGCAATCGAAGCGATTACTGGCTACCGTATGCATCCTGCGTGGTTCCGTATTGGCGGTACTGCACACGATCTTCCAAACAACTGGCAGCATCTCATTCGCGAAATCCTAGATTGGATGCCGAAGCGTATGAATGAATACTATACAGCTGCATTGAAAAACTCGGTGTTTGTTGGTCGTACCCGTAATGTGGCTCAGTACGATGCAAAATCTGCATTGGCTTGGGGTGTCACAGGTACAGGTTTACGTGCAACAGGCATTGATTTCGATGTTCGTAAATATCGTCCTTATAGTGGTTATGAAAATTACGAGTTTGAAGTACCTTTAGAGTATGAGGGCGATGCTTATGCTCGTGTGATGGTACATTTCAATGAAATTAATGAATCACTAAAGATTGTTAAGCAGTGTTTGGATAACATGCCTTCTGGTGCGTATAAAGCAGATCATCCTTTAGCTGTTCCACCGCCGAAAGACAAGACATTACAAGATATTGAAACTTTGATTACGCACTTCTTAAGCGTGTCATGGGGTCCTGTTATGCCTGCGGGTGAAGCATCTGTTATGGCGGAAGTGGTGAAAGGTGCGTCGAACTACTATTTGACTTCAGATAAGTCAACGATGAGTTATCGAACTCGTATTCGTACGCCAACCTTCACGCATTTACAGCAAATGCCTTCTGTGATTAATGGCAGCTTAATGTCTGACTTAATCATTTATTTGGCGACCATTGACGTGGTTATGGCTGACGTGGATCGCTAGGGGGAAACGCATTATGATGATTTTGACTGATAAAAAGCCACGTGTGAATGTTGAAGGAATTTTGACTTCGGAAGAAATTCATGAAATTGAACATCACATGGGGCACTATCCGTACCCACGTGCAGCATCACTTGATGCGCTCAAAGGTGTACAACGCCGTAATGGTTGGGTAGATGATGCGCAAATGAATGCTATTGCGCAATTACTCACGATTAGTGTGGCAGATTTAGAAGGTGTTGCGACTTTCTATAATCGTATTTATCGTCAACCTGTAGGCCGTCATGTCATTTTACTTTGTGACTCAATTGCCTGCTTTTTGATGGGTGCAGAAACCTTAGCCGAAGCATTCCAACGTGAATTGGGTGTTCAGTTTGGTCAAACCACTGCGGACGGTCGTTTTACTTTGCTACCGATTTGCTGTTTGGGCAACTGTGACAAAGGTCCAACCTTAATGATTGATGAAGATACTCACGGCTTAGTTGAAGTGACTTCAGTTAAACAGTTATTGGAGAAGTATGTATGAATACTGAACCAAAACCAATTTATGGCGACGGTAATCCGGAAACTCATCCACTCACTTGGCGCTTGAGCAAACAAGAACATGTGCGTAGTGCTGATGATTACGAAGCTCTAGAAGGTTATGCGGGTTTTAAAAAGGCGATTGAGCTAAAACCCACTGAAGTACTTGATGTCATTAAAGCTGCCACAGTAAAAGGTCGTGGTGGTGCAGGTTTCCCCGCTGGGATTAAATGGTCATTGATGGCACCCAATGATGGTGGCCCTCGTTACTTGATCTGTAATGCCGATGAAATGGAACCGGGCACATTCAAAGACCGTTTGTTGATGGAAAAACTTCCACATCAATTGATCGAAGGTATGTTGATTGCAGCATATACCTTGGAAGCGACTCAAGGTTATATCTTCATCCGTGGTGAATACATTGAAGCGGCTGGTTACTTAAATGAGGCTTTAGAGCAAATTCGTGCCAAAGGCTACTTGGGTGAAAATATCCTCGGTACTGGCTGGAACTTTGAAATGCACGTGCACACTGGTGCGGGGCGTTATATTTGTGGTGAAGAAACTGCATTGATTAACTCGCTTGAAGGTCGTCGTGCAAATCCACGGACTAAACCACCATTCCCACAAGTTGCGGGTGCTTGGGGACGTCCGACGATTGTCAATAATGTCGAAACCTTTAATAACTTGCCTGCCATTATTTTGCGTGGCCCTGAATGGTATGTCGGTTTGTCTGCGGGCAAGTCTAAAGATCCAGGCACTAAAATTTATGGCGCATCAGGTAAAGTAAAATTTCCAGGTCTTTGGGAACTACCGTTTGGTACGACTGCACGTGAAGTGATTGAAGATCATGCGGGTGGTATGCGTGATGGCTTAACCCTTAAAGCGTGGTTACCAGGGGGCGCATCAACCGACTTTTTGGCGGCCGAACATATTGATTTGCCGATGGATGCTGAAAGTATCATGAAAGCAGGTTCACGTTTAGGCACATGTTTGCTGATGGTGGTTGATGAAACTCAATGCATGGTGTCTGCAACACGTAACTTAGAAGAGTTCTTTGCACGTGAATCATGCGGTTTCTGTACACCTTGCCGTGATGGCTTACCTTGGGCTGTAAAAGCACTCAAAGCACTTGAAACGGGTGAGGGGAAGATGGAAGACATTGAGCATCTCTCTGAACTTACCCGTAAATTGTGGATTGGTAAGACCTTCTGTGCTCACGCACCAGGTGCGATGGAGCCGTTGATGGGCGCACTCAAATATTTCCGTAGCGAGTTTGAAGCAAAAGTGACCAATAGTCCGCTTGCTGCTGCCCGCCACGCTGAACAAGTTTAAGGAATTCGACTATGGCTACAATTCATGTCGATGGCAAATCGTATGAAGTCAATGGCTCAGAGAACTTGCTACAAGCATGCTTATCTTTGGGTATTGATATTCCATACTTTTGTTGGCATCCGTCCTTAGGTTCAGTCGGTTCTTGCCGTCAATGTGCCGTGACTCAATATGCGAACCCAGAAGATACGCGTGGTCGCTTGGTCATGTCATGTATGACACCAGCATCTGACAATACCTTTATTTCGATTGAAGACAAAGAAGCAAAAGATTTTCGTGCATCGATTGTTGAATTTTTAATGACCAATCACCCACACGACTGTCCAGTGTGTGAAGAGGGTGGTCATTGTCATTTACAAGATATGACGGTGATGACACAACACGATCGTCGTCGCTATCGTTTCACTAAACGTACGCACTACAACCAAGAGCTAGGCTCATTCATTTCACATGAAATGAACCGTTGTATTGCATGTTACCGTTGTGTTCGTTACTACAACGACTATGCGGGTGGTACGGACTTTGGTGTGTATGCAAGCGCGTCACGTGTTTACTTTGGTCGTCCTGAGTCCGGTACTTTAGAGTCTGAATTTTCGGGTAACTTGACTGAAGTGTGTCCGACTGGTGTATTTACCGATAAAACGCATTCTGAACGTTACAACCGTAAATGGGACATGCAGTATGCGCCAAGCGTATGCCAAGGTTGTTCTTCAGGTTGTAATATCTCTCCGGGTGAACGTTATGGCGAGCTTCGCCGTGTCGAAAATCGCTTCAATGGTGACGTGAACCAATACTTCCTATGCGACAAAGGTCGTTTCGGTACAGGTTATGTGAACCGTGCAGATCGTCCACGCCAACCTCAATTCCGTGATGGCGTAAATGTGACTACAGTTTCTGTAGATCAAGCATTAGACACAGTGATTGAAAATATCCAAGGTAAAAAAGTCTTAGGTATTGGTTCACCACGTGCAAGTTTAGAGTCAAATTTTGCACTGCGTGAATTGGTGGGCCAAGAAAATTTCTCTACTGGTTTATCTCAAAAAGAGCAAAAATTGGTTGAGTTAGCTGCATCAATTATGCAAACCGAAGGTGTTTATAACCCTGGTATGCGTGAAATTGAAAGCTATGATGCCGTGTTGATTTTGGGTGAAGACCTAACACAAACTGCACCACGTATGGCTTTATCTGTTCGTCAGGCTTCAAAAAACAAAGCCAAAGAAATGGCAGCAGAACGTCGTACGCAAGAGTGGTTGGCTGAACCAGTTCAACGTATTGCACAGGATGAAAAATCTCCGATTTACATTTTGGCTGCAACACAAACCCGTTTAGCCGACGTTGCAACAGGTGAAGTGGTTGCTTCTCCAAATGATATTGCGCGTTTAGGCTTTGCAATTGCTGCTGCAGTTGCGGGTGAGTCTGTGACTGGTTTGGATGACGATGCTAAAGCATTTGCTCAGACTATTGCTGATACCTTAAAAGCAGCAAAAAAACCATTGATCATCTCGGGTACAAGCCTACAAGATCCAGCGATCATGGAGGCGGCAGCGCAAGTTGCTCAAAACTTGGGTTCACATGCAGGCTTGACTTTAACTGTGCCTGAAGTGAATTCGATGGGCTTAGCAATTTTCGGTGGTCAAAGTTTAGAGCAAGCATTTGCCCAAGATTATGATGCGATCATTGTCGTGGAAAATGACCTATATCGTCGTTTACCAACGGCTCAAGTTGATGCAGCATTGGCCAAAGCCAACGATATTATCGTGCTTGATCATTCTGAAACTGCAACTGTTGCGAAAGCATCTATTGTGCTTTCTGCGGCAAGTTTTGCTGAAGGTGATGGTACTGTCGTTTCTCAAGAGGGCCGTGCACAACGTTTCTATCAAGTCTACGACCCAAGCTATTACAAACCAGAATTAGCAATTAAAGAGTCATGGCGTTGGTTACATGCCCTTGAAACTGGTCTTAAAGGTAAAGCGATTTCATGGACATTGTTAGATGACGTGGTTGAAGCTGTTGCCAAGAATGTTCCAGCATTGGAAGGCATTCAAGATGTTGCACCAGATGCAGGTTTCCGTGTACATGGTCTAAAAGTTGCACGTGAGCCACGTCGTTATTCAGGTCGTACCGCAATGCGTGCGCCATTATCTGTCCATGAGCCAAAACAACCGATTGATTTAGATTCTGCATTAACGTTCTCGATGGAAGGTTATGTGGGAGCTGAAACACCAGCGGCATTAGTTCCATTTGCATGGTCTGCAGGTTGGAATTCGCCACAAGCTTGGAATAAATTCCAAGACAAGGTGGGTGGTCATTTAAAAGGTGGTGATTCTGGCGTTCGTTTATTTGATCGTTTAGCAAAACGTGCTGCACGTACTTTCGTTGCACCTACGCCCGTTGTTGCACATGCAGAAAGTTTCCGTTTAGTACCGATGCATCACATTTTTGCTTCAGGTGAATTTACGGTGAAAACAGCAGCAATGGAATCTCGTATTCCAAATGCAATGTTTACTGTCGGTGAGCAAGATGCTGCGCGTTTAAATGTGCAAGATGGCCAAAAAATTACTGTGCAAGCAGGTGAAGCCACTATTAGTCTTCCGGTACAAGTGATTGAATATTTACCCGCAGGTTATATTGGTTATCCAATTGGTTTAGCACCAACAGTATCTTTGGCAGAACCTGTTTCAGTCGCGGTAGGAGTGTAATTCATGGAACAAGAATTAATACGTCAAACACCGCTTTGGGCTGAAAACTGGCCAATTGCTTATTCAGTGATTCAAGCGATTGTCATTTTACTGGTGGTGGTGCTGGTTGCTGCATTGATGTCATTCATCGAGCGTCGTTTACTGGCATTGTGGCAAGACCGTTATGGTCCAAACCGCGTTGGCCCTGGAGGAATGTTCCAGATTGTTGCCGACATGCTGAAAATCATGTTTAAAGAAGATTGGACACCGAAATTTGCGGACAAACTGACGTTCCGTTTAGCACCTGCAGTGGCGATGGCAACTGCAGTGCTATCATTCATGGTGATTCCTGTTAGCCCAACACTCGGTGTTGCGGACATGAGCATTGGCTTATTGTTCTTTATGGCAATGGCGGGTATTGCAGTGTATGCCGTACTGTTTGGTGGTTGGGCATCGAATAACAAATATGCGTTATTAGGTGGTCTACGTTCTGCTGCGCAAACGATTTCTTATGAAGTGTTTTTGGGTATTTCACTGATGGGTGTGGTCGCAATTGCGGGTTCATTCAATATGCGTGAAATTGTTGAAGCACAACGTGATGTTTGGTTCGTTATTCCACAATTCTTAGGTTTCCTCATCTTTATTGTGGCGGGGGTTGCAGTTACGCATCGTCATCCATTTGACCAACCTGAAGCAGAACAAGAGTTAGCTGAAGGCTATCATGTTGAATATGGCGGTATGAAATGGGGGATGTTCTTCGTTGCAGAATATGTCAACGTGGTTCTTATCTCAGCATTGATCGTGACTTTATTCTTTGGTGGCTGGCTTGCGCCGTTCAACTTAGAAATTCCGTTTATTCCACCTGTATTCTGGTTCATTATTAAAACAGCATTCTTTGTAATGATGTTTGTCTTGGCTCGTGGCTCATTAATGCGTCCACGTTATGACCAAGTGATGAACTTTGGTTGGAAAATTTGTTTGCCATTGGCGTTGGTCAACTTGCTAGTGACTGGTGCTGTGATTCTGATGAATCAGGCCTAGGACAGCAGGGAGTACAAAATGTATAAAATTCTAGCTGGATTCGGGTCAATTGTACGTTCATTGTGGATGGTTTTTTCACATGTGACACGTAAACGTGACACCATTTTATATCCAGAAGTGCCAGCTGAACAGATTGTTCCGCCGCGTTTCCGTGGTCGTATTGTTTTAACGCGTGACCCTGACGGCGAAGAGCGTTGTGTGGCCTGTAACCTATGTGCGGTTGCATGTCCAGTGGGCTGTATCTCACTGCAAAAAGCAGAAAAAGAAGATGGTCGCTGGTATCCGGAGTTTTTCCGTATCAATTTCTCGCGTTGTATTTTCTGCGGTATGTGTGAAGAAGCATGTCCAACGACTGCAATTCAGATGACACCTGATTTTGAGTTAGGTGAATATGTTCGTCAAGATTTGGTCTATGAGAAAGAAAACTTACTCATTTCAGGTCCTGGTAAATATCCTGACTATAACTTCTACCGTGTAGCGGGTATGGCTGTTACAGGTAAAGATAAAGGTCAAGCACAACGTGAAAGTGCACCTGTAGATGTACGGAGCTTATTACCATGATGTGGCCATTTTATTTGATGGCACTTGTGGCCATTGTCTCGACGGTTCGTGTTGTTACTAATGCGAATCCTGTACATGCTTTACTGAGTTTAATCGTGTCATTGCTTGCTGTAGCAGGTATGTTCATGATTGTGGGTGCTCCATTTGCGGGTGCATTAGAAATTATTGTCTATGCTGGCGCCATTATGGTGTTGTTCGTATTCGTGGTCATGATGCTGAACTTGGGTCAACATACGGTTGAACAAGAACGTAAGTGGCTCACTTCATCTGCATGGGCCTATCCCGCACTCATGAGTTTTCTCATGGGTTTGGTATTGATCTGGATGTTAAGTTCAGATTACACCACTGCAGGACCTGTCATGGGCACTGAAGTGATTGGACCTAAAGTAGTCGGTCAAGCGCTCTTTACTCACTATTTATTATTGGTTGAAATTGCCGCGATGTTATTGCTTGCAGCTTTGGTTGCAGCATTCCATTTGGGCAAGCGTGAACCAAGTGCAGAAAAGGAAAAAGAATAATGGGCAACATCCCTTTAGAACATGGTTTGATCGTTGCGACCATTCTTTTTGCACTCGGTTTTTACGGTGTAATGGTGCGACGCAATTTACTTTTTATGTTAATGAGCCTTGAAGTGATGATGAACGCAGCTGCACTTGCGTTTGTTTTAGCAGGTAGTGCATGGTTACAACCGGATGGACAAATTATGTTTATCTTGATTTTAACACTTGCGGCTGCTGAGGCATGTATTGGTCTTGCGATCGTCCTTCAGTTCTACCATCGCTTCCATCATTTGGATGTAGATGCTGCTAGTGAGATGCGCGGATGAGTTATTTATATTTAACAGTATTGTTTCCGCTCATTGGTTTTGTCCTATTGGCGGCGGGGCGTAACAAGCTTCCGGAAAATATTGCAGCGATTATTGGTGTAGGTTCAGTCGGTCTTTCAGCATTATTTGCATTAATTGCTGGTCTCGGTTTTGTCGCCAATGGCTCAGTGGCTCAAGTTCAACATCTATGGACTTGGTTCAATGTGGGTGGATTTGCACCCGGTATGAGCTTGCATTTAGATGGTCTATCATTACTGATGATGGGCATGGTCACAGGTGTGGGTTTCCTGATCCACATTTTTGCATCATGGTACATGCGTGGTGAAGAAGATTTTGCGCGTTTCTTCTCTTATTTCAACTTGTTTGTGGCCAGCATGTTGTTGTTGGTCTTGGGCGATAACTTGGCGTTATTGTTCCTCGGTTGGGAAGGCGTAGGTCTATGTTCATACTTGTTGATTGGTTATTACTACGAAAAACCTGAAAATGGTTTTGCAGCCATTAAAGCATTTACAGTAACGCGTGTCGGTGATGTTTTCTTACTCATCGCATTGTTCTTGCTTTATCAACAATTTGATACTTTGCATATTGGAACAATCGTTGCCAATGCACCACAAGTATTAGCCGGTAATCATTCATTGGCAATCTGGACATCTTTAATGTTGTTCTTGGGTGCCGCGGGTAAATCTGCACAAATTCCATTACAAACTTGGCTTGCTGATGCGATGGCTGGTCCAACGCCTGTTTCTGCACTTATTCATGCTGCGACCATGGTCACTGCAGGTATTTACCTGTGCTGCCGTATGTTCTCTGTGTTTGAAATGACCCCTGAAGTGATGATGTTCATCTCGATCACGGGTGCGGTCACATTAATTGTGGCTGGTTTTGCTGCCTTGGTTCAAACAGACATCAAACGTATTTTGGCTTACTCCACCATGAGTCAGCTGGGTTATATGTTTATGGCAGTGGGTGCTGAAGCTTATCAAGCAGGTTTATTCCACATGCTTTCTCACGCATTCTTCAAGGCATTATTATTCTTGTCTTCTGGTGCGGTGATTATGGCTTACCACCACGAACAAAACATCTTTAAAATGGGTGGTTTGTTTAAACATAACAAATTCTTATTTGCTTGCTTTGCCATCGGTGGCGGTGCATTGGCTGCAATCCCATTCATTACTATTGGTTTCTTCTCGAAAGATGCGATTTTAGGTGCAGTTTGGGCGCAAGGTCATATTGCCAACCTTCCTGTATATAACAGTTTGTATTGGGTTGGTGTTGCTGGTGCGTTCTTAACCTCTATTTATACTTTCCGTTTAATCTGGGTAGTATTTTTTGGTAAAGAAAATACACCGTATCATGAGATTAAAGGCGCAACTTATTGGGCACCGTTGGGTATTTTAGCAGTACTTTCAACTGGTTTAGCTTACTTCTTAAAAGCGCCTGTAGAAGCAATTCTTAATTCTGCGAAAATTCCAGCATTTATTATTCCTGAAGCACTTGAAGCAGGGGTACACAGCGCTGAGCATACCGCAGTAGGTATTGCGCTTGCTGGTCTTGTAGTGGGTGTGATTTTATTTGCATTTGCATATGGTGCAGTAAAAACTTTTGCTCAAAGTTCATTGGGTGCAGGTCTTGCAAATATCTGTCGTAATGCATTTGGTTTTGATGCCTTGTATAACATCGTATTTGTGAAGCCATATTTACTGATTACGAAAATTATCGGTCGTGACCCAATTGATGGCTTATGGTTGGTGCTTCCTGCGATTGTGAAAAGTGGTCATAGCTTCACAAGCGCGCGCCAAACAGGTTCATTGCGTGAATACGCATCTAGTATGTCACTTGGTGTCGTAGTATTACTGATGATCTTGATCGTGATTCAGGTCGTGGGGAAATAAGATGGAAATCACAAACAACTGGATTTTACCCGCACTGATTCTTGTACCATTCATTGCAGGTTTTATTTGTTGGTTAGTCGACAAGTTCGATGACAAAATGCCGCGTTATATTGCCTTATTCGGCATGCTTATAACGCTAGGTTTAACGGTTGTCCTTTGGCAATCGGGAACCTATCACTATGAAATAGGCGCTAAAGTTCCGACTTGGTCTGCCGAATTCATGTTGCCTTGGATTCAAACTCTGGGTATTAACATTCACTTGGCAGTGGATGGTTTATCTTTACTGATGGTGGGTTTAACTGCATTACTGGGTGTGATTGCAGTAGGCTGTTCATGGGGCGAGATTCAAAAGAATGTTGGCTTCTTCCATTTGAACCTTTTATGGTCTTTGGGTGGGGTGATCGGTGTATTCCTTGCAATTGATTTGTTCTTGTTCTTCTTCTTCTGGGAGATGATGCTGGTTCCAATCTATTTCTTGATTGCACTTTGGGGCCATAAAGGCGCAGATGGTAAATCTCGTGTTTATGCAGCGACTAAGTTCTTTATTTATACTCAAGTTGCGGGTTTAATCATGCTCATTGGTATTTTGGGCTTGGTGATTTACGGTTACATGATGACAGGGATGATCGGATTCGATTATAACTATCTATTAGGTGTCGCAAATACACTCGATGCGCAATTACCGTCAGTGGCTTATGCCTTAATGCTGTGTATGTTTATCGGTTTTGCTGTAAAACTTCCTGTATTTCCATTACATGGTTGGTTACCCGATGCACATGCTCAAGCACCAACAGCGGGTTCTGTCGACTTAGCAGGTATTTTAATTAAGACTGCTGCATACGGTTTACTTCGTTTTGTGATTCCGTTCTTTCCAGCCGCATCTGCGCAGTTTGCTGACATTGCTATCATTTTAGGCTTAATTGGTGTTTTCTACGGTGCTTGGTGTGCTTTCCAACAAACCGATATGAAACGCTTATTGGCTTACACCTCTATTTCGCATATGGGCTTTGTATTGCTTGCACTTTACGCGGGTAATATTTTAACGTTCCAAGGCTTAATGATTATGATGTTGGCACATGGTTTATCCTCTGCTGCATTGTTCATTATGTGTGGCCAAGTGTATGAGCGTTTACATACACGTGACTTACGAAAAATGGGTGGTATTCGAGGTCAATTCCAATACCTGTCATTCTTCCTCATGTTCTTTGTTGCTGCATTGGTCGGTATTCCGGGCTTAGGTAACTTTATCGGTGAATTCCTGATTTTAATGGGTTCATTCGGTCAGTTCCCAACCTTTACCATTTTGGCTGCAATCAGTTTAGTGATGGCAGGTCTTTATGGCTTAATTCTGATTCATAAAGCTTTATTTGGTACGCCGAATGAAGAGCAGAAACAGCACTATACTCTTCCGCTTAAAGATTTGAATGCGCGTGAAATTACGATCTTATTGATTTGTGCGTTTGGTCTACTGTGGCTCGGGATTTATCCACAAAGCTTCCTTGATATTTCAAACTCAAGTATGGCGTGGTTAGCCAATAGCTATATTCCAGTTCAAGACGTTGTCGATGTGACTCAACAAGTCATATCACAACAAAATGTGGAGATCCAATAAGCCATGAACTTCACAATATCATTTTCTGAGCTAATGCCTTTGGCTCCTGTGATGATCGTGGCTTTAACTGCGATCGTGGTGATGATTCTCGTTGCCATTAAACGAAATCACAATTTAATTGCAACAGCATCTGTGGTGGGTTTAAACCTTGCCGCAGCATATATTTTAATCGCCATGTTCGGTGGGTCATTTGTACCTGCGAATGTGATGGGTATGTTTATGGTTGATCCATTTAGCATGCTCTATCAGTTGGTGATTATTGTTGCTGCACTGGCATGTTGTACCTTGTCGCATGCGTATATCGAAAGCTATCAAGATAACCGTGAAGAACTTTACATTTTAATGTTATGTTCGGTTGCGGGTGCAATGCTCATGGTTTCAAGCTCTCATTATGCATCTTTCTTCATTAGCCTTGAGTTGATGTCGATTCCGATCTATGGTTTGTTAGCGTATACCCATCAACGTTCACAATCTTTAGAAGCCGGTATTAAATATCTGGTTCTATCAGCAACAGCTTCGGCAATGTTGTTGATGGGCATGGCCTATATTTATGCATATACAGGTTCTTTGTCTTTCTATGACAATGTTCAGGCTTTAATGCAAGCGATTCAACAACCGATGGTGATTTTAGGTTTAGGCCTGATCATTTTTGCGGTTGCGTTTAAATTGTCTCTTGCGCCATTTCATAAATGGACACCAGATGTTTATGCTGGAGCTCCAGCCCCTATCGCAACTTTCCTTGCGACTGTGGCAAAAGTAGCGACCATTGGTTTATTTGTTCGTTATCTCTTAACTTCAGGTGCAATTTTAGTCGAATCAATCGTGACGATTATTACGATTATTGCAGTGCTTTCGATTTTGGTCGGTAACTTCCTTGCCGTGCGTCAAGTGAACCTAAAACGTATTTTGGGTTATTCATCGATTGCACACTTTGGTTATTTGTTGATTGGTTTAGTCAGCATGACTTTTGCAAGTCTGGGTAGCGTATCGGTATATGTGATTACCTATGTATTGACCACGATTGGTGCATTTGGTGCAGTTGCGCTGATGTCTAGTCCATATAATAATGTGGATGAAGCACAAAGCTTGGCAGATTACCGTGGTTTATTCTGGCGTCGTCCAGTATTAACGGCCACTTTAACTGTAATGATGTTGTCTTTGGCAGGTATTCCATTGACCGCAGGATTTATTGGTAAATTCCTGATTGTGATGGCGGCAGTTACAACGCATCACTGGTTCCTTGCTGCCATGATTGTGGTCGGTTCAGGTATTGGTTTGTACTATTACTTGCGTGTTATGGTGGTGATGTATATGACACCGCCAGATACACCACGTATTGATGCCGATAAACACTGGGGCCAAAAAGTCGGTGGTTTGATGGTATTGGCTGCTGCGCTGGCTGTATTGGTCATAGGTGTTTATCCTGACCCCGTGATTAAAATGGCACTTCAAGCCGAGATTTTATCGCCACTGCATTTCATGCTCTCACAACAGTAATCTAAAAAAACGATTAGTTTTTAATAAAAAGCCTCCTGAGATAGGGGGCTTTTTGTTTATATAGCGCGTAAAAACAACTTATAATAAGCAAAATTTTATTTCATCTTTTAGGTGCTCTCCCTTGGCTATTCATGAAATCCGACATCCACTTATTCGACATAAACTGGGTCTACTGCGCCGTGCAGATATTAGTACCAAAAACTTTCGTGAACTTTCACAAGAAGTGACGATGCTTTTAACCTACGAAGCGACCAAAGATTTACCTGTGATTGATCATGAAATTAATGGTTGGAATGGTAAAGTCACCACGCAACGTATTGCAGGTAAAAAAATCACAGTTGTACCTATTTTAAGAGCAGGTATTGGCATGTTGGATGGTTTTTTAAATCTGATTCCAAGTGCGAAAGTATCTGTTTTGGGTTTAGAGCGTGACGAGGAAACCTTAGAAGCACGTACGTATTATAAAAAATTGGTTCCTGATGTACAAAACCGTATTGCTATGATTATCGATCCAATGTTGGCAACGGGTTCATCTCTTGTCGCAGCGATTGATGTTCTAAAAGAAAGTGGCTGTAAAGATATTCGAGTCATGGTCTTAGTGGCGGCACCAGAAGGGATTAAGCGCGTAGAAGCGTTACATCCAGATGTGACTATTTTTACCGCTTCGATTGATGACGGTTTAAATGCGCAGGGTTATATCGTACCGGGCTTGGGTGATGCGGGTGATAAAATTTTTGGTTCTGTGCAAAAAGACTAATTTTTGAACTTGATCAAAAGGGAGGCTTTAAAGCCTCTTTTTTTATATACTGTACACATGGCGTTTTGAGAATAAGGCAGCAGCATGAAAGATGAATTTCAACAGGGCAAAATTAAACAGTATGACCCTGCAAAAGGTTTTGGTTTTATCGGTACAATGGACGGAGATATATTTTTCCACATTTCAGACTTCCCTGCCGCAGAAGGTGAACCTAAACGCAATGAGCGTGTAAAATTCTTGGTGGTTGAGAATGGAGAAAAGTTTAAGGCCGTGCGTATAGAACGTGTTGAAGACACTTCTGCAAAAGCAAAAAAAGCAAAAGTTTCGACACATAATAAATCGATTACTACATCATTATTATCTAATTTTAGACGCTGATTGTGGTAACGCATATAGGATTACATTTTAATTTAGAATGAAATTTTATACGTATAAAAGAGCGCCTAAATGGCGTTTTTTTATTATAATTCTATGTATAAGACTGAAATAATAAGAGAGCGTTATGTTTGTTGAGGGGGAAATTAAAAGTTATATCACAGCGCGTGGTTTTGGTTTTATTTCAATTCAAGGTGAAGCCAAAGATCTATTTTTTCATATTCATGATTTTCCAAATGCACATATTGCACCTAAAATTGGGGAGAAGCTGAGATTTTCTATTGTTGAAGATCATGGCAAATTAAAAGCAGATCAGATTGTTCGATTAGATTTGAAAGAAGAGATAAAAGAATCAAATTACGATGTGAAGAAAAATCTATCTAATCAGCAGGCTTCGCCAAGGTTTAGAGAAAAAAGGAGTCGCATATCTTATCTATTCACCGTGATTGGATTATTGCTAATCCTAGTATTGTCAGTAGTGGTGTATAACAAATATCAGGCTTATAGGCAGACTCAGTTATTAAAAGCACAGCAATTTATGCATGAACAAGCACAGATAGTGAAACAACAGCGTCAAGCTTTGGGTAATTTACCAGATCAGGTGCTGTCTAAAGAAAGTAAAGCGCATTTAGAGAATAGATCCAATCAATCTGTTGCAGTAAAAGGAAGTCCTATTACAGAAAAGGAGTACCCTCAAGTATCGGTATCAGCATTTAAGTGTGACGGGCGTACGCATTGTTCACAAATGCGTTCTTATGATGAGGCAGTATTCTTTTTAAGAAACTGTCCTGGAACTCAAATGGACGGTAATCATGATGGTGAACCTTGTGAACGTCAATTCAGACGCTAAAAAAATGCGCTGTTTAAGCGCATTTTCATTTTATGATTTATTTTTTTTCACAGAATTGAATAAAAGCTTTTAAACCCGGACCTTGATACTTTTGTCGGTGGACTAGCATAAATAAAGGACGGGTCAATTGCCAAAAAGGCGTATCAATAATCACCAAATGTCCTTTTTCAATTAAAGGTTCAATAGCTAGTCTCGAAATACATGACATTCCAATACCGCCAGCCACAATTTTCAAAATTGCTTCATTATGACCGAGGGTCAAACGAATATTGGCATCAGGTAAATCTTTTAAAATGGCATGGTCAAAAACTTCACGTGTTCCTGAACCTTCTTCGCGTAAAATCCATTCCACTTGATCGAAATCTGCTGCTGTTACGTTGCGGCCCAATTGTGCGAGAGGATGGGTAGGTGCGCAACAGACGGCAAGTTCATCATCACGCCAAGGAATACATTGTAATTGGGGTAAATGACAAGAACCTTCAATCAAGGCAAGATCAAGTTGGAACTGGTTGACGGCTTCAATCATTTGGCGAGTGTTGCCAACTTGAAGCTGTAGATGCGCTTGTGGTTGAATTTGTAAAAACTCTGCCATTAGGTCTGGCATCAGGTAATCACTAATCGTTAGTGTTGCGCCAAGTCTTAAGTCAATACTTTGTAACTCACCTTTTGCAGCTTGTTCGAAAGCGTCACAACGCCCCAGAATTTCTAAAGCTTGTGGTAATAAAAATCGTCCTAAGTCATTGAGTTGTAATCGTTTACCTAAACGGTCAAAGAGGGGAGCACCCAAGCCATCTTCTAAGTCGGCTAGAGCCATACTGGCTGCGCTTTGGGTGAGCTTTACGGCATCACTGGCTTTGGTTACTGTGCCTTCTTGAGCGACTGCTACAAAAACAGCCAACTGGCGTAAAGTCATGCGCATGAATAGTGCCTTAACATTTAAAAATTATTAATAAATTATGTGGTCATGCTACCATGAGCATAGTCTTTCATGCCACGTTGAAATCATGTCAAGTGAAAAATTTAGTTTAGAAAAAGTCTTATCTGTACACCGCTGGACCAATACCTTATTCAGTTTTACCATGACCCGACCTGCACATTTTAAATTTACCGCAGGCCAGTTTGCCCGTATTGGACTTAAAGTCGGCGATGAACTAGTGGTTAGAGCCTATTCAGTGGTGTCCTCACCTTTTGATGAAACTTTGGAATTTTTTTCAATTGTGGTTCCCGATGGCGCATTTACTTCAAATTTGCAACATTTACAAATTGGCGATGAACTCTATTTAGAAAAAATACCTTATGGCTTTTTAACGTTGGCACGTTATCAGTTACCCTTGCCACAAGATTTATGGTTACTGGCAACGGGAACAGGCTTAGCGCCTTTCATTTCAATGCTACAAGACTTTGAAACATGGTCTAAATATAAACATATTTATTTGGTCTACAGTGTTCGAACGGTTTCAGAGCTTGCGTATGTCGAACGTATTCAAGACATTGCTCAAACTTTTGGGGAAGGACACTCAGGCTTTAAATTTATCCCAATTGTTACCCGCGACCCTCATTCTGCCTTACATGAACGTTTGCCTGTATTGATTGAAAATGGTGAATTAGAACAAGCGACTGGTCTACAATTTAACACTGAAACCAGTCATATTATGCTGTGTGGAAATCCACAAATGGTCGAGGACACCAAAGAAGCATTAAAAGCACGCGGTTTAAAAATGAATCGTCGAGGTGAAGGGAATATCGCAGTAGAAAATTATTGGTAAAACTAAGGACAAAATAGGCAAGTTAAACTTTTTAAAACTTAAGGTAAAAGGAAAGGTATTCTTTCCTTTTAATGGACAAACATATCGATATATTCACGAATTTCTTGAATAGCGGTTTCAACATCACTGGTGAGCCACGTCGGTTCAAACAAACCTGAATAATGTTCCAAACGATCTTGCGGTACCACTAGACGAATTGGACATTCCTCTTCTAATAAACGCCAAGGAATAATAGGAACTTCATTGTCTAAGAAGGGTGCAATATTTCGAATATCAATCACCATGGCATTGATGCACTCAGGGAAGGGCATGACTGAAAATTCTTCAGTACGACGTCGAAAATATTCTAAATCACCCCATTTCAGCACATAACTTGGTTTATTAAATTCAATAATACCAATGAGATGTTCATCGCGTGTGGAATGTAAACAACATTGATGAGTCACGTCTGTGTCCAGATCAAGCGTTACAGATTGTTGACGATACGCCATAAACTTAAGCAGCAGGAAAAACAAGGTGCACAATTATAGCTCATTTTAGAGTTTTCAGCACTTAAAGCTGGATTAAGCTTTAATGAGGTAAAAGGGTAATTTAACATTATCTGGAAAAAGATGCGGTGATGAATGTTCATCTGAATAAGAATTTAGCTTGAAAAAGTATAGGAAAAGTTTACATGTTTTCACCATGTTGCTATGCATTTATACACAATGCTGTTAGTGCATTTGCTACAGTTTATAAGTCAATATACTTATTTAGAAATTAGAGGGGATATAAACATGACACATGATTTTAATAAACCACCTCATGTCACCAGTGCAGAAGAAAAGAATCAAAAGAAACGTTTACCTGTTTATATTTTAATTTTGGTGGGTGTTTTCTTACTCGCGTTACTGGCGTACATGTTTGCAGACCCTAAACCTGATGTTAAAGATGCACCTCCTGGCCATCCCAATCCATCAGCTCAACCCGCAACTCCAAATAACAGCACGACTGCAACTCCAGAAAATGAAGCCGTGGCAACGGGTGTGGATACCGCTACAGAAGCAAATGAAAGTGATGCGATTAAAGATGCAGCTGACAATGTTGGCGTAGGCCGTTCAGCCAACTAATCATCTTATAAAATGATACCTTAAGCCCCGATCTGAAAAGATGGGGGCTTTGTGCAATCTGATGTGCGCTTTTGTTGTATTTATGCTGATTTGTCTTGAATAAGAAACATACTAAATCTAAGGTTGTTCATAACATAATCGAGAATTTAGGTCACTTCACATAACAGTGCGACTATTACGCACGCTACAGAACTTCAATAAGTAATAACAAAAGGAAATGACAATATGAATGAATATTTTTCTGGAGGCCCTAGAGGCGGCGAATTTGATGCCATGTATTATTGGAATCAATTTCATCCTATTTTATCTGCTATTGCTATTTTACTGATTGGTTGGATTGTTGCCCTCATACTTGCGGCAGCGGTTAAAAAAGTTTTACAAAAATTAGGCACAAATCAAAAACTCTCAAGTACAACAGGGCATCGTTCCAATGTTGAAAGTATTCTTTCACGTGTCATTTTCTGGTTAGTCATGATTGTTGCCGTGGTTGGAGCATTAAATGTTTTAAATCTCACCAGCGTGAGTGGACCTTTTAGTAATATGCTCCAGCAATTCTTATTGTTTATTCCACAGCTTTTAGCTGCGATTGTAGTCGGTTTTATTGGTTGGATTGTCGCAAATTTGGTCAAAGTTGGACTGCAAAAACTGCTTGATCGAACACAATTAGATGAAAAATTAAGTGCAGATGTTGGTGTAAGTCCAATTAGCCAGAATATCAGTGATATTGTTTATTGGTTGATTTTACTTCTATTTTTGCCAATTGTACTTTCGATTTTAGGTTTAAACGGATTATTATTCCCAATACAAAATATGTTGAATGATGTCGTTTCATTCTTACCTAATATTTTCATTGCAGGTGTTATTGTTTTTGTTGGTTATATTCTGGCAAAAATTGTACGTGGTATTGTTGAAGGATTAATTCGTAGTTTAAATTTACAACAGCAAGCGCAAAAAATTGGCTTATTTAAAAGTTCTAATTTACCGCAAGTACTTGGTTCATTTATTTTTGCCATTATTATTATTACCTCTTTAATTATTGCATTTGAAGCTTTAGGCATAGACGCAATTTCACAACCCGCGACTGCGATGTTGTATGAAATTATGAATGCGATTCCCCATATTATAGCAGCAGGCCTAATTTTAATTTTGGCTTATGTCGTATCACGTTTTGTGGCCAATTTGGTGGTTGAGGTTGTTGCTGGTACAGGTGTGGATGAAATTCCTGCCAAACTTGATGTACAACGCTTTTTAGGAACCACCAAAGTTTCATGTATTGTCGGTTATCTGATTGTTTTCTTCACTATGTTATTTGCAGTGTCAGAAGCAGCAAACCGTCTTGGATTTGAGCAAGTCAGTGGTTTGATTTCGATGTTTATCCATTTTGGTGCCAATATATTATTGGGTGCTGTAATTTTCATGGTGGGTTTCTGGTTAGCCAATTTGGTTGCAAATGTGATTGGTCGCGGTGAATACAACAGTTCACGTTGGTTGGCCAATTTGGTTCGTATCCTGATTATGGGCTTAGTGGTCGCTATGGGCTTACGTGCTATGGGTATCGCTGATTCAATTGTTAACCTTGCTTTCGGTTTAACGCTAGGTGCAGTTGCAGTTGCTTTTGCAATAGCCTTCGGTCTAGGTGGTCGTCAGCCTGCTGAACGAGTATTGACCAATTTAATTGATAAAGCTAAAGAAAAGGCGAAAGAACCGAATCCACATCATGAGCCATCTGTACAGCAAGATATTGCACCTTTGACAGAGCAAGTCGATTCAAGTGTGATTACCGATGAGTATCACCATATTGATACGCTTCCAACTGAAGTAGATGTCGATCCTACACATAAACCATTCAATAATCCGTATGGTTCTACAGGTGAAGCGGAAAAAGATATTGATATTCGTCCTCAGGATGACCTCAAATAACCTGTAATTTTAACCGAAGATCGATCACACTGAGTTGGTCGATCTTTTTTTTGATATAAAATAGGTGAATATAATGGCAAAAAAACAACCCAATAAGTTTTTAGCTCCTATTGTGATTGCTGGCATTACTGCAGGATTTTTTATTAGTGCCTATAAGTTTGTGTTTGGTAAATCCAAGCAAAAAAATGAAGCTGAACCTCATGATTCTTTAACAGATCAAGCACCTGTCGATGAAAGTTCAAAACATTAAATGTTATTAAATATATTTTGTTTATAGTCATGTAGAGGCTTTGTTTTAAAAATATAGCGCTGTGGTTTCAAGGCGGTAGATTTTAAGGAAATGTCAAATAGCATGACCTGTTTTAAAAAATGACTAGGGCGAATTACATCTTGTAGACGCCCTATGTGGATTTAGAATCTAGGCATTCTATTACTGTTGATAATTAAACATAGTGTGAAGCAGCATGTGCCGATGCCCATGCCCATTGAAAATTAAATCCGCCTAGATGTCCGGAAACATCGAGTATTTCACCAATAAAATATAAACCTTGTTGCTTTTTACTTTCCATGGTCTTTGACGATACTTCAGTGGTATCAACACCGCCTAAGGTCACTTCTGCTGTACGATAACCTTCAGTTCCTGAAGGTTTTACTTCAAAATGATGTAAACGTTGTGCAATGTGTTCAAGCTTTTCATCGCTTAAATTACCGATGGCTATATCTGCAAATTCCGCCCAAACGAGGGTCTGTAATTCTAAAACTACACTTTTAGGTAAATATTCAGTGAGTAAAGTACGTAACAGCACTTTGGGTTGACTGATTTTTTTTGCTTTTAATAAATCAATGAGATCAAGAGAAGGCAGAAAATTAATATTAAAACGCTCGCCGACTTGCCAATAATTGGAAAGTTGCAATGAACTTGGGCCACTTAAACCTCGATGTGTAAACAGCAAAGCTTCAGTAAAGCTATTTAAATCATTGGATAAAGTCGCATCTACGGCATTGCCACTTAAACGAGTGGTGACTTCTTTAAATTGATCTGAAAAAGTAAAAGGCACTAGGCCTGCACGCGTTGGATAAATATGATGTCCAAACTGTTTGGCAATTTCATATCCAATTCCTGATCCGCCCAATGTTGGAATAGATAAGCCACCTGTTGCGACCACGACAGATTTTGATTGGAAATCACCCATCGAAGTGGACACTTGAAAATTTGAATCATCTAGAGTGCTGACATTCTTGACTTCACAACTGGTCTTAATATCAACTAAGCCTGTTTTCTCACATTCAGCCAAGAGCATCGCCAAAATTTCTTTGGCACCATTTAAGGTAAAAAGCTGGCCATGTTTACGTTCTTCATATTCTATGCCGTGTTCGCACACTAAACCAATAAAATCCCAATTGGTATAACGTGTTAAAGCGGAAATGACAAAATGGGGATTATGAGAAATAAAGTTTTCAGGTTCGACATACAGGTTGGTGAAATTACATTTTCCACCACCAGACATGAGAATTTTTTTACCGACCTTATTGGCTTTTTCCATGACCAAAACTTTACGCCCACGTTGGGCTGCCATATATGCCAACATCAAACCTGATGCACCTGCACCTAAAACAATGACATCATACTGATTTGTAGACATGGACAAACTCATGGGAGATAAAAGCAGGGCATTATAGACAATTTTACACTCAATTTCAGGTTTGATCTCTGTGATTCGTACGTCCTTGTAATCCGCCTGTATGTATAACCAAAATACGTGAACCTTGCGGAAAATAATGATGTTGAATCAAATCCAATATGCCCTTCATCATTTTAGCGGTATACACTTGTTCAAGGGGTATAGCATGCTCTATCTCAAAAGACTGCATAAATTTTAAGAGTTCGGGTGTGGTTTTTGCATAACCTGCACCGCAATAAGCATCGGTCAGTTGCCAGTTTGTTTTCTGCGTCCATTTATGGATATCACGTTTTAAAAAATCGCCTTTTAAGGCAGAAAATCCTAAAATCGTTTGCTGTGCTGAACTGGCTTCAATGAGCCCAGAAATTGTGCCGCCTGTGCCAACTGCACAGCAAATCACATCATAATTTTGTACATCTTCATGAGAGAGGATCTCTTTGCACCCTTGGATCGCAAGTGCATTGGTTCCACCTTCAGGAATAATAAAATATTCAGGAAATTGTTGTGTTAACGCTGTTAGATACTCAGGTTGATCTCTTTGCCGATATTGTTCACGAGACACAAAATGCAGTTGCATCCCCAATTCAGCTGCAAGGTTGAGCGTATGATTGAGTGGCTGATGAGCAAGTTCTTCACCGCGAATGATTCCAACACTTTCAATTCCCAATAAATGAGCCGCATAAGCGGTGGCAGCAATATGATTGGAATAAGCCCCCCCGAAAGTCAGGACTTTATTTAAACCTAGATGGTGTGCTGCACTGAAATTGTATTTTAATTTAAAAAATTTATTGCCTGAAATATAGGGATGAATCTGGTCTAAGCGCTTAACTGTCACTGTAAGTTGACTACTAAGATTCAACTTTTGATAAGTCACAGATTGTGCAATTTGGTCAAAGATGGCTGAATGATTCATCGGACTATTGTTTCCAAAAGCAATATCCATAAATTTTGATTATTTAACATCAGATTGAGTATCCACAGAAGTCACTACCGACATGCCTGGTCGTAAACGTTCGATTCCTTGTTGATTTGAATCAATCGCGATACGCACTGAAATGCGTTGCACTACTTTGGTAAAATTACCTGTAGTATTGTCAGGTTTAAGAACACTAAATTCAGAGCCTGCGGCAGGAGAAATCTCCTCCACTTTCCCTGTAAATTTTTGTTTCCCCATTGCATCCACATGAAACCATGCTTTTTGACCAATATGCATATCAGTAATTTGAGTTTCTTTAAAGTTTGCAATGACCCATGTTTTTGCAGGAATGAGATACATTAATTGTGTACCAGCAGCAACATATTGTCCCACTCGAGGAGTAACCTCTCCAAGCTGACCATCCATGGGGGCTGTAATTACACTATAGTCCTTAGTCGTCATGGCTTGGTCGAGTTTTGCTTGGGCACTTGTGATTTGAGCATTTAAACCTTTTTTCGCCACTTCCGCAGTTTTCAGCGCCTCCTTGGCCACCAAAACATTTGCCTCTGCCTGTTTAACTAAGGCTAAATTATTTTTTACATCTGCTGCGGCTTGGTCTTGTTCAGCTTTTGAAACTGCACCGCTATTCGATAATTGCTGATAACGTTTTAATTGTGTCGAAGAAAGTGCGTAAGCTGCTTGAGTCTGTTCGACTTTGGCTTGAGCTGCAAGAATATCTGCCTGACGTTGTTGAATGGTTTGTGCTTGATTGGCTAAATTGTTTTTAGCTTGATCTACACCCGATTCAGCCTGAGTAATATTTTGGTCATAAGTGGTAGTATCGATATGCAATAACACCTGACCTTTTTTAACATGATCAAAATCATTGACCTGCACATCTTTGATATATCCATTGATTTGCGAAGATAAAATAGTCGTTTTACCCTTAATATAGCTGTTATCTGTCGATTCTATTTCATTTTGAAAAGGCCCAATTTTCCATGCCCATAGAATAATACTTATCCCAATCAGTAAAATAAAAAACATCAAGATGAGAGTACGCTTCGCCGTTGGAATTAATTTACTCGATGGTGGAGGTAAAGTGTCCACGGGTTGCGTTTGAGCAGCATCGACTGTGTTTTCTGGAGTCTCTTGATCCTTTGACATATTATTTTCTCATAAAATATTGAAGCGTACGGGGCAAATTAAATCAGACTGAGAAGATGAAATAATCTTAGGATGTATCTGAGCTGAATGGTTGTTTTCGCAACAAGTATTGACTTTTTAGAATATTAAAGCTGCCCCAAAGCAAAAGTAACAGGGCAAAAATGCCGTTCAATGCAATAACATCATTATATGCACGTACTTGGGCTTCACGATTTACTGTCTGATTTAAGCTGCGTAAGGCCTGATTTTGTTGTAATACGGGGTCTAAAGTGTAGGTTGTTGCATTGTGTTGATAGACTGCAAGCTGTTGAGTAAGCAAAGGGCTGTTTTGTGGCAGTTTGCTGATAATTTCGATACGGTGATTTTGAGTTCTCATATATTGATAGCTAGAAAAAAAAGCATTACCGAGTAAACCGCCGAAAGTTTGGGTCGCAGAAAACAGCACAATAAAAGTGAGTACATAAGAAGGGCCTTTCTGTAAGGCATTAATAAAGCCCGTTAAAAGTAAAGGCCCAATAAATACACCACTGGCAAAACCCACTAAAAACTGACTCGGATAAAAATTGGCTGGCCGAACGTCACTGGTTAAATGTAAATCTAGACCACAGGCGATCAAAACCAGTACCACAGCTAAAACCAGATGCCAGCTAATTCGTTCCTTAGAAAAAGTAACGGTACTAAAAATAGTTCCTGAAATAATCCCGATAGCAATGACTAAATAGAAGGATACAAATTGGTCTGGTCCCATTCCCATGGTTTTGAGGAAGTTTACCGCAGCGTAACTTTGTTCTGACATTAAAAAGCGGATGGCAAGTGCGCCAATAATAAAACGAACAGTAGATGAGGTACCTAGCCAGCGTGTCATGATCAGGGGATTAGCACGAAAATTCTCGTAGGTTAAGCCAATTACAATGAGTACAAATCCAGCAATCAAGGCATAGGCGAGCCACTCTGTATTCAACCACCATAAAATAGGCCCTTGTGTCAGTACAATACAGAGCAGAGCAAAACCGGGCGCCAGTAAGAAAAAAGTGAAAAAATCTTGTTTTTCAAAGGTAGCTATTCTTAAACTACGAGGCAATTTAAGTGAAACCACCATTGCAAGACAACAAAGTGCCAAGCCGAGTTCAAAAGTATAAAGCACAGCCCAATCATCTACATCGACTAAGGCTGGAGAAATAACCCATGCGAGTGGCATCCCGAGTTGTTGAAAACCAAATGCAAGATAAATACCACGACCAAAATTGGCACGTGTAAAAGCCTGCATAATATAATACATACCCAATGAACTTAAGGGCGCAGCCACCATTCCACTGATTAAGCGAACAAATAATGCCATTTCAAAATTATGTACAAACAGATGCAACATTAAAACAAGAATAAAAAGCACTAGACCAATTTCTGAAAATAGTCGCAGCCCATATTGTTGGCGTGCTTTAAATAAAATGAGATTCGAACTCATGTTAGCCATGACATAAGCCGCAGGAATCCATGCAGCTTGGGAGGGAGTTAACCCATACTCTCCCTGAATGAGTGGCAAATTAGCAGTGATAAAACCATTACTTAAACTACCTGAAATTGCGATGAAAACCCCAATCAAAAAATAAAGGATTTTTTTACGCAATGAATGAGCAATGACTGCGGGAGAGCCAGGCAGGGTGGGTTGTTCCTCGGGTGTCCAGTCTGGAGCAGGTTCGAGGAGACGTGGTTCTTTTGCCATGATGATCCCTGCTTAAGCCCGCATACCATTCAATAATAAATCAATTGCTCGGCTTGCTAAAGCCCGTTGTTCATAATCTGTTAAACCTTGAAATGAAGAACGTAAAATCGCGGTTAGCATGGCATAATCTTTGGGAGTCAGATCCGAACGGCATATTTTATGCGCAATCGCTTTATCAATCAGCGGTTGTAAAATCGAATCACGGCGTTGATAAATTTCGATCATAATGGGGTCAGAACGTTCTATCACTCGCCAATATTCCATGAGAGCAGTTAAGTCAGGAAGATGATCAATATGACTTTGAATTAATTGAACGAAACCATCATTAAATTGCGAATAATAATACGCTTTTTTTTCTAGACGCTCTAAAGCCTGCTCAATTAAAGCCAATACTAAAGCCCGACGATCCTTGAAATTACGATAAAATGTTGCGCGTCCTAATTTGGCTTGGTTAATGACCAACTGTAAAGGCGCATTGATACCGTGTAGACGAAATATATCAGTAGCTGCATTTAGAAAAATTTGACGATTTTGTACCGCATTTTCTTGACGTGTTGACATAAAGAATAGATGAATAAAACTGTTTGAATATTTAACGGACATCTTTGTCCGGTGTAAATAGTATACTTTGTATTTATTTGTAATAATATCATAAGGTATTGAATTTAAAATATATATAAATAATGCTTAACTACTTATTAATGTTAAGCTAAAAATAGAATAATATCGAAAAAGAGGATATGTAATGAAAAAACTATCCATGGGTTTGTGTATGAGTCTATTATTGCTGTTAACAGCATGTGATATAAAAAATGACTACAATAAACCTAAAACAGAAGTGAGGACCATGATTATTGGTGGAATGCCTGTACATGATCATGATTATAAAACCGCTCGATTGAGTGCCTTAGAAACCCAAAGTCCAACTCGTGAATAAATTAGAACAGAAGAGGGTGGACATATTGTCAGTACAGGGTAGTGAAGAGTGCAATGTAAGAAGTAACAGATGCGTAGTGCTACGTCAGATGAGTGAAAAATTTGAAGTAGACGTTTTACTTCTTGCATACAGTTTGTCTTATTTGAAACCTTACCCACTGTAAAAAAGGTCTTGTACTCGCCCAATATGTCCGAACTTGTGAGTAAAGAATCACGCTTATATATTTGTCATTCTTTACGAATTTGGTTAGATCAAATCAATTTGCCAATTAGAAGCTTGTATATCTAAATTATTTTGACGTAATTGAGCACTGATATCATCTGCTTGCTTTTGTAAGTCACTCACAGTAATGACTTTAATCCAGCGTATTTCACTTGAGCTATAACGTGCGTTGTCACGACGTGAATGATCAATTGCTTGTTGTAGAATGCGATGTTGGCTAATGAGTGCATCACGTTCATTTAATACTGCTAATAATATACGACCATTGCTGGTTTTGGCTTGCGCATTGGTCGCGTGAATGCGTTGAATCAAATGATGCAACTCAGTATTAACCTGAAAAGCTTCATTTAACAAAACATTGGGATCTTCACTGGGTTGATCGCCTTCCTGAACCAAAACATTTTGATTGATTCGTTGTTGCAAGGAGGCCAATTTGGTTTGTAAATCGCTTCGGAGAAGAAGAGCTTCTGCAAGTTTCATTATTTCCCTATATTCAGATCGACTATTTAATTTTACTCATCATCTTGCAATGAATGATGCTGCTGGGCAATTCTATTTTGTATCTGAAATTTTATAGTGAGAAATCATTTTATTTTCTGATGAAAAAGAAAGATAAAATTTTAGGGTAATCAGCATCTAAAACACGTAGAATTACACAACCCATTTCCTGCATAAATTTAGGTATAAGTTTTGGAATCTTTATTTATCTTAGGCTCAATTACGTTGGCATTGATGTTAGGCGCGATTAGTCCTGGTCCAACGTTTATTTATGTAGCGAAAAATTCAATTGCGATTTCACGTAAACATGGTTTATTTACAGCTTTAGGTACGGGAACTGGGGCCGCATTGTTTGGCTTTTTAGCTGTTATGGGATTACAAGCTGTTTTGTTGGCTGTACCTTCTGCATATTTGCTTTTGAAAGTCTGTGGTGGTTTATATTTACTGTGGTTGGCATATAAAATTATTAAACATGCGAAACAGCCGATGCAAAATACTTTAGGTGATGTACAACCGATGAGTTATGCGCAGGCTTATCGTTTAGGTTTAATCACGCAATTAAGTAATCCAAAAATTGCCATTATTTTAGCCAGTGTGTTTACTGCCTTATTGCCTCAAGACATTCCGAGCTATTTTTATGTGGTTTTACCTATCTTGTGTTTTTTTATTGATGCCAGTTGGTATTCATTGGTTGCTGTTGTGTTGTCAGCAGAAGGACCAAGAAAAGTGTATTTAAAATCGAAAGTTATTTTTGACCGTATTGCGGGTGGTGTGATGACGTTACTGGGATTAAAACTCATTTTTGGTATGAAATAATTTGCTTGACTATCGACCGCAGTTTAGTCGTTTTGAAATTGTTAAATTTACAAAAAACAGAACAAAAAAAATCAGTTATATTTCTTTTAAATACTTGAATTCAGAATAAATCAAATCGCAAAAAAGAAAAGACCGACGATTCGAGTGATGGTGAAATCGTCGGTCAAAGAAATCTGTTTCAAGGTTTAGCAAGGCTGCTGACTGTACCAAAACTTAAAACTAAGTTTATTGCTTTAGGAAAAGTTCACCGAGAATATTGTGGATGCCAGTCCAAATTCGCGGATTTATGAACTTCATGTTCTATATAACGTAGACATTTACAGATTGGTTGACAAGAAAGTGAAAAAAAACTCATTTTTTTCTATACTGATGATCATCATATGATTCAAACAGGTTTAAAGTGTCTTTAACTCGATATTTTTTATGGTTTTTTTTATTTTGTTTTATATTTACCTGCATTTGCGGCGTATTGGCTGCGCTATTGCCAACAGGTATGGGGGGGATTTTAACGATTGTGCCTTATTTAATGGCGATGATTTTAGTCCTTTACAAATTTTTAAAACAGCAGCACCGTGCGCCTACTGATCAAGAACGAAAAAAAATAACACTCGGATTTACCCTTATTTTTTGGGGTTATAACGTATTTTTTTTACTGGTTGGTCTTTTAATTTTCGCCAAAAGTGATCCCGATATTTGGCAAAACTTTCTTTTATATATCAAAAATCCACAGTTTATGAGTGTAGTACTCATCATGTTTTTACTTATCGCAATTCCGCTTTATATTTTGACTTACTGGTTTTATGGCAAGCAAGCACAGCGCATGGCCGATAAGATGTTTGGTTAAAATCATTTGCGCGATGCTTGAAATTTCACTTTAGTTGATCTATAGATAGAAGAACAGTGAGATCATAAAATGCAAAAATCATATGTATTGATTACCGGTGCGAGTGGTTTTATTGGCTCTTATTTAGTGCCTTACTTATTGGCACGTGATTATGGCGTGATAGGGTTATCTCGACAGAAAAAAAATTCATCCGATCATCCGAATCTCACTTGGATTCAGCATTTAGATGAACTAAAAACAGATCAAATTGATTATGTAATTAATCTTGCAGGTGAGAATATTGGACAGTCACGTTGGACAAAGCGCCGAAAACAACAATTAATTGAAAGTCGGGTTAAAATGACCGATCAACTTTATCGTTATCTCGAAAAAAGACAGATTTTCCCCAAACGAATTATTTCGGCTTCCGCAATTGGCTATTATGGTATTGACCCATCAGAACAATGGTCAGGCCTATGTACAGAACAATCTGCACCGCAATCTATTTTTATGTCTGAATTATGTCAGCTTTGGGAGCATGCAGCTTTAAATTTTAAATCACAACATACTAAAATTGTGCGTTTCGGGGTTGTTTTTGCTGGGAAGGGTGGGATTCTTCCACAAATGTTATTACCGATCAAAATGAATTTAATTGGAAAAATTGGACACGGTCGACAACCTGTGGTTTGGGTGCATATTCACGATATATTACGCGCTATTGAGTTTTTAATGATCAATGAAACCAAAGCTCAAGTCTTTAATGTCGTATCACCAGAAAAAATGAATCAAGCAAAGTTTGCACAAATCGCCGCGCAGCAATTACAGCGAAAACCACTTTTAACGCTGCCCAGTGTCATATTGAAAATGCTATTGGGTGAACAATCACAACTGGTTTTGAATGGTCAGTATGTGCAACCGGAAGCCTTATTAGAGGCAGGTTTTGAATTTGAATATCCGTATTTGAAAGCTGCCTTACAAGATCTTTTAGGGCATCGCTAAAAGATCAGTGTTTAACCTTTCTGCGCTATAAAGTGCAGGATCAACCAGTGTGGGTTGGTTAAGAATCAATTGTCTTAATAAACGTGCGGAAGCAGGCCCCATACACAAGCCATTACGGAAATGTCCGAAATTTGCCCATAGATTATTGATATTCGGTATTTTTCCAATATAAGGTACGCCATGCGGAGAACTTGGTCTAAGGCCAGCCCATTGCTTAACAATCGGATATTTTGTCAATTCAGGAACCATTTCAAAACAAGCATCCAAAATCGATTGCTGTGTTCGCGCGTCTGGTGTGATATCAAACCCACAATTTGACATGCTTGAACCGCATACCACATGTCCATCTGCACGAGGAATTAAATACATGACCTTATTCATACACATGCTTGGTAGCCAGTTTTGTGGGGTTTTAAATAACACCATTTGTCCCTGAATAGGTCGAATGGGTATCTCAATATCCAGTTGTGCTGACCACATTTGCGACCATGCTCCTGTTGATATGACAAAATGGTCTGCAAAATAGTGTTGATAATTTTGATCGGTCACAGATTGAATTTTGCCATTCACTTTATTCAGCTGATGAATACAACAGTTTTCAATCAATTCAACTTGTGGGTGTTGTTTTAAATAACGTGTGATCGATTGAAGCAAGCGTGGATTTCGAATATTGGCGATCTGTGGAAAATAAAGCGCGTGTTGAAATTGAGTGCTAATTAAAGGATTGATTTGCTTGATTTGCTTTTGGTGTAAATAATGACATTTCTGCATAGGTTCTTGAAACTTTTGTGCATAGTTTAAACCCTGCTCAAAGTCTGCTTCATCAAAAATCATCATGCCTGTTTCTTGAATTTCAAAGTCAATGCCTGAAACAGGTTTTAATTTTTGATTCCATTCTATATACAATGATTTACCATGGCGTGCCAGTAGGTTGACTGCTGGATCGTATCGCCAAGGATACATTGGGGAAAGAATACCACCGCCTGCCCAAGAGGCTGCCTTCCCAGCACTTTTTTGATCAAAAATAATGACAGAACATCCTTGTTCCACAAGCTCTAAAGCCGACATTAGACCGCTAATGCCTGCTCCAATAATGGCAATTTTCATAGCTTGTGTGATTAACCCTTATTTCATATTTTTAAGTTTAAGTGCAGCTTCTTCTGCAAAATAAGTCCAGATACCATCTGCACCAGCGCGGCGACAACTCATCAAAGACTCAATAATCACATCATCAGATAGCCACCCATTTTGAATTGCGCCTGCGAGCATGGCATATTCGCCACTAACTTGATAAACGAAAGTCGGCACACCAAAAGTATTTTTCACTTCACGAACGATATCTAAATAAGGCATACCTGGTTTGACAATGACCATATCGGCACCTTCTTGAATATCCAGTGCAATTTCATGTAAAGCTTCTACACGGTTGCCAATATCCATTTGGTAATTGTATTTATTACCACCTTTTAAGTTGCTTGATGAACCGACTGCATCACGAAAAGGACCATAAAAGCTTGAGGCATATTTCGCAGAATAAGCCATGATGCTGGTATAAATATGACCATTTGCTTCAAGCGCGGTACGAATTGCTCCAATGCGTCCATCCATCATGTCACTTGGTGCAATTACATCTGCACCTGCTTCAGCATGGCTTAAGGCTTGTTTAATTAAACATTCAACTGTTTCGTCGTTCAGAACATAACCTGTATCATCGATAATACCGTCCTGACCATGAGTGGTATAAGGATCGAGTGCACCATCTGTAATCAGCACCATTTCTGGAAGCTCTTTTTTGAGGAGGCGCAGCGTATTTTGAACGAGGCCATTTTCATTCCATGCTGCTTCAGCGGTTAGGCTTTTATCTTCTTGTGGCGTGACAGGAAAAAGTGCCAATTTTGAAACGCCCAAGTCCAGTAAACGTTCTGCTTTTTTTAACAGCAGATCAGCAGATAAACGCTGAATATTCGGCATACTGGGAATATCTTGGGTTTGATTCTGTCCTGGAAGAACGAATACTGGATAGATGAGATGATCGGTCGTCAGTTGAGTTTCGCGTACCATCGACCGTAATTTGTCATTTTTACGAATTCGGCGCATGCGAGTGGCTGGAAAAGCTGGACGATTGAACGTATAAGTCATAACAATCTCATTGATCAGTATTAAACTAGCGCTATTGTAGCCCTAGAATTAAATTTTGGGGCAAAAGTTAAGTGCTATTTCTCAAATAAAGGTATTCGTGTAGATGATGACTGATTCAGATAAAAAATGGACGGGGAGTATTCATTTGGGCTCGAAAGTGGATATAGATATTGTCCTTAAACAGTTGTGTCATGCATTTAATAGTTCTCCCTACTTTAAACACAACGATATGTTGATGCGTGTGGTCGATGGTCAAATCGAGGCTTATATTGAGATGCAGCCTTTCATGATTGGAAATGTTGCTTTTCAAATCTTACATGGCGGAGTCGCTGCGACTATTCTGGATAGTATTGGTGGAATTGTCGCGATGGGCGAATTGTATAAAAAAGCCGAAGCTGCTGAATTGCCGGACACGATCAAAAAAGTGACCCGTTTGGCCACCGTAGATATGCGTGTGGATTATCTCTCACCTGGTCGAGGGAAATATTTTATTGCACGTGCAGAAACTTTACGTTTAGGTCGGAAGGGCTGCACTATGCGCATGACTTTGGTCAATGATGAAGATAAAGCCATTGCTACAGCAATAGCCTCTTATGCGTTTTAAGGTTGTTTTAAGCTTGGTCAAATAAAATAAAAAGAATTGACTAAATGATTCGGCATAAAATGAAAATTGAGTGCCGAATTTAATTTAAAGACTGATGAGTTACGTTTTTTATTATCACATGATGATTTTTTGTTATTAAAATTGTGCTGACTCTATTAAAGAAAAAATGACTTTCTCATCCAGACCATCTTAGGCAATCGGGTATTTAACCCAGCCCTCTGTTGTAAAGCAGAATGATACACAGGTGGAGGTGACCAAGTTTGTTGGATTTAGGAATAATTGATGACAGATGCTCAAAACACCTCACCCGAATTGGGTCAAATGCCTGAACCTTCAGATACTGTTTTAAAAGCAAAACGCAAAAAAGCATTAGTTTTTGTTGCTCTGATTCTGATCATCGCTGCAATCCTCTATGTACTCTGGTCACTATTTTTTAATCATTCGGTCAGTACTGACAATGCCTATGTAGGTGCAGAAACAGCCTCAATTACCTCTATGGTAAATGGCCAAGTTGAACAAGTGTCGGTGAGTGATACTCAAAGTGTTAAACAGGGTCAATTATTGGTTCGAGTGGACAATCGCGATGCACAGATTGCAGTTGCTCAGGCACAAGCTGAATTGATGAAAGCCAAACGTCAATATAAGCAAACACAAGCCAATAGTAGTGCACTCAATTCTCAGGTCTTTGTCAGTGATGACGGAATTCACAGTGCAGAAGCGCAAGTAGCGAAAGCGAAAACTGAATTGAATAAAGCACAGGATGATTTGTCTCGTCGTCTTAAGTTGAGTGTATCAGGCGCAATTTCTAAAGAAGAGCTGAGTACCGCACAAAGTGCTGTAAATAATGCACAAGCAGGATTTGATTTGGCTCAAGCAGGTTTAGCACAGGCTCAATCGAGTCAGAAAGCCGCACAAAGTACCTTGGCAGCCAATGAAGCACTGATTTTGGGAAGTAATGAAACATCAACGCCCGATGTATTGATTGCACAAGCGCGTTTAAAACAAGCCATGCTAGATTTAGAGCGTACTGAAATTAAAGCGCCATTTGATGGGGTTATCACGCGTCGAAATATACAGGTTGGACAACGTGTTGCTGCGGGCAGTGTTTTGATGATGCTGGTTCCGATGAATAAGCTGTACGTCGATGCCAATTTTAAAGAGAGTCAATTGGCTAAAGTAAAAGCTGATCAGAATGTTATTCTTACTTCTGATCTATATGGCGATGAGGTTGAATTTCATGGAAAAGTTGTAGGCTTTTCAGGGGGTACAGGTTCAGCCTTTGCTTTAATTCCTGCACAAAATGCCACAGGAAACTGGATTAAGGTGGTTCAGCGTTTACCTGTTCGAATTGTACTTGATCCTCAAGAGTTGACGGAGCACCCGTTACGTGTAGGGCTCTCTATGGAAGCGAAAATTAACCTCGCTTCGAAGTAGTTGCCTATGAACCAGAATAGCTATATCCCCTTTGGCGACTTGAAAGGGCCTCGTCTCATCTTTGCTGCTTTTGTGTTGGCTTTAGCCAATTTCATGGTGGTTCTAGATATGACCATTGCCAATGTTTCTGTGCCCCATATAACGGGAAGCTTGGCAGTATCAAGTTCACAAGGGACTTGGGTCATTACTTCCTATGCGGTTGCCGAAGCCATTTGTGTTCCATTGACAGGATGGTTGGCAGGACGTTTTGGTGGCGTTCGGGTTTTTGTTGTCAGTTTGATCGGTTTTACCATTTTTTCTGTATTGTGTGGATTGTCGACAAGTTTGGAGATGTTGGTATTTTGCCGAATAGGGCAGGGTTTATTTGGTGGGCCGATTATGCCACTGAGCCAAACTTTGTTAATGCGTATATTCCCCCCAGAAAAACAGTCCCAAGCCATGGGGATGTGGGCGATGACGACTGTAATTGGACCTATTTTAGGCCCCATTTTAGGTGGCTCTATTAGTGATAATATGTCATGGCACTGGATTTTCTTTATTAATATTCCTGTCGGCATATTCTGTGCACTTGCGGCTATGCGTTTATTAAAACCCGCAGAAACGGCCATTTCAAAAATCAAGATTGATAGTATTGGTTTATTTCTACTGATTATCTGGATTGGTGCATTGCAACTGATGCTCGATCTGGGACACGAAAATGACTGGTTTAATAGCACTTTGATTTGTGCTTTAGCCATTATTACTGTGGTGGGTTTAATCATTTTTATTATTTGGGAACTCACAGAGAGACATCCCGTTGTTAATATTCAGATTTTTCGTTATCGTGGTTTTACTATTTCAGTTTTATCGCTTGCTTTTGCGTTCGGTGCATTCTTTGCCAGTATTGTGCTTATTCCGCAATGGCTACAAATAAATTTGGGTTATACCGCAACGTGGGCAGGTTATCTTACTGCGACTATGGGGTTTGGCAGTTTAACCATGTCACCAATTGTGGCGAAAATGGCCACCAAATATGATCAACGTGGTTTGGCATGTTTTGGTCTGATGATTTTAGCTGTAGTGACCTTAATACGTTCTTTTTGGACAACGGATGCTGATTTTATGGCATTGGCATTACCACAAATTTTGCAAGGTTTTGCGGTCCCTTTTTTCTTTATTCCTTTGTCTAATATGGCCTTGGCTTCTGTTCAGCCACACGAAATGGCCTCTGCGGCAGGTTTAATGAATTTTTTAAGAACCATGGCAGGGGCAATTGGTGCATCTATTGCAGTGACTTTATGGGATGATCATGCCAAAGTCGCACGTAGTGAAATGGTGTCAAACTTGCATGTCAATGAAGTTCAGAATACTTTGATGCAAAAAGGGATGAGTTCTGAGAGTGCTTTAGCGTATATCTCCAGCTTGGTGGATAAAGAAGCTTTAACGTTATCTGCAAATCATGTGTTTTTTATCTTATCGATGATTTTTGTTTTTGCAGCTTTGATTATCTGGTTATGTCCTAAACCTCAAAAAGGCGTCGGTGGACAACCGATTCATTAACAAAATCACCTACTATTCATGATGAATCAAAGATTCTAATACGTATAAAAAAAGCTTTGCTGGATGATCAAGCAAAGCTTTAGTTTTATAAATCATAATTGATGTTGATTTAAGAATTTAGTGAGTGAAATTTAAAAAATAAATGATTATAAGTTCTCGTTTTTTATTTTAAAAGTGAGAGTAAATACAGGGATACAGACTATTTAGTGCTAGTTAATTTTGTTTTAATGTGATTTTAAAGACTGGATTGTCAAGATAAATTCCCTCTATCTAGTACAACAAAATATAGCGCACTTTATACAGGAAAAAAATTGGTATCTCTTGTTACACGTAGTAAAAAAGGCATTTTCATATTATGGTTGAATAGTCTAATAGCACAGCTTTTGAGGGGTTTTTATTAGTGGTGCTATACACCCAAAAATGCTCAGATAAACGTACAACATTACTTTTCATATTTATTGATAATAGCATTCAACAATATTTTTATTAAATTTTAAATAATCTTAGATAAAACTTATTAAATTGACCTTTTTTATTTTTTTAACCGACTTAAAAGTATTATTAATGGTTAAAAGGTCATCGTTCATGTTGTCACAAGACATTCAGAAGACAGATAAAAAATATTTGTCGAAAATGATAAAACTCATTATGGTAGGCACAACATATGTTGCCACTAATAGCCTAGTATCTGCCTCAGATGATATCGCACAAAATAGTACAGCCACTCAAGTACTACCGACGCTTACTGTTACAGCAAATCAGTTAGGTGAAATAACAGAAAATAGTGGCATATATACTCCAGGAGCAATTGCTACAGCAACTCGGTTGGTTTTAAAACCGAAAGAAACACCACAAACGATTAGCGTGATTACCCGTCAAGAAATGGATGACTTTAATTTAAGTTCTATTGATGAGGTAATGCGTCATACACCAGGCGTAAGCGTAGTTACTTACGATAGTGAACGGACTGAATATTATTCACGAGGTTTTGCAATTCAGAACTTTCAATATGACGGTATTCCTATGAATCGTGATTCTGCTTACTCAGCAGGAAACACTTTAAGTGATATGGCTATTTATGACCGTATTGAAGTGCTCAAAGGAGCAACTGGCTTATTGACTGGTATTGGAGATCCAGGAGCAACAATTAACCTGATTCGAAAAAAACCAACTCAAGAGTTTCAGGGCAGTGCTTCAGCCGATCTAGGTTCATGGAATACATACCGGAGTGAAGTGGATTTAAGTGGGCCAATAAATGAATCAGGAACTATCCGTGCTCGTGGTGTTGCTGCTTACCAAGAAAAAGAATCACAACTTGACAACTATGAACGTAAATCTCCTGTTTTCTATGGAATATTAGAAGCTGATCTATCTGAAAATACTTTACTTACTGTGGGTGCTGATTATCAGGACAGTAAGCCCAAAGGATCAACTTGGGGAGGAATCCCAATTTATGATGCGACAGGCCAATTTAATAAAATGCCTAAAAGTTTTAACAACGGAGCAAATTGGAGTAACTGGGAACAATATACACGAACTATATTTTCAACTTTAGAGCATAAATTTGATAATGATTGGATCGCTAAATTGCAATTAAACCACCAAATCAATGAATATGATGCACGTTTGGGTGCTGCCGCAGGTGGCAATCCAAATCCAGTAACTGGGGAAGGTGTTTCTATGTGGCTTGGGAAATACAAAGGTGAAACTAAAAGTAATGCAGCAGACGTATATGCCACAGGGCCATTTCAGCTTTTTGGTCGTCAACATGAGTTAGTGCTCGGTGCAAATATTTCTCAAAGTACTTGGAAAAATAATGGTTATAGCGCTCCTAGTGACTATAAGACCAGTGTAGATCAATATTACCAATGGGATGGCAATGTTCCAGAACCTGACTGGCAAAAAGGTAGTCATTGGAGCAATGACGAAACGACCAAACAAAATGGACTTTACGTTACTTCTCGTTTGAATTTACGTGATGATTTAAAAGTAATTTTAGGTGGGCGTGTTGCAAATTATGAATCAGAAGATACGAAAAAGTCAGGCATATTCGTGCCTTATATCGGCACCGTTTATGATTTAAATGATAATTATTCACTTTATGCAAGTTACAGTACGATATTTAAACCTCAATCTAAAAAAGATATAAATGGGAAAGTTCTTGATCCGCTGGAAGGTGAAAACTACGAAGTGGGAATGAAGGGTGAGTTTTATGGTGGGCGTCTAAATACAAGCTTGGCATATTATCAGCTTACGCAGAACAATTTTGGTAAAGAGCTTCTACTAACTGCAACTCCTGCTGGAGAGATCGCTTATGAAGCGTTACAAGGTGTCAAAACTAAAGGGGCTGAATTAGAAATTACGGGCGAGATTATGCCTGGTTGGAATTTACATGCTGGCTTTAATCATAAGGTTTCAAAGCAGGAAGGTAAGAAAGAAAGTACTTTAACCCCTGAAAATGAATTTACGCTTTATACCAGTTATAAAGTTAATCAATGGGTTGACGGTTTAACCGTAGGTGGTGGTGTACGTTGGCAAGATGAGACATGGGGTGATGTCAGTAATCCACTAGACAAAGACTCATTTAAACATGTCGTATCCGACTATTGGTTAGTTGACGCTATGGCAAATTACGAGGTAAATGACCAGTTATCACTTTCATTTAATGTGAATAATCTTTTAGATGAGAAATATTATACGATTTTTAGCTGGTATAGCACTTATACATGGGGTGAAGGACGTAACTATAATTTAGGACTCAAGTACAAATTTTAAGACATCTTCAGTTTTTATTCGTTTACCATTTAGACTGTTGAGATACAGCCTAAATGGTATTTTAGTTTAAAATGCAATTTCTATTCCATAAAATATCGAATTAAAATATCCATTTCAGCAATTGAAACACATCAGTTCTAATTTCCGTGAGTTCTTCTTTTTAGATGTGTTTCGTTATAAAAAACAGGGCTTATATATTGATTGAATTCACTTAATTTGAGTCCAAAATTTATCTTTGTGGATTTTAAAATTTAAATATTAATACAAGTATTTGATTTTTATGTAATTAAAAAAATTATGTCTGAATGATCTTACTTTTTACTCTTAATCTTCACGTGGAAGTATATCAGTGAGTATCTTTAAGCTTTTACTTGTACATCTGAAATCATAGCTAGCCTATTACACGCGTGTCACACCTGTGTAAAATTTTATCGTGATTATGACTTAGATAAAAAGCGTTCACGTTTTATGTTAATGAAAAGCTTCTTTTTTACATTTCTTCTAGGACCTACTCGAACGGATTCAAAATCCAGTCAAGATTGAGTAGGACACAAGCGTATTTCTTGCATGACGTAGCATGACGTAGCATGACGTAGCATGACGAAACAACGGTGTCTTATTGGACGTAGTAGGACAAAATATAATTATAATGAAATAGCTAAAATCCACTGATAGCAATACTTTGAAGTGGTTTCTATATGTCTTTTTTAACGCACCTCGTTTAACAAAATTATAAATACTCTGTCATGCAAGATTTAAAGTTATTTTGTGATACGGAGCATGACAAAACAACATGTTTAACTTTGAGGGAATAGATAGCAGGTTTTGTAGTCACTTAAGTATTTATGCACCTGATTAGATCGGATGTTTGTAAGTAAATAGTGCATTTTTCATGTAAATTATCCAATAAACCCAATTCTAGCGTGGCATGGAATTTGCTGTAGACGTATTTACAATATTTTTATTTTTCAATTATTAAAGGTATGTTCTATGTTTAAGCACACGCTCATTTCAATATTTATTTTCAGCGCTCTTGGTTCTTCAGCAGCCTATGCAGAAAGTTTTAATATTCTTAAGCAGATATCAAATAAACCTGTTCAGCTCAAAGATGGCGAATACAAAGGCAATTATTATGTTCCTTCGACTTTAGATACGATTACTTGGGGATATTTGCCAAATAAAGATGCTAAGCCTGTTATTTCGGTTCCGTCTGGCAGTGTGGTGACTTTTGATACAGTTTCACATGAAGGTTTACTTGAAGATCAAGGACGCGATGCAGAAAAATTCTTTAAATCTAAAGGCGTGAAAGCCGAATATATTTTAGATGAAGCAAAAAAGATTACTCAATCTAAATTGAGTCATGATTTTCATAAAGATGGTCCACATATTGTGACTGGACCTGTTGAAATTCAAGGTGCTCAACCAGGTGATATCTTAAAAGTAGAAGTGATTAAAGTTGAGCCACGTGTTCCTTATGGCGTCATCTCCAACCGTCATGGTAAAGGTGCACTCGTTGGTGAATTTCCGAAAAAACCAAAACAAGAAAATGCCTCCGCTGCCCATCCTGAACGATATGGCAATGTTTCGGTATTTACCCCTATAGAAAAAAATTCGCAAGGTGAGTATGAAGGTGTCCTAAAAACAGAATCAGGTAAGTCTATTCGTTTCCCACTTTATCCTTTTATGGGGATTATGGGGGTCGCTGCGAATACCTCCGAACCTGTGCATTCTGTTCCGCCAGCAATGTATGGCGGTAACATTGATATTAATGAATTAGGTGCTGGATCAACTGCCTATTATCCTGTGCAAGTCAAAGGTGCTCTCTTCTATACAGGTGATAGTCACTTTGCACAAGGAGATGGTGAAGTAGCTTTGACAGCGCTTGAGGCATCCGCTCGTGCAACGCTTAAATTTACTTTATTAAAAGCAGGTAAAGATAAGATTCCTGGTAAGGAAATTGTACAACCTTTAGCAGAAAATGCTGAGTTTTGGATTACACCAGGATTAGACGAAGACTTAGATGAGGCTATGAAAAAATCCACTCGTGAAGCAATCCGTTTTTTAAATCAGGAATACGGTATTGATGAGGCAATTGCCTATGCTTATTTAAGTGCTGCTACAGATTTTGAAGTTTCACAAGTGGTGGATAAAACCAAAGGAATCCATGCCAAAATACGCAAAGCGGACTTCAAAGAGTTTAGTGAAGAGCAAAAATAAATAGTATTTGTATATATAGAGAAATACAGGGAACGCAGCACTATAACGCTTTTATGTTTGGTTATATTCAGGCATAAAAAAAGGCTTAACCCCTTTAGGATTAAGCCTTTTAGTTCCAAAACTAGGCATATTTTGCCGGTGGCGACAATTGAACAAATATTATAAGTGTATGTTTTATATTGTTTAAATTTTATATAAAAATCCTAGTGTACATGACAGTGTACAAATTACTTGTTGCTAGCCTATTTTCTCTGGGTTTGGTTGTCGTACTGGGTGATGAACTCAAGAGGTAAAAATACCCCCCTTGATACACTCCACTGCGTTTTCATTCTTGATTATTGGCCGATCTATATAGCGGTTTACTGTGTTTTTTCACTGCTCCTCTATTTGGTGGCTCAGGTAGGAGTAGATTCAAAATCCACATTTGGAATGCTGAATTAACTTGGTCACGTTTTAAATGTCAGTAAGTTTGTTCATATCTCCCCCTAGGTAAAAGGGTTAGATTTTATATCCGCATTTCAAATACCAATAAGCCTGATAGATGCTCCCCCAATGGTCGAAGCTCAAACGCTTTGAACCTGTCAAAACCTGACATTTAGTCTTACGTAGTCTTACAATATCGGTATTCGTTAAATACGGCGTAAACCTTGCTGTGTGTATATTTGAGCATGGTTTTGATGGTCTTTTTAATGTGGTGCTGTAAGACAAAAATAAGGTCAAAATTCTTTACGTAGCTATACAAAACTGGGGGGGCTTGATGAAATGGGATTCCCTAAAAATAGCGGTAAACCTTGCTAGATATAGCATTTAAGCAATTTTAATGGTCTTTCTACTGGTGGCCCATCAAGGGAATTAAATAAACGCCGTAAAGAATAATTTAAGGCTGTTTTGTTTTACGTAGTTTTACGGATTGATATGTAGAAAAACACTGTATGCCTTACTGTAACTGACATACATAGCAATTTATATAAATATGCTGTAAAACAAAAAATACTTGGATGTACTTGGATGGATTTTAAATCTGACCAAGTTTTTTCTTTATGATTCTTGATGAAACAAGGCTTTATTCTTAGACGTACTTAGACAGATTGAAATTAATGCCAGATTATTGTGATGTTTGCTACGTATGGCTTTGACATGGCTTTTATGTCGTTTCTTGAATGAGTATTGTCTAAGTAGGATTTTGACTATTTAGGTTGACGTACGTTGACGGAATAGGGTTTCCATAAAACTATCAAAATCCTTTCATCTTATAGCTCTGACCACTGTTTTACAGATGATTTAGCATGTATGCCGTCAACCTAAAATAAGGCTAATCTTGCATGACGTAACATTACAAAACCATATTTCTTGTTGGACGTAGCAGGACGAAGCGCAGTTTTAATATAATAGCTGTATGCCTTGTATAGTTTGGCTTTGACTGCATTTTTATAGGTGCTTTTATGATTGCCTTGTCCAACAAATACAAAAGGCTTGTCATGCAAGATTTTGCGACACGTAGCGACACGGAATTGATTTATTTACCTTGACGTACCTTGACGAAATGCAGTTTTAATAAAATGGCTGTAATGCTTATATAGTAAGGCGTTGATATAGTTTTTATGGTGCTTTTGGGTGGAGTGCTGTCAAGGTAAATTAATGATGTGTCGTATAGCTAAATTTCTCCCTTTCTTGTGCGACGTAGAACGACAAAGCCTATTTTCATTAATGGGCTATAGGCCAAGGATAGTAAGTCTTTAAGACTGTTTTATATTGCTTGCCGTCGTACAAAATACGAAGTTCTTGTATCACTAGAATTAGGGAGATTTTGTTTGACGTAGTTTGACAAAGCGTAGTTTTGGTAATTTGTTTTAAACCCAATGGTAGCAAAGCTTTGAAGCATTTTTATAAGGTATTTATTAACGTACCTTGTCATGCAAGATTTAAGGATGTTTTGTGATACGTAGTGATACAGATATGGATATATGCCTGTATGTTTTCACCCTATTAGATTTGAAATCCATAATGGTGAATTTCAGATTCTAAATCCTGAATTTAGTTATACGTAGTCATACAGATTTACCTTGACGTACCTTGACGAAATATTACTTCTTAAAACCTAGTGAAAATAGCTGTGATACTTTATTCATAAAGGTCTGAGTGCATTTTATTTCTTTTTTCTAGGGTGGTGCTGTCAAGGTAAATGGCTTATGTCCTGTATAACAAAATATACGGCGCTTTCTGCAAGGTGAATGGTATTTCTTGCTATACGTAGCTATACAAAACAGCATTTTCAAGTATGAGTGAATGGCCTGCGAGCACAGCTTTTCAGCTTGTTTTACTGGTAGGTGCTGTATATCTAATTAACAGGACAGAATGTAGCGTTTTCCTTGATGATTCTTGATGAAATGGCACTTATTGAAAACGGCTGCAATCCCCAGTAGATAAGGCCTTGAAGCTGTTTTTAGTGGTTTTATGGTGGAGCTTCATCAAGGAAATATTGAATAAAGCTTATCTGGTATGAAATACGGATTCTTCTTGGACGTACTTGGACGGATTGGAATTTATAAAAAACATATAAATACGCTGTAATGTTCGATTGATAAGGCTTGTATGAAATTTAATAGAATACTTAAGTCATACCTTGTTCAGGTAAATTTTTGGCTGTTTACGTTAACGTACGTTGACAGGATTGGTATTTCACAAAATAGGATAAAGCCTTTTTGTATATGCCTTTAAGCACAATTTAATGCCTTATTTACGCCGTATGCCGTCAACCTAAATTAATATGACTTGTCTAGCCAAATTCATGGCGTTTTTGTCAGTGAAAATGTCAAAACAATTGAGTTGTTTTTTAGTGGTTTATGACTGTCTCAGCACAATTAGATGTCAGAGGATTTGTCTAATTAGACTGTACCGATCTATAGCTGTCTAAGGCATTGACACGTTATCTATCGACTCAGTTGTCATGATTTTCATGATGGCTAAACCAATCTAAAGCCATTTATTCAGTTGTGGTGCAAATACCCATGACTGGTGATTGAATCTGCATGGTGATAATGACCATTCAGCTAATAAAAAGCCCCAAGTTAAGGAGGCTGTTTTTAATCTTCTACGGAAAGGATTGCCACTGTTGTATGAAACAATCCTAGGTCCCCTTCAATGGTTTCGGTGCCAATATGCTCAATTTGATAATTATGTTCACTCAGCATGTGGTTTATCCCTTTTTCAAAACAAATACCACCCACATCAACATTGCGACAATAAGGGCAACTTCTTAAACTATCTGTAGACACCTTAAATATTTGTTTCATCTTTAATTCCTTTAAAGTTTAGTATTTTTATCTCAAGATTGGATCTATAGCTAATCAATCCTGATAGGATTCACTCCAAGTATTTAATTATTTTCCAGACTACAGATTAGTGCAACTACTTTGCTAAGAACTAATAGCCTTAATAATGAGAATAAAAACTATAAAAATGATTATTTACTTTTTAATACGAGTTTTTTTAGCCTTTCATTTAATTCCTTATCAGTTTTTATATCGGTTTTTATACCTATTTCCTGTCTTAAGCTATACATTACATCTACTGCTTTTGTATTTATCTTAATCATAAAGTCATGAATTTTTGGTTCTGCATCGGTGCAAAGTTCTTGAACTAAATCGCCTTTATCTTGTGCAGCCTGTAAATACTTATGAGAAAAATTTAATTTATCGTCAAATATTTGTAATGCATTTTCAATATTTTTCTGCGCAGGATCTTCAACCTGAAGATCTACTAAGCGAGACTTAATTGGCTCTAACTCACTCATAATTTTAAAATAGGTTTTGTAAGCTATTTCACAATCCTGTGAGGCATCAAAAATACTTGATATTGGATCTTCAATTAATTTTAATTCTGTAAAGAAAATTTCATAAAATTCAACGAGCTTAACTTTAGTTTTAGTATCACAAACAAACATTGACTGATCAATCGCTGCAACAAAATTTTCAAATCTTGGTTTAAATTCATCGGATGTCTTTTTAGGATCTACTGTAATCATTGATAAGGAAGCTATCATTCGAGAGTAAGAATCAACGGTTTTTAAATATGTATTTCTTCTTATCTCATCAATTGAGGTTTTTCTTTGTATATGTTTTGCCGTATACCATGAAACCACCAAACCGACTATAAGGCCTAGTGCGGCTATACTTGCTGCAAATATCGTTGCATCAGCTTGTATATTCGCGGCTTGTATGGTTTCAGAAACTATTTGATTTTTTTGGTTCATGCTATTTTCTTAAGTATTTTACAATTTCATTTATAGAAAATATTAACTGATATATTGAGATTCAGTACGACTTAATTCTGAATTTTCGGAGTCCATAAAAAGGGCAAGGTAATTTGAAAAAATAAATATATTACAGCACTCTTAGACCTTTTGAGAGTTCGGTTAAGTTACTTATTTCCAAGCTGAGACTTTCAATTGACTCGCGCTGTCTTTTAAGTCTGCTTAAATAAGACTCCCTGGAATCACCAAACCGATCAATATTCTTTTCCAATAGTGGATATCTCTGGAAAAAGTCTTCATCTTCTTTAAGTTTTTTGCCAATTTGATTTATTTCTTTAAGTATTTTTTTGGAAGCATTATAAAAATCTTTTGCCTCAGAATCTGGTCCAAATGACTTCTCTGTAATTTTTTCCAATGCTATACATTCCAGTGTTATAAGAAATTCTTGTTTCACAATATCTAATGATGCTGCTTCATTATTAATATTTTCATCTCTGCAAACACTTACATATAATTGAGCAAGTTTTTCCAATAAGATATTAATTCTGCTTAAGATAACTTCACTTTCTTGTTCTTTTCTCTTTTCTATATGTTGCACCCTCCAATCACTGAAAAGAATAAATGCAGCAACTGGAGCAAGAAAGGCTGCAGCTAAGGTTAGAGCATCCTTTATAACGTCATATGCAATAGATCGATTAAAGTCATAATCGTAAATCGGGTAATTGCTTTTCAGAAAGAAAGCTATCGCTAAGTACCAAAATATTCCTCCAAAAGTCCAAAATCCGACCTGTTTTATCTTTTCTTCTAAAGTCTTCTTAGTCATAAATCCCCCTAAATTTAAAGAGATATTAGTTTAAATGAGGAAAATACACCATTATTAAAAAAGCCCCATCAAAGGGGCATATAAGCACTAAAGCAATTGCAGAACATCAGCTCGAATCTCGGTTATTTCCTTTTCTGATCCGCTTTGGTCTTTCCATTTACGTGTACGGAATGGGCCCTCTATATAAACCTTTCCGCCTTTCTTAAGGTACTTACTGGCAATCTCAGCTAATCGGTTACTAGTGGCGATTCCGTAGCCTCTTTGCGTTCTCCAGTGGTCTTGTCTTTCTAATGTTCCGAGGTTGCCACGCTGAATGTGGTAATGCTACTACCGTTGGGATCAATTTTTTATTAAGGGAGAGGTTCAGTATGCCAAAATATTGGATAATTCTAAAAGCACGTGAATAAAATTTTTACTAGTTAAATATGAAAAAATAGTAATTATTTTAATAGTAAATCATGTAATTTAAAATGAAATATATATGTTATAAAACAATTATTTAAAAATATATATGCTTTTATATAAAGTTGAGAATTAAAATGCGCTTTACTAAAACTGGTCCTAATATTCCCGATGAATTAATTGAAGCACAAAAAAATGGTGAACTTCTATTTTTCTGTGGTGCGGGGGTTTCGGTTCCAGCTGGATTACCTACTTTTTATAGTTTAACGAAAAAAGTTGCTGAAGAATTACATGCACTAGATGATGAAAATAATGAGATTTCACAATTACTATTTAATTCTCAATTCGATAGAACATTTACAGCCTTAAAAAGAACTTATGGTGATGAGATTGTTGATTCTGTCTTATTAAATGAGCTAAAACTCAAAAAAACTCCATTACTAAGGAATCATGAAAATCTTTTAAAACTTTCGATAAATGAAGAAAAGAAACCATTTCTTATAACAACAAACTTTGATCTACTTTTTGAGAAAGTGGATAAGAAAGTAAAATCTTTTGTTCCACCATATTTACCAGATCTAAAATCTAAAGATCCATTATCAGGCATTGTTTACTTACATGGTAAATGGATAGATCCAAAGAAAAATGAACCTAATAATCTTATTGTTTCATCTCAAGACTTTGGTAGTGCTTATTTATCCCATGGTTGGGCAACAAGATTTTTATCAAATCTATTGACACGCCGTACAGTCGTATTAATTGGTTATTCGGGAGATGATACTTTAGTTCGTTATTTACTTGAGGGACTAAACTCTGAAAATTCGGACAATAAAAATAAGATATATGCCTTTGAACGAGGAGAGCAAAGCAAAATTGATCAAAAGTGGGCTCAGCTTGGTGCTATAGGTATTTCATACCCTAATCATGATGATCTATGGGATACAATTACAGAATGGGCAAAATATGCGGGAGATGATGATAAGTGGAATACTCACATTTTTGAATTTAGTCAAAAAAGCCCAAAAGATTTAGAAGCATTTGAGAGAGGACAGGTTGCCAATTTTATTTCAACATTTAAAGGTGCTCAAAAGTTTCAATTATTTCAGCCCACCCCAAAAGCAGAATGGATTTATGTTTTTGATAAATATATCAGGTTAGGAAAACTTAAAAACGTAAAAAATCAAACTGGTCAAAATCTTATATTAGATCCTATCGATTTATATGGGATAGATACAGATTTTATTCGTTCAGACTTAGAATTAATTCCTAATCATTTAATAAATAATGTTGGTGAAGATTTCATTGATAATTTAAATACTGAGCACTCAGGTAAGCTAAGAGAAAGAATATCAAATTTACGATATCAAAGGTTATGGGCTGTAAACTCAAGAATTACAAGTTTAATAAGATGGCTCGTAAAAGTTATTGAACAACCTGCAGGTATATGGTGGGTCGCCAATCAGAATAACTTACATCCATTAATGACCCGTGAAATTGAAGAGCGAATTACTAAAGAGCCTAATTCATTTTCTGAGAATAAATTAATTTTTTTCAGAAAAATAATATTAAGTCATAAGCTATTAGAAAGACAACCTACAATAACTTGGTATGAATTAAAATTTATAGTAGAGAAAAATGGCAATGTATTTACTGAGTCAAACTTAAAGGATCTGGAGTCATTACTTGAACCAACATTGAGAGTATGTAGTGATTTATCATATATCTCCTATTTGAACACTGAAGAAGATGAGAATCTAAAGATAAATTTTAAAACTCAATTTATTGGTTTTAGTCATGATTCTATTAATGTCCACGAAAACTCATTAATAAATGTTATCAATATCCTCGTAGTGTCATTACTTAAATATATAAAATTGCTTCAACACACCTCTACAACTGTTAGTTCATTTTTAAATTTTGAATATCCCATAATAGCTCTTAAGGATTTTGATAATGAAATGCGAGATGCTTATGAAAATACTGGAAAAATCATTGTTTGGTTAAGCCATTTGATTAACAGGCAACTTCAGATAGATGAAAAGGAGATTTATGCGCTTTCTAAAGAATGGCCAAAAAATGATTCATTTATTTTCAATCGTTTAAGATTATTTGTATGGATGTATTCTCAAAATATTCATGAATTTGATATCGGAAAAAATATCGAAAACTTCTCTGATGATTTTTTTTGGAGCTCAGTTCTAGAGGCGGATCTATTTAAATTTATTTCAAAAAAATGGGATAAAATACCTGAGCAAGATCGCATAATTATCGAAAATAAGATTATAAGATACTATCCAAATAATAAAGATTACGCTGACGACTTATTTGAAAAGAGAAGAATTTATCATACTGGGCGGTTACTAAATCAAATTCGTAATTCGAAAATAGGTTTATCAGAATCAGCTAAAAAAGATTTATTAAAAATAAAATCATCTGATAAATGGAAGAACAGTTTTTTAGATGAAGAACCATTTATTCCTGGTGCTATTTCAGGTTTAGTAAAGACTAATACATCTATAGATATGTTTGATTTAGGGCTAATAACAGATTCAACAAAATTATTGGATGAAATTAAAAAAATTGAGAATGAGAGGAGTGTAGTTCTTGAACAAAATAGACCATTTATTGGTTTAATACAAAAAAATATTCAACATGTTCTAAACATACTTTTAAAAGAGCTTGAGTTGGGTAACTTCCGTGAAGATTTTTGGCAGCAGTTATTTGAAAATATTCCTGAAAGTACAACCCTAGAAGAAAAATTAATTGTGGCTAATGCAATATTTCTTTTACCAAATGAAGTGATTTTTAATTGTCGCTTCAGTCTATCTAGATGGATTGATGAGACACTTGTAAATACCTGTATTTCAAATCATGGACTATTTTGGCAAGTCTGGGATTATGTTTTCAATTCACTAAATACAATAGGTCCAGATGCAACAAAAAGTTCTATCGGTGAAGTTAAACGAGGAGGAAAAGTTATAAATTTATCTCGAAAAACTTTAGATCATGCTTTGAATTCACCTATTGGTAAATTAGTTTATTCAATATTTTCAACTTTTAATGCTTGGAAATTAGACCCTAAGATTTGTAGAAAAAATTATCTTTCAAGATTTGAATTAGCATTAAATAGTGTTGGTGAAGGAGCTGATCATGCGGCAGTGATGATAGCATATCGTTTTAAATTCATTTTTTATCATTATAAACAATGGACTGAACTTAATTTAATTCCACTTTTAAATATAGAGAACCCAGTAAGCGAATCTGTTTGGCATGGAATAATGCTTGAGACACCTCCCCCAAAAGCAGCATTAATCATAAAGCCTTATATAACTTCATTGTTTAAAAATAAAACTGAATGGCTTGGTAGTGAAAAGTTAAAAAATAACTTAGCTACATATCTCGTTATTGTAAGTTACTGGTCATATCCTAAAGCTAAATATTATTCTGATATTGATCTTAGAAATATGATCCGAAATTTTGATAATGATATGCTCTCACATACCTTGTGGGTGTTACAGAAAGTAGTAACTGAACAAAAAAACTGGGCAACATTTGGACGACATTTTATTAAAAATATTTGGCCTAAAGAAATAAGATTTCAAAATTCAAGAACGTCTGAACGATTACTAAATTTAATTTTAGAAACACCTGATAGTTTTGTAGATATTCATAAACATGTAATGCCCTATTTAGGAAAAATAGATTCAGGATCCTTATTTATGTTCAGATTGGTCACAGATGATAAGGTTTTCCTTTTAGAAAAATATCCTGAAGAAATTCTTTTATTATTAGATAAAGTAATAGGTTCAAGAATTGAACATTATGATCATTATTTGAAGGACATATTAGAGAAATTAATTTCAGCGAAACCAACTATTAAAAACCATCCATCATGGAGAAGGTTAAAAGAAATAGCCGAAGATTAAAATCAATGAAATTGAGTAATTTTGCACTTAATTATCTATGTATGTTACAGGAGCAGTATTCCTTAAGATCTTCTTTCCTGCCAGCTATTTTGCTCTTATCCTGTTGGCTCATATATGTGTGTGTTTTGAGGTGGACATGGTGGACAAAGTGGACATTGGTAATTATCTGTATGATTTTAAATAAATAATACCGTCCACCTATGTATCAATTTGCATCATAAAAGGGTGGACATAAAAAATAGATGAAGTGGACAGAATAGATTGCATTGAATCGTGTCCACCTATTAAAATAGATATATTCATATAAAGTGGACATAATAATACCTATATATAACAATAAATTAGATTTCAATATTACTGCTATGTCCACCTTGTCCACTACGTCCACCTTATTAATATAGGTTTCAGGTTTCATTATCTAGACTCTGCATGGCTTCTGCGCTGAAATGCATCATTCTAGGCCGTGTACCATCAGGTAGATTATTACTGCATTTCTTCACATAGAGCTTTTTATCACCCTCTATGAACTCCTTAATCCAGCCATGTTTGATCAATGCCTTTTTTACACTGGCCTCATTCATTCCGATACACATTTCCTTTTTAAACATGGTCGGGGATACCAGGTAAACTTTATCTTCAGGATCATAGTAGCCGACACGGTTATTTATACGTGGGCGTATGACCTCACCGTCTGCTTGCCTGATTACGGTTAGATCCTCAAAACGGCTTGTGCCATTGGCCTCAAAAAATGCCTTAATATGCTCAAGGGTTTTAGTTTCTTCCATATTTTCGCCATTGCCTAGATTACCCAGCCAAGTGTTAAAGCAGTATGCTACTGCCTCAAATGCACGACCTTGTGTCCATCCTGTGATGCCTGCTTGTGTGGCCAGTTCTCCAGCAGTGGCCACAAGTGCAAAACGGCGTAAAACACGGCTAGCTTGCCCATTCTTGATATGAGTGTGCTGTTCAACAAAGCTATCCAGTAAGGCTTGGGCTTTCTGCATGACTGCGTCTTTATCTTGGGTTAGATATTCCAGCCATTTAATTCCTGCATGGCCATAGTGCTGTGATGCCAATTCATTAATGCGGTTACCAATATCTTGTGGTGCTGTGCCATAGTTAATACAGTCAAATACGCCGTATCCTTTACCTGCATCACTGGGGATATGTGCAAAGCGGAGTAATAGCCCTGCATCCAGTTCAATACTGCCACGGCGCAAATGCTCCTCAAGGGTCACTTCACCCGTAGAGGTATACATAAGGCTAAATTGCTTGGCATCGCGGTTTTTACCGGCCTTGGTACTTCGGGCTTTGCCTTGTCCACCAGTCAGCATATAGACAATATCAGACACCGCTTTCGGTACTGCTTGGCGTAGTTCATCCAGGTTTAAAAAGCTATCGTTTCTTAACTCTGCTTCATTCTCTAAGGCGTTGTCCGTGGTGCGCCATGACTTAGAGATATGCTTAGGATTACCCCATATACTGCATGATGCTTTGGTCACGGTACTTTTCCCATCGGTCGATGAACCATAGATGTGAAAACCGCCACTTTCAGCACCTAAAGGCAAAACCAGTTGGCCAGAAAAGGCACTGGAGAAGGCCAGTACAGCTAAAGCATGAGGTTCAATTAACCGGCTAAGTTCCTGCCATTCTTCAAAGCTCCCTGATACGGTGTAAGGGCTTTTACTGTCACTGTGAAAAAGTAGTTCCTCATCTTCACTATTGCCATACGTTTTATTGGGTGTGGCAAAACAAGAGCCATGCCATCCTGCACGATCGACACACCGAAAGCGTTGCTCTATCGGGTAGTCTTGAATGTAGTTAATGAATACATTTTTCTTATAGGCTTGGCGTGGAGGCATCAGGCCATGATTGGCAATAATCTTTAAAGCTTCCTGTGCTTCACCCATGAAATGCTCATAAGGGATTAACAACCGGTGCAGTGTATTGTCCTTATCATGGAACTGTAGAACACGCTTCCAATTGTCATTATTGAGGCTTCGTGCTTCACCTAAAATAATGGCAGAATGACAGATAAACGTCCGTGTCTGTTTAAGTTGGCCTTCCTCATCTCTTTTTTCTTTAATCAGGTAGAGGCCATTGTCCAAAATATGCAGAAATGCGCCGTCATCCATTTTAAAAGGCTTGGCCAAGTGGCCTTTAGGCAAAAAGCTCAGTTTAGGTAGTTGCTCTATCGCTTCATCAAGAAAAGCAGTGACTTCCTCTTTGCTGTCAGTTTTTAATAGCTCAGTCAGAAATTCAGCATCCATGATCTTTTGATACTGATTCAATAATCGGACTGGTGTGTTCTTCTCTAGGCTTTGGAATGCTTCAAGCTGAATATGTTCAGGGCGAACTGGTAGATAGAGCTGCTTGAATCCTGCCTGTGATAACTGCTTAATCACAAATTGAATTTGCTCAAAATCAAATGGCTTAAGTGCTGTTTGTTTAGCATTGCATAGGATAGGGAGTACCACTAATACAACGGCGTAACCGGTTTGAGCAATCTTAAAAAATGTCTCAAGGTTGTGGGTAATAATGACAGGTTTATCCTGGTCAAAATCACCATAGCTTGCAAAGCCTTTGGCCAATCCATCGGGGATGATAGAAACACGCTTTGCATCCTGTAATACAGCACATTGAACAATCTCTAATTGGCCGTTCACGATAGGCAAAATTAAAGGTTGGTCGTAGCTCATACCGTCTATCTCTATATGGCTTTGATCAACATAGATCGGCTGTAATGGATTACCAAAACGCTCAATGATTGAATGGTTTAAATGCGCTATTTCCTGTTGTTTAAATAGGGTGCATTGCGCTAAAATATTGCTAGGCTTATCAAGGTCATGCTGAAAGTTTTGGGCGGTGTTATTCATAGTGACACCGCCTTTTTATTTGCTTCCCATTCTATTTCGAATTTCTGTTCTTGAGCTTGATTAAATTCAGCAGATTCTTGAATCATAGTATTGCTGATTGCAATGAGGCGTTTTAGGTCGTTAAAGCATGACTCAGGGATATTGTAGACATTACTTAGGTATTCTTTGGTGCGTTTAAATTCATTAGCAATAGCCCCTAGCATTACACTTGTGTCAGCCATTTGTTCATAGGCAAGTGAATAGGCATCCACCATGTCACCAGCATCATAAGTTTTAGATGTGTTATTAGAATGAGTTTGTGTAGGCATGATTAATGCGCTCCTGTTGAACTAAAGGAGCTTTGCCATTCACGACCAAATGAGGGTGGCAAAGCTGAAAAGGGTTGGTCGACAGGCTCAACAGGTGACCTGCACATATAAATATGTCCCTCTCCAGCTTCACCATAACATGCGAACGCATAGAGATTTCACGCACAAAAAAAGCCCTTGCGGACTGTGCGCCTGTTGAGAGTTTATAGCCGACCAAAGCTAATTCACCATGAGGGTGAACGCCCTTAGCATAACTAGGCACATCACAGCTTTCAAGACCTAAGATGAAAATTCCTAAAATTAATGCTTTAGATATTGCTGAATTACAACGTTCATTTCGATAAGAAACGAACATTGCAAATGAACGTGTATTCATTCTTATTCTACCTTGCCAAAAAACTTGGCCAATACCTGCATGCCTTTAGGCAGAATGAAAAACTCAATTTTTGTAAAGGTATACGGATCACCATTAGGGCGTATTCTGGCTACTTCCTCATACTTGGTTTCACAATAGTCACGCTCCTGACTGTAGTAGGTCGATGCCCGGGTGTTGTTTAGCATCCGGTCCCAACTATGCTGACGAAGCCAATTCGCGAGAATGGGCTGTTTAATATTCAGAATCTTACATGCCTGTTGAAATTTCACACCTGAAGGAGTCTGAGTTATGGTTTGTATCGACTTTTCCAAACCAATATTTTTATGTTCAAGCTCAATGACCTGTTCTGTATATTCAAGTAAGGCCTTGCGTAGAGCTTGAGGGCTATTTAGATCAACATTAAGCTGTTTAGTCTGTTGTTCTAACTCTTGCCAACGGTCGACAATTTGGGCAGTAAATTCAGGTGATAACCGTGCCACTAGAATCAGGCTGTCACGTTTATTGAGTTCGTAGTAATCAAACCACTGGCCACGGTATTCAAATTTTAGTGGCTCAATTTGAGCGTCTAAAATTTCAGCACCTAATAAATCTTTAATGGTCCTAATTACATTTTTATGTTCTTTGCCAGTCAGCTCTGCAATATCACGGCTAGACATGGTTAATACTGGCATGGTTAATTGATTCATACCTTGTCCCCTATGTTGATTGCATCTAATAAAGTGGCCAGATGATGCATAGCCTGCTGTTCAACATCGAGCATTTGAACAATATGTTTAGGTGATATGTGAATAGTTTTAAGACGTGCAGGGCGGATGTACTCGGCAAGGGCATCAATGCGTTTTTTAACCAGCTCTGTGTATTCCATAGGTTCATCAATGCCAGCTTTAAGACTTCTCTGGTACTGAGTATCTAATACGCCGTATAGGTCATCTAAAGTGGTAGATGTATCTTTTAATTGGCCATGATTATGTGCTGTCACTAAATCACGATTGTAGATGTCCTTTGCCACGGCATTGAGTTGACGGCTGGCATTTAAGGCAATGGCTTTAATTTGTGTTTTAGTCATGAATTAAGCCTCCATCACTGAAAGGCTTTGCTTTTGGCTGTTATGCCATTCAACAAGCTCGGCATAGTCAAAATAGACCGGGGCTTGTTTCGTATCACCTGTTTTTATCGGTCGAGGAAATGCTGCATCAGTACGCACGATATGACGCAATGATTCACGGCTTATGTCCAGTAGTTCACAAGCTGTTTTGAATTGAACGCGGATTGGTTTGATAGTCATTTATGCACCTACATGGCTAAATATTGTTAGTGCATAAAAACAAATTATCTAAGGTGTCATACAAGTGTCACTTCTATAAAAAAAGGTGTCACCTTTAAGTGACACCTTTCTATAATTTAATATAAAACTGTTATTTGTTTGGGTTTGTTATAGCGCAAATTCTTTTAACAAGATTTACTTGTATGATATTTTTGTTTTTTAGAATATTGGTTATAGCAGGGGTATGTTCTTGATGTGGATATTCATTTTCTAAGTATTTGGCTTCCCATGCTTTTATTGCTAACAATAATTCAGGTGCATGATTTGGATGATTTGGATCAAGTGCAGGATGTGTATTATTAATATTAGAACGATGAGGCTCTATAGTGGGCTCTTGCTCAATTTCTGCATTTTTAAGTCGCTCCCATTTTTCACTAAAAAATTTGTCAGTTTCTTGATAGTGATATTCTTTAAAGGTATCTAATTTATTCAATCTTATATCGCCGTATCTTATATTTTCATATAAGGTATGTCCTATTTTTATATCAACAATTAAATCTCTTAATGGCTCGAAATATAACAAGTCATCTTCATCTATTAGAATATGATCTAAATGAAAGTAATCAGTATCAAATCCAAGGTCTATTTTATTAAATTTTGAGTCATCCAAAAAATCTAAAACAAATGATATAGATTTTTCTGAATTTAGTTTATTTAACTTAATAAACTCGCCATTTCCAATACGAATATATACGTCACAATGCTTATAAAACTTTGTTTGTTTTAGAAATTTTGCAATGGTTGCTAGCGGTCTATTAAATCCTTCCGTAAAGTTTTCTATGCAGAATATTAACTCTCTATATTTTTGGCTTTTTTGATTTATAGCATCAATCATGTTGATTGCTTTCTGATTATTCTTTAATGGTCTCCCTAGTTCTATAAGTTCAATTAAATTAAGTATCTTAAATTCTTCTAGTTCCTGAATATCACTTTTCAACCAAACATATTGTTTAAATTGTTTTGTAAATTCACTTTCAGCAATTATTTTATTTTCCAAATGCTCTCCATCTAGGGAGTCACAATTATTGGCTATAAATGCACATAAAGCATCTTTTAACTGCCCTAATCCATATTCATTTTCGTATACTTTTTCTATTAATACTTCATTGCAGATTCTCACTTCAGGTACAACACCACCCTCACATGAATAAGTTGTTATTGACTCAATGGAACTATTTTTTAAAAAGTGTAAAACCTCAAACCATCCTTGATCCGATTTTTCATATAACTTTTCCAATACGTCTAAAACTTTTACATAATTTTCTATTATAGATTTTTGTTTTCCCTCGAATAATCCCATATATGCCTCCCACAGCATCCCCAAGAAATAGCTAAGCCAATCGAATTGGGTATTCGACTTTCGGGAGCAAACCTAGACTTAGCAAACTGAATATAAACGATATTGAACTATATATGTGTATATCTTGGCATTAGTGCGACAAGGTATGTCACTTAACCTTTTTAAATTGAATAATGCTCTGGTCTGCTATTTCCTCTAAATGGGTTGCATACCACTGCATCATATTTGCCCTGTCCTGTAAGTACTGGGCTTTGTTATATACCCCTGCTACGCCGTCCTTCACATGGGCTAAAGCTGCTTCAATATGACGTTCATCAAAACCACGATTATTTAACAAGGTACTGGCGATATGTCTAAAACCATGTGGTGTCTGTCTGCTCTCATATCCCATACGCCGTAAAGCCATAATAAAAACGGTGTCTGATTTGGGTTTGCTCTTGTCTGATCTGCTTGGAAATAAGTACTCTGAATTGGTTTCATAGGTTTTTAATTCTTGAAGTATTACCACTGCTTGAGTGGATAAAGGCACGACATGCTCACGGCGTTTCTTCATTCGATATTCAGGGATATTCCATAAGCCTTGTTCTAAGTCGAACTCATCCCATTTGGCTTCCCTCAGCTCAGTAGGTCGGCAAAACAACATAGCCAAAAGCTGTAAACCCATTCGCACATCAAGGGTCGGGTAGTTGTTAATTGCACGAAGTAGGGCAGGTAATTCCTGTTCACTTACATGAGACATATTCTGCTTCTTGCCTTGCTGTAAGTATTTTTGAATGCCTTCTACTGGGTTGTAATCAATTCGACCTGTAACCTTTGCAAAGTCGTATATATCTCTGCACATGGCGCGAACTCGATTGACTTGTTCATAAATACCTTTCTCTTGTTGTATTCCTTTTAAATGATTCATCCATTCAATCGGTTTTATGGTGGTGTACAAGCGTTTGCCGAAAATAGGGAATACATGCTTCTCTAATGCACCTTTGTTTCGGGTCATGGTGTCTTGTACCCAAGTATTAGTTTTTGTGTCTAGCCATTCACGGGCCAATACTTCAAAGGTGGCATTGTTCTGTTCCAGTTCTTGCCGCTTTCGTTCTTGCTTGGTAATGATTGGATTATCGCCGTGTGAAATATCCTTAATAATCTCGGATGCCTTTTTTCTTGCACCTTTACCTGATAATTCAGGATAAGTACCAATCCCAAGCCACGACCATTTACCATCTGCTTTTTTATATCTGAATAACCATGCCTTTTTACCATCAGGCTTTACACGGAAATACAAGCCATCGCCATCCAACTCTCGGTATTCTTTTAATTCAGGCTCTAAGGTGGCTAATACGGTATCAGCCAATGGCCTACGTTTAATATCTGCTCTTTTCATATCTTGTACACCAGTGAGTTCAACAAAACATGCAATGTACATGACAGTGTACACGGCACATGTACACTGTAGCTAGTTATGTTTAGTTATGTTCAGGCATAAAAAAAGGCTTAACCCCTTTAGGATTAAGCCTTTCAGTTCCAAAACCAGGCATATTTTGCCATGTTTGGGAAGGTATTTGGTGGAGGTGGCGGGAGTTGAACCCGCGTCCGCCAGCATTACGCTCGAGAATACTACATGCTTAGATATCGTCTATTATTTTAACTCTTTGTGACCCGACGAACAGGATACAAATCGCGATCCTCTAAGTTTAGTATAAAGCCCCGAGGCTTGGCTTTATACGGCCTTGTGTGCGTGCGCTTCAGTCGGTCTCTCTAACCACAAGTATTCGGAGAGGCGGACAAGCTGCCCTTAGGCAGCTAGAGCGTATGATTCGTCGTTTGCGACTAAAAAATGCAAATTTGATTTACGAGAGAAAATGCGCTCTCGGCATGCATCTATGAGTTTCATCACCAGCGTCGAAGCCAGAAACACCCCCAAAGTACAAGGCGAGTATAGCACAAGTGCTAGAAATTGCGATGCAATTTCTGAACATTTAGACAGTTAAGCGTGTTTAAGAGTACTATTTACTTCATAGAAAGTTTTTAAAGCCAATTTATCTTATCTGCTATATTGTTCTGGTCATTAGTAAACTTACTAGATTTTCATTAAATTCCTTAAATGATAACCAATAAGTTGGATAAAATAGGATAGATAGAAACTCAACCAAAGCATGAACTTAAAGAGCGATGCACTAATTCATAAATAGATTGAACTGGCATCGAAAAATTCAAAAAAATACCCCCAAATTTGATAAAAAACTATTTCTAAATCAAGAGGGTGGTTTCACTACACTCTGTACAGCATTTGTTTCAAAATGCAGTTTTAGATTTAATTTTTCCTTAAAGACTGTATAACTATTATGAAATAACATGCAGATAATACTGAGGACAATATCATGACCAATGACAATAAATTAGACGATTTAAAAAACAAAGCATCTGACTTGGGAGATGACTTAAAACTTAAAGCGAAAGAAGTTCAACTACAAGGTGAAAAGGTAGTCGATGATTTAAAACATAAAGCATCTGAGGCAAAACTTGAAGGTGAAAAAGCGTTAAATAATCTAAAAGATGACACTCAGACAGAAGAGCAAACAAAAAGTAATGAAAGTTTAGATGACTTAAAAAATCAAGCTACTGAGCTTAAAGATAAAGCACAGGAAAAACTTGAAACCTTAAAAACTGAAGCCAGTCAAAAATTTGAAGAGGCGAAAGTAAAAGCCACCGAATTAAAACAAGAAGCGACTGTTAAATTCGATGAGCTCAAGGCACAAGCGACCACCAAGTTTGATGAGTTAAAGAAAACAGCAACTGAAAAATTGAATAAGTTTAAAAAAGATGATCAAGCGTAATGTTGAATATTTAGTAATTTTAAAATGTAATAATTTTAAATAAGTAACACCATAAAAATAAGACTGTTGATGATTTATGAATGCTTTAACTGATAAAGCTGGATTAAGGATCAGCAGTTTTTTTTAACATTTTGGAATTATAAAAATAAAATATTTATATAGATCAGCAATAAATTTAACTTAAATGAAATTTTTTTAAGTTTCATTAGCATCATTATTTGAATGATTGTGCTCGTTTTTATTTATTGAACTTTAAGTACAACAGGCGCTGATCTGTGGGTTAACTTAAACACCAGATATTAATGATTAACCTTCATCGTATTTAAAGTTAAACTATGACATTCAGTTGTATGTACATACTTGGAGTAAATTTATGTCGTGGCTTTCTTCGCTTAAATCTGTTTTTTCACCGGCTCAGGGGGTGAATGAAGAAGAAATCCAGAATGTGCTGCAAAACTATGTATTGCCAAACTCTTCTCATTTACTAAAAGACCGTATCACTCAAGTGAATGTAGAAGGACAGATATTACAAATTACTGTTCGCACCTATCCCGATGAAGCAGAGGATTTGCAAAAAATTCATGATGATTTAGCAGTAGCACTGGAAAAATGCGGTATTCAAGAATTGAATATGCATGTAATTCAGCAAAAGCATACTCAAGCTGCAAACACTATTCCTCCAAAGCAGGCCGACATTGCTCCTCAAGGTTCGAGTTCAACTCAAACAAAAACTACACCTTCAGCAAATCCAAAACTTCCTCCTACAATTGATGCTTCCGCAAGAACTGATTCAATTGAAGCTCAAAAACAAGAAGACTTAAATAATCCACCTATCCAAAAACCAGCTCCACAACAAAGAGATGTCACAAAACATCCGCGTATTCAAAATATTATTTTGGTTTCATCGGGCAAGGGGGGGGTGGGTAAATCAACCACAACCGTGAATCTTGCACTGGCTTTACAAAAGTTAGGTTTAAAGGTCGGCGTGCTAGATGCTGATATTTATGGCCCAAGCATTCCGACTATGCTCGGAAATGCGGGACGTACTCCAATGATTGAAGCGGAACAATTTGTTCCGATTGAGGCTTATGGCATGGCTGTACTTTCGATTGGGCATTTAACCGGTGATAACAATACACCTGTAGCTTGGCGCGGGCCGAAAGCAACAGGCGCTTTAATGCAATTATTTAATCAGACTTTATGGCCAAATTTAGATGTTTTGATGATCGATATGCCTCCCGGTACAGGAGATATTCAACTCACACTGGCGCAGCGTATTCCAGTCACTGGGGCGGTCATTGTGACTACACCACAAAATGTTGCTTTATTAGATGCGACAAAGGGAATTGAGTTGTTTAATAAGGTTCAAATTCCTGTTATGGGTGTAATAGAAAACATGTCAACCCATATTTGTTCGCACTGTGGGCATGAAGAGCAAATTTTTGGTACAGGAGGAGGAGATCAATTGTCTGCACAATACAATATTCCTTTACTGGGGCGCTTGCCTTTAAATACTCAAATTCGTGAAAATGCTGATGCCGGTAGACCATCCGTTATTGCGGGTGATGATGCAGCCGAAAGCTATATGTTGATTGCAGAAAAAATTATCAATCAATTACCCAAAGTTGAAAAGCCAGAAAACAGAATTTTTTAATTCTAAATTAAACGCTTTAATAAAAGCGAAAAGCAAGAAATGAACGATTTATAAATTGGAGCAGTTAAGGTGTTTTTGTACATTCACCTTAACTGTTTTCAGCTTAAAACTGGTGTAGACAGTATGATTTGCTAAAATTAATATTCGCTTTTAGTTAAACGACGACGTCTATAATGAAGAATAATATTCCAGCGCCAAATAAGACGAGTAAGAATAAAAAATATCAAAGCAAAAATCAGCGCTTCTAGCATTAAACCAGATAATAAAATTTTCGCTAAACTTAAATCGATATGTCCTTCACCAAAATGAGTAATGACGTGACTGATCTGATGCAATACACCCATGATCATATCTTGATCAATCATATTGACCTGAAATATTTTTGCACCCAACCAAAAACCCACATACAAAATAGGAACTAGCGTAAGCGGATTAGTTAGCCAAGCCAAACATAAACTGATCGGTAAATTTACTTCAAAAAGCAATACAGTCAATACAATCAAAATACTATGAAAAGGCAGTGGTAACATGCCCCAAAAAGTGCCAATAAAAATGGCTTTAGAAATAGATTTTCTATTTATATACCACAGCAAAGGATTTAAGGTACGTTGACCAAAAATCTTCATCAATTTCATCTCTGCGATTTTATGCGAAGAGGGAAGCCATGATTGGAAGAATTTTTTTGCCATAAAAATAAGATGCTAAAGTAATGAGGTATTGTGCCTGAAAAGGCCTATGGTATGACAGTTTTAACTAAAAGGACTGTTCATAAAAATACGGTAAAGCATTTTTTGAAATCTTTTATAACAAATGACCGTACAGTTATTACAGTGTTTGCTATATAAGCAATTGAAACTTAATTGTTTATTAAAATATAAATAAATTTTCTAAAAAATATGAAATTCCTCATTTGCTCATTACAATAAATTAATTTAGTCTTCGTGCTCTCTACAGAGAGGTCGCATATGATTTCATGGTTTTTTATCGGTTTGGTTGTGACCATTTTATTGACGCCCGGTCCAACAAATACTTTGCTTGCATCATCTGGGATTCAGGTCGGTGTACGCCAATCATTGCGACTTATTCCCGCAGAATCTATCGGCTATTTAATTTCGATCACCATTTGGGGCGTGATTATTGGAACAGTTTCAAGTGAATTTCCGATCATTCCGATTCTGCTAAAATTATTAAGTGCTTTGTACATTATTTTTCTTGCGATTAAATTGTGGAAAACAGCAGAGATCCAAGCCAGTTACCAACAACCTAGTATTCGTGCTCGTGAATTATTCTGTGCAACATTATTAAACCCTAAAGCACTTTTGTTTGCCTCAGCTATTTTCCCAAGCGCGGCATGGTTAAGTATGCATGCCTATATCATACATATGCTGATGTTCTTGGTTTTAATTATTCCTATTGCCTTGTTCTGGACCTTTATTGGTTCTATTTTAGTGTCCAATAAATTACGTTGGCTGAATCAAACCAATTTGCAAAAAACCGCTTCTTTGGTTTTAGTCAGTTTTTCTATTCCACTGAGTTACTCTGCGCTTTTAAGTCTCTAAAATAAGAGCGTAATACTGATGATGGCAAAAAAGCCGTACAGGCCCTGTTCATGATTTTCATTGTGACCAATTTCAGTTAAAGTACAGCTCAATAATTGATTTAACTCTTTTTGGATAGAAATAATGGCAATTAAGTCTGATCGTTGGATTCGTGAAATGAGCGAAAATCATGGCATGATTGAACCGTATGCAGAAAACCAAGTACGTTATGATGAAGCAGGTGAAAAACTCATCTCTTATGGCGTATCTAGTTATGGTTATGATGTACGTTGTGCACGTGAATTCAAAGTATTTACTAATGTGCATTCCGTGATTGTCGATCCAAAAAACTTTGATGATAAAAGCTTTATCGATATTGAATCTGATGTGTGTATTATTCCACCCAATTCATTTGCTTTAGCACGTACAGTTGAGTATTTTCGTATCCCACGCAATGTTTTAACCATTTGTTTAGGTAAGTCGACCTATGCACGTTGCGGCATTATTGTGAATGTAACGCCTTTGGAACCTGAGTGGGAAGGTCATGTGACGTTAGAATTTTCAAATACAACCAATTTGCCAGCCCGTATTTATGCAGGCGAAGGAGTGGCACAAATGTTGTTTTTTGAATCTGATGAAGTGTGCGAGACATCATATAAAGACCGTGGTGGTAAATACCAAGGTCAAACAGGTGTGACTTTGCCGAAAGCTTAAATTGTATAAATAATTGAATAAGCGGATCATTTTGATCCGCTTATTTTTTATATTATTCATTCATCGGAAATTGGAGACATTTATCCTTTTTTTTTTGCAATTGCATAAATATTCAGCATAATAAAAAGTTGTATAGACTTGGTAAAAGTATTGTTGTAATGACAAATTAAAAAAATGGACGTGCCAAGTTTAGGAAGAAATGAAAATAATGATGCGGAGCATCTGATAAAAAGGAAGGTCTTGATGACTGCACTTCGTTATACGGTAAAATTTAAGAAAACTTTACTGGCTTCACTGATAGGTTTAAGTGTGAGTCAATATACTTTTGCGCTCCAAGAAATTTCTGATGCTGGTTTAAGTGAAGCTACAGGTGAGGGTATTGCCATGCTCCCTGAAAACTTTAGAATGGTTTTTCAAGGGGCGAATGACAACCCTAATTTAACATCGGGTATGGGTATTGATTACCTCGATCGTACTAAAGACACTGGTTATATTCGTTATATTCCAGTCGGGCCACTAACGACAGAAGCCACTGCAAGGGGAGCTCAAAAAGCCGATATTTTCTTATACGGTTTGGCTTTGTCACGTGCAGATACCGATATTAACAATCGTTATAATAGTTCGAGTACAGGTCAGGTTAAATCCTGGGGTACAACGAATAATCCATGGTTGCTCAAAGTACAAACTGCACCAAGTACACCAGATTTTGCTGGGGTAAATAAACCGCTTTCTTATTTAAGTTTTGAAGCACCTGCTTATGATATTGCAGGTTTTACAGGTGCAAATAGTACAGATGATTACCATTTAAAATTAGGTTTGTGGACCGATGTGTTTATGCGTAATCCGACAGTTGCTGCGCCTGATAATAATCCGGCAGGATGGGGCGCGGGATTGTCCAATCGTTTGCGATTACAGGCCATCTGGAATAATTTTAGTATCAATGGTAGTTCGATTAATCTTTTTCAAACTTTGGGTGGTGCAACGACTAGTGGTGGTTTAAGTACATCTTATAATAACACGCTGGGTTTGGCCGGAACTTTACGGTTCAATGGTGGTGATACACAGGCTACAGACACCAGTGGGTTTAAAGCCACCGTAGTCAATGGTACTGCGGCCCGTACCACAACCAATCAGGCAATTTATCTCTACAGTTCGACAGATACAACTCGAGCAACTACTGGAATGGCTAATAATACTTGCCCAGATGTTGCATCTTGTTATCAATATCGGGCACTCCGTACTACAGATACTTACAATGGCGTTTCATATACACTTCCTAGTAATTTATCGGTATTGCGTTTTAGTACTCAAGGTGTTGCTGGTGAGAATGCTTCAACGCCAGCAATTGATAGCGCTGCAACAGCGCCAACATTTGCTGAAAATGAAGGTTTGTTTTTGTATGGAGCCAATTTTAATTTGGTACTGGGTTCGCTCTATCAACCTTTAGTCATAGGTGTAGCCGATGATGGTAAAAACTTGAATATGGAAATCACGCGTATTCCTAATCAGGCCAATGTTTATCAAAAAATTTACACTGATTATGCTAATCCAGCCTCAACGACTTACTTGGGTTCAACTTGTAATGTGTACCAATGTGGTAAAACAGTCGGTGGAACATTTTATCCTGCCACCCACAGCAGTATTACTATAGGTTCTACAAAATATTCTGGTGCTGGCAGTAATCTGGTCACAGGATATAGTGGGGCAGATGCGATTGGAGTTTCTTTTGGCGCATTGAAAAATATAGCAACTTCTAATATCACGCAAAATTATTATCAGCTGCAATCTAAATATCGTCAGAAAAATCAATCAGGTACAACTCCACGATGGGAGTACCTTCAAGATAATGGGACCTATACTTCAGGAGCTACAGCTACTACCGGTACTTACAGTGAATTTAATCTGGCGGATTGGATTAATGTAGGTTCAGTTAATCATGCTACTTTTTCTATTGATCCACGAGTATCTCACGCGGCTTATAAAGTAGAAGGCAGGGTTGATGCTGGAGATTTCTGTACAGGTGCAGTTGCACAAAGTGGCGCTTGTGCTGGAGCAGCATGGGGGGCTTTACCGGGTGCTGTGGTGAATGGTTCATCTTGGGTAAGTAATCCTGGATCTGCAACGCTACCATCTACCCGAGAATATTTTGCGCCTAAAAACTTAGGTTCTGCAGTCATTGATGGCATGTTAATTCAACATATGAAAATTACCACTCGGGGGCTGTAGGAGTAGATGATGAATAAATCAATATTATGTGCTGCACTATGGACTTTAATAAGTGTAAATGCACATGCTGAGTTACAAGCTGTAGAAAATTACGAACTCGCAAAAATAGATGGACAAGCATCTTCTGCTGCAACGATTGATTGGTTACTCAGTCTTAATCAAATAAGTCAAACCAATACGACTTCTGGGTTTCTGGATACTTATTCTTTTGATAGCTCAACGTGTAGTGATTTAAGATTTTGCCGATTTGCAATGTCTTTGAACAATCGGGTAGATGCTGCTGGTAAAAAACAGTGGGTTGTATTCAAAGGTGTTCAAGGCACGATAGATCTGCAACAAGTTCAAATTGATGGGACAGATTTACTTTATAAAAATACAAGTGGCGTAGATCAAATTAAGGCAGCGCTCCAAGTGAGCTTCAGTGAAAAATATCCGATCAGAATTCGTAACTTCGGTTTTAGTGCCTTAGCCATTGAAACAGATACGGTAGCCAATGAAGGAACAAATAATGTTCCAGGTTACTTGGCCATGGGAAATGGTGGGAGCGGAGTAGGCGCTTATGCTGCGGGTAAATATACCAATACGACAAATGCCTTTGATAATGGACGTGAAACGGGTTTTACTGGATTGACCATGAATGGAAATCTTGCCTTACAGGGAAGTTTGAAAATATTTAGCTGTACGAGTGATATGTCTCGTTGCTAGAAATGATCACGGATAGGATGATTATGAAAAAAAATAAAAAATATCAGAAACCCATTTTCCAATTAACGGTATTGGCAGTGAGTTTGTATATAGCAAATAGTCCAGTTTTTGCGATGCAGGAGCTAAATGATACTGCTATGCGTCAGGTTGATGCTCAAGATGGAATTTATATAAATACCGCATACGATAATCTAAATATTGATCGACTCTATTGGGAAGATAAGGCAGGTTTGCCTCTGGGTACCGCTGAAACCAGTCTACGTGCTTATGCAGAAGGCATTGCTATCACAGGTAACAATTTAGGTACAACATATCAAATTCAAACAGGCACAAATGTTTCTGGTAAAGCGGGTATAGATCTGAAAATAGAATCACGCTATGGCACCATTAGTGCGGATAGTTTTCGTTTATGTGATGCAGCAGGAACAAGTTGTGATACCAGTGTAGGTGGGTTAACAGTACAATCCACGGAAAATGCGACATTGCATTTTAAGACACAAGATGGATTATTTAATCAAAATAGTTTATCTGATGCAGAAATATCACTTAAACATATTAATCTTTATCTGACACAGCGAGAAAACGCTGCAGATCCTTCGTCTACTAAGAATCAATTAATTTTTAAAAATTTTAATTTTAATTTTACAGGCAAAGGCTACATGTATGTCGATCCAATCAATGGATTGATACTTGAAACACGAGATGACGGGGCTGTTCATTTAAATCGAGTGTGTGAGGTGGGAGCTGATTGTTCTGGTGGAATGACGTTTGCAAATTCTAAACCCGGTCTAAATATTGATTTGGTCATGAAGAGTAATACGGGGACTAGCTTTAACACCGATAATGCCAAAGGAATGATTCGTTTAGGAGCTTCAGGATATATTCCGAAAGCAAAATTACAATTTCGTGGCACCAATGGTGTAGATAGTGCTGGTGAAGCAATTTTAGGTAAAGCATTCACAAGGAATAGTACCACTCTTACTGCAGCACCGACTGCCAGTACAATTATGGGCAGTACTGGATTAGCGACCCGAATGTATGCTGAGTTCAGTAATGAAAATAATTTACCAAGCGGGGAAGCTGCAACTACACTAGAGTTGGGACATGGTGGTACGCAAGCTTATGGCTTATCTTTTAGTAATCTAAGTCCTTTGTTGGTGCGTAAGCAAAATGGTGGAGGAGCTCTAAATACAGATCGTGCTTATTTTGATTCAGGTAATGTTTATATTAATCTAGCAGATACCAAGCGCATGGCCTTGCCGCAAAATGCTGTACTCAATGCTGCACCATTTTTAACTGGAAATTTGACCGTTCCAGATAACTATTCACAATTACTTCACAGTCGTAGCAGTGGAGCGAATCCACGTTCTCTGGTCATCGCTTCACGTGGTACCAATTTTCAGGCTTTAGCTAGACAAACTCAATTTATTGCCAGTCCAGATGTATATAAAGATGGAATTACTGCAAATGATCCAAGTGGTGGCGGTACATGGGGCTTAGGTTTACCCTTCTATAATCTCAATAGTAATATCGCGCTTTATGGTGGTCCGACAGCTACAGAAGGGAATGGTACGACTGCGGAACGTTTAGGCTTTGCACTTTCTATGGCAACACAAGGGATTAACTATGATTTTACCAAGACCGTTGCTCAGAATCTGGCGTTGGGAAATGATGGATCAAAAACAACCTCAATTATGCTCATTGACGGTAAAAAATATGGTGCTAGCGATAGTAATGGTGATGGTTTAAGAGATGAAGCTTTAACAGGCGATCCTATTAACTACTATCTTGGTATCCGTAATATTGACATGTTGATGAATGGCTATGGCAGTATTGGTCTTGAAGGCGGCAAACTCAATATTAATATTCCGAAGTTTATGCTCGCTGCTGCGGGCCAGTTCGCAGTCGGTTATTTACCAGGATCACAATATAAAACTATTGGTAAAGGTTATGCACCAATTAATGGTTTTATCACGAATAATGATGTGCTGTTCGGTTTACGCTTGCGCATGGAAGGTGGTGTTGACATGGTGATGGTACCAGGGGGTAATACTCTTGATAGCAATTATATTAGTTTTGATGGCACAATGAATCTGACCAATGGTGCGATTCAAATCGTTGAGCCAATTGATAATTCAATTGTTGGGCTGGATAATATCTCAGGTAAAATCAGCTTTAGTAACCAAATTAAAATTAACAAGGATAATGTTGATTTAAATACCTCATTAAGAATTAATCCCAATAATCAGGCTTCGGATGTATTACGCGTTAAAGACTTGAATTTCTATCCAACAGGTGGAACTGCACAGCGTTTAGGTGAAATGGTTTTTACTGGCGGGAAAATTAATAGCCAGTTTAATATCACCCCGCATTAAGTCAGCATAGGAGATAAAAATATGAAAAGGATGAACTATTTAGCAATCGCTATGCTGGGTATGATGAGTGGAAGTGTTTTAGCCGCGACAGGCAATAGTTTAAAGGTATTAACGGACAGTGAGTTGTCGGCAGAAACAGGACAGGCATTATTTAACATGTCTTATATCGGGCCAGGGGGAACCAATCCAAACGTTGACACGGGTTTTTATAAATTAGGAATGGAAGCTCAACTTGATTTAAATGCCAATATTAAAAAACTCCAGTTGGGCTGTGGGGGAGTTAAAGGGGCAGGTTGTGATATTGACCTTGATAACGTGAGTTTTACAGGTATTGTGCCTACTGGTAATATGGCAGGTGGTACAGATGCAGGACCTGCATCGGATTTCACCCTGATTAATCCTTTTTATGAAATTGCCATTAAAAATCCAACCAGTGCTTCTACTCGGGAATTGGTCGGTTTTAAAATAGGTGCCGATTCTATTTGGGGCATGCTCTCGATTGGTAGCCCACCCACGAATGGTAGTGACCCTAATGTTGCAGCTAACCATACAGGTATTAATAGTATCAGTGGTCATATGCCAACCATTATCAATAACGGTATTGTTCCTACTACTATTTGTAGTTATGCACCTACTACACAAAATGGTTGTACGGGTTTTCTAAATTTCGAGCTTACAAGTACCAATTCCACGATTAATGCTAATGAACCTAATACAGGTGATAATTACTTTGATTTATTAATGCAACGTGCTAGTCGAGTTAACTTAAATGGAATTAAAGTAAAATCCTTACTTAATTTAACGATTAATTCAAATTTAGACCAAGATTTAAGATTTATTCATAACATTACTGCAGGTAGTGATCCTAATGGGAATAGAAAATATGATCCTGGTGAAAGTGTAGATAATTTCGGTATATCTGTGCAGGGACAGGATGTCATGTGGAATACCAACGGAAAATGGTTGAATGCACAAAAAGGTTGGTGGATGGAACTGCCAGAAAGTAAAATCGAAAACTTCACCACAAGACGAGTATATACGACGTTGGGTGCAGTATTTGGCTTAGATTTAAAAGATTTGAATCAAAATCAGTTTCCAGTGGATAACTGTTATGGTGGTTTAACATTCTGTTAAATTCAAATTGATAAAAATAATGAACTCATTTTTAGCAATTTTTTAGTCTTAAAATGAATAAATTTTAATGTCGTACATTTAATTTATGGTGTAAATAGTTGAATTTTGTCTAGTGGAATTGTGGTTAAAACCATTTATCTTATACTCATGATGATATGTTTTAACTGTGCTAGACTTTGGACATATTTTAAACACTTGTCTATGGATTAGGACAATGAAAAAAAACAAAAAATTGGGATGCTTGTCTTTATTATTATTAAGTCCAATCACGATGGCGATGCAGCCACTTGATGATCACAGTCTTTCCAATACCACTGGGCAAGATGGTTTAACAGTGGATGTGAGTATTTCAAAAATTGATTTTAATCAAGTAGCAATTATTGATAAAAATGGTTTTACGCCAAACGCGACTACAAAAGCAGCTTTGGTGATGGCAAAAAGTCCTGGTGCTACGGCTCCTATTGGCGTAGATTTTGTTGAAATTTTCAATGCAAATGGCACCATTCAAAATAGTGCTTCACAAGCGTTAAAAGTGGTTGTTGATACAGATGCTGGCTCAGGAATCAATGGTGCATTTGCTAATCTTGCCCTATCTTTAGGCAATCAGGTCAATGGGCTTCGTATACGTCCGTTTTCAGCATATATGGTGCCTGATGGTTCAGATGCTATTTCCTCTGTTCTGGGTTCAACGTATACCCAAAAATCCATTTTTACGACGGGAACGAGTTTAAAAAACAATATTACAGAATTATTACGCAGTAGTAGCAATATTGATATTAAATTTATTGCGGCCAATAAGCCGACTATGAATATTCAATTGGGTCATTCTCCACAAGGTCAATTGATCAAATTTGGTGGTGCAATCGATTCGATTTGTGGGTCGACGACGGCACAACCCGATGGTTGTTCATTTAACTTGGTTTCAGGAAATACGGGTGCACAATTTGATGCACAAATTACAGGTAAAGATGCCAATGGTTTTTCTTTAAATGGTTTTTATCTAAGTTTAGTCAATGATGTCACAAGTGGTTCCGAAAACATTCCGGGTGGAATCGTTTTTGGAAATGAAGGTGTTTCTGATAAGTTGAATATATCTATTAAAAACCTTCAACTTGGAGAGAAAGGGCAATCCAATGCCAATGTATTTAATGGACTACAAAATGGCTCAATGGGTAACATTGGGGCAGTCGGTGTGTCAGCGACAAACCTTAAAGTCAATGTTCGAGGTATGTAACGCCATCATTGTTTTTATCATTTAAGACATATTTTTATCATAAAAAATCCCGCGCTAGGCGGGATTTTCAGGTCATCGTCATTATTGAGCAAGTTTAGCCAAGAGCGCTTCTTTGCTAATATTTATAGACTCTGCATCATTACGACCTTTATATTCAAAAGTGCCTGCATCTAAACCTTTTTCACCGAGTACAATACGATGTGGAATACCTGTTAATTCTAAATCAGAAAATTTAACGCCTGGACGTTCATTACGATCATCAAGAAGTACATCATATCCAGCCGCTTGTAATTCTGTATACAAGGCTTCAGCAGCCTCTACTGTACGTGGGGATTTATGCGCATTCATCGGTACAATCGCAATATCAAAAGGAGCAATCGATTTTGGCCAGATAATTCCTTTATCATCAAAGTTTTGTTCAATTGCAGAAGCAATCACACGTGTAACGCCAATACCGTAACATCCCATAGTGACCACCAAAGGCTTACCATCTTCTCCGAGCACTTTACAATTCAGCGCTTCAGAGTATTTTTGACCCAGTTGGAAAATATGACCGACCTCAATACCGCGTTTAATCTGAATCGTCCCTTGACCATCTGGTGATGGATCACCTTCAACCACATTACGTAAGTCATAAACTTCAGTAAATGTTGCATCACGTTCCCAATTGACACCTGTCGCATGTTGATCGGCGAGATTGGCGCCTGCTACAAAGTCAGACAAGACTGATGCAGCACGGTCTACGATGACAATTAAACCTTTTTCGACTAGACCTTGTGGCCCAATAAAACCTGTAACGAGATCCAGCGCTGCAATTTGCTCTTCTGTTGCAAACGTTAAAGGTGAAGCAATGGCAGCATGTTTTTCAGCTTTAATTTCATTGAGTTCATGGTCACCACGAAGGAATAAGGCAACAACAGGCACTTGACCTTTCTCATCTGGTTTACCTTGAACCAATAATGCTTTAACAGAGTTTTTTGTTTCTGTTTGAAGAAACGTAGACACCTCTGTAATGGTTTTTTGATTGGGCGTATCCACCAGTTTTAATTCTTGAGTCGCAGCCGCACGTTCACCGACTAAAACGGCTTCAGCCATTTCGACATTCGCTGCATAATCAGACTGGGTAGAGAATGCGATATCATCTTCACCACTTGAGGCTAAAACATGGAACTCATGCGAACCTGAACCACCAATTGAACCTGTATCGGCTTGAACTGGACGGAAATCTAAACCTAAACGCGTAAAGATACGGCAATATGTATCGTACATGATGTCATAGGTATTTTGTAATGATGCTTGGTCTACATGGAAAGAATAGGCATCTTTCATAATAAATTCACGAGAACGCATTACGCCAAAACGTGGACGAATTTCATCACGAAATTTGGTTTGAATTTGGTAAAAATTGATTGGAAGTTGTTTGTAACTTTTGAGTTCGTTACGCGCAAGATCGGTAATTACTTCTTCATGGGTAGGACCAAGTACAAAGTCGTTGTTATGACGGTCTTTGAAGCGCAAAAGTTCTGGGCCATATTGAACAAAGCGACCTGATTCTTCCCAAAGACTTGAGGGTTGCGTTACAGGCATAAATACTTCAAGTGAACCGGCACGATTCATTTCTTCACGTACAATCGCTTCCACTTTATTGAGTACACGTACGCCCATCGGTAACCAAGTGTATAAACCTGAAGCCAATTTGCGAATCATTCCCGCACGTAACATAAGTTGATGTGAAATAACTTCAGCATCGTTTGGGGTTTCTCTTAACGTAGCAAACAAAAAGCGACTCGCGCGCATGAAAACTGTCCTAATAACAAAGCGTTAAAGCATAAGATTATATGATAAAAAATGAGGCGAACATTTCAGCATGTCACCTCAGAGTAATGGCATGGATTATGACATGATTTTATGAATTTGGCGCGTCATAAAATTCTTAAAGTCATCCAAGTAAGTAAAGATCACGGGGACAACCACTAAAGTAAGAAGGGTGGAGGTAATCACGCCACCAATCACCGCATGCGCCATAGGTGCACTTTGTTCACCACCTTCACCGAGTCCTAATGCCAGTGGAACCATGCCCATCACCATCGCACTGGTGGTCATTAAAATAGGACGCAAACGGGTCTTCCCTGCTGCAATAATGGCATCAAAGCGCTGTTCACCACGATCCATAGCTTTTTTGATAAAATCAATGAGAAGAATGGCATTTTTAGTGACCAAACCCATCAGCATGATAATGCCAATTATCGAAAATAAATTTAGGGTAGAGTTGAATAAAAATAATGCCAAAAACACCCCAATTAACGAGAGGGGGAGGGAAGCCATAATCGCTGCGGGATGAATAAAACTATTGAATTGTGATCCCAATACAATGTAGATAAATACAATCGAAAGAGTAATGGCCGTCATGGCGTAAGCTGCCGATTCGGCCATATCCTTGTTTGCACCCTGAGTCTCAAAACTATAACCCGCAGGTAACTCAAAATCATCTTGGATTTTTTGAATCTCTTGACCGATATCGCCAGCAGGTCGACCTGCAGTATTGGCTTCGATTAAAACTTCACGGGCTAAATCGCGTCGATTAATTTGCGATGCACCCAAACTTTCTTCAAACTTTGCAACACTTGCCAATGGAACCAAAATGGATTGACCTGAGGCATCTGTTTTTGAGGAGTTGAGATAAAGATATTCAATATCACGGGGCAGAGCGCGGTTGTTTTCACCTAAACGTAAATTGACATCATAGCTTTCACCTTTTTCATCTTGCCAAGAAGTGACATTATCACCTGCAAGTAAAGGCCGAACTACATTGGCTATTTGATTGACAGATAAACCTAAATCACTAGCAAGTAAACGATTAATGTGTACTGCTAAGGTTGGTTTGGGTTCTTTGAGAGAACTCTCCACATCGACCAAGCCATTTACTTTAGAAATTTCTTTCAGGAAACGATCAGATATTTTCTGTAACTCATCAAGTTCAGGGCCTTTAATTGAAATTAAAACTGGTTTTTGTCCACCAGAAACGGTTTCATCTGCAGAAGCAACCGAAGTAATACGGATACCTGCAACGCTTTGTAATCGTTGACGGAATTCATTATTGAGTTGGGTTAAGCTTTTATCACGCTCTAAACGCGGCGTCACACTCACACGTAAAGTGACATGATTTTTACCTCGATCAGTTGCACCATTAATAATTCCGTAAGTATTGAGTACTTCTGGATGCTTACGAATAATGTGCTCAACTTGTAACAGCTTGGCTTGTGAGTATTCAAGTGACGCATTGACAGGCGTTTCAAATTTAATTCGAATTTCGCTTTTGTCTGGTACGGGCACAAATTCGGTCCCAATGAGAGTGGACAGTCCGAAGGCGCCAAAAAGCGAAGCAAGAGCAATCAGCAGGGTCGCCATTCGAAAGCGTAAAGCCAATTTTAATAGTTTTTCATAATAATGACTTAAGTTGTCGAGTTTATTTGAAATCCAATTAAAAAAGCGCTTAATTTTCCCCGGTTTTTGATCGGTGATATTTTTTTCTGCCCAGTGTGCAGAAAGCATGGGGTCAAGGGTAAAACTGACAAACATCGAAATCAGAACAGCAGTACTGACTGTGACACCAAACTGATAAAAGAAGCGACCAATAATACCGCCCATAAAAGCCACAGGTAAAAATACCGCGACAATAGTTAAAGTCGTTGCTAAAACTGCCAGCCCAATTTCTTTTGTGCCATCTAATGCCGCACTTACCGGATCTTTGCCCATATCAGTATGACGAACAATATTTTCTCGTACCACGATCGCATCATCAATGAGTAAGCCAATACTCAGTGAAAGTGCCAACAAAGTCATCATGTTAATCGAGAAACCAAACGCCCAAATAAAGGTCAGTGTGCCGAGCAAAGCAATTGGTAAAGTTAAGCCAGTAATGGCAGTTGAACGAAAAGAACCTAAAAACAGTAAAACAATCAGAACGGCCAAAACTGCGCCTTCAATAATGGTGCGCGCGACATCCTTAATACTGGCACGAATACCTTTGGAACTATCCACCACTACTTTTGCTACAGTTCCTGTGGGTAATTGTTTTTTAATTTGAGTGAGGGCTTTATAGGTGGCATTTACCACTTGGATAACGTTAGCATCGGAACTGCGCAAAATATCGATAGCCACCGCAGTTTGACCATTTAGATAGGCACTTGATTCTAAGTCTGCTTGGCTATCTTCAATTGTTGCAATTTGTTTTAAGAATATCGGTGTACCATTTTTGGTGGCGATAATTAAATCACCGAAAGACTGCGGATGAATAATTTTAGATTTAATTTCGACCACAAGTTCTGAAGACGATTGTTTTAATACTCCAGCAGGAACTTCTATATTTTCATTTTTTAAGGTATTGATGACCTGATCAATACCAATCGCAAAACTTTGTAATTTTTGTGGATTTATTTCAATTCGAATTTGACGTTGCGCATCCCCTAAAAGATTAACTGCCCCTACGCCAGTGACTGTACGAAGTTGTGGCACAATTTTCTGATCTAAATAAGCGCTTAAATCTCTCAATGGTAGGGTTTTAGATTCAAATACGATCGACATGACAGCATTTGCAGTTGGATCATAACGCTCAACAATAGGATCTTGGATTTCATCACGAAATTTGGCAGTTACACTGGAAATTTTATCTCGAATATCTTGAGCTGCAACAGTAGAGGAAACATCTAAATTAAATTCGACAATAATCGTTGAAAGTCCTTCGCTAGACTGAGAAATGACTTGTTTTAAACCAGAAATGGTATTGATCTGTTCTTCCAATTTTTGTGTAATTTCAGATTCAATGGTTTCTGGCGATGCGCCAGGGTAAGTGGTATAGACCACTACAAATGGAAAATCAACATCTGGAAATTCTTCAACGCCCATTCGTTGCCAAGAAGCCAAGCCTAAGACCAATAGGCATAACATCATCATGAGAGTGAAAACAGGGTATTTAACGCTAATTCGGGTCAACCACATAACAATAACCTGTGCTTATTTATTATTTTTGAGTGATGATCACGTCATGATCAAGATCTTGTTCATCAAATTTTATACGGCTAATTTGGTCGCCTTTGTTTAAACCTTGTACCACAGCAGAATTGTCATGATAACGTTGTTCTAAAATCACCAGATGAACTTTTGCAATTTTTTGATTGCGGATGACCCAAACATAGGCTTGATTTTTAATATCTTGAATGACGTCTAGAGGAATTAGCTGACCAGAAACGGGTTGGGAGGCAAGAATATTGCCATCTACAAATGCACCAATACTGATTGAGTGAATGCTTTGGTTCGGTTTTGCAAAAAATTCTAGCTGGCGACTAGCGGGATCTGCGATGGGAGAAATACGCGTTAAAACTGCACTTAGTGAAGCAGGATTACCTTGAATCGTGTATTCAATATTCTGACCCACTTTTAAAGCTGCTTGCATGTCACTGGGTAATTTCGCCTGTATTTCTAAATGTTTTGGGTCGACTATTTCAAATAATGTTTGTCCGACCGTAACTGTTTGTCCTTTTTCTATTTGGCGTTGCGTAATCACACCAGAAATAGGACTTAAAATGGTGCCGTCAAGATTCGCTTTCTGTGCGATATTCACATTTTCCTGTTGGGCTTTTACATTTTCCTGTTGGGCTTGATAGTCGACTGTGGCTTGTTCATATTCCACCTTGGAAATAAAACCTTGATCCAATAACCGTTTTTTTCGCTGCATCATATTTTTAGCGAGCGTGGCTTGTGCTTGAGTCGAACTTAAATTCGCTTTGGCTTGGGCTAAACGTGCGGCATTGTCTGGATTATTTAGGCGAACCAAGATTTGTCCTTGAGATACTGTTTGTCCAACTTGTGCATTGACCTCGGTTGCAGTCGCCGTGATTTGAGCTTGAATGCTGCTTTGATTTACAGCACGAAGAGTGCCTGTAAATGGAGTTTTTGCTACAGCGCTGCCATCTTGTACCAAAACTAAATCTTGGGGGATGAGTTCAATTTTTTTTATCGTTTCAACTGAAGGTTCCACTTCATTTTTTTTGCAAGCGCTTAACATGCTTAGATACAACACACTGCATGTAAAATAGACGATAAAGACATTTAATTTATTGTTTTTAATATGCCTGTAAAGTTGCATGCGTGCTTATCCTTAATCATATGGGGCGACAATTCTGTTTTAGTAGAAAAGCATTTATTCCAATGTTTTTAAACGTGTAATAATATTGTCGTATTTGGTCTGTGTATTACGATAGTAGCTTTGTAATACTTCAATATTATCTTTCCTTTCTTTAATATTTTTCTGATTGTTTTCCAGTGTACTTTTGAGTACGGCAGGAATACCTTGTCCTTTACGTAAGTGTTCCATTTCTTGACGTTTAAAATAAATTCGATCATTTTGCAATTGTTTTAATTGATCTTGCTGAAAAATGATTTGTTTTTTTATTCCTTTTAGAGATTCATTTTTTTTTGTCAGTGCAACTTGAGCATTGCCATAGGCTTTTTTGAGTTTTAAATCTGCTGCATTTTGTCTGGCTTGTGCTGCACGTTGTGGCGCTTTCTTAGCATCTGCTTCACTGTTATATGGGCGATTACGTTGAATCACTTGCATATTTTGGTCTAATGCTTCGTAGCCAAAACGAATATGATTGGGTGTCACATTGCTACTAATATTAGCTACACCTTTATGATCGTAATAGCGGTACCATGTTGGCTTCAAAGGTTCTTGAGCACTCAGATAGACTGATTGAAAAATCATGACGACCAATAAAATGAATTTTCTGGTCATTTTTTTTTGCCCAATGAAAGCAAGTTTTTGTTTAAACTGACTTTGCATTGTATCCCCCAATTTAAAGTTGACTAAACTACTTATTAAAAGTAATAAAAAGGTATATTAGACTCAAAATTGAGAATAAAAAACTCTCTAGAGTCAAAAAAAATGGTTGATCGATGTAAAGTGTGAGATAAGTCTTATTAAAATGCCAAAACGCGTCTTTGTTCTGAAAATGCTCATTGAAAGTGCAAGTAAAGATATGTTAAAAACGTTGGTAACTTGTAATAAAACTCACTACTCAAATTGTTTGTGCATTCTAAAAATGAGAAGGGTCATTAAATGGACGATAAATTCCAAAATCTAAAAGTCATGGTAATTGATGATTCAAAAACGATTCGCCGTACTGCAGAAACATTATTACAGCGTGAAGGATTTGAAGTAGTCACAGCAGTAGACGGTTTTGAGGCATTATCAAAAATTGCAGAAGTTAATCCTGATATTGTATTTGTCGATATCATGATGCCACGCTTAGACGGTTATCAAACGTGTGCATTAATTAAAAACTCTCAAAATTATCAAAATATTCCTGTGATTATGTTATCGAGTAAAGATGGCTTATTTGATCAGGCGAAAGGTCGGGTTGTTGGTTCAGATGAGTATTTAACCAAACCTTTTAGCAAAGACGAATTATTAAATGCAATTCGAAATCACGTCACCGCATAAATTAAATTATATTGGGGAAAATCATGTCACGTATTCTTATCGTTGATGACTCACCAACTGAAACATTTCGTTTTAAAGAAATATTGACCAAACATGGCTTTGATGTTCTTGAAGCTACAAATGGTGCAGATGGCGTCACCATGGCTCAAGCGGAGTTGCCAGATCTTGTATTAATGGATGTGGTGATGCCTGGTGTTAATGGTTTTCAGGCAACACGTCAAATAGCACGCGGTGCGACTACAAAACATATTCCAATCGTGATTGTCAGTACTAAAGATCAGGCTACTGACCGTGTTTGGGGCAAGCGTCAAGGTGCAAGTGATTATTTAACCAAACCTATAGACGAAAAACAATTAATTGATGTGATTAAACAGCACCTCGATGCAGGATAAAACGCTATGGCAGCGAATGGATTTATCGAATTACTTCGGCTGGCTAAACGTGGTAATAAAAACTACGTTACCACCGAAAATGAAATAAACCGTTGGTCAGGCATTGCTTTTGAGATGATGGGGCAATATTTTGTTGCCCCTTTAGGGGAAGTATTTGAAGTAATTTACCCGCCGAAATATACACCTGTTCCAAACACTCAAGCATGGGTCATGGGATTGGCAAATATTCGCGGGCGTTTACTTTCAGTGACTGATTTAGCTCAGTATATTTCGGGTCAAAGAAGTCAGTTTTCACCTACTCAGAAAGTTTTGTGTATTAGTCATAATGACCATTATGTCGGTTTGGTAGTAGATCAAGTTTTGGGAATTCAACACTTTAATAAGAAAAGTTTTTTTTCTAAACAAAGTGAATTGCAAAGTAATTTAACTGAATACTGTCAGGGATGTTTTTATCAACATAACCAGTATTGGCATGTTTTTTTATTTAGTCGATTATTGCAAAATCCAAAATATATGAATGCATCTATAAAATTTATAAATTAATAGTCGCACTAAAGAATAATGGCGAACTTGGGGAGAGGCTGAATGGGCTTTAAACTTAAAAAGAAAAATACAGGTGAAAGCAGTGCTCCTAAAACAAGGAATGCTTTACTCACGAAAATTCAATCCCAAACGGATCAATTATCTCGAGTATTTGGTGATAGTGAAAAGTCTAAGCCATTTCTGTATGGTGCGATTGCAAGTTTATTTTTAGCAACGCTACTGTTGCTCTATTTATTTTATAGTGTTCCACGCAATAACCAATTAACCCAAAGCTTGGGTGACTTGCGTCTTTTATCTCAAACGATTTCGCGTCAAGCAACTGAAGCAACTGCATCTGGAACGAAAGAGTCGATTGACAAACTGATCCAATCTCAAAAGGCATTCACCGAAAATCTTGAAACTGTGAAAGATATTCATTCACAGACAGCAGCTTTGGATGCTGTTGAAAAGCAATGGAAAACTATATCGGACAGCATTGATTTAATTAATTCTCAACAAAAAATCATTAACCAACTGTACGATACCAATATTGCGATTGGTGAAAGTATTCCTGGGATTCAGGCTGAATATAACTTGATGGTTGACCAAATGGCACGTCAAGATATGCCAAGTAATCAGGTGGTACTTGCAAAAAACCAAGTATTTATTGCGGAACGTATTCTTCGCTCTATTAACTCAGTACTTACAGGGAATGATAATTCTCGTGAATCAGCCAATGACTTTAGTGCAGACACTGAAACATTTGGTGCATATTTAAATGCTCAGTTAAATGGAAGTAGTGAGCTTGGGGTGGTACAAATTACTGATCCTGAATTACGTGAATCATTGGTCGGCATTAAGGCTGAATATGATGATGTATTGAAATCAGCTTCTGCAACCATTCTTCAAAACTCTTCACAAATTGTAAAAGTACGCCAAGCGTCTTCGTCTATTTTTGCCCAAGCAGATGAGCTATTAAATAACTTAAATAAATTATCGGGTAGCAGTAATTGGTCTACCACGATTCCTGCCTTGTTAATGATTTTACTGTTAACTGGCTTTTTATATTCGGTCTATAAATTATTGGGACTACGTGGTGAGTCAGATAAAGAACGTGTAGTGCGTTTACAAGAAGAATATGACCGTAATCAGAATGCGATTTTACGTTTACTCGATGAAATTGCCGATTTGGCGGATGGTGATTTGCGTTCATATGCAACGGTATCCGAGGACTTTACTGGTGCGATTGCAGATTCGATTAACTTTGCTATTGACCAGTTACGTGACCTTGTATCGCGTATTACTGATACTTCTCATGAAGTTGCACAATATACTGCCAACACTCAAGGTATTACCAATCAGCTTGCTGAAGCTTCAGAACATCAAGCACAAGAAATTGCAGGGGCATCTGCTGCAATTAATGAAATGGCCATGTCAATTGACCAAGTATCGTCAAATGCGACCGAGTCTGCAGTGGTTGCTGAACGTTCAGTACAAATTGCTGCAAATGGTGCAGATGTTGTAAACCGTTCAATTGAAGGGATGGATACCATTCGTGAGCAGATTCAAGAAACGTCAAAACGTATTAAGCGTTTGGGTGAATCATCACAAGAAATTGGGAACATCGTGGCCTTGATTAACGATATTGCCGATCAAACAAACATTTTGGCACTGAATGCAGCCATTCAGGCATCAATGGCAGGTGAAGCAGGTCGTGGATTTGCCGTAGTTGCAGATGAAGTACAGCGTCTTGCTGAACGTTCAGCCTCTGCAACCAAGCAGATTGAAGGATTGGTAAAAACCATTCAAACCGATACCAATGAAGCTGTAATTTCGATGGAACAAACCACGTCGGAAGTTGTTCGCGGTGCGAACTTATCTAAAGATGCGGGCGTTGCACTAGACGAAATTCAAAATGTATCGGGTAATTTGGCAAAACTGATTGCCAATATTTCGGATGCGGCAAAACTTCAGTCTGCTTCAGCAGGTCATATTGCAACGACCATGAATGTCGTACAGGAAATTACCTCGCAAACGACGACTGCAACTTTTGATACTGCACGATCTGTATCTGAATTGGCGAATATGGCTGAATCTTTACGTGAATCGGTAACAGATTTTAAATTACCTGATTAAGTCTAAAAATAGTGGATGGAACGGTGCATTTTACTCAAGGATGGAATGCACTATTACAAAAACAGATAATGCATCGACAAGATAAACTTAACGTTAAAGTTGGGTCTTGCGTGATGGTGACAATTAAGTTTGATCGCCCTTCTTGGTGGCAGATAAACGTAAGAAGCCTAAACTATGAAAGAAATATTAAAAAATTTAGTTGAAACGACCACGCTTCCTGAAGATAGCTATCTTGATCAGGATGCAGAGATTTTAGAAATTTTTGTTGAAGAAATAGAAGAAATTTTTGTTGAATTGAATCCATTATTAATCGATTGGTTTGCAAACCCGAATGATCCAGAAATTTTAAAGACTATTCGTCGTCATTTTCATACTCTCAAAGGTTCTGGGCGTATGGTGGGGGCGAAGTCTGCAGGCGAGCTTGCTTGGGCTGTAGAAGATAGCTTAAATCGCGTCATTTCAGGTGCAATTCCTTTAGATATGACAGTACAGCGCTATACGCAAACTGTATTTAAAATTTATCAATATAAGTTGTACCCCATTTTTAAAACTGTACAAACGACAGATATCGACTTGCGTCCACTGGTTTTATTAGGTCAACACATACAGCAAAATCGAATTTTAGCACCTGAACTGGAACAGCTCCTTGAGCTGTCTACTACATTGAATGCAGAAAACCAAATTACAGGGTTGGAGTTAGAAGAGTCAGAGTCAAACGCAATTGATAGTCTTGCAAATCAAGCGAGTGACATTGAAGAAACAGTGGCAATCTTTATTGAAGAAGCTGAAGAACATTTGGCGATTATTGAACAATTCTTAAAAAATGAACACAACCAAAGTCAGGGTTATAATAGCTTAATCCGCGCCCTACATACTTTGCGTGGCAGTTCATCCATGGCACAAATTGAACACATTTTTGAAGTCAGCAGTAAGGTTGAAAGTTTATTTAAAACACTTCTACAAGAAGAAATTATTTCGTCTTCAAAGCAAACTGCAATTTTAATGCAATATGCAGAATTTATTGGGGATTATTTACATACCTTAAGGCTGGGACAAACAGAAAAACTCGATACGATTTTTGCAACATTCAATACTGCATGGAATAACTATGGTTTTGCTTCAACTGAATTTGATTCAGAGCTTAATCCTCAAGGGATGGTGTCTAAACTAATTGCTTTAAATATCGATTTATTATTAGATGCAGAATTTGAATTTGAAAAACGTGCTAAATCAGAATATCCAGAATATCTCAAAAAATTAGCTGAGCAAGCACAACAACTTTTAATTCATACAGATAATCGTGCTGCAACAGGAATTTATGATTTTACTCAGGAACTAAAATTAAATTATGAAGCGCTTGTTTTAAAACCAGAATTACTCAATATTGACTATGCTTATGAGCTATTTTCATACGCTCATCAAGAATTTATTCATCTGTTTGATACCTTGGCAGCAGGACAACGTGTCATCTTGACCGATGAAGTACAGAAAATCTTAAGTGATCTTTCTGCTTTTGTGCAACAAGACCTAGAGCAATTTAAAACCACTGAAGCTGTACAAGCAAAACCGCTTGAAACTGTAAATAATCTATCTACAAGTATTGATTTAGCAAAAATTTCTCAAAGAATCCGTTCGGATCGTGCACACATGCAGGCAGAGGATTCCAATCAGGAATTTGATGCCGACCTGTTGGATATTTTCCTTGAAGAAGCTGAAGAGCTATTGGCCGGTATTGACCAAGATTTAAATACTTGGTCAAAAGATTATACAGATACTACATCTCTAAATAATTTAATGCGTTATTTGCACACTTTGAAAGGTGGCGCAAACATGATTTTAGCATCACATATTGGTTTGATTGCGCATGAATTAGAATCAATTTATGAGCGTGTGATTCGTCAACATATTCAAGCCACGCCTCAGCTCATCAGTATTATTCGCCTGATACAAGATGATATTGCCGATCGAATTCAAATTATTCGTGAGCAACACCTTGATTATTCAGGTCGTGAATCTATTGCTATCTTGCAAAATATTCAAGACCTTGCACAAGTTGGAAGCATAGAGGAGCTGGCTTCTGAAATTTCTGAAGTTGCGCATCTAGCTGAGCAACCCGTTGAATCTACCGAAATAGGCCTAACTGAACCAGAGAAAGTTCAGGAAAATATTTCATCTCATCTTGACGCTGCTCATGATCCCGAAGAAAGTATCCGTTCAATTGCGGAAGAAGTATTCTTTGAAGAAGCAGAAGAAATTTTAGATTCTACCGATCAGTTGCTAAAACAGTGGTTTGAGCAGCGTAGCGACCGTAGTTTACTTCTACAATTACAACGTGCAGCCCACAGTATTAAAGGTGGAGCACGAATGGTTGAAAATGAACCCGTCGCTGTTATTTCGTATCAGTTAGAAACGACATTTGAGCAGTTTGCAGTCCATCATTTTAATTCAAATGCTTACGATTCTTTATTGGAAAGTACCTTTATCTGGTTGAGAAAAGCGATTTTCGATCAGGACTATAGTCATTTTGACAGTTTAAAGCTGAGTTTAGAATCTATTGAATTTGTGGATGTTACTGCACAAATTCCAACACGTGTGAGTAAATTTGATCACACTTCTGCGCCTAAAATCATTGAATTTGTTCAAGGAGATGGCACTGAACCGCCTGCGATGTTGGGCGAGTGGGATTCAAGTACTCAATTAGAAAATAATAACGAGATGATTCGTATCTCTGCCGATTTGGTAGAGAAGATGATTGATTTATCTGGCGAAAATGCGATTAACCGATCCCGTATTGAAATGGATTTGGGTCAGCTAGGTCATACTTTAAACGAAATGGAATTGGCGATGAAGCGTTTAGCTGACCAATTACGTCGTATGGAAGGTGAGTTAGAGTCACAAATTATTGCAAAACATGGTTCAGAAAACTCTCGTTATATCGATTTTGATCCGTTAGAGATGGATCAATATTCATCTCTCAATCAATTGTCTAAATCTTTGGCTGAGTCAGCCTCAGATTTGGTCGACTTTAAAACCACTTTGGCTGAAAAAATTCGTGATACTGAAGGATTGTTATTGCAGCAATCACGTATTCAGGCAGAAATTCAAGAAAGTCTGATGCGGACTCGACTGGTGCCTTTCTCGCGTTTATTACCGCGTCTACAGCGCATTGTACGCCAGACTTCCTCTACGTTAAATCGTCCCACGGAATTGGTGGTAAATAACACCGAAGGTGAGCTGGATCGCACGATTTTAGAGCGTTTGGTGACACCATTTGAACATATGTTACGTAATGCGATTGATCATGGTATTGAGGATGCAGAGCAACGCATTCAGACTAAAAAACCTGCAATTGGGCATATTGAACTGAATATTAGCCGTCAGGGCACAGATGTATTGGTGTCTTTTAGTGATGATGGTAAAGGTATTGATGAAAAAAATATTCAACAAAAAGCCTTAAACTTAGGTTTAATTGAAGCTGATCAGTCGTTGGATAAGCGAGAACTTCTTCAATTTATTTTTCATCCAGGTTTTAGTACCGCTAAAGAAGTCACACAAATTTCTGGCCGTGGTGTAGGACTGGATGTTGTTCAAAGTGAGATTAAAGCTTTAGGTGGTCATGTCACAGTTGACTCTGAATTAGGTCAAGGAACCACTTTCACGATTCGAGTACCGACCACCGTATCGGTGAGTGATGCCTTAATGGTTAAAGCGGGAGATCAACAGTTTGCGATTTCTTTGGCCCAAATTGAGCGTATTGTCCGGATTTCACCTTCTGCACTGGAAGACTATTTTAATAGTAAAGAAGATTTCTTTAAAATTGATAATACCAGTTATAAATTGCGCTATTTATCGGAGTTTGTCGCCAATCAACCTCTACCTCGCTTAAGCCATGTTGCACATTCATTGCCTGTATTATTAATTAAAGGCAATAGTGGTCAAACCATCGCATTATTGGTGGATCAATTAATTGGTTCACGCGCACAGATTGTAGTTAAGCCGATAGGGCAGCAGTTCTCAAGCGTAGGCGTGGTGGCAGGCGCAACTATTTTGGGTGATGGGCAGGTTTGTCTGATTTTAGATGGTCAAAATATTGCACGTCAAATTCAAGCGACGCAGCGACTAAAACATGCGGTAGAACAACGTGAATTATCGCGTCATAATGATGCTCGTCGCTTGATCATGATTGTGGATGATTCCGTGACAGTGCGTAAGGTAACCTCTCGTCTGCTGGAGCGTCAGGGCTACGATATTGTAACTGCCAAAGATGGTGTGGATGCAATAGAACAGCTTGAAAGTATAAAACCTGACTTGATGTTGCTTGATATTGAAATGCCGCGTATGGATGGTTTCGAGGTAACCAATTTGGTTCGACATCATGAGATACATAAGGATTTACCTATTATCATGATTACCTCCCGGACAGGTGAAAAACATCGTGAACGTGCATTTAGCCTAGGCGTCTCACATTACATGGGTAAGCCCTTCCAAGAGGCAGAACTTCTCAGCCATGTTGAACACTTGTTAGAGATGAGTCAGGGGTAATCAAATGAGCCAAAATATGATTTCAAATGCTGCTGTTGAAAAAATTAGTCAACAAGAGTTGCATCATCTGATTACTGTATCGACAGGATTTATTGATGCTTACATTATAGATTGCCATGATCGAGAGGCGATGCTGCTACCACAGAATATTGTGTTATCTGCACTCGATAGTGCAACTCAAGTCCCGCATGTAGAATGGCATGAATTGAAACTGCCTGTGTATGCAGTAAATGATCCAGAGCGTAAAACAGGTGTGGCTTTAGTGATTGAAGGTGATGAAATCAATCAGCGTTTTGCTTTAATGTGCAATGAAATGCCGAGAACGATTCGTCTGCGTATTTCTGAATTAATTGATGAAGAACGTCCAGCAAATGATCCCACCATTTTTCAATATGTACGTATGGCAGATCAAAGCTTTCATATACCCAATTTAGTTAACATTCAAAATACTTTGAAGCTTTAATTGAATGCCCATAATCACGATTTATATTAAAAAAAAAGGAACTTATTTAAGTTCCTTTTTTTGATTAACATCCAATTTAATTGGCCAATAAGCCTTCTAAAATTTGTTCATAAATTTCAGCAAGAGGTTCTAAGTCTGCTACGTTCACATGTTCATCAATTTGATGAATACTGGCATTTAAAACACCGAGTTCAAGTACTTGTGCGCCAGTCGGGGCAATAAAGCGGCCATCAGAAGTACCACCAGAAGTCGAAAGTTCAGTTTCGATTCCTGTTACATTACGAATCGCATTTTTCGCAGCATTCACTAATTCTCCTATGGGAGTCAAGAAAGGTAAACCAGACAAGGTCCACTCAATATCATAGTTGACTTGATGACGGTCCAGAATGTTTAAAGTGCGTGATTTAAGCTCTTCTGCTGTAACTTCAGTGGAGTAACGGAAGTTAAACAACAAATCCATCGTACCGGGTACGACATTGGTCGCACCTGTACCCGCAGCAATATTAGAAATTTGGAATGTAGTCGCAGGAAAGTATTCGTTACCATTGTCCCATACGGTATCACACAGTTCAGCTAGTGCTTTAGAGGCAGTATGAATAGGATTAATCGCAAGATGAGGGTAAGCTACATGGCCTTGCTTTCCTTTTACCAGTACTTTGGCATTCAATGAACCACGTCGACCATTTTTAATAATATCACCAAGTTGATGGGTACTTGATGGTTCACCCACTAAACACCACGTCATTTTCTCATTGCGAGCTTCTAACGCTTCAACAACTTTTACTGTGCCATTAATAGATGGACCTTCTTCATCAGAAGTAATCAAAAATGCAATAGAGCCTTTATGGTTTGGATACTTTGCTATGAAACGTTCAGAAGCAACGACCATCGCCGCCAAAGCAGTTTTCATATCTGCACTGCCACGACCATATAGTTTACCATCCCGAATTTCGGGTACAAATGGATCAGAATTCCATGCTTCTAAACTGCCTGTTGGAACCACATCGGTATGTCCCGCAAAACATAAAACGGGTGGTTCAATCCCTTTACGTGCCCATAAATTATCGACATCTTCAAAACGCATAGATTCAATATTAAAGCCAATTTTCTCTAATCGTTCAGCCATAATTTTTTGGCAACAATGATCGATTGGTGTGACAGAAGGTTGACGTAATAATTGTAAACTAAGCTCTAAAGTTTCTGAGTGGTTCATATCGGCTAGATCAATCGAAAATTTGGCAATATAATAGGGGAATGACGAAGATAAGGGGAGTTTTAAATAAAAAAAACCTTATCTAAAGATAAGGCTTTTTCATCAACGAGTGAATTAATTTCTACGGATTTCATCCGAAGTTTTTTCAGCAGTATTGGTTACAGCGTCACCTGCTTTAGATACATCTTTACCCACACCTTTAAATGTATTACAACCCGTTAAAACAAAAGCCATAAGAAGGGAAGCAGCTAGAACTTTTTTCATCATCATCTCCAAATATAAAGTCTTTATTTTGATGTGATCTCAGGTTAATTAATGTGCTCCATAAAAAATATGTGTTTTTGATTGTAGAAAAGTAATTAATTGTTATTACAGCAGTATTCTGGATAAACTTATTCATCAGAAGTGCAAGAAAGTAGTGGAGCTGATCTAAACATATAGAAATTGGATTGATCTTTCTGCCGATATAATCCGTTTGTCCACCAATCTGCTGTTTGGCTGCTGACAGAGTGAGCTGGACAAATCCATTCAAGCCGCTGTAATCGATAAAATCCATCATTTTTATGTGGGATAACACTGCCCCAACATCCTAGACGACGCTCAAGATTCACCCATTCTGGCGTGTCATTTGAGAAATTAAGCGGTACATAGAGTTGACCCTTTAATACGACATAGCGTTGTTCAATTCTATGGTCTAAGGCATCTTCAAATTGAAATTGTTTTTGACTAAAGTGATTAAGTTTACGCAATAAAGTATCACTTCTGTTCAAACCATACCAATACCTTAGAGAAGAGTCGCGTTCGGCCAAATAATATTTTAAAGCAACTTCCCAGTGTTCAACTTGCTGAGTATTCTGATTAAATAAGACAAAATCCAGTTCACCTAAAGTTTTTGCACCTGCTATTTTTTGAATACTATGACCGATTAATTGATAGGGATGATAATCCTGATCAAGTAACCAAAACCAAAGCAGCATTTCAAAACGTAAGCCCAAACGCGTGCTTTTAAGCTGTTGTACAAAAAGCTCAAGGGCTTGTGGATGCTGGTCTAAAAACAATAATCTAGAATGATAATTTTGAAAATGTGTATTCCAAATCTCATTGTTATGTAAATTAAAGGAATGTTTGACAGTAAGTTCTATTGGAATCGAAGCTAAAATATTCGGGCTAAAAATGCAAAAAGCCAATTGACGAACCAGCAAGTGATTAAATTCGAGCCAAGGTTCATCACAATAAAAAGCGGGCTGAGAGGCGAACATAACAACACCTAGCGTTAAATTAAAAGTGCACAATTCCAGCGGATAATGTGTAAAAACACTTTATACTAACGCAATTAGTAGGAAGGCGACTGTGCAATGAAAATATTGTTTTGGCGAAGTTTAGTGGTGATTTTTATCATTCTAGGCTTTATCGGAGCGATTTTACCTGGGATGCCGACCACAGTTTTTTTAATATTGGCTGCATGGGCGGCGTCTAAAGGTTGGCCTCAGATGGATGCTTGGCTGTTGAATCATCCAAAATATGGTACAACTTTAAGATCATGGCGTGAAAACGGTACTGTACCGCGTAAAGCAAAATGGTTAGCTAGCATGATGATGTTGATCAGCGCGGTAGTGATGCTGTTGACCAATGCACCGATCTGGGTCAAGATTTTTACCGATTTAATCATGCTGAGTGTTGCGATTTGGCTGTGGTTACGTCCTGAGCCTTCAGCTTTACCGATTAAAGAAATAGAGTAATCAGCACATGTCATATTCTTTAGAACACGCAGATATCTGGATTGATTTGGCAGAGCAAACTTTAAGTTTGCCTAAACTTGAAAAAAAATATGTAATTTCTTCGGGTAAAAATGGAATAGGCGAACAACAAGATTCAGGTAAAACGCCACGAGGCTGGCATACCGTTGCACTTAAATTTGGTCATCATGCGCCTCAAAATGCAGTTTTTATTGCACGTCAAGCGACTGGAGAAGTGTATAACGCAGCTTTAGCTTCACAATTTCCTGAACGAGATTGGATCTTATCGCGAATTTTGTGGTTGAAAGGTTTGGAAGAAAACTTTAATCAGGGGGAAGGTTGCGATACGTTTAAACGCTATATTTATATTCATGGCACACCCGATACAGAACCAATGGGCATTCCATTATCACATGGCTGTATTCGGATGCGTAATGAAGATGTGTTAGAAGTATTTGATCTTATTTCTGAAGATGCTTTGGTGTATATTTCAGAAAATAGCCTAAAGCTGAAAAAATCATCATAAAAATTAATGTAAACAAATCAGATTTTATAAAAGTATGGGTAAGTCGTGATTTATAAATGTTGATTATGTTTATTTTTTTAGAAAAAATGGATTGGTTTAAATTTACTTTTAGATAAAATAGGCAAAAAATTATAGAAAATGTTTGTTTTTATAGCGAATAACCTATTTTTTAATCACTCAAACATAAAAAAATGAAAACAGGCCGAAAAGCGTTTGACAGGCTGCATAGATTCTCTATAATGCACGACACAAACGATGAAGTCGTGAAGGGCGCTTAGCTCAGTTGGTAGAGCGTCTGCCTTACAAGCAGAATGTCGGCGGTTCGATCCCGTCAGCGCCCACCAAGCCTTTACGTTAAGTACTTTAGTGCAGCGGTAGTTCAGTTGGTTAGAATATCGGCCTGTCACGCCGAGGGTCGCGGGTTCGAGTCCCGTCCGCTGCGCCACTTTAGTTCTTAATACATTGTTTGTACTTTAATAGCGATATTATGTAAGTGCAGCGGTAGTTCAGTTGGTTAGAATATCGGCCTGTCACGCCGAGGGTCGCGGGTTCGAGTCCCGTCCGCTGCGCCATTTACATGATAGACCTTTTAAGGGCGCTTAGCTCAGTTGGTAGAGCGTCTGCCTTACAAGCAGAATGTCGGCGGTTCGATCCCGTCAGCGCCCACCAGATTTTTGTGATGCAGCGGTAGTTCAGTTGGTTAGAATATCGGCCTGTCACGCCGAGGGTCGCGGGTTCGAGTCCCGTCCGCTGCGCCATTTTAAATCGAAATGTTAAACCCTTTAAGGGCGCTTAGCTCAGTTGGTAGAGCGTCTGCCTTACAAGCAGAATGTCGGCGGTTCGATCCCGTCAGCGCCCACCATATCTTCGGATATAAAACTTAGTCAATAAGTTTGAAACGCAGCGGTAGTTCAGTTGGTTAGAATATCGGCCTGTCACGCCGAGGGTCGCGGGTTCGAGTCCCGTCCGCTGCGCCATTTTTCAATATCTTATATAAAAAATGCTTATCAAAAGACTACACATTGCATTTGTCTAGCATCATAAAAGTAACCCTGTTATTTTTTAATTTTAGGGGCGCTTAGCTCAGTTGGTAGAGCGTCTGCCTTACAAGCAGAATGTCGGCGGTTCGATCCCGTCAGCGCCCACCATATATTCTCCTTGCTCAATATCTGTTTTTTTCATAGAATCTGCATCAATAATAATTTTAAATATTGCATACTATGAGAAATCCTTATCAACGTAAAGCTGCCTCCAAAACGCTGCATCCTGCATATAATCCTCAAGATATTTATAAACAATTTATTGAAAATATTGTTGCTCAAAATTCCGTGATTGCATTGTTTGATGAAGGGTGGGCTTTATGTGCAACTCCAACAGGACAGCGAGCATTTGCGATTTGGCAAAATAAAAGTTTGGCAAAATTATTAATTAAAGACCATTGGCATCATTATCAACTTCAGAATATTTCACTCAAAGATTTTGTTGATAAAGTCATTCCTTTTTTGCGCAAAGAAAGCACCTCAGTGTCACTAGATTTAACACCAGAAGGGCAGAATATTTTGGTTGCACCTGAAAAATTGTTATTAGACATCAAAAATTATTTATATCAACTTTATCGACAGAAACCTGAATTATTTAAAGAAACTCATTTACCTTTACCACGCAGTATTCGCTTAAATTAGTTTCTTTAATTTTTAAGAGATTGTCTAAATACTTAATATTCGTTGAGCATCCATCCGCTGATAAAAGCAAAGTATTCTCTTAACCATGAGTTATAACGAATATATAACGGTGTGGTTGCACTCAAGCCAATGATTTGTTGATAGCCTTGTCGTTTAGCAATTGCTTTTGCACGTAAGATGTGGAAATCGCTGGTTGCAATTGCGATTGGTTCACGTAGAGCAATTTGATGTGCTGCAAGCAAGCTTTGGCTATTTTTTAGATTTTGTTCTGTGCTGGTACTTTTATCTTCAAGTAAAATACGAGATTGATCAATTTGATGTTGCTTCTGTAGATATTGAGACATCACTTCAGCTTCGCTGATATTTTGCTGAAAGCCTAATCCACCCGTCATAATAAGTAGGGTCTGAGGATGCTGTTTAGCATAAGCTGCACTCACATCTAGACGGTGTTTGAGGGTGAGAGAAGGTTGGCCATTTTCTATGCCACTTCCGAGTACAATCACTGCGGCACTTGGGGGTGCGATAAGGTGGTGATTAAGAGTAGAAGATAAGTAAATAAAAAATATTAAAATACTACTGAGCCAGAGAAAGAAAGCAGTCCATAACCCAGACCATATTTTCTGCCTAAATTTATTTATCTGAATACAGCTTTGAATCCAATCAAATGCCAAAGCATAAAAAATTAAGCCCATTCCAATAATAACAGGGAGAATAATACCTAAATGGACTTTATTCTGAGAGATGAGATATAGGCCATCAAGTGCCAACAAACCACCTAAGATGAAACTAAGAGAACGTTTTAGGCGGTTAGACATATGCGGTTTCTGAGAAAATAGTCGATTTAGTTTAAACGAATTAAAAATGTTTACTGATAAAAAATCGAGTCTGGGGACTCGATTTTTTATGTTTGGCTGAAATAGGCTTAGATTAATCTTTTTTAGTAAACATCACGACGATAACGCCCTTCCTGACGAAGCAGATCAAGTTTAGATTCACCTAAAATATCAATCAATGCTTGATCTACATCACTGGCCATCCCATTAATACTGCCACAAATATAGATAACGGCATCTTTATCGATCCACGATTGAAGCATCTGGGCTTGCTCACGTAGAAGATGATGAACATACACTTTTTCTGTCTGATCACGCGAGAAAGCCAAATCCAAGCGTTGTAACATGCCTGTCGTTTGCCATGCTTCAATAGTACTTTGATAGAAGAAATCATACTCGCGCTGGCGTTCACCGAAAATAAGCCAGTTTTGTGTATAGTTTTGTCGAGTACGAGCATGTAATAAGCTCATTAAGCCAGCAATGCCAGTACCATTTCCAATACAAATAATTGGACGATTGTCATCAATAAGATGGAAAGATTCATTGGTGCGAATACGCAATCCAATTTCACTATTTAATGCTGTATGTTGTGTTAGCCATCCAGATCCCAAACCGAGTTGACCTTGATGATCTGATTGCTGGCGCACCACCAAACGCAATACCTGCTGAGACGGAATACTGGCAATTGAATATTCACGAGATGGCAATGGACTAAGCTGTTCAAGTAAATGTTCCATATTGGCAAAAGGTTCAACGTCGAGAGTCAAATCTTTATTGCAAAGTGCTTGCTCAATCGAGATTTGTAAGGAATCGACAGGAGTATGGGCGGAAATTTGATGCTTTTGCATAAAGTCTGCAATACGTTCAGCACTATTGCCAGGTTGAATTTCTGCAATATCACCTGCTTGCCAATGAACCTCATGTTTAGGCTGTAATTCAATATTAAATGCAGGCGCACCCAAACTATTTGGATTGAGGATATGGCGTTGTTTAAGCGTCCATAAATCAAAGGTTTTTTCAATATTCATGGCTTGCAGCTCAAGTTTTGTGACTTTTGCTAAAGCGCTATTCCAAGCCTGAATGTGTTCATTGTTGGCATTATCTACTTCAATCAATCCAAATAATGGTTGTGCACCATTTGCATTTAACCAACGGTCTAGCTCATGTCCAAAACTACAAAATGTTTCTGGATATTCGCGTGAACCTAAAGCTAAAACAGCATAATGGAGATGTTTTAAATCCATCTGTTGGGAAAGATTTTTCTTGGTGAAACTTGAGGCTAAATCAGGTGCTTCACCAGTTCCATAGGTACTGACCACAAATAAAATTTGTTCAAAACTTTTAACTTCATCCAAATTCAAGTGTTGTAAGGACTTCACCGTTACAGGTTGATGAGCTTCTTGCAAACTGGTGGCAGTCCGCCATGCTAATTGTTCAGCAGTACCTGTTTGGGTTGCGTAAGTAATCAACCACGGTTTTGCATTTGGATCAATTTTTACGGCTGTCGCAGCAAGGCGAGCTTGTTCAGTTAATTTCTTTTGTTTACGCCGTTTAAGATAAAGCATCCATCCTGTGACAAAGAATAAAGGCATGACCATTGAAGCCAGCATGGCCAAGAATTGATAAACAGGACCAAAGAAACTGCCGCGGTGAACCGGCAGCATGCTGCTCATGATCTTTTCGTTTAACTTTTGATCTTCATACAATTCCATTTTTTCAATGGTTGATGTTTTATAATTGAAAATGGCTTTATTACGTGCTCGTTCATGCTGTGGAATAGCATCTACAAAGTTTAATTCAATTTTACCATCTGGTTTTTTGGGTAAATTTACGGTCAGGGTCGAATAATCACGACCAACTTGAGCATTAAAACCAGTCCATGTTTGGGACAATGCCAAATTGATTTGTTCTACGGATAAACCCTTTTTCTCATTTCTTTGGTTGGAATCTGATTCACCACGATTAGGATTATTTTCTGAGGTTCGGACTGGATTTGATGCAGAGTGTTGGGCTTCATGTTCAGGTTTTTCAAGGCGTTGACGGGTCTGTTCAGGTTTTTGACCTTCTGCATTTTGACCGCGTGATTTGCCTTCTTGCATTTCAGGTTGCGGGCGTTCTACTCCCATCACTTTAAACATGCCATTTCGCCACCAGTCATAAGACCAGTACAAGCCAGTACAAGCCAGGACTAAGTAGAAAATAACCACCCATGTTCCAACAACTGCATGTAAATCCCAAAGAAAATTACGCCCTTTAAGTTTAGGCTTAAGCATGAACCATTGTTTTAAGGAGTGTTTTTTAGGCCAGCGTAAGTATAAACCACTGAGTACAAAAAGAATCAGGATCAGCGCACAAGCACCAGTAATCTGTTTACCGACGGGTCCAACTGTTAAATTACGATGTAACTGTTGAATAAAAGCAAAGAATTCTTTGCCTTTAATTTCAGGTAAGACTTCGGCTGAATAAGGATTGACCATCATGTTGTAACCCCTACGAGCACCTTCTTTAACAATATTGATGCTAGAAGAGGAGGCCGGGTCTTTGACAATGGTTATACTATTAATTTTTATTTGTGGGTCAGTGATTTGAAAGTGCTGATAAAGCTGTGAAGGAGTCAGTTTGGCACGATTTTCGACTTGTACATAATAGCTGTCTGGATTTAACCATTTCTGAATAGGCTGTTCATACGAATAGATGGCGCCAGTCACGCCCATAATCGAAAGAATTAAGCCCGCTGTAATGCCAAGAAACCAATGAATCTGAAAAAATATTTTTTTTAACATGGCAGTCAAAGATACGAAAGATGAACATAATTAGCACGAATTATAACTGAACTTTAAGAAGATAATATGGATTTTGAAGGTAATATTTATTCTCATTATCATTTGTATTCTTTCATTAAAAAGCCTCCACAATTGTGGAGGTTTTTTTAGAGGGTTCACTTAACCCATTAAATCTTGTTCGCTGGGCCCACGCTTTCGATCAAATGTTTACGAATAGTATTAAACGAAAAATTCTTTGAATTTAAACGTTTTGGTAGAACGTAAGCGCCTTGTTGACCTTTTACTTTGAAGTTGACCAGCATAAAGTCAGGCGTGTCATACCATTCATAAATGTCTTTCCAGCCAATCGCACCGACACCTTGTTGTGCACCCATTTGTTGGCGCATCACGATGCCATGCGGTTGTATGCCTAAACGAATGCCTTTAATTTCCTGAACTGGAAATTCATTCATTTTACGTTTTACATACCACTCTAAACCGAACTTGCGCACTAAAATGTACGCCACAACAGCGACCAAAGCGACCCAGCAAAAAATGGTTGAATAGTTTTTCAGTAAAACAATACCGACAATCGATAAAACAGCGATCACGGCCATAATAATCCATGATTTAGTGCTAATTTTATTGGTACTGCGCCATATGGCAAGTTGAGCTTGACGTTGTTCAGCCTCTGAAATTTCATAGTTCACAGGCTGAAGGGTATAAGCGTATAAATTTTTCGCGGTCATAATCAAAATAACAAATTTAGAACTTTAAAAAGTTTAGCATTATTTATCATCATTCAGTGAGTATATTGTTCCAAAATCATCCTATTTATAATGAAGCCAATTCAGTAGATTTTTCATCACGGTCATGACTTAGACTTTGTTTTAAGCGACTGAGCTGTTTCAAGATACTAAACATGAGAGAAAGCTGTTGTAAAACGATCAAAGCACTTTGATCCTCTTCATCATTGTGGGCAAGACGTTGACGAATGGTACTGAGCATATTTTGAATATTAAGATCGGGCATTTCATCTTTGAGTAATGAGCCTTGAATATTGTCTAAACCCAGTTCTAACAATTGAAGGACTTCCTGATCTTTTAATTTTTCACGATGCGCACCCAAAGCAGCAATGTAGCTGAGCAGGGTATGATTTAAACATAAGAATTCGAATGCTAAACTTTTTTGAGTCGGATCAAAATCAGGTTCTGTGGCCAAGGTTGAAATTAGGGAAGCGAGTTCAGCATCATTATTATGTGCAGCACGACGAACCACACGATATTTCAAACCATTATTGCGACCAAATTTATATTGCTCGGTTACTTCTGCCAAATAATTACATTGCGCGGTCAGAGAACGATTGATGGTACGAGACAGACGACGGAACTTCCAGTCCGGAAAAATGAAACTCACACCAAACCATGCCAGTGCACAACCAATTAAGGTGTCTATCATTCTAGGCAAAGCCGCTGCAAAACCTACACCATCGAGATTAAAATTAATCAGCGCTAAAATGGTAACAAAAGCAGTAGCTTGTGCATATTGTTTACTGCGTAATTCAAAGAACAGCACCCCACTTAAAATGAGAACCAATAATTGTCCTTCAATAGATGGAACAAAGTACAAGATGGTATAACCTAAAATAATACCGATCAGTGTACCGACAATACGTAAGCGCAAACGTCGTTTAGTGGCATTAAAATTAGGCTGGCTCACAAAAAGCGCTGTTAGTAATACCCAGTAACCATATTCAATATTGCTGACTTGAACAAACACATAACCAATCAGCAAAACAATGGACACTCGTACAGCATGACGAAATAACACCGATTCTGGGGTCAAATGCTGTTTTATTCGAATGACAATATCATCCCAGCCTTTTAAATCATCATCTTTCAGTTGATTTTCAATATGTTTGGTCTTATCGAATTTGATATGTCGTTCCGTTTCAACATTACGCAGTTGAGCATCAATCGATTTTAAATTTTGATATAAAGCGAAAAGTGCATTGACGGAAACTTGATCATAGTATTGTTCTGCACGTAATTTCTCTAATGACAGTTTTAGATTGGCAAAAGTATGCTTAAAGCGCGTGTTATGTTGGTAGGTTTCGCGGTGTAAAATGCTATAACTCAAATCTTTACATGCTTTGGCCTGAATCGATAAAACACGCTGAAAGCGAAATAAAATATCACTGTGTTCGAAAATTTTAACCAGTTTTTGATAATCAATATGGGCGGAATCTGCACGTTCATGAATGTCTTGAGCCACAAAATAATATTGCAGGCTACGACGAGTATCTTTTTGTCCTCGGTCTCCTTTGAGACGGGTTAAAAGCGCAGTTTTCATTTCATTGAAAATACCCACCAATTTGCCATTTTCCAAAGACAATTCAATCATGGTGTGTTGATAACTGCTAGGCGTCATATCAACATCAAACAAGTTAGATTTAGCAAACAGGAAGTCTGCTAATGAGGAATAGCATTGCGATAATTTATCTTGAACTTGGCGAACAGGAAATAATAAAAAACTAATGGTCGAAATTAAACCATACCAAGCAGCACCGATGACCAAAAGAAGTGCTTGTGTATACCAATGATCGAATAGTCCAACGCCTAACATGGAGTAAACCGAAATAACCAGGCATCCATAGGAAATAGTGGCATAACGTCGACCCAGTGAACCGAGGAGTATCCAGCCGATACAGGAGACAATCAGCCCTAGAGCAAATAAAATGGGATAAGGAAATAAAAGATAAACCGAAACAGCAGTAATGAAAAAACCAATATAGGTATAAATCAGGTTCATAATACGAACCGAAAAACGGTCGTCAATATCACTTAAACCTGCTGCTACAACGCCAAGAGTCAGTGGAATCGTTGCAATTTGATGCCCCATAAAATAGGGAACAAAAGCGGTACCTGAAAATGCAATCACCATCCGTATGTTGTACATGAAGGTGGTGTTGTAAGTGGTTTGCTTAATACGTGTGAGCCAAGATTTCAAGTTATGTCCTTACCCCAAAGTGATCGATGTCGCTTGAAGTGAAATTATGTGATTTTTCACATTCAATTCTTAGAAATAATACGATGTACAGTGTAAGCTAGTCTTTAAAACTCTGATTTAAAAATTAAGTAATTATATGTCTGCACAACCCGCTACTCCACAATATTCTACAGCATGGATTATGCTGTTGGCATTACTGACCTCTTTAGGTCCGTTGTCGATTGATATGTATTTACCCGCCTTGCCGCAAATGGCTCAGGATTTTGGGGTAACTACACAAATGGTTGCCAATACTTTGCCAGCATACTTTTTGGGCTTAGCTCTGGGACAATTATTTTATGGACCGCTCAGTGATCGAATTGGTCGAAAAAAACCCTTATATTTTGGCTTAACGCTCTATATTGTAGCAAGTGCACTGTGTATTTTCGCTACAAATGAGTGGAGTTTAATTGCAGCACGTATTTTACAGGCAGTGGGCGGCTGCGTCGGGGTTGTGATTGCGCGGGCAGCCATTCGTGATCGTTTAGATATGCAGGCTTCTGCACAAGCATTCGCCAGTATGATGATTGTCATGGGAATTGCACCCATTATTGCCCCCAGTTTAGGAGCGATAATACTGAAATTCTTTACTTGGCATGCGGTGTTTGTCTGTCTCATGCTGATGGGGTTAGTATGTTTGCTGTGTGTTCACTTTTTCTTTAAGGAAAGCTTGGCACCAGAACGCCGTTTAAAATTAAACCTGAAACAAATCTTAAATTTATATAGTGTCATTATTAAAGATGGCAGTTTTAGATGGCCGATGTTGGCGGGCTGTTTTTCTGGCGGGGTTTTATTCTGTTATATCAGTGCATCAGCTTCTGTACTAATGGATGACTTTGGTCTAAATCAACAGCAATTTGCCTATGCTTTTGGCTTAAATGCCTTTGGGATTATGTTGTTCTCGACCCTCAATAAAAAATTGGCTTATAAGTTTCATGTATTTACACGTTTGAAAATGGGCGCTGTATTACAACTCTTGGGTGCATTAATTTTATTGATTACTGGTTTTATGCATGATATTGGCTTATGGATTATCATGCTTGGTATGTTTTTAGCGGTGTCTGGTATTGGTTTTACTGGACCAAATGCCATGGCTTTAGCCATGTCTCAGCAAGGGGCACGAGCAGGAACAGCCAGTGCAATTATGGGCAGTATGCAGTTTGCTTGTGGTTTGCTGGGTGGAGTAATTTTGAATTTTCTAGTCTGGAATTCACTTTTAAATATGGGGATCTTGATGTTGATTTTTGTTGGAATTACTATACTTTGCATTCTGAAATTAACATCAAGCTTAGCAACAGAGTCATGATTTGAATTGAATTCATAAAAAAGAGACCTGATTCAGGTCTCTTTTTTTTATAAAGGCATTTATGCGTCTAGAAACACAGTGAATTCTTCAACCGCAAGGCGAGGGGTAATAAACGTATTGATAATATCGTTCGGATCGGCATAACCCAGGGCAATGGTACACACCAATTCTTCATCTTCAGGTGCACCTAGCTCATCCAGTACGACTTGATGAAAATGGTTCCATGCCGCTTGAGGGCAAGTATCTAAGCCACGGGCTTTTGCCGCGACCATAACATTTTGCAGCATCATTGAAATATCCATCTTGGCTCCAATCCCCATGCCTTTATTGACAGTGAAATATAAAGCCACAGGTGCATCAAATAATTCGTAATTACGTAAATGCTGACGCGCCATTTTTTCTTTGTCGCCTTTTTGGATATTCAATAAACCGTATAAACCCCAGCCATTTTCACGACGGCGTTCAATAAACGGAGAAATCCATTTTTCGGGATAATAAGCAAAAGTTTCTTGATATTGTTCAGCAAGTTCAGGCTGTCTGAATATTTCATTCTGTACTTTACAAACCCGTTCGATCATTTTATCGCGTTTTTTGCCCGTCACCACATACACTTTCCAAGGCTGTGTATTGGTACCAGATGGTGCACGACAGGAGACATTCAAAATATCTTTAATGGTTTGCACGTCCACAGCTTTATCTAAAAAAGCGCGAACTGAATGGCGCGATGTAATCGCATCATCTACGTAGCGAACTTGATCCAAATTCATGAAAATTCCTTTTGAAATGATATTTTTTAGCCTTTTCGATTATATACATTCGTCGAATAGCACTTTCTCAGACTTTATGTAAATCTACATTAACTTTAAGAATACATTGACTATATTTTAGATATCAATCTAAAAAAAGAATTATTCTTTAGTTTTTGTTCGATAAAATTGATTTTAATATGGCATATAACTTGCTGTATGCATGACAGCATATAGTTTACATGTGTTGTATTTTTTTAAATATTTTAGGCTTTTCACTGTATTGGTAAGCATAATTTGCATGATTTTTGAGACTTAAAATAAAGAGTGAACTGCCTATTTATTTTTAAGTTTTAAGATCATAGATGCACGGATGCGGAATAATTAAATTGGAGATTAAAATGAGTCGCTTACTCAACGGTAAATTTATGGTTAAAGGTTTAGCACTGGCAATCACTGCGGTTATGGTGAGCACAGCGCATGCAGGTAAAACTGAACAACAACAAATTCAAGAACTACGCAAAGAAGTAGAAGCATTAAAATCCTTAATGCAACAGCAGCATCAAGTTCAGCAGCAACAGCAAACCCAAATTGCGCAAGTTCAGGCTCAACCTGTACAATTGGCCGCTGCTCCAGTAACTAAATCTGAGACTTCATTCACAGGTTTAAAAAGTAAAGCAGGCGCAAGTGTAAACATATACGGCTATGTACGTGGTGATGCCAACTATATTATTGAAGGTGCAGATGATGACTTTAACTCCGTAAGTAAAGTAGGTGGTCCTTCTAGTAGTGATCCTAAATTAGTAAATGATAAATTACGTGCAACGGCAAAAACGACACGTTTAGGTTTAGATTTCAGTACTCCTGTTGAAACTGGCAAAGTTGGCGGTAAAATTGAAGTAGATTTTGCTGGAACCAATGAAGCGCTTCGTATTCGTCATGCTTATTTAACCTACAACGATTGGTTATTTGGTCAAACCACGTCTAACTTCTTATCAAATCATGCACCAGAAATGATCGATTTTGGGACAAACGTGGGCGGTGGTACTGCACGTATTCCGCAAGTACGTTATGGAATGAAGTTAGCGCCTGAGACTCAATTATTCCTTGCGGCTGAAGAAGGAAATAGTGCTGGCGACGGAATTAAATACCGTATTCCAAATTTGACAGCAAAATTAACGCAAGGCTTTGCGGGTGGTCTAGGCTCGGTTTCTGCACGTGCTTTGGTAGAAAATTATAAATCAGATACAGCCAATGATGATGAATTTGGCTATGGTGTTGCACTAGGTGCAAACTATAAAATGTCTGATGTATTAAAAGTATCGGCAGATGTTTCTCATGTAAAAGGCAACAATAACTACTTATATGGAACCAGTGCCAATGATGCTTATGAGGTAGATGTAAATAATAATATTGAGCAGAATGAAGTGACTGCTTTACAAGTCGGTGCAACTTATAAATTTTCGCCTACTTTACGTTCGACACTCGCATACGGTGCGTTATTTGCCGATGATGGCACGGACTATGCTCAGCTGAACGATACCGCAAATGAGACCGTACAACAGGCTTGGATTAACTTTATTTACACACCTGTTGCTCCAATTGACTTGGGTGTAGAATATATTAATGGTAAGCGTGAAACATTTGCAGGCCAAAGTTATAAAGATAATCGTATTGGTTTGATGGCAAAATATAGTTTCTAATTTAAAAACGAAAATCAAAGAGGTGATTTATTCACCTCTTTTTTTGTTTTAAATATTTGTCTTAGTGATTGTTTATTCTAAATATTTATTTTATAAATCAAAATCAAAAAACTATAATTTCAAATGATCGTTAAAAGTGTAAAAAAATAAAAAATTTCCTTAAAATAAATGCATAATGTCGCACTTTTAATCATCTTGATTCTTTAAAAAGAGTCATTCAATTGTCTAGATGAATACTTCAGTCTTGCTGCAAAGATATTAATCTAAATGATTTTAAGGCTAAGAGTGCAAGAAAAATGAAATGCTGACACTGAGGGCGGAAATGAACGATTCGATGGTCTGTTTAAATCAGTGTACCTCGTTTCTCAGCATTTGATGATTTCAATCAAATTGATGTAAGTTCTGAATTTTAACTTGGCTTGGTCGGTAATATTTTTATAAAGAAGCACTTTTGTGAGATTTGGCTACAGTTCAAATCTTCTTATTCTTTATAAAAGCTAAGTTAACATTTATATGGATAGCGTATAAAAAACTATAATTTTGTGCGCTTAGGGAAAATTTATGGATTACATTTTAAATCCAACATTCAGTTTAATGCTTGCTGTGTTGGTGCTCTACATGGGACGTATTTTAAATAAATACATTCCATTTCTGACCAAATATAATATTCCTGAACCTGTGGCTGGTGGTTTAGTCGGTGCGATTATTTTTTATTTATTTCACCATTTTGCGGGTTACACCATTTCAGTCAATAAAGCGATGCAAGATACATTCATGCTCATGTTTTTTGCTTCGATTGGTTTAAGTGCCAACTTTGCCAAATTAAGAGAAGGTGGCAAACCATTATTGATTTTCTTACTGGCTATTTCTGTTTTTGTGATTGTGCAAAATGGCGTAGGTATGGTGGTTGCAAGTGCCGTTGGTCTTGATCCATTAATGGGTGTAATTGCAGGCTCTATTGCTTTAATTGGTGGATTAGGTACAGCAGGTGCTTGGGGGCCAATTTTTGAAACCAAATATGCGGTTGAAGGTGCATTACCGATGGGGATTGCCAGTGCAACCTTTGGTATGGTTTTAGGCGGATTGATGGGTGGGCCTTTGGCACGTTATCTAATTAAAAAGCATCAACTGGCGATGCCTTTAAATTCAGAAGTGCGTAAGGAAAAAGATGCAGCTCCCTTATCTGATCAAGAGTATGCATTTGAAGCACCACACAAAGTTCGTCTGATTACTGCTGACAATGCTGTTGTGACTTTGGGAATGTTTGCTTTTGCTTTGGCTTTTGCAGAAATTTTGAAAAACTTAACCATCGGGACTGCATTTGAGTTGCCTACTTTTGTATGGGCATTGGCAGGCGGTATTTTGCTCCGTAATGTGGTTGAAAGCATTTTTAAACGCGAAATTTTTGATCGTTCAATTGATGTTTTTGGCAATACTGCATTGGCTTTGTATTTAGCGATGGCTTTGGTGTCACTTAAATTATGGCAATTGTCAGATTTGGCGATTCCGATGATTATTCTTCTGATTGCGCAATCGATTGCGATGTGGCTTTTTGCTGTTTATGTTTCATTCCGAGTGATGGGCAAAAACTATGATTCTGCTGTATTGGCATCTGGATTATGTGGTTTCGGAATGGGGGCAACGCCAAATGCGATTGCGAATATGCAAGCGATTACCAATATGTACGGTCCATCTCATAAAGCATTTTTAATTGTACCTTTGGTGGGTGCATTTTTCATTGATTTGGTGAATGTCGTGGTGATTCAAGGCATTTTACAATTCTTTGGTTAATCGATTGATTCTAAAAAATGAATTGATTCAAATGCCAGTCAATTGCTGAATTGACTGGCATTTTTTATTTTAGATTGAGCTGTTATTGGGCCAGTAAAAAACACTGTTTGTATCGCTTTAAATCAATAGATTCATGACTGCATGAAATCGTAATTTATCTTCATGTTAAAAGAAAAAATATAATCTGATAGACAAAAACACTACCCACTAAACTGAGCCAAACAGGCAGTTGTGTTTTCAATAATCCAACCACCACAGTGACAAAAATGAAATCGGTAAAATGAATAATCGAATCTGTAGCCATTTCAATGAGCAAGTAAAGAAGTAGACTGACGACGCCTGCATTAATACCGATAACAGCATGACGAATATCGGTCTGATTCATCCACCATGACCAATAAGGTAAGGTTGCAAAAATAAGAAAAAAAGAGGGCAGAAAAATACTGATCGTCGCAATTCCAGCATTCAATACGGGATAATCAGTAATGGGAATTAAAGCGCCTATATAACTTGCAAAACTAAATAACGGACCAGGCATAAGTTGAGCAAAAGCATAGCCTAAATCAAACTTTTCCGCTGAAACTAAATTGCTGGTGACAAAATCCTGATGTAAAAAAGGTAAAATAATATGCCCCCCGCCAAACACTAGAGAAGCGGTGCGATAAAAACTTTCAAAAAATGTCACAGCCTGAAAAGTAGCGAAAAATTGAAATAGACAAAATGGCAAAATAAACAGAAGCAGCCAAAAGAAAGCATTCATTTTTTGGGTCAAAGAAACTTGGCTGATGAAAGCCTGATCAACAGATTTTTTCCCCTGAACAAGCGGAGAAAACCGGTTAAAGCCTATTCCCACGAGCGCTGCGATAGAAATGATGAGAATTTGATTGATGGCTAAGTCGAGGGTGTAAAGTAGCAAGGTACAACTCAACATCAAGATGTATTGCCACAGTTGCGTACAAAAACTACGTAACATTTGCCAAAACGCCCAAATGACCACTGCTAATACAACCAATTGAATATTGTGAAAAAATGCTGAAGATATGAATGGAAAAAATGATTGACCTAAAACGGCAATTAAGGTCATGAGTATGGCAGAAGGTAAGGTAAAACCTAACCATGCCAGAACAGCGCCGTAATAGCCTTTTTTGACATAACCGATAGCCAGCCCGACTTGACTGCTGGTCGGTCCAGGTAATATTTGTGCCAATGCGACCAGTTGAGCGTATTCAGCATCATCTAACCAGTTTAATTGTTTCACACAAGTTTGATGAAAAAATACCAAATGTGCAGCAGGACCACCAAATGACAGGCAACCGAGTTTTAAAAACGTAAAAAAAATGGTGTGATAATAAAGTATAGGCATGGTTGCTTTTAGTGAAGGTGAACGGTTTAAAGTGTAATATTTTGAGATGACGGTTTAACGAAACACTACATTTTTGTTTTAAAATTGCGCATACACTAAGCAACGCTTAAAAGGCATACTTAATTTTTTATAGTCGATGATATGTATGAAATATAGCTTTATTGCTTGTACTCTATTTATTTTAGCAGGGTGTCAAAGTATTCCGCAGTCCAGTATTACTAAGGGATCGGTCAGTTTATCTGAATCTACCTTAGCTGAAGCTCAAGTGCATACAGATCGTTTGGACTTTAAAAAATTAAAAAAACAAGAAAAACGTCCCATTGTTGCTTTGGTGCTCGGAAGTGGTGGAGCACGTGGTTATGCTCATATCGGTGTCATTCAAGTCTTAGAACAACACGGTATTCATCCTGATTTTATTGTGGGAACCAGTGCAGGCAGTATTGTGGGTTCCATTTACGCCAGCGGTAAAACAGCAAACGAATTGCGTGATATTGCTTTAAATATGAAAGCCAATGATGTACGAGATGTAAAAATTGATTTAAAAGGTTTCTTTGACGGTAAAAAAGTAGAAAACTATGTCAATGAACAAGTGAATAATACCCCTCTAGAAAAGCTGAAAACGCCCATGTATGTGGTGGCAACGCAATTAAAAGAAGGCAAAAAAGTGGTCTTTAACTATGGGAATACTGGACAGGCCGTACGTGCTTCGGTCTCTATTCCGAGCATGTTTGTTCCCACAAAAATTGGTGAAGATGAATATGTAGATGGCGGCTTGGTGAGTCCTGTACCTGTGGAAGTAGCGCATGATTTAGGTGCAGATATTATAATTGCAGTTGATATTTTGGCACAGCCTATTCACACAGAAACCAGTAATGTATGGGGGTTGTTTAATCAAAATATTAATATTATGCAAAATCATCTAGCCAGAGAAGAATTGCAATATGCAGATGTGATCATTCAACCTGAGTTAAAAGAAAAAGCGCATATTTTCGATGTGAAAAATCGTGAAATCACGATCCAAGCGGGAAGGGATGCTGCACAAAAACAACTCAATGCTATTTTTACTGCTATTGCTCAAAAGAACGATTCATCTCCTGTTAAAACGCGACAACTCACTGCTCAAGATTAATTTAACGTGATCTGATATAGAGAATTTAAGGCAGGCTAGGCCTCTTAAAGGGCTTAAATACTGGATATTTTTGACTACAATGAAAGTATAAAAGTTATCGATGATTTTTATTACCGCGATTTTCATTTTTTGATTCGTTTATCTGCACTGACTAGAGTTGAAAGTTTATAAATATAGATTTCTGAATGGAAATAAAATTAGTATAAATAATAATGATGGCTTTCTGGCGCAATAAGCCCGCCAAGCGTGTTGAAAAAAGTTATAATCACGGCCAATACTATTGTCTGCTAAAGAGTCTAGAGAAAGCGATGTCCCCATTAGATCAAATTGCTCCAGTATTAGATGACCAGTCTGAATTAACCATGTCTGTTTTAATGACGCCAGATATGGCCAATTTTTCAGGAAATGTGCATGGTGGAACAATTTTAAAGTTATTGGATCAAGTCGCGTACGCTTGTGCTAGCCGATACTCAGGCAGTTATGTGGTGACTTTGTCAGTAGATAAAGTCAATTTTAAAGAACCCATTCATGTGGGTGAGCTGGTCACTTTTTTGGCCAGTGTGAATCATGTAGGACGTACGTCCATGGAAATTGGTATTCGTGTAGAAGCACAAAATATTCAAAAACGTACTGTTCGCCATACCAATAGCTGTTATTTCACTATGGTCGCTGTAGATGAAAAAGGCAAACCACAAAAAATTCCAGCACTGGCTTTAGACAACGACTGGAAGCGGTGTCGTTTTGAAGCTGCTGAACAGCGTAAAGTGGCTCGTTTACAAGAGAGTCATCACCCATCTTGCAGTATTTATAAAAAATCATAAGTATTATTGAATATTAAGTAATATTCAAAGTATGGAATCAAGAAATCGCATTTATGCGGTTTTTTTAGTTTTATAAGATTATTTTTAAATTTTAAATAGATTTAAAAAATAGAATGTCAAAAAAGAAGCTGGATGAGTATTAAATCCAGCTTCTAGACTTAATGATTAATTTGCACAAATTAAAGCAAATAATTCATGAAGACTTCATTTTAAAAATTATTGAGCGGCTGATGGTGCTGGTGCTTCTTGTGCAGCTGCTTCTGATGCAGGTTGATTTGAAGAAGGTTGGCCAGCGGCAGATCCAAGATTTGTTGTTTCAGGTTGCTCTTGCGTAGAAACGACCACTTTTTCTTGAGTTTTTTGTTCAGCAGTTGCAGCAAAAGTAGTTGCAGTGGCAAAAGCAAAAGTAGAAGCAAGTAAGATTTGAGTTAATTTCATTTTAGGCATCCTTAATATTCATTAAAAAATTAAACAGTTCATATTTACCATCACATAAACACGAACTGGAGCTCATGCTAAAGTTGTTCGAGTTCAGGATCAATCAAAGCAACAAAGTGAAACAGTTCAATTAACGTGAAAAATACATGTCATGATTTAATGTTAATTTCATGTAACAAATCGCTTTAAAAGTGGACATAAAATGTATGTAGATATTTCTATTTGTGCTTATTGATCATTTTTACTCACCGAGATAAAACAAAAAATTAAAAAAATCAGGTTTATGAGCACTATATTTTTTTCTAAAAATGTAAATATATATTTCATTTTTCAAATTAAAATAGAATTAGTGGTTTAAAAGGTCGCTAAACATATAAATCACAGTTGAGCAGAAGTGGGTCAAAGTAAAAAAAATTAAAGGATGTGAGCATTGCATGGAGTTCACGTTAAAAAAGACCAAAGTAGTTTAAAATGACAAAATGCCTGATAGCATTTATCCAATTTTGCTTTATATAAAGCGCTCCTAAAGTTGATAGAGATTAAGTTTTGAAACTCATTCCTGCCATAAAAGCCGTTCCCACCCATATTATTTCTGGATTTTTAGGTGCGGGTAAAACGACATTGTTGAAATATCTACTAACTCAAAAGCCTGAACATGAAGTATGGGCCGTACTGATGAATGAGTTTGGTCAAATTGGTGTAGATCAGCACATGTTGACCCAAACTGAAGGCTATGAAGTGAAAGAATTACTGGGAGGCTGTTTGTGTTGTAGCAGTCAATTGCCAATGCAAATCGCATTGTCCAGATTAATCTCAGAAACTCAGCCAGATCGCTTGTTTATTGAACCGACCGGCCTCGGACATCCAGCGCAACTTTTGGAACAATTGACTGAACCGCATTGGCAGCAAAATATTGCGATGCAGGCGCTCATCACTGTAATTGATGGCTCACGTTTACATGATGAGGCTTGGAGTAAGCAGAATTTATATACAGATCAGTTAAAAGCGGCACAAATAATGATCGTCTCTCATGTGGATAGAATGAAGTCTGTAGATGATCAAGCCTTATATAATTTAAAAAATGAATATCAGGCTTATCAGCAAACATGGCTGATGAGCACTCAAGGCGAAATTCCACTTGAACAAATCAATCTACCTTATAGCGGGATCAAACGTAAAATTCAGCCTCTGCTTCATTTACAAAAAAAAATAGCGGTTGGGCAGAGTCTGCCTGAGATTAAAAAATTGCCTTATCATTATGTTGAAACAGCGCAAGGCTATAGCATTGCAGGTTGGAAGCTGCCAAAACGTTGGCTTTTTGATTTTTATCCTTTATTGGATTTGTTATGTGAGCAACAAAATTGGTTGAGAATCAAAGGTATTTTTTATACCAATCAAGGCTGGAAAACATTTAATTTTAATCCTTCTCAATTTAATTATCAGTCTGCGGAAGAAAATATTGATAACCGAATTGAAATTATTGTACAACACCAGCGAGATTGGCAATTATTTGAAGAACAACTGTTTAAATGTCAGTTGAAGTCTGACTAAATTTAAAAACAGCACAGCAAAAACTGTTTAAATCTTATATGCTAAGCGCCAAATTTGAGGACTTTTTTATGGCGCTTAAAGCGACGATTTATAAGGCTGATTTAAATATCGCCAATATGGATACTCACCAATATGGTGATTATCAATTGACTATGGCTTTGCATCCATCTGAAACCATTGAACGATTGATGGTGCGTATTTTGGCTTATGCACGTTTTGCCGATGATGCTTTGGAATTTACCAAAGATCTATTTGAAACAGATGAACCTGCTTTATGGCAAAAAGACTTAACGGGTCAACTGATCAAATGGATTGAAGTCGGCAGTCCAGACGAAGATAAAGTCAAAAAAGCCAGTGCACGTTGTAAACAAGTTGCGGTAGTCACTTATGGAAATTCAGTAGATGAATGGTATAAGCGCAACAGCAAATTAAAAACTTTAAGCAATGTTCAAGTTTGGAAGCTCTCTACTGCAACCACAGAAGCACTGCCGCAACTGTGTGCACGTACCATGCAGCTTCAGTTAAATGTCATGGACGGTGAATGGACGATCATTGGGGATGATGCACAAGTGTTGGTTGAATGGGAACAATTACAGTAATCTTGATGAGGATGCGGGCTTAGGCTTGCATCCTACAAGCAAAATTGTTTATGTAAAAACGACAAAAAATACTCATATGCTTAGTAAGATGACTATGGATTTAAGCTTTTTCCATGATTGCTCGCAGAGATTGAACCCAAAAAGCATGATGACCTTATATTTTCATTAGAAGAAAATGATGTAGGTGAGCAGTAAGCACTTTTAAGTATTATTCATTTAAGCGAACGTATATAGTTCACAAAAAGTATTACAAGGTCTGATGGGGGAGTGGATGAAAATCATCAAAAAATCTCTCTTTCATTTAGTCCATCATAATAGTGATCAGAAACTGCATTTTTAATCCCTTCTGAGTTAAAGCCTAAAAAATCAGTCAATTCGGTTTATAATGAGTTTTGAATTTTATGCCAATCTCAGGTAAATGATCATGACAAACGAACTTGAAATTATTGATTTAAAAGTGGGTGAAGGGAAGGAAGCAGTTAAAGGCGCGCTCATTACCACGCATTATACGGGCTGGTTAGAAGATGGAACCAAGTTTGATTCTTCAATTGACCGTGGCAATTATTTTGAAACAGTGATTGGAACAGGTCGAGTAATCAAAGGTTGGGATCAGGGCATTATGGGCATGAAAGTAGGCGGCAAGCGAAAATTGTTGGTGCCTGCACATTTGGCTTATGGCGAACGAAAAATGGGTAAAGTTATTCCAGCAAATTCTAATTTGGTTTTTGAAATTGAGCTATTTGATGTCAAAACACGAGATTAATGGCTGATTAATAAATATCCTACAAGATAAATGGATGTATCTTGTAGATACTGAAAAAAAAAGTTTAAACTTTATTTTTTAAGCGTTACATTAGAAATCAGCTAAGCGTAATTAAAGGATGATTCGCTTTTTGTATAAGATCAATAATTCAATTAATATTACTCAATTTTTTCTTTTTGCCTGTTTATTAATAGTCATGGGCTGTTCACGTGTTTGGGCACTCTACGAACCAGCAACGGATGAATTTTATTTAAATCAACCTTTATTAAACCAAGTTGAATTTACTGAAAAGAGCACATCCCCATTAAAAGGAATGTGGCAGTATTATCCTGAACAATTTATTGTCAATCCCAGTGCTATTTTAAAGTCACAGGCGGTGGCTTTACCGATTTCATTCAAGGAAATTACGGGGAAAAATCAGACTTACGGCACATTCATTGGTCATTTTAAAATCCCTAAAGAATATATCGGTCGTCGTATTGCGGTGTATATTCCAAATCAATATGGTGCTTATCGGATGTATTTAAATGGAGATTTTATTCTTCGTTTAGGTGAAATTTCAGAAAATGCAAAAAATCAAGAAACCGAAAGTGCGCCAAGAATTGCTTATTTTGTATTGGAAAAAGAATATTTTTCTTTAACTTTTCAAGTCTCAAATTTTAATGCTTTGCACGGTGGATTAGAAAATCCGATGCGAATTGGAATTGCAAAAATTATCGCTTTGCAGTTCCAACAATTTATGATGAGCATCGGTTTGATGTGCGGTGCAGTCTTGGGTGTGGGCTTATTTACCCTCATGTTCTCGGTTTTCCAGCGATCTATTGGGCGCAGTAGTGTTCGGGTTTTTGTATTTGGCCTTTTTATTATATTTTTGGCTTTACATAATCTGTTTTCAGCGCCTTATGCGTATACCGCATTTATGAATATTAGTTGGTTATGGGGCGCACGTTTAGAAAGTTTATTTACTTATTTGACTATTGGATTTTTCCTCAGTTATATGTATTTACTGAATTGGCGCTATTTGCACCCAGTGGTATATGTGCTCGCCATGTTTTTACTTCTGGTCAATATTTTGGTCACGGTATTTACCTTGCCTGAAGTGTTTCAACCGTTGGCATTTTACAGTTCAGTCCTGAGTCTGGTGATTGTTTCAAATTTTGCCTATGGTTTTTATTTAACGCTTAAACATAAAAAAAACTATTCCACGACCAATGTATGGGCAGTCATTTTACTTTGTGTCACTTTTACACATGACTTTTTATTGACGCTTAATCTGATCGACTCATTCAATCTTTCTTTTATTTCGACCAGTTTTTATGCTTTATTGATTATGTTTCAACAATCCAAAAATTATGCGCGTCATTCTTATCATATTGAGCAGTTAAATAATAACTTAATTGAATTAAACAGTTCTTTGGACCAAAAAGTCCAAGAGCGTACTTCTCAATTAAGTTTATTAAATGAAAAGCTAGAACAGCAAATTCAAATTGATCCATTAACAGGTGCTTTTAACCGCCGAGCTTTAAATATTGAAATACAGCGGTTGTTTACATTTACTCAAAATCATAGCAATAGCACCTTGGCCTTCGCGATGTTAGATGTCGATTTTTTTAAAAATTATAATGATTATTATGGACATTTGAATGGCGATATTGTTTTACAGGATTTGGTTAAAGTTATTCAACAGACCTTACCAGACTCTGCATATGTCGCCCGTTATGGCGGCGAGGAGTTTGCCATTATTTTGCATAATATTCCCACAGTGGTCGTACTCAATGTGATGCAACAGGTTTTAGATGCAGTGAGAAAAAAACAGTTTGAACATCTGAACCGACCTGACCATAAACAATATGTCACTTTAAGCATGGGAGTAGCATGGATGGCACGAGAAAAACCCTATGCCAATATTCATGAATTAATGAAAGCAGCAGATGTTCAATTGTATGTTGCAAAACACGCAGGGCGAGACCAGTATCAACCACGCTCTCCCGAGATATTATAGGGAGCGAATCATTACAATGGGAGCACTCTGATCAGCCGGAAATACTTGCTTTTCAAAGGCATATTTTTGATAAAAAGGTAAGGCAGTTAAAGTGCTATCTACAGTTATTTCTGACCATTTGTGTTGCTGTGCTTGTGCAATAACATGAAAAAGTAATGATTTTCCAATGCCTTGCTGCTGTGATTCGGGTAAAACATAATGTAGTAGAATCTTTCCTTGATCGCTGACTAAAATAAATCCTAATATATGGTTATTAATGACATGTACCCAACTATCGTTATAATGCATCCATAATAAAATATTAGTCTGAGTGATATTTTCCAAGCAAATTTGTATGTCACTTTCACGGCGCTGATGATCTAAAATACAAGAACGAATACTGGTATGAATCAGTTGAACAACAGTGGGAATATCTTGAATTTGTGCAGTTCTAATCATGATGAATTATTTTATCAATTTAAGCACGCTATTTGAATGTAATTACATGATTTATAAAATAGCGATCTTGTTGCATTTTTAAGAGTTTTATTTTTCAGAATCAATTCTACTTTTTAAGATTCATTTCAGTTTAATTTGATAAAAAGATCATCTGAAATAACGCAATATCATGCCTCTTTAAAAAAGGAAAGCGCAATGACCCATTGATGGATGATGCGTGATATTGGACAAATAAAATGATTTTTGAGCACCCATCAATGCAAACTCGCTTGCTTTCAACCTTGCTTTCAACCTTGCTTTCCGCTTCGCTTTCTTTGGCTTTATGGCAAATACCCCATTTGGCTTGGAGTAAGGCACCAGAACCGTCTAATACTCTCACGGTGATTGGTTATCATGAAATTATTAACAGTAAAAATGCGCTGATTCCGCAATATGCTGTCACCACCCAACAGTTCCAGCGACATATTCTTTGGCTGCAAAAAAATGCCTACCATTTTATTAGTATTGACCAGTTGATTCAGGCACATCAAGGCAAATACCATTTACCTCAAAAACCAGTTTTATTAACGGTGGATGATGGTTATGCTTCTTTTTATCAAAATGCCTATCCGATTGTAAAAGCCAATAAAATTCCAGTGGTATTGGCAGTGGTGGGTTCATGGCTACAGCCCAAAGAAGGGCAAAAGGTTGATTTTTCAGGTGAGTCGATTCAACGTAATCAGATGTTGTCTTGGGCAGAACTAAAAGAAATGCAAAATAGTGGTTGGGTAGAAATTGCCAATCATAGCTATGATTTACACCGAGGGATTTTGGCCAATCCACAAGGTAATCTTGAGCCAGCAGCCGTAACGCGCTTATATGATCCTAAAACGGCCAGTTATGAAAATGACATGGCTTATGAGCAGCGTATTAGCCGTGATTTAAAAAAGAACAATGAAATTTTGATCGCACATGGATTGAAATCACCGCGTGTAATGGTGTGGCCTTATGGTCACTATAATATGCAAACAGTCAATATTGCCAAAACAGCAGGTATGCCGATTGCCATTAGTCTAGATGATGGTGCAAATTCCGTGAAAAAATCACTGGGCCAACTGAATCGTATTTTGGTTGAAGGGGATATGACTACAGCGGATTTGGCGCAGGAAATTCAAAATCGTCAGAAAAACCTGGGTGACAATAATCGTCCACAAAAAATCATGCATATTGATTTAGATTATATTTATGACAAAGACCCGATACAACAAGAACGTAATTTAGGTCATTTACTTGATCGGATTGTCGCGATGAAGGTCAATACTGTCTATTTACAAGCCTTTTCTGATCCTGATGCGAATGGTTCGGCAGACATGGTCTATTTCCCTAATCATTATTTACCTATGCGTGCAGATTTGTTTAACCGTGTGGCTTGGCAAATTCAGACCCGCACTCCAGTCAGTCGTGTGTATGCATGGATGCCATTATTGGCTTGGGAATTACCTGCCGATAATCCAGTATCTCAAGATGTAGTAGAAACGCAGCAAGCACAGAATAATCAACATTTGAATATGGGATATCATCGTCTGAGTCCATTCTCGGCAGATGCTCGTCAAACAATTCGTGGTATTTATCAAGATTTGGCTAAATCAGTGCCTTTTAATGGCATTTTGTTTCACGACGATACTACCTTGTCAGATTATGAAGATGCCAGTCCAGAGGCTATGCAAGCTTATGCCGCTATTGGGTTACCCCGCGATTTGGCAGAAATTCGGAGTAACGAAGCAGACTTACAAAAATGGACTGCTTTTAAAACGCAATATATTGATGATTTTGCAATGCAACTGGCACAGGAGTTACGCCAGTATCATCCATTTTTACTGACAGCACGTAATTTGTATGCGCAAGTGGCTTTAAAACCCTATGCAGAAAATTGGTATTCACAGTCTTTGGAGCAGTCCTTAAATCGTTATGATTTTACTGCAATTATGGCCATGCCCTATATGGAGCAAGCACCGAATAATGATGTTTTTTATCACGATATTTTAAACCGCGTAAAGCAATTTCCAAATGGAATTCATAAAACGGTTTTTGAGTTACAAGCAGTGAATTGGCGCACCAATCAAAAAGTACCATCAGAAGAAATGGCTGCCACTATTCAGTCTTTATATGAACAGGGGGCAATGCATGTGGCGTATTATCCAGATGATCCGATTCAAGAGCATCCTGATCCTCAAGTATTACATAAAGCATTTGATTTGAAATCAAACAAACTTATTCCTTAAAGGAATTTTATATGTCAACGCTACACTATTTTTGGCATTCTGCATTGCACTTTGTCTTTTACTATCCATTGTTTATGTCGTATTTATGGATGATTGGCGCGCTTATCTTTTATTGGAACGAAAGACAACTAACACCCTATCAACAACCAGGAATACTTCCATTTTATCCGAAAGTGGCGGTGTTGGTGCCTTGCTTTAATGAAGGTGAGAATGCCGAAGAAACACTAAGTCACGCTTTGGCACTGAATTATCCCCATTTTGAGGTGATTGCAATTAATGATGGCAGTTCAGATCACACCGCAGAAGTTTTAAATCGTCTAGCCAAGCAACATGAAAAATTACGCGTGGTACATTTGGCGCAAAATCAGGGCAAAGCCATGGCGTTACAAGCAGGTAGTGTAGTAACGGATGCCGAATATTTACTGGGCATTGATGGCGATGCTTTACTTGATCCACATGCTGCAACGTGGATGCTGAAACATTTTATTGAAGATGAAACGGTGGCAGCCGTTACGGGGAATCCTCGAATTCGCACCCGTTCAACTTTAATTGGACGTATTCAAGTCGGAGAATTCTCATCCATTGTCGGCATGATTAAACGTGCTCAACAAAGTTTTGGACGACTGTTTACCGTCTCTGGCGTGATCACTGCATTTCGTAAAAGTGCTGTGCATGAAGTAGGGTATTGGTCTGCAGATATGTTGACCGAAGACATTGATATTAGTTGGAAATTACAACGTGCTGGCTGGAATATTCATTTTGAACCCAATGCTTTGGTTTGGATTCTAATGCCAGAAACATTCAACGGCTTGTGGAAGCAACGATTACGCTGGGCGATGGGTGGGGCACAAGTACTCATTAAAAATATTGATGTACTGTTTAAACCTAAACTTAACTTTTTATGGCCACTCATTTTTGAATTAATTTTGACTTTGCTGTGGTCATATTTAATGTTATTTATGTTGCTGGTTTGGTTATTACACTTTATTCCATCGTTGGGAATTACGGGTATTAATTCCCCATTTTTGCCTTACGGAACAGGAATGCTACTTGGTGGAACATGTTTGTTGCAATTTGCAATCAGTCAATGGATGGACAGCCGTTACGAACCAAGATTAGGCAAAAATTATTTTTGGATGATTTGGTATCCGTTTGTTTTTTGGCTGATTACACTGTCCGCCAGTATTGTGGCCTTCCCCAAAGTATTATTTCGTGGTCAAGGTCAACGCGCACGATGGGTCAGTCCTGACCGAGGAATGCGTGATCCAACTTTAAATGATGTGAGTATTATCGATGAAAAGTAATCCTTTAATTATTGATTTACGACATTATTTACCTTGGCATAAACGCTATGCATCTAATACCTCGACTGCAATACTGTGGGCTGTTTGGTTACTTCTTTGGCGACCTGTATTGCTGATTGCAGGAATCTTGGGCTTGCAAAAGCAACATGTTTTTTCAGCGTTTGGTTTAGGGATAGAACACGGTATAAGTGCTTTACTCTTGTGTACTGTGATTTTATTGTTATGGTCGAACTATATGCCTGCTTACTGCGTAAAGAAAATAGCGCATAAAACTATTCATGAGTATGGAGATTACTTTAATTTAACTGTACAAGAAATTGAGTATGGCCAGCAACAGAAAGTCTGTGTAATCCATCATGATGAATACGGTAAAATTGTTCGTATTGAATCATAATTTTCCACTTTGGCTCATATTAAAAAAATCCCTCAATATGGATAAAAAATTGGGGATTTTTATTGTATTCATTTTAATTGTTTTTTATAATTTAAAACAATAACTTGAAGCATTTAAAAAAGAATATAGAACAACTAAAAAGCCAGAAAATGTATGATTTTTGCTCAAACTGGTTTATATATTATAAAGATAATTACTATTTACGCGTGAGAGTGACGTTATGGTCAAAATACTTTTGTGCTTATGTTTTTTTATTGGATTGATTGTCATTTGGAAAGTGGGTTTTAAAATGTATATTCACCACTATCATCAGCGGCGTAAAACACAGCAAACAGAACCCTCAACTTCCGCTGTTTCATTTTTGAGTAGTGACCTGTCAACACTATCTGAACCACGTCTAGATGAAGTAGAAGAATATGAACAACAACTTTTTGATGATGTCTGTGAGATATTTTTTGAACATTCCCCGACAGATCGGGATTCAGAACAAGCCGTTGTAATACAAGAAAATCTACTCCGAAAATTGCCTGCGAAAACCCAAACACAAATTCGTCGTCTGGATTTAGAAGAATGGTCGATTTATTGGACTTTTTACGATCAGTCCTTGGAATATTATGTCGGACGTTATGGCGTGTTTTATACGCATGTTGACCGTTTTGGTCAGGAACATAAATTTGAGATTAAGGAAAGATTTAGACAGGTTTAGCTTAGTGACGGTATTGCGTGCAGACCAAAAGATTAATCAATTATTTTATTCAATATAAATATTTAAAGTGTATTCATCTACCTTTACCTAAAAATTTTTTAATCAGTTGGATTTGACCCGCTCTCAGTAAAAAATCTTATTTGCACTATTCATTAAAATAGTACTTTTTCATTTAAGTGACTGGTTTTTTGAATTTTAATAAAAATATCATCTACTTAAGTTTTAAACATTAATCATTAGGTATAGACAGCGTGTATTTAAATGCTTTTAAAATACGTTCAATGATGAGAATTAAATTATTGACCTTTGAACTGTGCAGCACGTCGTTGAAGCATAGCCATCACACCTTCTTGTGCATCTTGTGTTTTTAACAAAGGGCTAAGATGCTGGGGTAAACGGGAAAATGCCATTTCAGTGCCGTACTCAGCGGCATCTTTGGCAGAAGCAAGCGTTGCTTGAACTGCAAGTGGTGCAGCTTGAGCAATATGTCCCGCCAGCTCAAGGGCACGATTGAGTGGTGATTCTGTTGTAATTTCACTGATTAGATTTAAATCGAGTGCTGTTGCTGCATCAAATGCATCGCCTGTAAGTAAGTAGCGCATGGCTTTTGCCCAACCTGCTGCCTGAACAAAACGAACAGTTGCACCGCCAAAAGGTAAAATGCCACGTTGTACTTCCATTTGAGCAAACTGCGTCGTATCTTGTGCAATGACGAGATCGGCATTTAACATCAGTTCGATGCCTGCGGTATAGCAAAAGCCTTGTACTGCAACCACCACAGGTTTTTTACGTACTCGTCCGCTCGTTCCCCAAGGATTAATTTGCATGTCATCAAAAGCAAATATTCCTGTTTCTAATTTGGGCTGCAATTCCACCAAGTCTAGACCTGCAGTAAAATGTTCACCATGTGCAAAAATGACTGCACAACGTAAGTGTGGAAGTTCTTCATACTCAGTCAGTGCCAGTGATAAATCATCAATTAAATGGCTATCAAATGCATTTCGCTTGGCAACACGATCAAGGCCAATTAAAAATAAAGACCCACGTATTTCTCGGCTCACTTTCCCTGGATGATCTGACATAGTTATTTTCCTTGGATCATTTTCTCTATTTTTAAGTGATCTTTAGAAAACTGTCAAATGCTACGTGTTGATTTGAATTTAACCATTAATTTTAAAATCAAAATGGTTATTTTCTGAATCTTACAAGATTCAGAATAGAATTAATTTAGCTTGCGTTCAGCGATTTTTTTTTCATAATAACGGCATTCTCTTTATCTATTTGTTGCTTGTTATGTCACCTTTAGAAATTATTGCAGTCATCATTAGTATTATTGGTGTGACATTAACCATTAGACGAAATATGTGGTGTTGGTGGTTTAACTTTGTGGCCTTTGTACTATATGCCTATTTGTTTTATGAATTTAAGTTATATGGCGAAACTATTTTGCAATTCTTCTTTATGGGGATGAATTTTTATGGTTTCTATTATTGGTTCAAGGGCAAGCAGCAAGACCATGAAATTCGAATTGAACCGATTGCAACCAAAACTGTGATGTTACAAATGTGCTTTGCAGCAATAGGGGGATTAATTTTTGGTTTAATTTTAAAACACTTTACCGATGCTGCTGTACCGATGTTGGATTCACAATTGGCTGCATTTAGTTTATTGGCAACCTATTGGACCAGTCGTAAACATATTGCGACTTGGGTGCTGTGGGTTTTTGTCGATATTGTTTATGTAGGCATGTTTATTTATAAAGATTTATTTCTGACTGCCGGTTTATATACCGCTTTTGTTGCTTTGGCCGCTTTTGGTTGGTGGCAGTGGCAACAAGTGAAAAAGAAACAGGCACACATTCATTTTAAAGGCGTTTAAATATTTTGACTCATCATTGGAATTTTGAATATGTTGATTGATTTTATACAATATCAACTTAGACAATTTGAAGAAATGGCTGCAAGGATTCAGGCTGCACCTGAAAAATATATCACTTTTGATTCAGTCTCCGATTTTTACAAAGCTGAATGGTTAAATGACTTTCCGCGAGGAACAACATGGGCAGCAACAGGATTAGATGATGGGGCTGAACAATTTTATGCCATTGTTGAATATCGAACACATTTCTTGAAAATCTCGTGTACCGATAAAATTGAGATCTGTTATGGCGTACATGGTCAATAGTTTAGAATGTGCGGTCAATGACAATAAAGCGAGAATCCAATTAAATAGAGAGGAATGAAAATACGCTAGATCATTGAATTTCTCTGTGTTGAGAACTCATGATCAGGATAAGCAATAAAAAGATAAAGGACAAAATTATGGCGCACCGTTTTACGATTAACTCTACCATTCAAGGTGTTTCAATTGACGAGTTTAAACGTCTTGCAGCAGATACAAGTTTACACGAAGCGGTGTGTAAACGTATTCCAGGTGAAAAATTAGAAATTATTGAATCTCAAATTAATGGAAATACCTATACGCTGCGCCGTGCTTATAATTTAGATGTGAATATTCCAGATATTGCAAAAAAGCTCCTGAAAGATGCCTTTCGTTTAAAACGTACAGACATTACTGATTTGCAGGCATTAAGTTCTACAATAGAATTGGGTGCAAATTTACCTTTGGAAGCGAACTGCGAACGCTCTGTAACAGGAGATGACCAACAAATTCATATCACTTTAAATTGGCAAGTCAAAGTTAAAGTGCCTTTGGTGGCCGGTATGTTGGAAAAACATGCGGAAGGCGAGATTCGTAAATTTAGTGATGTTGAAATCCAGATTGTTGAAGATGAACTAAAGAAAAATCTCAGCATCTAATCTTTAAATTTTTTAATTCAATCATGTCCGTTCATGCCACTATGTACGGGCATTTTTTTTTTATAATTTTTCATTATTTTATAATTGAAATTATTTCATTGAAAAGCATTTCAATTGATTTAAATCGACTTATGAATAGATGGATGATTAAAATATTCTTATAAAAATATTTAAAGGCGAATAAAATAAGGGAATAAGGAGAATAGTACACCAAGGGCTGATAACCATAAAGTACTGTCAATAAAATAAGAATAGACCATTAGGAGTAACCCACAAACCAAAGGCACCACTTTTTTTTGCTTTTTGCCATATAGGAAATAGCCTAAGCCTATAGAGCTAAAAATTAAACCGAGCAAAAGTTGAGTGGTATTCATATTGATTATGTTTATATAGCATTGGACTGATTATAAAGTAGAAGATTAAATTTAGCTTAAATAATGAAGGTTTTGGGATAAAGAACCGAACTTTTGAAGTTTAAAGTACATTTGCTTTTATTTAAATTTAAAATATATGACTTAAAGTCTAGGAAAAAATATGAGTTCAATTTTAGCTGTAGCCCAACGTGGTGAAGTGATTTTAACGTTAAAAGCTGCATCTGTTACGACCTTGGAATTAAACAGCGCATGGTTAAATGAGTTGGCAGCAGCCATGCAAGCCACCATGCTGGAACGTAATGGTGTCGGAATTGCCGCACCGCAGGTCTATGTGTCTAAACGTGTCATTATAGTGGCTTCACGTCCAAATCCTCGTTATCCCGATGCACCTGAAATGGATGCAGTAGTGATGGTGAATCCTGAAATATTGGAAAAATCTGAAAGTACTATTTTAGGTGAAGAAGGTTGTTTAAGTGTGCTAAATGAACGTGGGCAAGTTGCACGTGCGGAAATGGTCAGAGTGAAATATTTAACACTGCAAGGTGAACTTGTTGAAACAGTCTTTCATGGTTTTCCTGCACGGATTGTGCAACATGAGGTGGATCATTTAGATGGCGTGTTGTTTGTGGAAAGAATAGAGCGTTGATTGGGTAGTTTTTTGAATGAGTGCGAACGAGTCCGAATGTAGCCAGTAGATTTAAAAATAGAGTTGTCATGAATACGAATAGTTTGGAAATGAAAAACCCCTCACTTGGAGGGGTTTATTGAGAAATTGATTTATTTAAATATCAATTGAATCATCTAAATTTGGCATTAACCAACGCTTCGCTTCATCCATTGACCAGCCTTTGCGCTCTGCATAACTGTCTAACTGATCTTGCGCAATCTTACCGACATTAAAGTATTCAGATTGGGGGTTGCTGTAATAAAAACCGCTCACGCTCGAAGGCGGCCACATTGCAAAGCTCGAAGTGAGTTCCGTACCAATGGCATTGGTTGAATCTAACCAGCTAAACAAAGTCGCTTTTTCAGAATGTTCAGGGCATGCAGGGTAACCTGGAGCAGGACGAATTCCGATGTACTTCTCTTTAATCAAATCTTCATTTGACAGTTGTTCTGCTGCTTGATAACCCCAGAACTCTTTACGAATACGTTCGTGCAAATGCTCAGCAAAAGCTTCTGCAAAACGGTCACCCAAAGACTGCGCTAAAATCGCAGAATAATCATCGCCTTTAGCTTTGTATTCATGTGCCATTTCTTCTGCACCGAAAATTGAAACTGTAAAGCCACCTAAGTAATCATCAAGGTTTGTCTCTTCAGGGGCAATAAAATCGGCTAATGAGAAGTTTGGTTTTTTAGAGACTTTGTCTGACTGCTGACGAGTATGTTCAAATTTATGCGTTACGCTTTGATTTTCATCATAAATAGACACCGTATCTGCATCGGTGCGTTTTGCAGGTGCGAGGCTAAATACTGCACGTGCATCAAAACGATTATTTTCGACAATATCTTTTAGCATGATCTGTGCTTGTTCATACAAATCAGTTGCAGCTTCTCCGACGACATCATCGGTTAGAATAGCAGGGAACTTGCCTGCCAAACTCCACGAAATAAAGAACGGTGTCCAGTCAAAATAAGGGACTAACGTCGCTAGCGGATAATTTTTCAGGATGTGCTGACCAAGCATGTTTGGCTGAGGTGGCACATAGTTTGTCCAGTCAATTTTCACGCCATTGGCAATGGATTCTGGATAAGATAATTTCGCTGCTTTGGGTTGTTTGTTAGCAATACGTTCACGAACTTTGGCATATTCTTCACGGTAACCTTTAATGAATTCAGGTTTCATTTCAGGTGAAAGGAGAGAGGTTGCCACACCGACCGCACGAGATGCATCAGCGACATAAATGACGGCATCATTTGAATATTGTGGATCAATTTTAACCGCAGTATGTGCTTTCGATGTGGTTGCACCACCAATCATCAATGGAATATGGAAACCTTTGCGCTGCATTTCTTTGGCAACAAATACCATTTCATCTAAAGATGGCGTGATGAGACCAGATAAACCAATAATATCGACTTTTTCATCAATGGCAGTTTGTAGAATTTTTTCCGCCGGCACCATCACGCCAAGGTCAACAATGTCATAGCCATTACAACCCAAAACAACGCCTACAATATTTTTACCAATATCGTGTACATCGCCTTTTACCGTTGCCATCAAGATTTTACCCTTGGTTTGACCTTCTTCTTTTTCTGCTTCGATGTACGGGTTCAGCCAAGCCACGGCTTGTTTCATTACACGTGCCGATTTCACTACTTGTGGCAAGAACATTTTACCTACGCCAAACAAGTCACCCACCACATTCATGCCAGACATGAGTGGCCCTTCAATCACATCTAAAGGTCGGGTTGATTTTAAACGTGCTTCTTCAGTATCGATATCAATATAAGCGGTAATACCTTTGACTAAGGCATATTCAAGGCGTTTTTCAACAGGTTGATCACGCCATTCAAGATTTTCAGCTTCACGTTGTGCGCCGCCTTTACCACGGTATTGTTCAGCAACTTCAAGTAGCTTTTCTGTAGCATCTTGACCACTTTCACCTTGGTTTTGGTTAAGAACAACATCTTCAACGGCTGCTTTTAATTCTTTCGGAATATCATCATAAATAGCAAGTTGTCCTGCGTTTACAATGCCCATGGTCATGCCTTGTTGAATGGCATGGTAAAGGAATACGGCATGAATCGCTTCACGGACAGGCTCATTACCACGGAATGAGAACGATACGTTCGAGACACCACCAGAAATCATCGCATGGGGAAGGTTTTGTTTAATCCAACCTGTTGCTTCAATGAAATCAACCGCGTAGTTATTGTGTTCTTCAATACCCGTTGCCACAGCAAACACGTTCGGGTCGAAAATAATATCTTCAGCAGGGAAGCCAACGTCGTTCACTAAAACATCATATGAACGCTTACAAATTTCGCGTTTACGCGCTGCTGTATCGGCTTGACCAGCTTCATCAAATGCCATAACAATAACTGCAGCACCATACTGACGGCATAAACGTGCTTTTTCGACAAACTCGTCATAACCTTCTTTTAGAGAAATAGAGTTAACGACAGGTTTTCCTTGCACACATTTCAAGCCTGCTTCAATAATTTCCCATTTTGATGAGTCAATCATGATTGGAACACGAGAAATGTCGGGTTCAGATGCAATCAGGTTCAAGAACGTGACCATTGCTGCTTGCGAATCCAACATGCCTTCATCCATGTTGATGTCGACAATTTGCGCGCCACCTTGAACTTGGTCTAAGGCAACCTCTAAAGCTTCGCTATAATTTTCTTCACGAATTAAACGTGCGAATTTTTTTGAACCTGTAACGTTGGTACGCTCACCGACATTCACAAACAATGAATCTTTGGTGATGTTAAATGGCTCTAAACCTGAAAGACGACAAGCGGGTTCAATGTTTGGAATTTGACGGGGTGTAATATCTTTGACAGCATTATAAATAGCACGAATATGATCTGGCGTTGTACCACAGCAACCACCTGTGATATTGATTAGACCACTTTCTGCAAATTCTTTTAAGAATGCCGCAGTTTCTTCAGGGGTTTCATCATAACCACCGAAAGCATTCGGTAAGCCTGCATTAGGATGTGCTGAAATAAAGGTATTGGCTACATCACCCACTGTTTTTACGTGTGGACGCATGGCATCTGCACCTAGAGCACAGTTAAAACCAATCGAGAGTAAATCGCCGTGACGTACAGAGTTCCAGAAAGCTTCGGCCGTTTGACCCGTTAAAGTACGACCTGAAGCATCGGTAATGGTGCCTGAAATCATCAACGGTAATTCATAACCTAACTGTTTAAAGACTTCTTTGACTGCAAAAATGGCTGCTTTACAGTTCAAAGTATCAAATACAGTTTCAATCAATAAAATATCTGCACCACCTTCAATCAGCGCGTGTGCTGCTTCAATATAGTTTTCTTTGAGTGCATCAAAAGTCACATTACGAAATGCAGGATCATTGACATTCGGTGAAATTGAGCAAGTGCGTGATGTCGGCCCAAGTACACCTGCGACAAAACGAGGTTTGTCAGGGGTTGAATATTTTTTACAGGCTTCTTTGGCAATACGTGCTGCTTCAAAGTTAATCTCATGAACTAAATCTTCCATGTGATAGTCAGACATAGAAACGCGTGTACCATTAAAGCTGTTGGTTTCAATGATATCCGCACCCGCATCTAAGTAATCTTCATGGATACTTTGAATAATGTGTGGTTGGGTCAGCACCAATAAATCGTTATTTCCCTTTAGGTCAGATGCCCAGTCAGCAAAACGCTCACCCCGATAATCTGCTTCTTCTAATTGATGGCGTTGAATCATGGTGCCCATTGCACCATCAATAATTAGAATGCGTTTGGCGAGAAGCTCTTTTAAGGTGGCAAGCGTGGACATAAATAATCCCGATCCAGTGGAATATAAAATGGCTGCTATCTTAGCAGAATTACACTGCTTTTGAGGGATATTCAGCCAAATGGGCCGTTTTCCACTTCAAAATAAACGATTACTGCTTTATTTTTCATCGAATTGAAATATGTCAGGACTACTATGATTTAAGTGAGATCAGCAAAAAATAAGGTAGTGTGCCCATTCATAAATTTTTATACAGATGACTATTTTTGCAATATATCCATGAATGATGATTGAGTTTAAATATTGCAAAGAATAGATTCAAAAAAATATTTCCCAAAATGTGCAGGGGAATGACTTAAATTAAGTCAATTTTTTAATAATTGACTTAATATGGCGCACGCTTGTCATATAATTGTCACAATTAAATTGAACAATAAGGGGATATTATTATCCCTTTGAACCGTTTGCATGAATTCTAATATTCCTCCCGTCCAAGATCAGGTTTCATCAGCGCCACAGAAATCGACGAATGTGCATGTGCCTACACCGAAATTTTTTATGCCGGTGTTTTTAACGGTCATTATTGCAACTTTGGTTTACATTGGTTTTCAGCTTTCTGCTGATTTGTCTCATGTTCCAACTTTAAGTTTATATTCTGTTATCTTGTTGGCTACCGCTTTATTCATTGCTTTGGGCTTTGAGTTTGTCAATGGTTTTCACGACACTGCAAATGCAGTGGCGACAGTCATTTATACCAATGCCTTATCTGCACCAGTTGCGGTAATGTGGGCTGGTTTTTGTAATTTTCTTGGGGTCATGGTTGCAAGCGGGGCAGTGGCCTACGGCATTATTGCTTTGTTGCCGGTCGAGTTAATTATGAATGTTAGCTCAGGCGCTGGTTTTGCCATGGTCTTTGCCATGTTGATTGCAGCCATTCTATGGAATTTGGGTACTTGGTTTTTAGGTATTCCTGCTTCAAGTTCACATACTTTAATCGGTTCGATTTTAGGTGTGGGCATCATGAATTATCTTTTAAATTCAGGAGGTGGAGCAAGTGGTGTAGATATGGATCAGGTGATTAAAGTCGGTAAGGCTTTGTTATTTTCACCTTTGATCGGATTTGCTTTTGCTGCGATTGTATTTTTACTGGTTAAAAAAGTCTTTAAAAAACAAGTAGAATTGTTTCAGCCACCTGAAGGCAACAAGCCACCACCACCGATGATCCGCGCGATTCTGATTTTCACTTGTACAGGGGTGAGTTTTGCTCATGGTTCAAATGATGGTCAGAAGGGTATGGGTTTAATTATGTTGATTCTGATTGGTATTGTTCCTCTGGCTTATTCTCTGAATAAAAATCTAGATGCTCAACATATTCAATCTTTTAATCAACTGTCGAATCAGACTGCAGATATTTTGTATGTAAATCATACAGCAATAACCGATGAAACAGCGCGTAATACATTAACCACATATATTCAAACCAAAGAAATTACACCTGAAGTGGTTCCAGCATTGGCCAGTTTAACCGATCATTTGGGTGACCGTGTTGCGCAATATGGTGACTTAAAAGCCATTCCTGAAGCGGAAGTTTCGATTATTCGCAACGATATGTATTTGAGTAGTACAGCATTTAAGCGTTTGGATAAAGCTGAACAACTGCCTGCCATGTCGCAAGATCAGGGCAAAGCGATTAAAGAATATCGCAGTAAATTAGATTCTTTCCTGCAATATATTCCAACTTGGGTGAAAGTTGCAGTCGCTCTAGCATTGGGCTTAGGCACAATGGTCGGTTGGAAGCGCATCGTGGTCACAGTGGGTGAACGTATTGGTAAAAATCACATGACTTATGGTCAGGGCATGTCAGCAGAATTGGTCGCGATGACCACCATTGCGGCTGCAGATGGTTTTGGTATGCCAGTGTCGACCACACATGTATTAAACAGTGCGGTTGCGGGTACGATGGTTGCCAATAAATCGGGGTTGAATTTTGCCACCGTGAAGGTCATTTTGTCCGCTTGGATTTTCACCTTACCTGCCACCATTTGTTTATCGGGTGGTTTGTACTGGTTATTCTTACAGTTTACTTAAAACTTTGTTTAACTAAAATTTGCCATCAAAAAACGCTGCAAATGCAGCGTTTTTAGTTTTAGAAATATTGTAAAAATAAGCTTATTTTTTCTGTTTGCCTATCATTTTATCTAATCGTAATTTTTGATTGGCAAATCCATACAAAGCAGCAAAAGGTAAAGCACTTCGCGCTAAATAAGCAACACGCCATAAGCCCCCATGATTTGCTCCATGCATCATCAGTTCTAAAGGATGATCTAGATGCATTTCAGGATTGGCGACAGATTCAGGATGACGCAAGTCATGAATCCATAAGGCAGCCATTATTGCATTGGTCGTTTCAGGTTCAAATGATTCAACATCAAACAAGCTGGCCCCATTGAAAGCAGCTTTTAATAATGGATTTTTAGTCACCGAATGGGTGGTGGTCGATGGCGCAATATTAATACTGACCCGTTGCCCAGAATGGCGTGCCAAAGTTGCGCGCCATTGTTGGATGCGTTTTGCTAAAGCATAATTTGGTCCTTGTTCGACCACTAGACAGTCTGCAATTCCATACTCTTTGCCATTCTCTGAGGTAATGAGTGTGTGACGATTTTTTTTGAAAAAATACTGCCCAGAAACGGTCGCAATAGTTTTACTGATCATCTGCTGAGTTTTTGAACGTTGTTGAAATTTTTGACGTGATGCTGTGATGACTTCTTTAGGAACGGCATAGACATCGGTGGGTGTGCACATAAACATTAAACTGGTATCAGATTTTTGCTGACTCACATGTTGCATAATGCTGTCCATCGCCATCGAAACACGCACGTGTTTTTCACCATCTAAATACGCAATTGCTGCCAGATCAAGCTGATGTTCATTTTGACTTAACCAATGCGCAATTTCAGGTGTTTGCGTCAATAAGTCTGCGCCTAATTTTTCTTTCAAAATTGCGGTAGATGTATTTGGACTTAATTTTTCGCTACAAGGTGCGTATAAAGTGGCGTTGCCTTGTTGGATGGTTTTTAAGATTTTGCCCCAAATACGCTGGTTGGGCAGATCGACGGCAACAATATTGGCTTTCCATTTGGATAACCAAGTCAATGGACCTGCTTCTGAACCTGCTCCAAATAATACCAAAGTACGGTCAGAAAGATTAAACCATTCAGGATGCGATTGCGCAGTTCGTAAAGCATCAGCATGACTAGGTTCAATAATGCCAGTATCTTCCCAATGCTGAATTTGCGCGAGTAAAGCTTGCCCTTTTAATTTTTCACCCTTGTAAGGTACATACCATTCAGGTGCAGCATCATTTTCACCTTGAAGTTTAATGGTATATAAATTTTCTATTTTTACATCGTTCATCATATCTTTTAGCAAATAACGTTGACCGTTTCGATAAAAATGAAAACTATGATGTGCTTTATGTAATCCCTGCTTGGCGATGGTAATGGGATGTATACCATTACGAATACCTTGTTCAACCAACATTTTAAAATAATGAGGATAATGCTTACGCCAATTTTTTTCAGCTAAGGCTTTTTGAGAGGACTGGTGATCAACCATTGAAAGGGCTTCAGCAATAATTTCTTTTCCAGTTTGAGAGCTACTGGCTTTATGGCTAGAAGAGGGGATTGGAAATTGAAGACCATCGAATGATGTTGGCATGCAGAACTCGCAAAAGAGAATAATTAATATACAGACGTATACATTATCTATGCCAAATTCACCAATTGATTGGCATTAAGTGACAAAATGAAGTGAATTAATGTCGGATTTAATTGAAAAAATAAAAGCCTTCAGATGGCATATCCAATCGTGAAGGCTAAAATAATGAGTAAATATAGTTTAACAACGGCCTTTTTTAGCCTGACCCGGTGGACAAAAATCACCTCGGTCATGTGGATGAGAACTGCGATCAGGATCAACAACAATACTGCCGTCACGTGTATGAACAGCACAGGAAGTTAAAGCAAAACTTAGGAATAAACTCGTTAGTAACCCTATTTTTCTCATGACATTATCCTTAATTTATCTTCGCTATGTCATTTATTATATGAAATAAAATTGAATAAAATATATACAGAATTGTTATGTGAATGTTTCAAATTAATCAAAAGGTCACTTAAAAATATGAGTGAAAAATAAATATAAAAAAGGATTCTATTTATTAGAATCCCAAAAAGTAATTTAAAATCAATTAAAAGGGCAGTTGCATAAGTTGATTAATGAAGTGTGAAACAATACGTGGTTCTAGAATGATGGTCATAATGACACCATAAGCTGCACCCCATAAATGTGCGCTATGATTAATATTGGAGTTGCCACGTTTGCCTGACCAAATACTGTAGCTCACATATAAGATAGCAAAAATAATCGCTGGAACAGGAATAAAGAAAACAAAAATCAGTTTCCAAGGTTCAAACAAAATATAAGCGAATAAAACCGCTGATACCGCACCTGAAGCACCTAAACTTGCCCAGCGGTGATCATTTTTATGCTTGAGATAACTGGGAATAATTGCAACAATTAAACCGCCCAAATAGAACAACACAAAACCCAGATCAAAAAAATACTGGCGATAGAAGCTCTCAATGACACTACCAAAAAAGAACAAGGTAATCATATTAAAAATAAGATGAGCGCCATCTGCATGAATAAAACCATGGGTGACAAAACGATCATATTGTCCGCGCTGCATTGCCGGTGGCCAAAAAATAAGACGGTTCATGACTTTTTGGTTGGAAAAGGCGATCAGTGAAATAATGACCGTAATCAGAATCAGACTAACAGTATGATTAAAAGGTAAATCGAGCATGAAGTGAAAGTTCAACTTTTCAATATTTATAATTTATAATGCCATTAAAAGTGGGATTAAAATAAACTTTTATAATAATTCCGACAATTTTAGTTGATTTTTTTTTATTACCCCGCATCTTCAGTTAAAATGACAACTTCAGCTTGAGGAAATATTGTTATGTCGACTGAGAACATCAGCACTGCAGTTGCAGAAGAAATTCCAAATTTATTGATTACACCGACAGCGCAAGAGTATTTATTTGACTTGCTGGCAAAACAAAATACGCCTGGCATTGCTGTACGTGTGTTTGTAGAAAATGCGGGTACGCCTCGTGCTGAATGTTGTATGGCTTATAGCGCGCCTGAAGAAATTATTTCTACAGATTACAAACAAGATTATCCAGACTTTGCGGCTTATGTTGATGCACCATCAATTCCTTATCTATTAGATGCAGTGATTGATTACAATAAAGACCGTTTTGGTGGACAATTGACTTTTCGTGCACCCAATTCAAAAGTGCCCCGTGTAGGTGCAGATGCCTCAATTGAAGAGCGTATTACTTATGTCTTGCAAGCCGAAATTAATCCAGGTTTAGCAGGGCATGGCGGTAATTGTGCTTTAGTGGAAATGATCGAAGATGAAGAACACGGTTTAACGGCTGTATTGAAATTTGGTGGTGGTTGCCAAGGTTGTTCAGCGATTGATGTAACCTTAAAACAAGGTGTTGAAACGACTTTAAAACAGCATATTCCTGAACTATCGCGTGTGGTTGACCAAACGGACCACACTCAGGCAGAAGGCGCTTACTTCAAATAAGTTTAAATCAAGAAAAAACCTCCAAATATGGGGGTTTTTTTATGAGAAAAATAAATATGAATTTTGAACTGAGAAAAAGGTTCTTCTTTAAAAAAATCAGATAAAGCTTAAATTAATCTTAAAATAGGTAGCGAATTTAATAATTTTGATTAAAAATTAAACATAAAAACGAATATTAATGATAATAATTATCAATACTAATTGCAATTGAATTACTTTTTGTTACACTGTGCAACGAAAATTGCAATACTTATCCACTATTTGCCACTTGGGGACCTTGAATGACCAAGCGTATTCTTCGATCTGCATTATCGCTTTCAATTTTGTCTATTATTGCATCTGTTGCATCTGCAAATGATGAAAAAATTTCGTCTAGTTCTGAGCCGACCAAACTAGAAACGATTGTGGTCACTGCAGCGGGTTATGAACAAGATGTCAGCAAAGCACCGGCTTCAATGACAGTCATTACTCAGAAAGAATTAGAAACACGACAATATAATGATATTACCGATGTACTGAGAAATACACCGGGCGTAGTTGTTTCAGGGGCTGGGTCTGCGCAAACCATCAGTATTCGTGGCATGGGCTCAAGTTACACTTTATTTTTAGTCAATGGTAAGCGTCAATATTCTAAAGATGTAAATCCAAATGGCGATGACAGTGGTTTTGAGAAGAATATTTTACCGCCAATTTCAGCAATTGAGCGTATTGAAGTCATTCGTGGACCTGCATCTACTTTATATGGAAGTGATGCGATGGGGGGTGTCATCAATATTATTACTAAAAAAGTCAGCGATGAATGGTCAGGTACGGTTGAATTAGGCACGATTTTACAAGATTCGAATAATTCTGGAGAAATTAAGAATGGTTCGGTCTATCTCACTGGGCCTTTGATTGAAAATAAATTGGGAATGCAATTGGGGCTGAATAAACAAAAGCGCGAAGAAGACAGTTATGTTGGTGGCTTTCGTGGCACAGAAATAGAAAGTTTAAATTCTAGACTCACCTATTTAATCAATGATCAACATGATTTAGAGTTTGAAGCCAATTTTACCAAGCAAGAGTCAGAATCTACTGCAGGTAAAACAATTTTAAATACAGGAGCAGATTCTTACGGTCGAAATTATCGTGAAGTATTTGGCTTAACCCACAATGGTACATATAGCGATATATTGAATAGCAGTTCATACATCCAATATGAAAAGTCAAAAAATCCAGATCGTAAAAATGCGACTTCAGGTTTAAGCGGCATTGAACTTGAAACTTGGCTTGCCAATTCGCAGTGGAATTGGCAGTTGAGTAATCATAATTTAATTTCAGGCGTCTATTTTAAAAACGAGTCATTGGTTGATAGTGCAACCAATCAAAATGCAGACATGCCGATAACAGAACTGGAACGTTGGGCATTTGCAGTATTTGCAGAAGATACATGGTCCATTACAGATACATTTAACTTAACCACTGGTTTGCGTTATGACCATGACGAAAACTATGACGGTAATTTTTCTCCACGTGTATATGGTGTCTATAACCCGACCGATGCATGGACGTTTAAAGGCGGTGTATCCACTGGCTACAAACAACCTGACTTAAGACAATCTTCCAGTGAAGTACATTCTGTAACGGGTAAAGGCAGTGCCTTTATTATGGGAAATGATAATTTAAAACCAGAAAAATCGGTGAGTTATGAGCTAGGAACTGCGTGGCAGGGTGACAAGTCCAAAGCTTCACTGACGGCTTTCTATACTGAATATAAAGATAAAATTACTGAAGTACGCGACTGTTCATCACCCAATGGTAATAATAGTGATTCAGCTACATGGGCATGTGAGGATCCATTTGGACGTATAGATGCAGCCACAGGCAATGTACGTTTGTGGAATTTTATTAGTTCCCGAATTAATGTAGATGAAGCGACCATGCAAGGTGTTGAAGCTTCATTTGATACTGAGCTAGCAGAAGGGGTCAATTTAAACACCAATTATACTTACACAGAAACTGAGCAAAAATCGGGTGACTTAAAAGGGCAGCCTTTAAACCAAATACCAAAACATATGTTTAATGCCACTGTAGATTACAACCTCAATGATGCGCTAGATGTTTGGACACGCTTACACTATCGTAGTGAAACCTCGTCTTATTTAGGACGCGCTTCTATGTCTGAGCCGACGCCAGCCTATCAATTTTTAGATGTGGGTTTTAATTATCAGTTTACGCCTAGTTTAAAAGGCAAATTTGGCGTATATAACCTTTTAGATGAAAAAGCAGAAGATGCTGATGGCGATCAGGTTTTAGATGGTCGTCGCTATGGCATTAGTTTTGTTGCTAATTTCTAATAATATTCTTATAAAAATAGCCGCATTTGCGGCTTTTTTATTTAAGGATTTAAAATGTTCTGAGTTGTTTCTGCATAATAAAATTTTTCTAAATAAATTCTTGCTCGAGCTCTTAAATATTTAGACGAAACCATTTTTTGAATGAGAGGAGTCAGCAAAGATTGCAATTCATTTTGAACTAAGCGTTCATCAATATTCAAATCACGTAATAACAAATCAAATGAACGCTCTTGGTTGCGGATGTACCATGTATATATTCCGTCATGAAGTTGTTGTTTTAAATAGTCAGTTTGACGAAGATGATCCCAAATTTCATGGCCTAAACTGACGGTATTGGGCAAGTCCTGAACTTCGATATAATTTCTAAATACAGTCAAGGGCATATCTTTAATTTTATGCCATAAATTGGCTTGAAAGTGATAGAGTTTTTCATCATCAAAGTGTTGATTTAAAACATGTTCACTCATTTGACTTAACTTTAAAATATTTTTTTGTAGATAATGCGCGATCGTTTCATCCAAATTTGAGTCAGTGACCGTTTCTAAAACAGATTTGCCCATTTTCATAAAGCGCGATACGCCAGGAACGCGTTTTGCCATCAGTGAATTATCTAAATAATCTTGAATGGAGTGCTGAATCAATTGACTGATCATGGCTGAAAAAGCGGGATTGTTGACCACTGTTTTAATCAGGCGTTGTCGGTGACCACTTTTACTTGCGACATATTGTGCAATTTTATCAATTGTGCTGACAGGAATAATATCTGCAATCTTGGTATTTTCATTCACTGGGTGAATTAAGGCGAAATGAAGATGTTCCGTGATCTGCTCAATTAAAAAATGAGTGGTCGGTGTCGCTAAAATTTGTTTTTGTAAAAGGTCATGAATATGTTGAAAAGACCAAATATCTTTTAATTTTTGTTGGATGAACCAATGATAAAATTCTAAAAATTCAGTTTGAATCGTGGCAGTATGGGAAAATTCTTGCTCTAAAAAGTCAAGATGAGCTTCAATCAATTGCTCAATCATTGGATATTTTTGCATACTGTCTCTGCATGTTAATTCAAAGGGATAAGTTTATCAGCTAGCGGATTTTTTAACTTTTGTGTTTTAGCCAAAAAAGGTAAATAGTGCAAAGCGACTTGTTGTTGTGCTTCTAATATAGGCATATGACCGACATTATTTAAAATAACCGGCTTTTCTGCACGTTTTAACAAACCGTGTAATTCACTTGCTGCTTCAACATTAATAATTTTATCTTGTTTACCCCAAAGAATTAGTGTCGGTGCTTCTATAGTTCGGGTCAAACGAGCAAAAGATTCTGGTGTGTAAATATGATTTAAAGTGACCAATTGATTAATCATTTTACGGGTTTGAGACGCGTTAGCAATCAGTATTTTTTCTTGGATTTTTTTAAAATAAGGAGGCAAGGTCGGCGGTGTTTGCATGACTTGGTTTAAGACTTCATCTAAGTCACCAGGTTTAGAAACAATCAGGTTTTTGAGAAAATTGGGATCCTTGGTATAAGCGGTATTGGCTTGTTGATAAATACCTGCGCTATTCAGTAAAAATAAACTTTGGGTATCAAAAGGATATTGGGATGCATAAACAGTTGCAATTGATCCACCCAAAGAATGCCCTGCAATATTAAGTTTATCTGCTATATCAAGGGTTTCAACAAAGCGGCGTAAGCGTTCAGTCACATTCGGAATAGAAAGATCAAAATTATCGGCAACTTTTGTTGCACCGTTGCTTGGAAGGTCAGGAATAATGACATGATAATAAGGGGTTAGAAAATGTGCTACACCATTCCAATTGTCGCGGTTACCTGCCAAGCCATGAATTAGCAGAACAGCAGGTTTATTGCGTGCGCCACCTTCGCTATAGCTCCAAGTGACATCATTAATTTGAATCGTTTTACTGATTAAACCTGCAGCATCACGTTGTTTGATTAAATAATCTTGTACAGCAACAGACGGATCTATTTTTTGAGGTAAGGCAGCAAAAGAAAAACAAGAAAAACCGATTGAAATTGCTAAAGCTACACCCTGTAAAAAACGAGATAAATTTAAACTTAGTTGTGTCATTGATCATATCCTTATGTATAAATGACGAAAAAATTGTAGCAAACGCATCAAAAAATAATGAAATTTTGAAGCTATTTATTTTTTAAATATTTGTAGTTTATTGTAATTGCTCTTAGAAAAAAGTCACTTAAATATTTTCACAAATGAGCAAAATAAGGCTTCAAAGCGCAAAAAAATGGATTTTTTATGCCTATTTAAAGATGAGTAAATTTATTTATACGTGAGTTATAAATCGAACAGCTATTCTTTTTGCAAGTGACTTTCAGTTTTCATGAGATTAATATATTACAACTTAAAAACATTTTTGCTGGGAAAAAGAAATGCTAACAGCTCAAGAAGCTTTAGAACGTCTTAAAAAGGGTAACCAACGTTTCGTATCAGGTGACGCCACCTTGACCAAACAACTTTCCCATCAGCAAAGAGCAGAAATGGCGGAAAATCAAAATCCTTTTGCCATTGTTTTGGGCTGTTCTGATTCACGTGTGCCTGCAGAAATGGTGTTTGATCAGGGTTTAGGCGATTTATTCGTGATTCGGGTCGCAGGGAATGTGGTTGCACCGTCACAAGTCGGTAGTGTCGAGTTTGCCGCGGAACGTTATGATTGTGCTGTGGTCATTGTTTTAGGACACAGTCATTGTGGTGCGATTCAAGCCACGATTGATACTTTAATGAATCCAGATCATCCACCCTCATTAAATTTGATGTCGATTGTCAACCGTGTTCGTCCATCGGTTGAAACTTTAATGCAAACTGAATTGAAAAATGATTTATCTAAACTTTCTAAACATGCAGTGCGCTCAAATGTATTTGCCTCAGTCAATCAGCTACGTCATGGTTCTGCCGTTTTAGAACATTTAATTGCTCAAGGTAAGCTGCAAATTATCGGTGCAGAGTATTCTTTAGAAACAGGTGAAGTGTTATTTTTTGATTTTTAAAAGTAGAAAAATAGAGACATAGCTGTATTCGAAAATGCAGTGATAAAACGTATGCCAGTCAGTTAAAAATTGACTGGCTTTTTTATTTTTAAAGCATTATTGAATAATTTAAAAGCGATTAACGCTTATAAAAAAGTTATCCACTGCTCAGCAATTTTTTATAGCGCGCCTTTAATATAAGGATAGGCATTATTAAGTAAAATATTTTGTGCTTTGGCATGTGGATGAACTAAGTCGGACTGCATTAAGCTTTTATTGCCTGCAACACCATGTAGGAAAAAGGGCATTAATTTTACTTTGTGCTGTTGACTCACAATGCTGTAATTTTTTTCAAAAGCTTTGCTATAGGCTGAACCGTAATTTGGCGGAATTTTCATGCCTAACACAATCACTGTGGCTTTGGCTTTCTGGCTGTTTTGAATTAAGGTGGCTAAATTTTTTTGAATGAGTAACGGTGGCTGGCCACGTAAACCATCGTTTCCACCAAGCTCAATTACTACAACGTGGGGTTTATGGGTTTGAAGTAATTTTGGCAATCGTGCAACTGCGCCACTGGTGGTTTCACCACTCACACTGGCATTGACCACTTTATGCTGTTTCGGATACTGTTGGTCGAGGCGCTTTTGTAATAAATGTACCCATCCTTGTTGAGGTTGCATCCCATAAGCTGCACTAATACTGTCACCTAAAATCATAATGGTTTTAGCAGAGCCTAATACAGGTATGCAACATAAGCCAAACAATGCCAAGCAAGGCAATAGACGATTATTTAAATTACGATTTTGCATATAGGAATGTGATGACCCAAATGAACAGCGACAATTCCATCATGCCACAAGTGATTATCTCTGCACAGCAGTTGACACAAAAGATAAAGATTGCAGAAAAAGAGCTATGTATTTTCGAAAATTTAAACTTTGAAATCTATAGTGGTGAACAAATTGCGATTACCGGTCGTTCAGGGTCAGGCAAATCGACACTACTGGGAATTTTGGCTACATTGGATCAAGCCACTTCAGGAGCATTATCGGTATGTGGCGCATCTATTGCTGAACTGAATGAAGAGCAACGTGCATTGGTTCGTTTACAGCATATTGGATTTGTATTTCAATCTTTTCAGTTGTTGCCTCATTTGACCGCTTTAGACAATGTCATGATGCCACTGCGCTTACAAAAGAATTTTAATTTTGCGCTGGCGGAACAAAAGGCTTTGGATTTACTTAAAAAAGTGGGCTTAGAACGCCAAGCCATGCAAACGCCGAAAGTACTTTCAGGTGGAGAACAACAACGTGTTGCAATTGCGAGAGCATTAATCAGTGAACCAAAGATCATTTTTGCAGATGAACCCACGGGTAATTTGGATATGCAAACTGCCCAAGAAATTGAACAATTACTTTTTCAGTTAAATCAAGAATTCGGCACAACACTCATTTTGGTCACGCATGATGCTGAACTGGCAAAACAATGCCAACGTCATTTTGAATTATTTGATGGGGGTTTAATTGAACATATAAAGCAGGGGAGGTCTGAATGAATCCGCTCTTTAAACCACTTTTAACCCAAAGTTTAAAAACCACTGGGATCTATTTATTGATCATTGCTTTAACTTTGGCCATTAGTGCGACCACAGCACTAAAATTTAGCAATGAACAAATTCAAAATGCTGTAGCACTACAAGCCGCAGAAATGCTCGCTGCCGATTTAGTACTTTCAGATAATCAACCGCTTGAAAAGACATGGCAAGAGCAGGCAAATCATTTGTCACTCAAGCAATCGCAAGTCACCACCTTTAGTTCAATGGCACATACAGCTGATCAATTTGTCATGGTCAATGTGAAAGCGATTGATCAAGCTTTTCCTTTACGTGGTGAAATTCGCGTTGTTCCACAAGCAGCCAAAATTCAGGCAGGTGAGGTGTGGTTAAGTTCTCGTGCCATGGATTTATTACATGTGAACGTGGGCGATACGATTAATATTGCTGATGGTACATTTAAAGTTAGTGCGAAAATTCAACATGACTCTAATCAAGAATTAGGATTTTCTGGCTTTTCACCGACGGTCATTATTTCACAAGCTGATGTTGCCAAAACCAATGCTATTCAGGTTGGGAGTCGGGTCGAATATCGCCTCTTACTTGCTGGTGCTGCCCAAAAAATTCAAAATTTTGAACAAGTCTTTAAACAGTCTCAGCAAAAAATACAGAATAAAACAGCTTTAAATCCAGAAATGAACGATCAAAATGGCTTGAAACTGCGTAATGCCAGTGAAGGTAATACGCGTTTAATGAAGCCGATTGCAAACTTGGATACCTTTTTGCAATTAAGCAATATTTTAACAATTTTGTTATGTGGAATTGCAATTGCGTTAACCAGTCAGCGCTATGTACTGCAAAATCAGGATAATATCGCATTAATGCGCTGTATCGGTGCCAGTAAAAGCCAAATTCTGAGTGCTTATTTGCTTTTGCTAGCAGGCGTGCTATTCATGGCTATGCTCATTGGGAGCCTCATCGGGGTTGCATTGGGTTATGGCCTTTTACAATTGATGTTGCAGCTCATTCCGCATCTTCAAATTCAATTTTCTGCCTTGGATATGTTACTGGGACCATTACCGATCGCCATGCTCACCAGTGCTGTGGTTTTGTTAGGCTTTATTGTGCCCAGTTTGTGGCAATTACTAAATACGCCACCTATTCGTGTGATTCGCCAACAAGAGAAATCTGTTCAATCCCTGCTCTGGATGTTACTTATGGGTACAGCCAGTTTAGTGTTGTTTAGTGTCGTCCTGACCGAAAATATAATTTTGACTGCTTGGGTGATTGGGGCAATTATTATTTTATGTGCTGTGTTGTATAGCATTATTTGGAGCTGTTTAAAGTTAATTAGACGTTTGAAATGGTCAATTTCTGCCTACGTGCGTGCACCAAATCAGACGGCTTTTCAAATTACAGCTTTGGCATTGGGGTTAAGTCTAATTACTGTTTTGGCGGTGTTAAGAACTGATTTATTAGAACGATGGCAACAGCAATTGCCTGTTGGGACACCCAATCAATTTGTATATGGTTTACCGCCTTTTGACATGCCTATATTACAGGCAGAACTTGAGCAGCGAAATTGGTCAAGTACACCGTTGTATCCGAATATTCGAGGACGATTGATCGCGAAAAATGATCAACCTTTTTCAAATGAACTACTTAAAAGTAATAATACCTTAAGGCGTGAATTAAATTTAACACAAACCGCACAATATCCGACTGATAATAAAATTGTGCAAGGTTCAGCTGTGCTTCATCAAGCAGGTGATGTCTCAGTCGAAGCCAAGACGGCAGCAGAGCTAGGAATTAAAATTGGTGATCGTCTCACCTTTAGTTTGCCTGAAGGTTTGATTCAAGCCAAAGTGGTGAACTTTCGCAGTGTGGAATGGGAAAGTTTCAGTCCAAATTTTTTCTTTATCTTTGCACCTAAAACGATGGATGAAAATGCGGGCAGTTATTTGGGTAGTTTTTACGTCCCTGAACAAGATAAAAAACAACTGGTATCGGTGATTCAGCAATTTTCTAATACGGTTTTTATCGATGTCAGTTTAATTTTGGATGAAATAAAACGTCTGGTAAATGTATTGGTGCAAATTATCACTGTTTTAGCACTGTTGGTTAGTATTTCTGGAATTTTGGTCTTAATCGCTTGTTTAAATTTATTGATGGATGAGCGTAAGCGTGAAGTGGCTTTATTGCGTTCATTTGGTAGTTCTAAACAAAAACTAAAACAGATGATGACGCTGGAAATTGGTTTTATTGGCTTACTTGCGGGTATTGTTGCTTGTCTTTTTGCAGAGGTCATCAGTGCGGTTGCCAGTCAAAAAATGAATTTGATGGTTCAGATGCATTGGGAGATTTGGCTGATTTTACCTGTGCTTATGAGCATATTATGTGCCTTAATTGGACGTTATCGCCTCAGTTATTTATGTGATATTCCACCTCTACAAAGTTTACGCGAGATCAATCAATAACATATTGATCTCAAATCAAACTTGAAGAGAGCCTTAAAATTGCAGTTGTGCACGCATGGCTGCAAGAATTTCACGCCAAATAGGTTTGAGGATCTGTACTTGTTGCATGCAGTAATCATAAAAGCCATAGCAAAGTGCGATACCGAGGATCAAGCCTAAAGCGAAACCTAACTTAGGTTGGTTTAGCCGTTGTCCGACATACCAAATCAGTGCCATGAATGCCCCCATGAGTAGGCCACCAATATGTGCAGCATTATTAATACCCGACATCGTAAAACCAATAAATAAATTAATGGCCATAATCATGACTAAGGTTTTTTTATCTAAGAGAAAGCGTTGTTTGGGTAATATCGGTAGCAGAGATAAAATAGTTAAGGCACCACCAATGCCCATTACCGCACCCGAAGCACCTGCACTCACTGTGGGGAACAGCTTAGGGTCATTACTTTGCAGCAACTCAAAGGTATTTTGAATATCAATAAAACCGCTCAGCAAGCTGCCCATTAAACCTGCCAAAATATAGAGGCCCAAATAGTAAAAGCGTCCCAAAAGTTGTTCAGCTACACTGCCAAAAATATACAGCGCCCACATATTGAGCATCAAATGAATTAAACCAAAATGAAAAAACATGCTGCTAAAAAGACGCGTAGGTTCCTCTAAAAAAGTTAAAGGTGCGTAATCGGCTCCCCAATCAATCGCATCGACTAAACTTGGGCTGGTAATATTGACGCCTGAGAGTACTTGCCAAATAAATAAACCGACATTGACGGCAATAAAAAATGCAGTTAACCACCAAAGGTGAACTTCTGGTTTACTTCGAATATAGGGTGGCGAGTGTTCAGGCATGCTATTCTTTTATAATCTTTGCTATATTTGGCATTAAGCTTAGCATGAAAAAAATAAATTTTTGGGAGTAACTTACTGACATGAAAGCTTTTATTGTTCGTAGTTTGTTAATACTTGTCAGTTTAGTGCTTTTAGTACAACTTTGGATATTTACAAGTTTGGTCTGGTGGAGAACGCATTCTGTAGAAACCACCATGATGATGCGTTTGGATTACTGGTCTGAACCTTCAAAGCCGATAAAACATGAATGGCGCGATTATGACCAAATCAGTGATTATGTTAAGCATGCAGTGGTTGCAGGTGAAGATGGCAAGTTTTTGCAACATCATGGTTTTGATTGGGCTGGCATTCAGTTTGCTTTAGAACGTAATAAAGACAAAGGCAAAGTGGTGGCAGGTGGCTCGACTATTTCTCAGCAATTGGCAAAAAATTTATTTTTATTTAATCAGCGATCTTTTCTGCGTAAAGGCCAAGAGGCCATAGCCACATGGATGATGGAACGTATTTGGTCTAAACAACGTATTCTAGAAGTCTATTTAAACTCGGTTGAATTTGGCGATAATATCTATGGGATAGAAGCAGCAACTCAGCATTATTTTGGGCGAAGTTCAAAAAGTTTATCACGTGAACAAGCAGCATTTTTGGCAGCCATTTTGCCTAATCCAAAATATTATCAAGATCATCGTGATGACCGAAAATTATTGAATAAAAAACGCATGATTCAAAAATATATGCGTTATAGCAATATTCCTTAATTCAAAAATTGTAATAAAAAGCCCGAATATTTGGGCTTTTTTTTATGAAATTGTCATAATTATAAAGCATACTGATCAAGATATGGATCACTTTCAAATAAGCATAGGTTAGGCATGAATACTGCAGCTGGCACACCTGCTACACAAACAGAATATACATATAATGATCGTTACATTAATCGTGAACTTTCTATTTTAGATTTTCATTTACGTGTGCTTGAGCAGGCTGTCGATCCTTTACATCCTTTACTTGAGCGGATGAATTTCTTGTTGATTTTTTCTCGTAATCTGGATGAGTTTTTTGAAATTCGTTTTGCCGGATTGATGGAGCAACTTGATTTAGGCAATGAAAGTCGGAGTCCAGATGGTCTGACGCCTAAACAAGTTTTAGAAACCATTTCCAAAACTGCCCATGCTGCCATTGAACGTCAATACCGTATTTTAAACGAAGAAATTTTACCTAAATTACGTGAAGAAGATATTTGTTTCTTGCGCCGTGGAGAATTAACACCTGCACAATCGGCGTGGGTAAAAAAATATTTTCAAGAACAAGTGGCACCTGTATTAACCCCGATTAGCTTAGATCCTGCACATCCATTTCCACGCTTGGTCAACAAAAGTTTGAACTTTATTGTGACTCTCGAAGGGAAGGATGCATTTGGTCGTCAAATTGATTTAGCTGTTGTACCTGCACCACGCTCATTGCCACGTGTGGTACGTTTACCTGATGAATTAACCGATGGTAAAGAGCATCATGTTATGCTCTCTGCAATCATTCATGAACATGTCTCAGATTTATTTCCGGGAATGACAGCGACGGGTTGTTACCAGTTTCGGGTCACACGTAATGCAGATTTGGCTTTAAATGAAGATGTGGAAGATTTAGCGCAAGCTTTAAAGGGGGAGTTGAATTCACGTCGTTTTGGGCGTGCAGTACGTTTAGAAGTGACGCATAATTGTCCTGAGCATATTTATCATTATTTACTGAATGAATTTGATCTGGATAAAGAACAGCTTTATAAAGTAGAAGGACCAGTCAATTTGGCACGGTTACTGTCAAATTTTAAGCGTCCTCATTTACGTTATGATTCACATACGCCTATTATTCCAAAAGTCTTAAAAAAATCTGAAAATATTTTTTCTGCCATGCAAAAGCAAGACATTTTGCTCCATCACCCGTTTGAATCATTTGCACCCGTGATTAATTTATTGCGTGAAGCGGCCCGTGATCCGCAAGTACTGGCCATTAAGCAGACGTTATACCGGAGTGGGCCAGATTCCGAAATTGTTCAGGTGCTCGCAGAAGCTGCGCGTAATGGCAAAGAAGTAACCGCAGTGATTGAGCTACGTGCACGCTTTGATGAAGAGTCGAATATTGAAGTTGCAAATGTACTCCAAGAAGCAGGTGCTGTCGTGGTCTATGGCATCGTGGGCTATAAAACCCATGCCAAAATGATTTTGGTCGTGCGCCGTGAAAATAATAAATTGGTACGTTATGTTCATTTAGGCACAGGTAATTATCATGCGGGTAACGCACGGATATATACCGATTATGGTTTGCTCACCACAGACAAAGAATTATGTGAAGATGTGCATCGTATTTTTCAGGAATTGACGGGCATGGGTAAAATGGCCAAACTGAAAAAACTACTTCATGCACCCTTTACCTTACATGCGCAACTTATAAATTATATTGATGAAGAAATTGCCAATGCACTAGCAGGTAAATCTGCACAAATCATTGTTAAAGTGAATGCTTTAACTGAAGTCCAGCTGATTAATAAATTATACGAAGCATCACAAGCGGGTGTGCAGATCGATTTAATTATTCGATCAATTTGCTGTTTACGCCCAGGTTTGCCGGGACTGTCTGAAAATATTCGTGTTCGTTCGATTGTTGGGCGCTTTTTAGAGCATACTCGGGTTTATTACTTTGGGAATAATGGCAATCCACGTATTTACTGTTCAAGTGCAGACTGGATGGATCGTAATTTATTTAACCGTGTTGAAGCGTGTTTTCCAGTAGAAGATCCAGCCTTGAAAAAGCGGATTTATCAGCAAGGTTTACTGACCTATTTAAAAGATAATCAGCAAGCATGGCTGCTTCAAGGAGATGGTACTTGGGTACGTGCACAGCTTGCAGATGGGCAAGAACCACATAATGCGCAAAGAGTTTTATTGAGTAGTATTAAATAGCTCAATCAAATTCTAAATTGAAATAAAAAAAGGAGCATATGCTCCTTTTTTATCAAAAAATTCTTAGTGAAGATGTTGGGTGATTTTTTGCAAAATTTGTAATAGCACATCAAATTCGCTTTGCAACGGTGTGCTCTTACGAGTCAACAGTGCAAGAGTGCGGCTAGGTGCAGCATCAATTGATTTCACGACTAAATCTGGATTGGCTTTAATCATATTGGTATGAATTGCAATTTCAGGCAATAAAGTAAAGCCTAAATTTGAAGACACCATTTCGACCAAAGTCGGTAATGAACTGGCTTTTAACCGGTGATCATTTTTGCGTTCGCCTATTGGACAAGCACTCAAAGTATGATTACGTAAGCAATGACCTTCTTCAAGTAGCACTAAACGCGATAAGTCTAAGTCATCTAAAGAGGTTGCCGTGTTTGGATTGTGGTCTGTTTTATTACAAACCAAATAAAGATTTTCTTTAGCAATTTCAGCGACTTTTAAACCTCGAGTATCAAAAGGAAGTGCCAAAACAATCATATCTAGATTGCCATGTTCCAATTTTTCAACAATTTTTTCACTTTGTGCTTCATGCAAATGCAGTTGAATTTTAGGTAATTGTTTATGCACTTCATCTAAAAGTTGCGACAAAATGAAAGGGGCAATGGTGGGAATAATGCCTAAATGCAAATCACCCGTTAAAGGCTCGCTCATCTCACGACTTAAACGCATCAAGTCCTGTGCATCAGCCAATAGAACACGGGCTCGTGCAACGACTTGCTCGCCCAATGGCGTTAAACGTACATTTTGGCGGTCGCGCTCAACGAGTACCCCACCTAACAAACGCTCTAATTCCATAATCCCGCCTGACAAAGTCGATTGGGTGACAAATGAACGGCGCGCAGCTTCAGTAAAATGCAGCGTTTCAGACAGCGTAACAAGATATGACAGCTGTCTTAAAGAGGGTAATGCAGCCATAGTGTCCTAATGTTCTAATTTAAAGTGATCAGCAAATAGTCCGCTTAGATGTGGAATAAAATGCGGAGGGATATCATGCCCCATTCCATCAATTAATTCAAACTTCGCATTTGTAATTGCCTTTGCAACGGCCTTTCCATGACTCGGGGGTAATAAACGATCACGAGAGCCATGTACCACAAGGGTCGGTTGCTGAATTTGCTTACCTAAAGGTAGCAAAGAACCTGTACATAATATTGCTAAAAACTGTTGAAGTACACCCGCTGGATAATAACTTCTCCGATATAATTTTCTGGCAGTCTGGATAATTTCAATTTGATTGATATATCCCGGTGAACCAATAATATTAAAAACCTTTACACTGTGGTTCACAATACCTTCTTCATCTGAAGATTGAGGTCTGCCGATGAGGCTAAAGAGTTGTTTTGGAAAAGGCGGGGCCAATAATGGTTTATTGTTGCTGGTAAACATTAAACCAAGAGTGGACACTTTTTCAGGATAACGAGCAGCTAAAATTTGCGCAATCATGCCTCCCATGGAAGCACCAATAACGGATACTTTTTCTAATCCTAAATGCTCAATTAATAAAGCTGCATCTTCAGCCATGTCGTATAGATTATAAGGTGCACCTTGATTGCCCAGTCCTAAAGCAAAGCGTCCCATCAATTTAAACGTATTGAGTCGTGGACCTGCATGACGAATTTTTGATGATAACCCGATGTCACGATTGTCAAAACGTATGACTCGATAGCCTTGATCAATGAGTGATTTACAAAAAAAGTCGGGCCAAAACAGCATTTGCGCACCTAAACCCATAATCAGCATAATGGGAGGATGTTCAGGATTTCCTCCCATTTCTACATGTAGCTCAATACCATTACTTAATTTAATTTTTGTTTCATGCATAAAAGAAGTATAGGGTGAGCCTGTAAATTTTAGTGCGCTATTCATTGTTATTTTCCTAAAAAGGACACTTTTAAAAAAATGTCCTTCATATTTAAACCTCAAACGGATGCAGGAATCAAGTCGGGGACAAGTTTAGTCAGTGTTAAGCGTTGTTTTGCAGCAGTAGCTCCTAACAGCACAAAACCACGTAAAGTGTCCTGTTGATCAGTTGCTTTAGCAATCATGCCATCCTCAAGCTCTTCGGTTGTCCACGTGACATCTACATCGATTGGAGCAGGCAATACAGTGAGTGGCGCTGTTGGTGTTTTAACTGCTACAGGCATCGCTGGATAATGAACCTGTGTGTGTTCACCATTTAAAGTTTTTGCTAAAGCACGTGCTTGTTGCATGATGGGCATGACATAAGGCAATAATAAACCATTCACTTCAGCACAATCCCCAATCGCATAAATATCAGCTTGATTGGTTTCTAAAAGCACGTTGGTTACAATACCACGGCTACACAGAATATCTGCTGCTTGCGCCAATTCTAAATTAGGTTGTAAACCAATAGCTGAAAGCACAATATCCGCAATCACAGACTGACCATTGGCCAAAGTGATTTGATAATCACCTTTTTCAATTTTAATAATTTTTTCTACGGTCGTGCCTAGTACAAAATGAATGCCAATATGTTCTAATTTCTCTTGGAATGACGATGAAACATATTCTGGAATTAGGCGGCCCAAAGGTCGAGCTGCCAAATCAATAACTGTGACCTGATGTTCTGTATTTTGTAAGTCATTCGCAAATTCGCAGCCAATTAAACCTGCACCCAAAATTACCACACGTTTGTCTTCACGAATCGCTAAATTCTCACGAAATTTTTTGTAATCGTTCAGATTATTCACCACATGAATATCATCACTACCATCGCCTGCAATGGCCAAACGGATCGGATTTGCGCCTACAGCCAATACAAGTTTCGAATATGTCTGAATATTCTGTTGTCCATTTTTTTCTAAGACAAGTTGATGCTGTTCAGCGTGTATTTCTTTGACCCACGTATTTGACTCAATACGCATTTTGAGCTGATCACCCATTTTAATTGCATCGCCTAAAGCAATTTGTTCAGGGGCTTTTTTTCCTGCTAATGCATTAGACAGCGTAGGTTTTGCATAGTTTATCGCGTCATCTGCACAAATCATGACCAGTTCATGCTCGGGATTTAGCTTGCGAAATTCACGTGCTGCGGTATAACCCGCCATTCCTGAACCAATGATGACGACAGGATGCATATTATTCTCCATATTTTATCAGATATACAAAAGACCATTCACTCTGGTCTTTTGTCTTAATCATTAGATTTCAACCATTTCAAAATCAATTTTTGATACACCGCAATCTGGGCAAGTCCAGTCATCTGGAATATCATCCCATTTTGTACCTGCAACAATACCATCTTGTGGCCAACCTTCAGCTTCGTCATAAATCCATCCACAAACGATGCATTGATACTTTTTCATTTGACTCTCCATAGCACTGACTTTTTAAAATGAAGCCAGTAAAAATTTCATATACAGCTTGACTCTATTGATATGACTTTGATGTACATATTCAAGCGAATTCTTACGCAGTTCTAGCATTAATGTAAAGTAAATATCGGATTTTAGGGTGGGAATTTAAAATCGGAATGGCTGAGCAGGACAAATTGTGTCATAAAAATGCGAAAAATGATTTTATGTCTAACAATCTTCAGGAAGTTGAATAGATTGACATACCTAAAAAGTATTTTAAAACTTTATGAAGAGTGCAGTTTTATAGTTTGACTTGTATGTGATTGTCACTAAAGCATACAAAGAGGTGATTTATTTATTTTTTAATCTATGCAGGTTAAATTAAGTTGCGTTTAAATTTATTATTCATATTTTAAATCAAATATTTATAAGGATTATTTTTGTTGTGTGCTTCGAAGTTAAGAGTAGTTCACTGGTCATTTACGTGATAAAACGGTAAAATTCACATATTGTTTTTTGATATTTCTCTCCCTTATGATGCCTATGTCTACAGTTTTGTGGTCTCACATTCGTCTTGTTCACGATTTTCCTAAACCTGGAATTTGCTTCTTTGATTTGACGCCTCTTTTCATGGAAAATATTGAGTTATTAACCGAGGCTTTAATTGCGAGTATTCCCGTTGAACAACTGGATGCAGTTGAAAGTTTTGTTGCTGTTGAGGCACGTGGTTTTGTACTGGCCAGTTTATTGGCACAACGTTTAAATAAAGGTTTATTACTGGTTCGTAAAGCTGGAAAATTGCCGCCACCAGTGGTAGGTGTGGGTTACAGTCTAGAATATGGAATGGATCGTTTAGAAATGTCTGCTGAGGTGCGTCCTCAAAAGATCATTATCGTTGATGATGTGTTGGCAACAGGCGGTACGCTAAAAGCAGTGCAGCAATTGGTAAATAAGTGTCAGCATGAAATTTTAGGCGCCAGTATTTTCCTTGATTTACCCGATTTACATACAGATTTAGGTTTGAAAATTTGGTCAGTTCTAGATGATAAATCTCAGCCCAAACAAGACGTGGCTTAAGTCGATTAAATAAATAAAACCTTGCTTGACGCAAGGTTTTATTTATTTAAAAAATGAATCTGCATGTGTTGAATCAAACTATTTAAATTTTCAGGACTGGCCAAGCGATGATGCCCACCTTCATAGGCTTGAACCAACATATAAGGTTCGAGTTTCCCCCGTACTGCATACATATCTAAGATTTCATCGCCTAATTCCAAGTAGGCAATCTGTGCCACTTCGTGTTCCAAATCATCTTCATCAATCGGTGGATAGTCTTCACGAAAATTTGGACTTAAACTTGGGTTGGCAATAATCGCAGGAATTTTGTGTAACACTGACATTTTTAAAGCCCAATATGCACCTAGACTATGACCAACTAAAATTTCAGGTTGAATTTTAGCAATAATGTCACGATAAAAATTGGCAACGGTTTGAAAATTTAAATTACGATAATCTATCTCAATGCAAAATTTTTGATTGGCATCAATGGCATGGAATTTTGTCGATTCACGATTAGAATCGAGTCCATGTAAAAATAATATTTTTGAAGTGCATGCATTCATTGTTGTAGGATTCACACTATTTTTATACACCGAAATAAAAAGACTGAAATAGTTTCTTTTTCAACTATTTCACTTCGATGATTGTAGGCAACTCTACTGAATAAAGAAGTTAGATTTTGGTCTAATGCTGAGTATTGAAAGCTGAAAATAACAAAATGTATGCTAGTTATTCTCCATTAGGCGAATGAAATAAAACCTTTATAGAGTAAAAATTTTGTTGCTCTTTTCTTATACATAGACATAGCCCACAATAAAAAATATCCTTAACATGAGGAACGAGAGAAGAATGCTCAGTAAAGGCTTTAATGAAAGAGTGGGGTCACAATATGACACTCAACATTCTTTTAGAAATTTTGAAGAATAAAGATTTGATGGACCAATGAGCTCAAAAGAAGTTTGAATGGGTCAAATTCTGGGTTGAAAACTAAATCAATTGATAAGAACTCTTATGCTGCAGATTAAAAAAATCTGATGAGATTAATTTTAAAAATCATATTTTAGATAAATCAATTCTTTGGAGAGGCAATATTTCATACGAAATTTTGACTACATCTGCTATGCTATGTAACTTCCGTTTTTTACTATATTTGAGGCAGAGATGACGCAACATAACGCTCAATCGACTTCTGAACAACCTATTTCCGAAAACGATTTAATTGCACAGCGTCATGCCAAGTTAAAGCAGATAGAAGAACAGGCAAAGGAAAAGGGAATCAGCCCTTGGCCAAATACATTTAAGCGTGAACATTATGCGCAAGATTTACAAGACCAATTTGCTGAACAGTCTAAAGAAAACATTGAAGCAGGCGAAAAAGTTTATGTAAAAGTGGCTGGTCGTGTCATGTTGAACCGTGGCTCGTTCATTGTCATTCAAGATATGACAGGTCGCATTCAATTATATGTCGCGCGTAAAGAATTAGCACCAGAAGTACTTGAGAGTATTAAAGGTTTAGACCTCGGTGATATTATTGCTGTCGAAGGTTATATCGGGCGTTCTGGCAAAGGCGATTTGTATGTACATATCGAACACTTTGAACTATTAACCAAGTCGCTGCGTCCACTTCCAGACAAATTCCATGGTTTAAACGATACAGAAATGAAGTATCGTAAACGTTATTTAGACTTGATGGTCAATGACGACACACGCAAAACATTTGAAATTCGTGCTCAAGTCGTTGCAGGCATGCGTGCTTATTTAGCGAATGAACGTTTCATGGAAGTTGAAACGCCCATGATGCATGTAATTCCAGGTGGCGCCTCTGCACGACCATTTGAAACACATCACAACGCACTAGATATGCCACTATTTTTGCGTATTGCCCCTGAGCTTTACTTAAAACGTTTAGTAGTGGGTGGTTTTGAGCGTGTATTTGAAATTAATCGTAACTTCCGTAACGAGGGAGTTTCAACACGTCATAATCCAGAATTCACCATGATTGAATTCTATCAAGCTTATGCAGATTATAAAGACTTGATGGAATTGACAGAAAATATGCTAGAAAAATTGGCGTTAGATATTTTGGGTTCAACCGATGTGCCATATCAAGGTGAAGTCTTTAGCTTCAAAGGGCCATTTAAGAAAATCTCAATGTTCGATGCTATTCTTGAACATAATCCGAACCTTACACCAGAAAATGTAGCTGATCGTGAATTCTTAGCGAAATTTATTCAAGAAGAATTAAAAGAAAAAGTTAAACCTGGTTTTGGTTTAGGGCGTCTGCAAACGATTGTGTTTGAAGAAACGGTGGAAACAAAGCTGCGTCAACCAACCTTCATTACTGAATATCCAGCAGAAACTTCGCCATTGGCACGCCGTAATGATACGAATGCGCATATTACGGATCGTTTCGAATTCTTTATTGGGGGGCGTGAATTGGCCAATGGCTTCTCAGAATTAAATGACCCGATTGATCAAGCAGAACGTTTCCAAGCACAAGTGGAAGAAAAGGATGCGGGTGATGATGAAGCAATGCATTACGATGCTGACTTCATTGAAGCACTAGAATATGGTCTTCCTCCAACTGCGGGTCAAGGGATTGGTATTGATCGTTTAGTTATGTTGTTTGCTGATGCAGCTAGCATTCGTGATGTTATTTTATTTCCACATATGCGTCATAAAAACTAACCTTAGTCACAAAATGATAAAAAACCCGCTTAAATGCGGGTTTTTTTATAGATAATTACAACAATACTAAACTTGAATCATTGCAAAAAATGCTCAAAGAAAATAAGGTGTTTGTATAATTAAGCTTTCAGAATGTAATGAAAATGTTTGTTAAAAAAACACTATTGGTCGCGATGTTAACGAGTGCATCTTCAGCATTATTTGCTCAAGGACTGGTTTTAAATGATCAAAATTTAAGAACAGATCTAAATTGGTTGAATCAACAAGGTGTGATTCAAATTAGTACTTCAACTTGGCCGATGAGCGGTGATGAAATTCAACGCTCGCTAAAGTCTGCACAAGTTTCTAATAATACTCAGCAAAAAGTGATTAATTCTGTACAAGCGGCATTAAATGCAGATAACAATATGTTTAAGGCCGGTTTATTTGCTGAGTCTGATTCAAAAAGTATTCCACAAGCATTTGGTGATAAACAGAAAGCCCAATATCAGGCTGCATTAGAATTCAATGCGGGTAATGAAAATTGGGATGCTAAAATTCGTGTCAATGCAGAGAAAGACCCACAGATTGATAATGGTCAAGATGTAAACGTTGAAGGCTCGTACCTTGCTGGGAAATTATGGAATCAATGGGTTATCGCAGGCCAAATTCCGACGTATTGGGGCCCTGGGCATGATGGTAGTTTGATTCGTGGTGATGCCAGTCGTCCTGTGTATGGTGTTACTCTACAGCGTGCAGAACAGTCCGCATTTGACACAAAATGGTTATCATGGATTGGACCTTGGCAATATCAAGCTTTTGGTGGGCAACTAGATGATTATAAAGCGATACCCGATGCAAAATTGGTGGGATTACGTTTAACAGCACAACCTTTACCCTATTTAGAATTAGGTGCTTCACGTGCCATACAATGGGGTGGTGAAGGACGACCTGAAAGTCTAAGTTCACTTTGGGATGCTTTTGTCGGTAATAAAGATAATGGGGGAACAGGAGAACCTGATCCTTCGAACCAAATTGCAGGTTTTGACGGACGCTTAAATTTACAGCCTTTATTTTCTGTCCCGATGAGTATGTACGGTCAATATGTCGGTGAAGATGAAGCAGGCGGTTTGCCTTCTAAAAAAATGTACCTTGCTGGAGTAGATTATTCATCTCACTTCAACAATATGCCTTATCAACTTTATACCGAATGGGCTGATACACGAACCAATGGTGATGTGCGCGGTATTTCTTATAATCATAGTGTATATACAGATGGTTATTATCAGCATGGTTACCCACTTGCACATGCAATGGGTGGAGATGGTGAAATGATTTCAGTGGGCGGAGACATTCGTTTTGACCCTATGAACCGATTAAGTGGACGAGTACTTTTTGCAAAAGTAAATCAATCTGAACGTTTAACCAATCGGGCATTTCCAGAAAAAGACGAAATTAAAGCTTTAGATTTAACGTGGTCACATTATTTAAAACCTGAAATTCCATTAAAAATTAATGGTTGGTTTAGTGATTCAGATATCAATGGAAATGATGGTGGTGCTTCGATTGGAATAGAATTTCCTTTAGATAAAACACTTTTTAGTTATTAATTTAGTCAGTCATTTTGGTTTTAAAAAGTCCTACTGAAGTAGGACTTTTTTTATTTTATATTTTAAAATAAGGTAAATACTGTCGAATAAAAATACATCTACCAATATTTCTTCTTAAATTTGAAAACAAAAAAAACGCAATGATTGGGGTGATCATTGCGTAGAACAACGAATCTGTTTACACAGTTTCGGTTAAGGAGAATGTCAAAACTCTTTAGAGTCTTAAACAATGAAAGCATCATAAAATGAATGATCAGTCATTTCATGATGCTTTGAGTTAAGTTGTGTTAATTAAAGTTAATCACTTTAGGTGAGTGTGATCCATGGCGCTTATTTATAGAGTAAAATTTTTCTAGATTAAAGTAATCTGAATGGATGATGGGTCTTTATGATTGAATCCTAGCGCCTTGTTGATTTAAGAAGATTGAGGGGCTTATCCTTTTAACTCGAATACTGAGAATTGTTTATTGGCGTGATATTCAATTGGATAATTAAATATCAACTGCATGTATGAAAATTATTTGGTAGATAAAATTTAAAGTATGTAATAAGTCTAATTTTATATTCAATAAGATTATAAATTTTAAAAAACCAGTCAATTAAAAAAAGACTGGTTTTTTACTCATAAGAGTGCTTTTAAAATAATGAATTAGAAGCGGAAAACACCTAACCCTTCTTTAATTTCATCTAAAGTATTTTGAGTAATGATACGACATTTATCTGTGCCATCTTTCAAAATATCCATAATGTAGTCTGGGTCTTTTGCAAGCTCCATACGACGCTCACGAATAGGTGTAATCAATTCTTTAAGCACACCCTCAAGACGTTTTTTTACGGTTCCATCACCTAAACCGCCGCGACGATAATGTGCCTTTAATTCTTCAACTTCTGCTTTATTTGAATCAAAAGCATCTAAATAAGTAAATACAATGTTGCCTTCAACTTGACCTGGATCTTCAATTCTTAAATGATTCGGGTCGGTATACATGGCATTGACTGCTTTTTTGATATCTTTGTCAGATGCATCAAGCACAATAGTATTACCCAAAGATTTTGACATTTTGGCTTTGCCATCAAAACCAGGTAGACGACTCATATTTGAAAGTAGAACTTTACACTCTGGTAAAACATCATGACCAATTTGTCGATTTAAGCGACGTACAATTTCATTGGTCTGTTCAATCATCGGAATTTGATCATCACCGACAGGAACGACTGATGCTTTAAAGGCAGTGATGTCAGCCGCTTGTGCAACTGGATAGCATAAGAAGCCTGCAGGAATATCACGTTCGAATCCACGGAGCTGAATTTCTGCTTTAATCGTCGGATTACGTTCTAAACGTGAAACGGTCACGAAATTGAGGTATAACATGGTCAGTTCATTCAGAGCAGGCAAGCATGACTGAACACAAATAGTGGTTTTAGTTGGATCAATCCCGACAGCCAAATAATCGGTTGCAACTTCAAGAATATTACGACGAACCTTTTCGAAGTTATCAGCATTGTCAGTTAAAGCTTGAGCATCAGCAAGCAGCAGATGTTGGTGATGAGAATCTTGTAATCCTACGCGAGAACGCAAAGAACCTACAAAATGACCTAAGTGGAGTTGTCCCGTCGGGCGGTCGCCAGTCAAAATAACAGGACGATTGTCTTGATTACTCATGATCTCTTTATTCCAAAATTGTTAGCACAACATGTATCTGCTGATGAATGGCTATATTGTACGGTATTATTTTTTTTTATGTCAGGCACTATAAAAATACAATATAGAAAAAATGGCCATAATTTAATGAAGTTGATACAGTTTTTTTAAAAATTTGTATTTAATATACTCAATATAAACATTAAGGATAAAAACAATGGCGAGCAGCTTATTAATATTATTAGATGATATTGCAACAGTACTTGATGATGTTGCTGTGATGAGTAAAGTTGCAGCAAAGAAAACGGCTGGGGTTTTGGGAGATGATTTGGCCCTGAATGCACAACAAGTCAGTGGGGTACGTGCTGAACGTGAATTACCTGTGGTGTGGAGTGTAGCCAAAGGTTCCTTTATTAATAAATTAATCTTGGTTCCTTTAGCCCTACTCATCAGTGTGGTTGCCCCATGGTTAATCAATCCACTTTTGATGATTGGTGGTTTATTTCTATGTTATGAAGGAGTCGAAAAAGTTCTTCACAGCTTACATCATAAAAAAGCTAAAACTGAACAAGCTGCTGAGGCTGAATTGAATGCCATAGAAACTGATTTAGCGACATTCGAAAAAGATAAAATCAAAGGTGCAGTTCGTACCGATTTTATTTTGTCCGCTGAAATTGTGGTGATCTCATTGGGAACAGTGGCAGCTGCGACTTTTGGTACTAAAGTCATGGTGCTGTCTGTGATTGCCATTTTAATGACAGTAGGTGTTTATGGTTTTGTGGCCATGATTGTCAAAATTGATGATTTAGGTTTATATTTAACCGAGCAGGCATCTTCACTTAAACAAAGCATTGGGCGTGGATTACTTGCCTTTGCACCTAAATTAATGAAAACGCTAACGATCGTAGGTACAATTGCGATGTTCTTGGTGGGTGGCGGTATTATTACCCACGCCGTTCCTGTTTTGCATCATTTAACTGAAAACTCAGTCAATCATATTGAGCATATTCCCACTTTCGGCAGTATTATCGGGCCACTGACCCCAACTTTAATTAATTTTGTCCTGGGATTTATTGCGGGTATTCTTGTTTTTTTATTGGTGAGTATAATCAAAAAGTTTTGGCCAAAATCGAACAAGACTGCATCATAAAACGATATAAAATAAGATAAATACACGCTGAAGGAATATTACTATGCGCTGGAAAGGACGTCGTGTAAGTTCAAATGTGGAAGACCGTCGCGGTGGAGGCGGAGCTAAAGCAGGGGGAATAAGTATTTTAGGCCTAGTGGTTGCTTTTGTGGCTTGGAAATTTTTTGGCGTTGACCCGCAACAAGCTTATCAAGCAACCAAACAAGTGACTTCACATTCTCAGGTAGCTGAAACCCAAGGTTTGGATAATCCTACACCAGAACAGCAAGAAGCCATGGATTTTGTTGGAACAGTTCTAGCAGATACTGAAGATACGTGGACGCAAGTTTTTCAACAGCAGCTAAATAGCCAATACGTTGCCCCTAAACTGGTGATGTTTAGTGGTGTGGTGAATTCAGGTTGCGGTACAGCACAATCGGCGATGGGACCTTTTTACTGTCCCACAGATCAAAAGGTATATATCGATACCGCTTTTTTTAAAGATATGCGTCAACAAATGGGTATTACGGGTGAGCAAAATACGACTGAACTATCACGTCAAGATCAAGCGGGTGATTTCGCCCAAGCTTATGTCGTTGCACATGAAGTTGGACATCATCTACAAACATTATTAGGTATTTCAGAACAAGTACAGAAAGCACGGGCTCAATCGAGCGAAGTACAAGGCAACCAACTTTCAGTACGTCAGGAATTACAGGCAGATTGTTTTGCTGGCATTTGGGCCAATCATAACCAACAGCGTACCCAATTTTTGGAAGCTGGAGATGTTGAAGAAGCGATGGATGCAGCGCATAAAATTGGTGATGATTATTTACAAAAGCGCTCAACAGGGCAAGTTGTACCCGATAGCTTTACACATGGCAGTAGTGCACAGCGGATGCAATGGTTTCAAACAGGTCTGAAATCTGGGCAGATCAATGATTGTGATACTTTTAATCAGACAATTTAATCAGGTCAAAAAAGAGGATGTGTGCATCCTCTTTTTTATTTCTAAATTTAAAGTGCTATCGGCTTAAAAATTTTTTAAAATTTCGTATAATTTTAACTGATACATACAGCGCCGCAAATGCAAAAAGTAAAATACTAAAAACAATATATTTTAATTTTGAAATATCATTTTGATAAAACTGCTGAATGTGTGCTTTGGAATAATGCAATTGTTGCTGTTTTTGAGTACGACTATCTTGATAATTTAATTGCTGAATATAGGTATGCTGACCTATTTTAAGCAAATCAATTTGACTGATTTGTCGAGTGTGCAGCTGATTGTACTCATCTGTGCAGATATCTTTTAAATAAGGTTCACAATTAATTTTGCTGATAAAACCATTATTAGCAATCACTATGAAAATAGATTGATCGGGACGTTTATTGTTTGAAACCAAAACCAATTGTTCGCTTGAACTTGATTTAAGTGAAAGCATTTTTGCCTGTTTAAAATTTTTCTCAGCGTTTAAAATTTCCTGAGTTTTTGAAAAAACACTCACAAATAAAGCCACGGTAATAATAAAGATAACCACCGCAAAAAAAAGTCGAAATATGGTTTTAACAGTTTGATGCATAGATAAGTTCAACTTAATGCGGAGAGTGGGAGGAGTCTAAGTAGACTAAATCTTCTAAGACGTGTCTATATTAATTGATGGCGATAAATATGTAAAAAAACTTAACTATTTTGTGGGTTAAATAAAAAATGGTTAAACTGTTTCAGCTCATTCATATTAATCAATTCATTATTTTCGATACCCCTTGGATAAATTCACTTTATTCCAATCCTGCGCATACATTGGAACGTTAATGGGAAATTTCTTTTTTCTTCAGGTTTTTACAGTTATTTTTGCTCTCTCGATTGCCACTACTATTTTTAATAAGCGTATTTTAGGTTTTCCTCAAGCGATTGGTGTACCGATTGTTTCAGCAATTTTCGTTTTTATCTTGCAGTGGGGGGCAAGCTTGCTGAGTGGTAACCAGTTTATTACCATTAATATCCATAACATTGAAGAAGCTGTCCGTCATATTGATTTTTATGATTTTTTAATTAACGGGGTTATTTGTTTTATCCTGACCTCTTCGGCTTTAAAGTTTAAAGTTTCAGATTTAAAAAGTCATTGGAAGCCCATCAGTATTTTAGCCAGTATTGCACTGGTTCTTTGTGCAGTTTTTTTTGGGGTAACTTTGTATGGATATCAATTTCTAATTGGAAATCAAGTCGATTTACTGGTTCTGCTTTTATTGGGTGCTGCACTGGGTGCAACTGACCCAATTGGGGTAAAAGGGGTTTTAAGTTCGGTACGCGCGCCTCATCATCTCATTGTAAAGCTTGAAGGAGAATCCTTGTTTAACGATGCAATGTGTATTGCCGTCTTTATGACCTTGTTAAATGTGTTGCAAGGTGAGCATTTCACCATTATTGGTACTTTGGAAACCTTACTGTATGAAATTGTGGTAGCAGTCATAATCGGTTGGGGTTTTGGACTCGGAATTTTAAGATTACTTCGCGGTAAACACGAAATGGAATCCTTGATTTTAACCACAGCCTTATTGGCATGCGGTGCATATCTGGTCGCATTATTAGCACATGCTTCCGCACCAATTGCTTGTGTTATTGGCGGTTTAGTGGTGGGGAATAAATGGAAGGAAATTCTACAAGAACGTGAGATTCGAGAAGTAAATCATTTTTGGCATACCGTGGAAGGGATTATTAATTCATTTTTGTTTACTTTAATTGGTCTAGAGTTGTTTATTTTAGATTTAAGTATCAGTCTGATTTTAGGCGGTATGGTGGCCTTTATGATTTTGCATGCTTCTCGCTTTGCTGCAAATTATTTATCCTTCGCATTTTTTCCCAGTTTTCGAAATAAAAGTTATAACGGCAGCTTGGCTATTTTATCTTGGGGTGGTGTGAGAGGCGGTATTTCATTGGCTTTAATTTTAGCCGTGGCCAATATTCCTGAGCTGAGTGAATATAGTAGTATTCTGATTGGATATACGTTTATTGCTGTTTTAATGTCTGGACTGGTTTGTGGTTTAGGCTTGCCTGCGGTGATGAATGCTTTTTATTATAATCCGCATGAAGAAAAGAATGGGTTTAAAGGCTGGTATCAACGACTTTGTCATAAGATGAATAAAAAAGGTTTCCAGTATATTGTTGGCGAAGATGCACATGGAAATGAAACCATTACGGTGTACAACCCCGATGCTTTGATTGACCAAAAAGCAGATGATGGTGTGGCTGTGATGCATAATCCAGAAAAGGTACATGCTGTAAAACGAATGGAAAGTCCGGATAATTTTTAATACAGTGTAAACAGAGGATAAAAGCCCAAGGTGTGGGCTTTTATCATCAAGTTAATTCGTAGAATCTACAGAGTAAATTTTTATTTGGTTTTTAAAAATTCCAAATAGGGTTGCACCGTTAATTGCTCAGCTTCTAATATCGGCATATGTCCTACGCCTTCTAACAAAATAGGCGGTTGAGCATTTTTGAATAAAGATTTGAGTTCTTGGGCAACTTCAACATTGATAATTTTGTCTTGTTTCCCCCAAATGATTAATGTTGGAACATCAATTGAACGTGCTGCCAGTGCAAAAGAATCAGGCGTGTAAGTTTTAGACATCAGCACAAGTTGATCGACCATTTTTTGAGTATTTTTTGATTGTGAAATCATCATTTTTTCTTGTTCGACTTTTATTTCATTGGGAATAAAAGGTGCAGATGCAGTCGCCAAGTGTATCAATTTATCAAAATCTCCAGTTTTAGATATGACTAGATCCTTTAATAATGCTGGGTCTTTTAAATAGGGGGTATTGGCAGATTTAAAAACGCCTGCACTATCAATCAAAAGTAAAGAATGCGTATTGATTGGATATTGAGCTGTATAAAGCATGGCAATCGCACCTCCCATACTGTGTCCAGCAATGTGCAACTGATGGTCAAACTGTCCTGCTTCAACAAAACGACGAATTTTTTCAGTTAAGTTTGGGATGCTTAAATCGAAATTTTCAGGAACTGATGTTTCACCATGTACAGGCAAGTCTGGAATAACAACGTGATAATAGGGGGTCAAATAACGCGCCATCCGATTCCAATTATCACGAGTTCCGGATAGACCATGAATAAGTAAAAGCGTAGGTTTTGCTGATGAGCCACCTTCACTATAGGTCCAAGTAATATCTTGCACCTTTAATTTTTTTGTGTGTAAACCTGCCCAAGTGCGTTCTTGTTGTAAGATATTTTGGAAATTGAGAGCAGGGGCTGCAAAACTTGTACGGGGTAAAACACTCAAACTCACCGCTGTCACTCCCGTCCAAAGCAGCATAGCGGATAGGCAAAGGGTTGAAAAAGTCCTTTTCATCTATTTTTTCTCATCATTTTTATATTAAGTAAGTCATTAGCATAAAAGAGTTGAGAAATTAAAACATTTGCTTGAAACTTTTAATTGGATATTTTAAGGACAATCTATGCACACCCCTTTAAATACAAAAACTGATGAATTGGCACGTCAAATTTTACAAGTGATTGCTTTAATTCCATATGCAAAAGTAGCCACCTACGGGCAAATTGCAAAGCTGGCAGGTTTACCCAAACATGCTCGTTTAGTTGGATATGTTTTAAAAAATATGGATGCTGATACTGAAATTCCTTGGCATCGTGTGATTAATTCGCAAGGAAAAATTAGCCTGATCAAAGTGAATCTGCAGGGTGAAAATATTCAATCTTTAAAATTACTAGCGGAAGGGATTGTCGTTATTGGGGATAAAATTAATTTAAAGAAATATCAATGGATAAATGATTGATAGCTCAAACAGCAGTCAGTAAAAGTTCCCCAACTTTAGAAAAAGCGGGGAAGAGACGATTAAGATGATTGACGAACAATCAGTACAGGAATATGAGACTCACCTAAGAGACTTTGTGCAACGCTTCCGAGAAAGAACTTCTTAAGACCTGTACGACCATGCGAACCAATAATGATCAGATCTGCATGATTTTCTTCAGCGACTTTGATAATTTCACGATGAATGACTTGTCCTTCAAGAATTTTAGTTTCGACTTCAATGCCATATTGATTGAATTTAACTTTTGCTGCATCGAGAGATTCTAGAATAGACGTACGAGCACGTTCAATTAAGTCATTGGTTTGATGGGCAGAAATATATTCTGCTGCAATATAGGGATCTAACGACAAAACTTGAACCACTATAATTTTACTGCCAAATGCCTGCGCAAATTCAATTGATTTTGCAACAGCAGCATAAGCAGTTTCTGAGCCGTCTACAGGGACTACAATAGTTTGATAAGCCATGTGACTTTCTCCTTGCAATCTTCATTGAATAGATAAACTTAAAATGATGACTCAATTCTCTAAATATAATAAAGATTTGATTTTAATCTGTTTTTAAATAAAAAATATTGATTTCATAGAGATATTTGCTCCAATAAAAAACTTTATTATCATTTAATTTAACATGGATTGTTAAAGTGATGGGTGGGTTGGAACGTATTTATGATTGAATTTGTAAGCAGAATTTTAGTTTGAAAACATATGTAAAAAAGACATCAATCAACTTGAAGAACTTTTACATGATCTGAAAGTAACTTGTTCATACTGAAGTGGAAATGACCGAACAAAACTAACGAAATTAGGCTAAAAATAACTTTGAGGATCATATCGTTATTAAAGTTAATAGTCATTTTAAAGCCAGATTAGGAGATGTAAATCTAGGGACTATTTTAGAAATAGATCAATTATCGGTTTTTATTAAACATGATAAAACAGCTGAGCTAACAAATGAGAGAGCATAAGCTTTTATACTTAATTCAAAATTATTCTGCACTGGCTCTAAAGCGCTGAACTGAATTAATCAGTAGTTGAAATAATATATTGAATCGGGCTTTATTTAAGAAACTCAAATAAAGAATCAACATCCTGCGTCTGTAACTGCTCACGCATTTTTAAAAACTGTTTTTCATCTAAGTCATAAAGTTTAAGTGCAAGCAGTTTTTCTATATCTTCTTCAGGAAAGCGGTGTTTAATGATTTTTGCAGGAACACCGCCCACAACAGCATAGGCTGGCACATCTTTAGTCACCACAGCACCTGTCGCAACCACAGCACCTTCACCTAGCTTTACTCCTTGCATAATCATGGCTCGGCTACCAATCCAGCAACCATCGCCAATAACCGTATCACCAGCAGGGACAAAACTTCGTGTATCAAACGGAAAGGCTGAAATCCAGTCTGTACGATGTAATTGGTTGCCGCCCATCATAATGACGCATTCTGCGCCAAAACAGACAAAGTTGCCGATATAAAGTTGATCTATTGGTTTTTCAACAGTAGTGGGTTTGTCATGCAGATAACGCACTACACAGCGCTCAAAACCTTGATCCCAAAAAGCTGAATAATATGAATAATTCCCTTTAATATGGATATTGGGATTTTTCACTGTTTTTGAAATAAATTCAAATTCACACCAATGTTTCACAGGGGAATTAATCAGTTGCTCAGACATGGGAATACAGTGTGGAAAGTTTGGAAAATTATAACTTAAATAAGACCTCTATCTTTTACGAAAGAGGAATTTTTACTCTCTTTACGAAGGATCAGGGAGAAAACTTAAAAACAAAAAACCCCCGAAAAAATGGGGGTTTTAGGAAGTGATGTATCTTTAAAAATTAAAGATATTCAACTTTTACAATTTCATACTCTACTTCACCTTGTGGTGTCGTAATTTTTGCTTCATCGCCTTCGCTTTTACCCAAAAGACCACGTGCAATTGGAGAGTTCACAGAAATCTTATTAATCTTAAAGTCTGCTTCATCGTCACCTACAATTTTGTAGGTTTTCTTTTCTTCAGTGTCTAAATTTTCGATGGTTACGGTCACACCAAAAACAACACGGCCATTTTGTTCAAGTGATTTTACATCAATTTCTTGAACTGCACCCAGTTTGCCTTCAATATCTTGAATACGACCTTCACAGAAGCCTTGTTGCTCGCGAGCAGCATGATATTCCGCATTTTCCTTCAAATCCCCGTGTTCACGTGCTTCAGCAATTGCCGCAATAATACGTGGACGGTCAATACTTTTTAATTGATATAATTCTTTCTCTAAGGCTACTTTGCCTTCGGGAGTCATAGGATAACGTTGCATTGTTGTCCCTCAAAGTGAGTAAAAAATGAATGGATTCTAAATAAAAAAATCCCGCCACCGATCAGGTGACGGGACCTCTCGATAGATAATTAGCCTGTTGTTAAATCTTGCAAGCGATATACATCCATTGGTAATTTAATGGCTAAAGCTTGGCATACAGCATCAGCACCATTCAAAGTCGTGGTGTAATACACTTTACCTTGAAGTGCAGAACGACGAATCGAGAATGAATCTTGCTGAGCTTGTTTACCTTCAGTGGTATTGATAATGAGGTGAATTTCGCCATTTTTCAAGCGGTCGACAATATTAGGACGACCTTCAGTGACTTTATTCACACGTTCACAAGCAATACCCGCTTCGTTGATGACATCAAATGTACCACCAGTGGCAATCACTTTGAAACCGAAATCAACCAATTGTTTCGCAATACCCACAACACGCGGTTTGTCTGAATCACGAACTGAGATAAATACGTGTTTCACTTCGCCTTCGGTTGGTTTACCTGGTAAACGATCATTCGAGCCTAACACAGCTTTATAGAATGCTTCACCAAATGAAGTACCCACACCCATAACTTCACCTGTAGATTTCATTTCAGGCCCAAGAACAGGGTCAACACCAGGGAATTTTGAAAATGGGAATACCGCTTCTTTTACAGCAAAGTGAGTCGGGATAATTTCTTTAGTAAATCCTTGAGATTCTAAAGATTGACCCGCCATACAACGTGCAGCTACTTTTGCTAAAGATTCGCCAATACATTTAGATACAAACGGCACGGTACGTGATGCACGTGGGTTCACTTCTAAGATGTAAACGTCATTACCTTTTACAGCAAACTGAACGTTCATCAAACCAATCACGCCAAGCTCTTTTGCCATAGCAACAGTTTGACGACGCATTTCGTCCTGAATCTCATTTGAAAGAGAATAAGGAGGAATAGAACATGCAGAGTCACCTGAGTGAATACCTGCTTGTTCAATGTGCTGCATAATACCGCCAATTACAACATCTTTACCGTCAGATACACAGTCTACGTCAACTTCAATGGCATCATCTAAGAAATGATCAAGCAGTACAGGTGCTTCATTTGAGGCTTGAACCGCATCACGCAGGTAGCGTTTAAGTTCGTCATCGTTGTATACGATTTCCATCGCACGACCACCAAGCACGTATGATGGACGAACAACCAATGGATAACCGACTTTAGATGCTTCAGCCATACCTTCTTCAGCAGATTTAACAATGCTATTTTTGGGTTGACGAAGTTGTAAACGTTGAATCATTTGCTGGAAACGTTCACGATCTTCTGCACGGTCAATTGCATCAGGCGACGTACCAATAATTGGTGCGCCTGCTTCTTCTAAAGCACGTGCCAATTTTAAAGGTGTTTGACCACCGTATTGTACGATAATGCCTTTAGGCTTCTCGATACGTACGATTTCAAGCACATCTTCTAAAGTAATCGGTTCGAAATACAAACGATCTGATGTGTCATAGTCCGTTGAAACCGTTTCAGGGTTACAGTTCACCATAATGGTTTCGTAACCGTCTTCACGCATTGCAAGCGCCGCGTGTACACAGCAGTAATCGAACTCGATCCCTTGACCAATACGGTTAGGACCACCACCAATCACCATGATTTTGTCTTTGGTTGATGGATTTGCTTCACATTCTTCATCGTAAGTTGAATACATGTAGGCAGTGTCAGATTCAAACTCTGCTGCACAGGTATCCACACGTTTGTAAACTGGCATAACGCCTAAGTTCCAACGGTGTTTACGGAATTGTTTCTGTGAAATACCCATCAAATCTGCAATACGTAGATCTGACAAGCCTTTACGTTTAAATGCGCGAATGTTGTCGGCATTTAAGTCACCAAAACCTAAAGTTTTAATTTCTTCTTCAGTTTTAATGATGTCTTCGATTTGGATCAAGAACCATTTGTCGATATTGGTTGCAGCAAATACTTCATCCAAACTGAAACCATGACGGAAGGCATCAGCCACATACCAAATACGCTCAGGACCTGGAACTTTAAGCTCTTGCAGTATTTTCTCGCGCGCGCCTTCAGCACCGACAGCAATGTGTTCATCAAAACCACACACGCCCACTTCAAGACCGCGAAGCGCTTTTTGCAGAGATTCTTGGAAGTTACGACCAATGGCCATGACTTCGCCCACAGATTTCATCTGTGTGGTTAGAATAGCTTCAGCTTGCGGGAATTTTTCGAAGTTAAAGCGAGGAATCTTGGTAACCACGTAGTCAATTGATGGTTCAAATGACGCAGGTGTTGCACCACCAGTGATGTCATTTTTCAACTCATCAAGGGTATAGCCCACAGCCAATTTCGCAGCAATACGCGCAATTGGGAAACCTGTTGCTTTTGATGCAAGCGCAGATGAACGTGATACACGCGGGTTCATCTCGATCACCACCATACGACCGTCTTTCGGGTTAATACCGAATTGAACGTTCGAACCACCTGTTTCAACACCAATTTCACGCAGAACTGCAATCGATGCATTACGCATGATTTGGTATTCTTTGTCTGTTAATGTTTGCGCAGGGGCAACAGTGATGGAGTCACCTGTATGCACACCCATTGGGTCGAAGTTTTCAATCGCACATACGATAATACAGTTGTCGTTTTTGTCACGAACAACTTCCATTTCGTATTCTTTCCAACCAATCAATGATTCATCGATTAACAGTTGGTGAGTCGGCGATAGGTCGAAACCGCGTTCACAGATTTCAATGAATTCGTCGCGGTTATAAGCAATACCACCGCCCGAACCGCCCATAGTGAAGGACGGACGAATAATTGAAGGGAAGCCCAATTTTGCTTGAATTTCGAATGCTTCTTCCATAGTACTTGCAACAGCAGCACGAGGACATTCAAGACCAATACGACGCATCGCATCATCAAACAATTTGCGGTCTTCTGCCATTTCAATGGCATCTTTACTCGCACCAATTAATTCAACATTGTATTTTGCTAAAATACCGTGCTCATCCAGTGCAAGCGCACAGTTTAATGCTGTTTGGCCACCCATCGTTGGAAGGACTGCATCTGGACGTTCTTTTTCAATAATTTGTGCAACAGTTTGCCAAGTAATCGGTTCGATATATGTCGCATCTGCCATACTTGGGTCGGTCATAATGGTGGCTGGATTAGAGTTCACCAAAATAACACGGTAGCCTTCTTCACGAAGGGCTTTACATGCTTGCGCACCTGAGTAGTCAAACTCACATGCTTGACCGATCACAATCGGACCTGCACCAATAATTAAGATGCTTTTTATGTCTGTACGTTTAGCCATGATCGCTTCCTTAATTACTGCTTAGATGCTTCGATAAGTTCGATGAAATGATCGAATAATGGGGCACAGTCATGTGGCCCAGGACTTGCTTCAGGGTGACCTTGGAAGCTGAACGCCGGTTTGTCAGTACGATGCATACCTTGAAGGGTTTGATCGAATAATGATTTGTGCGTTGCTTTTAGGTTTGCAGGTAATGTATCAATATCAACTGCAAAGCCATGGTTCTGAGAAGTAATCATCACTGTACCATCTTCAAGATTTTGTACAGGATGGTTGGCACCGTGGTGACCGTGAGGCATTTTCACCGTTTTAGCACCAGAAGCAAGGGCTAGGATTTGGTGACCGAGGCAGATACCAAAGACAGGTAAATTTGTGGTTTCAATAATGGTTTTTACAGCTTCAATTGCATAATCACATGCAGCTGGATCGCCAGGGCCGTTCGATAAGAACACACCATCTGGATTTAATGCGAGAACTGTTTCTGCAGGCGTTTGAGCTGGAACTACAGTCAGTTTGCATCCACGGTCAACCAGCATACGTAAGATGTTGGTTTTGACACCGTAATCATATGCCACAACATGGAATTTAAGTTCAGGTTGAGAGAAGCCTTGACCCAGTGTCCAAGAACCTTCCGTCCATTCAAAACCCGTCGGATCACAGCATTCTTTCGCAAGATCTAAACCATCCAAGCCACCGAAAGCACGTGCTTTTTCTAAAGCTTGTTCTTCTGTGATATTTTCACCAGCAAGAATACAACCATTTTGCGCACCTTTGGCACGTAAAATTCGTGTCAATTTACGTGTGTCAATATCAGCAATCGCGACAACATTGTGTTGTTCTAGGTATTGGCCTAAAGATTGATTAGCACGGAAATTGCTATGCAATAAAGGGAGGTCACGGATAATAAGACCATTTGCCCAAACCTTATGAATTCGACCTGACTCAGTGTCTTCTTCGTTGCAACCTGTATTGCCCACATGTGGGTAAGTCAAAGTTACAAGTTGTTGTGCATAACTTGGGTCAGTCAAAATTTCTTGATAGCCAGTCATGGCAGTATTAAAAACGACTTCACCAGTCGTACTACCCGATGCACCGATAGACGTACCTTTAAAGATCGTTCCATCTGCGAGGGCTAAAATGGCGGGAGTGCTCAAACCAAAGCTCCTGAAATTTAGGCTGTAAAAAAGCGAGTAGACGAAAAAAAAGGAAGGCTATTTTTTTAACCAACCCTCCTATGTCTGCTCGCTTGAACTTAACACGGCATTATACGCAGTAAAGCCTCTAAAGTCCATTTTATTTGTACTGATTATCAAAGATAAATAACATGTATCTTGGTTTGTCGTCTGAGAGAACGCAGTGTAACTAAAATGTAAACAATTGAAAATTGTCTGACAAATCATCGTTTAAATTTTATCAAATCGGATTACTCTAGCATTCTCGAAGCGCAATGACAGGATTATGACCATGACAACAGAACAAAAACAAGCGAAAGCGAAAACATCGATTAAAGAAGTAGTCGCAGAAAGTGCAGAAAAATTAGAGCAAGTGTCTAAAGAAGCACAACAAAAGATTACAGATGCAGCGGTTGAGTCGACAGAAAAAGTTCAAGCTGAGGCAAAAGAATTACAGGCAAATGTACAAGGTCAAATTCAGAACTTAAAGCAAGATCTTCTTCAGCGCATTGACATTATTAAAAAACAATTCAGTTCTTCTCAAAAAGAATTAACTGAATTAAAAGAATTTGTGAAAACTGAACTTAATGCTGTTTTAGAAGATTTAAGTAAACTGGGTAAAGAATTGAAAGATGATGTGAGTCAAATTTCGGTTAAACACAAAGATCAGTTGGCTGAAACTTTTAAACGTTCTAAAGATCATACTTTAGATGTATGGAAGAAAGTGGCAGATAAAACTGAAACTAAGACTACATTAAAAAGTTAAGCTGCTTTTAATAAAAGCACAATTTTATACATAAAAAAGTGAGGTTTAATGCCTCACTTTTTTATTATGGGTATTCTTTAAAAATATTAAAACTGATGTAGCCAATCTCGTTTATTGTGAAAATCTGCATTTGGGCTGCTATGTTGCATCGCGTAGTATTGATCACCTTGTGAGGTTTGAAGCACAGCAGTTAAGCCCAAGAACATATTTGACCACTTTAATTTATGCTTCAACATAAACTCAGTTAAATCTAAAGTGACATTTAAACCGTAATGCGTGCGTTTAAGTTGATTAAGCTCAATGTCATGGGCAGCTTGTGGTGGCATATCCTCAGGATAACGGTACTCCTCAAACTGGTAAACTTGCCAAGCTTGAGAGGGGGAGAGGTTAATTTCCCGGTAATAGTCTTCACCATGTACGCCAATAAAAATTTCATAGCAAGTGTGTTGCCACAAAAAATCTTGACGTGGGTTGCCCTGTAGTAGTTTAGGCCATTGCATGAATTGATTAGGATCACGTAACCAATAGCCCACATTCAAACCATATAGACCTTGTTGTTCAATTGCCCCCACGAGGGAGATAGATTGAAAACGACGATCAAAAGCATTAAGTTCGTAACTGGCCATACTGCTTAACTAGACAAATTTGCGTGGCGTACAAGATTTGAAAGTTTTGGATTTTGTTTGGCTGCTTTTTTATAAAGCAATACAATTTTACCAATCGTTTGCACGATTTCAGCACCGGTTACTTGAGCAATTTCATTCATTGCTGCTACACGTGCTTCACGGTCTTCACCCGCAATTTTCACTTTGATTAATTCGTGATCATTTAAAGCACGATTTGTTTCTTCAACGACATTTTCAGTCAAACCTTGGCCACCCAACATAACCACAGGGTTAAGTGCGTGTCCGATTTGACGCAAACGTTTGCGTTCCTGAATTGATAAAGCCGCCATAGAGATAACCTAATTTTAAAAACGACTTAGTATAGCAAATGCCAAGTTTAAACGCTTTATATTCTGTCGAAATAATCAATTTAGATGATCGAAAAAAACAGCATAAAAGATCGAATTTAGATACAGATGTATACTGCAAGCAGGGTATTTTTCACGTACAATCATGAATTAGAAGTTTTTTATTATTTAGAGAGTTATGGCGACACGCATTACTAACCAAAAGTTATCCAAAAGTAGTCGAGATTGGATGCGAGAACACTTAGATGATCCTTTTGTCAAAAAAGCGCAAAAGGAAGGCTATCGTGCACGTGCCGCTTACAAACTTCTTGAAATGCAAGAAAAATACAAAATTATTAAACCAGGTATGACAGTGGTAGATCTGGGTGCAGCTCCGGGAAGTTGGTCACAAATTGCTGGAAAACTGGTCGGTGATAAGGGTTTATTGATCGCTTCAGATATCTTGGAAATGGATGCTTTGCCTGATGTAACTTTTCTACAAGGCGACTTTCGTGAAGAAGAAGTTTTCGAAAAATTGTTAAATCTTTTAAACGGACGCACCGTAGACGTTGTAATTTCAGATATGGCCCCCAATACATCAGGTAACAAGGCTGTAGATCAACCTCGTCAAATTTACTTGTGTGAACTTGCTTTAGATTTTGCCAATAAGGTTTTAGGACCTAAAGGTCAGTTTGTGGTAAAAGTTTTCCAAGGGATTGGATTTGACGAATTTCGTAAACAAGTGGTAGATAGCTTTGATGTTCTAAAGACAGCAAAACCTGCCGCTTCGCGTACCCGTTCTAAAGAAGTATTTTTGATCGGGCAAGGGCGTAAGAAAGTTTCGAGATAAAGTTTACTTGCCAAGACGTTAAAAATTGTGCATTTTGTACATTTTTAAAATATTGCGAAGCTGATCTTTAGCTTAAATTAAGGTCACCCGTTTTGGGCATGATCAAATTAGATTGATATGGGAATAAAGCTTTGAGCGATCTCTTCAAGAATGCCGTATTGTGGCTGGTTATACTCGGTGTACTGATCCTGATTTTCAGTAACATTAGTGACCGCAATCAACCGACTGCAATGAATTATTCAGAGTTTGTTTCAGCGGTGAATGCTGGTCAAATTAAACAAGTCATCATTGATGGCGAAAGAATCCGTGGTGAAAAATCAAACGGTTCTGAATTTGAAAGTATCCGTCCAGCGGTTCAAGATCCAGAACTGATGCCAAGCCTCATCAAAAATAATGTTGTCGTAGAAGGTACTGCACCTCAGCGTCAAGGTTTATTGATGCAACTTCTTATCGCGAGCTTCCCTGTACTTTTAATCATTTTGTTATTCATGTTCTTTATGCGCAACATGGGTGGCGGTGCAGGTGGTAAAAGTGGTCCAATGAGTTTTGGTAAATCAAAAGCCAAAATGTTGTCTGAAGATCAAATTAAAGTGACCTTTTCAGATGTTGCTGGCTGCGATGAAGCGAAACAAGAAGTAGTCGAAATTGTTGATTTTTTAAAGGATCCAACCAAATTTAAACGTCTCGGCGCGAGTATTCCACGTGGCGTATTAATGGTGGGCCCTCCAGGTACAGGTAAGACTTTGCTTGCTAAAGCGATTGCAGGTGAAGCGAAAGTTCCGTTTTTTAGTATTTCGGGTTCTGACTTTGTTGAAATGTTTGTGGGTGTAGGCGCATCGCGTGTGCGCGACATGTTCGAACAAGCCAAACGTCATGCGCCTTGCATTATCTTTATTGATGAGATTGATGCAGTTGGTCGTCATCGTGGTTCAGGTACAGGTGGTGGTCATGACGAGCGTGAACAGACATTAAACCAGATGTTGGTTGAAATGGATGGCTTTGAAGGTAATGAAGGCATTATCGTGATTGCTGCAACAAACCGTGCCGATGTGCTGGATAAAGCTTTACTCCGTCCGGGTCGTTTTGACCGTCAAGTGATGGTCGGTCTGCCAGATATTAAAGGTCGTGAGCAAATTTTAAATGTTCACATGAAAAAATTGCCTTCAGTGACAGGTGTGGATGTACAAGTGCTTGCACGTGGTACACCGGGTTTCTCTGGTGCACAACTCGCCAATTTAATTAATGAAGCTGCTTTATTTGCTGCACGCCGTAATAAAAATACAGTTGATATGCATGATTTTGAAGATGCAAAAGACAAGCTGTATATGGGGCCTGAGCGTAAATCGATGGTGCTTCGTGATGAAGAACGTCGTGCTACAGCTTATCATGAAGCAGGTCATGCGATTGTCGCTGAAACTTTACCGGGTACAGACCCTGTACATAAAGTGACGATTATGCCGCGTGGTTGGGCTTTGGGTGTGACTTGGCAGTTGCCTGAATTTGATCAAACGAGTCATTACAAACACAAAATGTTGAATGAAATCTCTATTTTGTTTGGTGGTCGTATTGCAGAAGAAGTATTTATTAACCAGATGTCTACGGGTGCTTCGAATGATTTTGAACGTGCAACCAAAATGGCACGTGCGATGGTCACTAAATACGGTATGTCTGATAAAATGGGCGTAATGGTGTATGAAGATGATTCGCAGCAATCATTCATGGGCAGTATCGGTAGCCGTACGATTTCTGAAGCAACGCAACAGCAAGTAGATTTAGAAGTTCGCCGCATTTTGGATGAGCAATATAAAGTAGCGCGAGAAATCTTGGAAAGTAAGCAAGATATTGCGCACGCAATGGTAAAAGCCTTGATGGAATGGGAAACCATTGATCGCGATCAAATCCGTGACATTATGGAAGGTCGTGAACCTCAACCGCCTAAGGTATATATTGCTGAAAATCCAGTAATTGATATTACCCCAACGGATGGTCCACTGACACCACCACCATTGCCTGCAAATTAATTTTTTAAAGTGAAGCTAAGAAGAGTCTCAAAGGAGGCTCTTTTTTATGCCGTAATCATTCAATTTTGAAAATATTTCAGCATCTTTAAAACTCAGCATTGCTACACTGGGATTTGAAGATCTAAGGAAAGTAATAAATGAAGTTAATGCCATTACCTAAACGTGTATTGCAGTGTGGACAACATCATTTAGATTTAGCCCAGCCACATGTAATGGGTATTTTAAATGTAACTCCAGACTCATTTAGTGATGGTGGAAAGCACAATAGTCAAGAGCAGGCTGTAGCGTATGCATTACAAATGATTGCTGATGGTGCGACAGTGATTGATATTGGAGGTGAATCAACCCGACCAGATGCTTTAGTGGTAGAGGTTGAGGAAGAGATACGTCGTGTCGTCCCTGTCGTTGAGGAGCTGGCTCAACATAATGTCATTATTTCCATTGATACCTCGCAACCTGAAGTCATGCGTAAAGCGGTACAAGCAGGAGCGCATATTTGGAATGATGTACGTGCTTTAACACGCCCCAATGCGTTAATCACAGCTGCTGAACTTGATATTCCAGTCATTATTATGCATATGCGTGGCGAACCAACGACTATGAATAATTTGAATCAATATAGTGATGTGACTCAGGATGTTATGGGCGAATTACAACATCGTATCAATGCAGCACTCGCAGTCGGGATAAAACCCGAAAATATCATGATTGATCCAGGTTTTGGTTTTGCTAAAAATGCGCAGCAAAATTTAAAGTTATTACAAGAATTTCATGTATTAACAAGTTTGGGCTATCCGATTCTTTCGGCACTTTCACGTAAACGTTTTATTGGTGAAGTGTTAGATGAATCAAATGCGCAAAACCGTCTAGTGGGTTCTGTGACAGCCCATTTATTGAGTATTCAACAAGGTGCATGCATGGTGCGTGTACATGATGTAAAAGCTACCTCTGATGCTATTAAAATATGGCAGGCGATGAATTACGCTTGATGCACAATTGGAACAGATAAAATTATGAAGCCAGTAAAACTAATATTTTATAGTTTGAGTTGGTAATTTTGTTACTTTGTGTTATACAAGCTCGCTTAAACACGTGAATTTTTTGAGTGCTGTATGTTTGAAGATTTACTTCTCCCTATGTTTGATGATGAATATTATCCCGATATTCTGGTTGCTGAAGTTAAGCAAGTGATTAAACAATTTGCCAAAAAAGTCGCCAAAGCAGATTTGTCTGAAACAGAAATTTATCATTTCGCGGCTGAAACTGTGGTCACCATTAATAAAATGAAGCCACAGTTTGAAGATTTAGATTCTGCTTTAGATGATACGGCAGCAGATTATATCGCTGAAGCCATGATGATGGTGGTGCAAGACAAAGGTTATATTGAAATAGAAATGGAAGAATTGGTATCGAATAGAGAGTGGTAAACTGCTCTCTATTTTTTATTTTTTAGCGCAATATTGTTTAAATCTATCAGATAAATGGCAGCTTTAACCCACTTTAATATCTAAGCAAATTATTATTCTTAAATGATATTTATCATTAAGCGAATGATAAATCCCGAGAATATTGAGCCAATATGTGATCTTTTCCTTTAATAGCGTATCAATTGAGCGTTCATTGTTATCTTTATTAAAATCCAGAATTTAATCAGGAACATGGCCTGAAGCATAGCGATTAAAAATATAACGACCATTTTTGATACTGACCATACTTGGAAATAAACCCCATAGTTTTCTATCTCTTCTTCAAGTTTAACTTGTGGTTGATTTGCTCAACACGTATTTCGTTGAGGCTTTCTGATCATCTCTTTATATAAGCGAAATTTTGAATTTTTCGAAAGCAGTTAAAGTTGTTGCTGAGCTTGAAAGTCAAATAAATACACAGATATGATCTGAAATTAATATTAAAGTTTTTATGATCCACTACTATTATTTTTTTAGAAATGACACTTATCGCTAGAACCAAATTTTAGATATAAAAAAACCAGCTCATAGCTGGAATTTTTATTGCACCATTTTAAGAAGTATCAAAATGGTGCCCGAGGCCAGACTCGAACTGGCACGCTTTGTGGGCGGGGGATTTTAAATCCCCTGTGTCTACCGATTTCACCACTCGGGCATGTGCGCAATAATAGAGGACGAAATAAATCTTGGCAAGTCTCTTTCAGTGTATTTGCTTTCTTTTCAATCAATTCATGTGTTTATCTATGAAAATAATTTATTTTTAATCAAAAAAAAGAAGCTGTCATCATTTCTTCATAAATTTGAGATCATAAGGTAATCCTTAGTTTTTATATTTAAAGAATAAAAAATAAGGATAATCCCATGTCATTTAAAATCTCACGCCGCGAACTTTTACATAAATCTTTGGCCAGCTTAGGTGCTTTATCTTTACCTATTTCATTGACCGCTTGTGATGGCGATTCTGAAGATGGTGTACTGTCAAATAAAGTGAAAGCTGAATTTTTACATGGGGTTGCAAGTGGTGATCCATTACAAGATAAAGTTATTCTTTGGACACGTTTAACACCAAATGATGTATCTGCCCGCTTGGAACTGAGTTGGGAAATTGCTTTAGATCAGCAATTTAAGAATCTAGTCAATTCAGGCAAAGTACAAACTTCACAAGCCCAAGATTTTACTGTCAAAGTTGATGCCAATAAGCTTAGATCAAATCAGCAATACTATTATCGTTTTCATTATGGCAATGTGACTTCTCCCATCGGACAAACCAAAACTTTGCCAGAAAATCCTCAGACGGTCAGTTTTGCAGTGTGTTCTTGCTCGAACTATCCAGCGGGTTATTTCCATGTTTATCGAGAAATTGCCAAACAAAATGTCGATGTGGTGATCCATCTAGGCGATTATATTTATGAATATGGTCAGGGGGGGTATGCCAGTGAAGATGCAGCACGTTTAGGGCGTGAACTGGCTGCAGACAACAATCAAGAAATGATCAAATTAGAAGATTACCGCAAGCGTTATGCTTTATACCGAACAGATCTAGATTTACAAACGGTACACCAACGTCATGCATTTATTGTAATTTGGGATGATCATGAATTGGCGAACGATGCTTGGAAAAATGGCGCAGAAAATCACACTGAAGAGTCCGCGAACAATAAAAATGAGGGGCAATTTATTGAGCGTAAAATAGCTGCTTTACAAGCTTATTTCGAATGGATGCCGATACGTCCTGTTTCAGATCATGATCATTTGAATATTTATCGCCAATTTAATTTTGGCAATTTAGTGCAGTTGAATATGTTGGATACTCGAGTTTTAGCGCGTGATCGACAGTTAAATTATGCAGATTATATGACTGCGCAAGGCATGGATTTCCCGCGCTTTCAACAAGATTTAACCCAAGCGACACGTACTTTAATGGGGGATAAGCAACTGCACTGGTTACAAACACAATTAGAGCAATCTAGTGCAATTTGGAATGTATTAGGTCAGCAAGTGCTTATGAGTAAAATGTTGATTCCCGCGGAACTTTTAGAACCTCTCAGTCAAATGGATATTGTGAACTTAAATCAAAAAATTCCAGAGTTAGTAACATTAAAAATCCGTCTCTTGCAGGGTGATCCAAGTTTAACTGAGATTGAGAAAGCACGTTTGACAGTTGTGGCACCTTATAATTTAGATGCTTGGGATGGTTATTCTGCTGAGCGTGAAAAGCTCTATGCGACCTTAAAAAAAGTGAATAAAAAAGTCGTAGTTTTAGCAGGTGATACTCATAACGCTTGGACATCGGATTTGCATAGTCAAACAGGTGAACATATTGGACTGGAACTGGCGACCAGTTCAGTGTCTTCACCAGGGCTAGAACAATATTTGAATATCCCGTTGGCACAATTACAGCAATTTGAATTGGCTTTCACTACCTTAATTAATGAGCTTAATTACTGTAATTTGAATCAACGTGGTTATTTAACTGTGAATTTTACCGCACAGCAAATGCAAGCGAATTGGGTGTTTGTGAGTAGTATTAAAGAGCAACAATATACAGTCGATCATGATCGTTCTTACCATATTTTAGTCGATACTGTGCTGAGTGATATAAAAGACACCCAAAAAATTGCTTAATATTGGGCGGCAAAAATAGGGTAGGGAAACCCAATTTTTGAATTTACATTAAGCTGTCTAAATAAGTTTCTACGTCTAAATGTTTATGTGTTTTACACAGTTCATTTTCATAACGAATCAGTTGAATATAAAGATCAATAAACTGTTTTTCTTGTTGTTCAAGCAGTTGTCGTGCTTTAGAATTTTTTGCTTTAAACATCGTTTTAAATTTAATTTTTAAAATTTGTTTATATGACCAAAAACATATTCGACGAGTTTCTTGTAAATAGAAATAATGCTCATTTTGAGTATTTTTTCGGAACATATTTTCTTTATAAAAGCGAACAAAACCAAAACTTAAAGCGAAGAAGAATACAATGATTTGTAAAACTAAACTTTCAAGATAAGCAATATTAACCGTTTGAATAATAATCAATATTGCTAATTTAAGAGGTGTATGACGCAACTGTTGGTACAACGAGTTTGAACTATGCTTAATTTGCTTAATCACCAAAGGGGTGTAAAGCATAAAAATTAATAGAATAATTAAGACTGCAATACCATGTGCGCGGAACAGATCAAATTGTGGGAAGTAAAGCGCAATAAAATGACTGAGGCTCATGGAAAAGGAAACAAAAATCATGGCTGCCAATAGCCAAGGAATGAGTTCCTTAAGTTCATCTAAAATTCCTTTGGTTTTAATCATGCTATAAAACAAATAATTTCTTTTAAACGCAGACGGGTATTGTTCCCGCATTTGTTGTAAAAAAAGCGCAGCCTGTTTATTGCTAATCATAAATATCAAAGGAAATTAAAAAGTAGCGCTACTATAAATGATTCACATCATTTTGAATCAAATTATAGATATTTTTTAAATCATCTATGTGGCTGATGTTGCATTCAGTCCGATTTTATTCTGTATTCATGCTTAAATTATGCGAAAATAGATCTTTATTATTTTGTCCAAGGACAGTTCATGACTGATCAATCTCCTGAATCTTTAAGCGATATCGAAATTTTAGACATTTTACAGTCCATGAAAAGCGATGAGCTAAATACTGAAGCGAAAGAGATTATCCGGAATGGTGGTAAAGCTGGTCGTCAAGAAGCGTATAAACAAGCCATTGTTGCTTTACATAATTCTTTTGAAAAAAACTTTGTGGAAGCGGTGACTTTGGCGTTGGGCTTAAATGAAGGTCAAGCGAAAAAGATTAAATATAAAAAAGATCGTATTCGTATTTTAAAAGTACGTGGTATTGATTATATGGCAATTGATGGAGCTGAAACTGCTCAAGTTTTATCCCAAGTGGCTCAAGCGATTGTACGTGAAGATGCAATTGTCACTAACGGCTTGCATAATATTTTCCCATTTTGGAAAGAAGGCTGGCCGATGGTTCAATTTGACAGTGCTTATGCCATTTTAGAAGAAGATATTAGTATCCATTATGCGTTAGTCATTGAAAATCTGCTTGAAAACTTTAAATAATTTTCATTGAAGCAAAAAAAAAGCACCAATTAAATAGGTGCTTTTTTTATGAAAAATTTTAAGACAATGTTGAATAGAATGGGAAAACACCACAAATTATGGCGGCAAACATCATCACTAAGCAGGTGATAATGGCCCACTTAATTGCAAATTTTTGATGTTGGCCTAAATCAATTCCTGCTAAGCCACAGAGTAAATAAGTAGATGGAACTAAAGGCGAGAGTAAATGTACAGGTTGGCCCACGATTGAGGCGCGAGCCATTTCTACTGGGGTAATCCCGTAATGCAAGGCAGCTTCAGAAAGTACAGGAAGGACACCGTAGTAGAAGGCATCATTTGACATAAAGAAGGTCAAAGGCATACTGAGTACTGCGGTAATAGGCGCAAGAAACGGTCCCATACTTTGCGGAATAATGGCCACCAATTCTTTGGACATCGAATCGACCATGCCTGTTCCTGCTAAAATACCAGTAAAGATACCTGCAGCAAAAATAATTCCTACGACATTTAAAGCGCTACCGGCATGGTGAGCAACCAAATCTTTTTGCATATTGATATCTTTATAATTCACCACAAGTGCAATAGCCAAGGCAATCATAAAGAGAATCGACATCGGCAATACGCCTTTGACCAGACAAATCATTAAGCAAATGGTCAATAACGCATTAAACCATCTTAGGTGCGCGCGATTGGCTTCAGGATTTGAAGAAATCTGAATATTATCGCCATGACTTACATCCAGTTCGATAATGCCAAGACGTTTACGTTCCATACGCCCGTACATATAGCCTATAAAGTATAACCAAGCGATAGAACACAGCATTGGAATAATCATAGGGACAAATACATCACTTGGGTCGACATGCAATGCACTGGCTGCACGGGCAGTAGGACCACCCCACGGTGTTAGATTCATAATACCGCTCGCAAGCATCATTAAACAGGCCATCACCAATGGACTCATGCCTAAACGCTTATAGAGTGGTAGCATGGCAGCCACACAGATCATATAGGTGGTCGAACCATCACCGTCTAATGAAACAATTAAAGTTAAGGTAATCGTACCGAGAGTAACTTTTAACGGGTCACCTTTGACCAGTCGTAAAATCCATTTAACCGATGGATCAAATAATCCTGTATCAATCATGATTGCGAAGTATAAGATCGCAAATAACAGCATAACGCCAGTCGGTGCAAGTTTTTTCACACCATCAAGCATCATTTCGCCAAGATTTTGAAGTTCAATGTGACTTAAGCTGTCAAAGAAGAAACCTAATACATAGGCAATGAGAGCAAATATTACGGGAATCAGAGTAAGTGCAACGAGTGCACTCATGCGTCTGGTCATGATTAAATACATAAAGCATAAAATCATGCCGAGACCTAATAAAGTCAGCATGGAAGTTCAGTCCTTTGAAAGTAAATTTACTCTCGTGTTTTTAAATTAATCACTTGGTCGGAACTGATGTTAAGCTATCGTTTAATAAAACTAAATATCAACAAAAAAATGCCTTTTCAATACCTATAAAGCATAAAAATATTCTTTAAATAATAAGGGCTTAAGAGCTAAATAAAATCAATAATTTGACTTAACTTATTGAGAATACTATGAAATTGATGATTATTTACTCGTTTTTATGAGAAGTGATGAAAATTTAAAAAATATGTGGTCAATTTTTGACTTGAAAAATAATATTATTGTTAAGTTTTATTAAATATTTTATCAATTTTTATTAATGGGTTTTATGAAAAAACTGAAAATTTTAATCACATGAATCAAAAAAAATAAGATCAATATTTTGTGATTAAAAAACCCATACTTAGGATGGGTTTTTAAAAAATTTTCTAGCACAAGCTATTGTATAAAATAATAAAGTTAGGTCGGTGGTGATTCATGTTCTTCATTTTCGATTGGTTTTTCGAGTAAACGCGTCACCAAAAGCTGATCAATTTTAAAATGATCGACATCGACTACTTCAAACTTATAACCACCAAAAATAACTGCATCAGCTGGGCGCGGGATTTTTCGTAATTTATACATCATAAAACCTGCGATGGTTTCATAGTTTTCGTCATCTGGCATTTCATCAATTTGAAGCGCATGTTTAATATCTTCAATTGGGGTGCTGCCGTCAATTAACCATGAATTATTATCGCGCTTAATAATTTGTTGATCGGCTTCAATTGGAATAACCCAGTCACCCATTACAGTAATCATGATGTCGGAGAGCGTAATGACACCGACTACAAGAGCATACTCATTAATAACAACTGCAAATTTTTCTTTGGTTGAGCGGAAGCGATCGAGTAATTCAGATAGGGTTAAAGTATCTGGAATCGTCAGTACATTACGAATGGTATTTTCATTGAGCTGTAATAGAGACTGATTATTCAAAATACGGACTAAAATGTCTTTGGCATCAATATAACCAATGACTTCGTCAATATTGGTGCTACACACTACAAATTTGGAATAGGGAAATTCAGCTAATTTTTGACGGATACTGGCTTCAGATTCTTTTAAAGTAAAAAACACCACATTTTCACGGGTGGTCATACTTGAAGGCACATTACGTTCTTCAAGTTCAAATACATTTTCAATAAAATGATGTTCTTGCTTTTGCAGTACACCAGCTTGTGCACCTGCATCCATGACTGCGGAAATATCTGCAAAAGTAATATTGTCATCGCGAATCGTATTGACTTTAAATAAGCGAAACAGCAAATTGGCAATCGCATTGATCATCCAAGCCAAAGGTTTACATATTTTGATAAAAACTTGGATGGGATTAATAACAGAAATAGCAATTTTTTCTGGCGCAATCATGGCCAAGCGTTTTGGCATTAAATCGGCAAAAAGAATAAATAGTGAAGTCACTAAAGTAAAAGACAGGGTAAAACCAATCGTATCTGTCCAAGGTCCTACATATACTCGATCAATCAAGGTAACAAAGTAAGGACGAAAGGCAGCTTCACCTAAAATACCACCTAAAATGGCGATTGCATTTAACCCAATCTGGGAAGCTGCAAAAAATTCGGCAGAATGTTCTTGTAGATTAAGAACTTTTTGTGCCCGATCATCACCAGATTCTGCAAGAATTTTAAGTTTGACTTTACGTGCACCAGCAAGCGCAATTTCAGTTAAAGATAGGAAACCCGCTCCTGTAATGAGTATTGCGATGATGAGGATATTCTGGAAAAGGCTCACAAATTCACCTGTAGATCATCATTATTATGAAATATTTTTAACACAAAAAATGAAAGGCAGTAAGAAAGTTACCACCTGAATCACTACAGTATAATCTTAAAAAAGAAGAATTTAAGTTTTTTTATCATTAATAGTGAGAAAACTGTGAGTTATTCATTAAGAATTCACGATTTTCTTCTTCAATCATCTGTCGAGCTACATACAAGATCAGCTGACGTAACCAGCGATGTGCAGGATGATGATGTAGCAATGGACACCAAGCCATTTTTAATTCAAATTCAGGAATATAAAAAGGAGGATCTTTAATTAAAAGGTTTGCATTATTGGACTGCAAATGTGCGATACGACTTGGAAGCGTTGCAATCAAATCGACATTGGAAGCCAGGAGGGCAGGCATTTGATAGTGACGGGTAAATACTGAAATTTTACGTTTTTGACCAATTCGCTCTAAAGCTTGATCAATCCAGCCCAATCCCGCTTGTTTATCTGGATTGACACCAAAACCTACGCCCATTCCTGTTTTAGACACCCAAATATGCTGAGCATCTAAATAACTTTTTAAATTTAAGTTATTCGCAGCAGGGTGTTTGTTATTGAGCAAGCAGGAAAAACTATCACGCCAAACCAAAACTTGATGAAAGCTTTGTGGAATTTCGTTAAAACGATTAATGGCTAAATCGACTTTCCCTTGTTCCATATCACGGTAAGACACATCACTTGGCGTTAAAAAGTCCAATACAACATTGGGTGCTTCTGAACGTAAGGCTTTGACAAGACGTGGAACCAGAGTCGCTTCTGCATAATCAGAAGTCATGATACGGAAAACGCGATTTGAAGTATAAGGACGGAACTCAGTACGAGGTTCCAAAATCATGGATAAATCGGCCAATGCATCTCGAATACGTGGCTGAAGTTCTAAAGCGCGTTCTGTTGGCGTCATGCCTTCAGAAGAACGAATTAACAGGGGGTCATTAAATAAATTGCGTAAACGACGCAAAATATTACTCATGGCAGGTTGGGTAACACCCAGTTGTTCTGCTGCACGGGTGACATTTTTTTCACGTAAAAGAACATCAAGGTAAATTAATAGATTAAGATCGACCCGTTCCAGATTCATAAAAAAAATACCGATAATAAAGCCATGAAATTGTATTGATTATGCCATAAGCAGCAAGGCTTGTGTAGGAAATATGACGAATAAAAAATCACTTTTAAGGCCAAATTTCAGCATAAAGTCGTATTGTTTTAAGAGCATTTTTTTATTTTTAAGCAACAGAAAAATATCTTATTAAGGATAAAAACTAATCACACTAAATCTATTTGAATCACAAACAATTAGCAACAATGGGTGGTACTGAAAAAATTGAAAGATAAAAATACTGCGATTTAAAAGGCTTTGTATTTTAAATAAGCAATTGAATATTTGCTCAACAAAATAAGCAGTTAAATACCAACAAAGGAAATACTTTTGTGTTAAAAACGCATAAGGCTTGGCTGAGTGAAAATAAAAGTCACAAGCTCAATATTTAAAAAATAAATCATTCAAAACTAAATGAAGACTTTAATTTAATGACCATGTAATAAACAATTTGTATATCTAATAGACGTTTATTGTATTTATTTAAATTTATTTTATATTTATATAACAATGATTTAATTTGCATTATCAAAATTTTAATACGACTTTGATCTATGTATTTTTTAAATAAATACCGAAAATTAATGCAGAATATTGGATTAATTATTTGACTACAACTAAGCTGTGTTCATACCTAGGGAATGGTCTAAATCTGAACAAGTGTACTTAATCAGAGTTAAATCCTCCTACTGATGAAATCCTAAAATTATATACAGGAAATATCATGACTACATACCAAACAGCGATTGATGCAATCCGCGAATTAAAAGCAAAATTCGGTAGCACTTGGCGCGATATTAGCCCAGAAGATGCTGCGCGTATGCAAATGCAAAACCAATTCAAAACTGGTTTAGATATCGCTAAATACACCGCTGCAATTATGCGTCGTGATATGGCTGCTTATGATGCTGACTCTAGCCAATACACTCAGTCTTTAGGCTGCTGGCACGGTTTCATCGCACAACAAAAAATGATTGCGAACAAAAAATACTTCGGCACAACTGACCGTCGTTATATCTACCTTTCAGGTTGGATGGTTGCTGCACTTCGTTCAGAATTTGGTCCACTTCCTGACCAATCTATGCACGAAAAAACTTCTGTACCTGCTTTAATCGAAGAAATCTACACTTTCCTTCGTCAAGCTGATGCGAAAGAATTAAACGACCTTTTCCGTGCGCTTAAAAAAGCAAACGAAGCGGGTGATACGGCTAAAGCTGCTGAAATCACTGCTCAAATCGACGGTTTCCAAACTCACATCGTACCAATTATTGCGGATATCGATGCTGGTTTCGGTAACGAAGAAGCGACTTACTTGCTTGCTCGTAAAATGATTGAAGCGGGTGCGTGTGCACTTCAAATTGAAAACCAAGTATCTGACGCGAAACAATGTGGTCACCAAGCTGGTAAAGTCACTGTTCCACACGAAGATTTCATCTCTAAAATCCATGCATTACGTTATGCATTCTTAGAAATGGGTCTTGACGAAGGTATCATCGTTGCGCGTACTGACTCTGAAGGCGCTGACTTGACTCAAAAAATCCCAGTGGTTAAAGAGCCAGGCGACATTGCTTCTCAATACATCGGTTTCTTAGACACTGTTGAAATTGATATTGCTGATGCGCAAGAAGATGAAATCCTAATCAAGCGTGATGGTAAATTACACCGTCCTAAGCGTTTAGCTTCTGGCTTGTACCAGTTCCGTGCTGACACTCAAATTGACCGTGTTGTACTTGACTGCGTATCTAGCCTTCAAAACGGTGCTGACCTTCTTTGGATCGAAACCGCAACGCCAAACGTTGAAGAAATCGCTCACATGGTTAACCGTGTAAAAGAAACAGTTCCAAATGCGAAGCTTGTTTATAACAACTCACCATCTTTCAACTGGACTTTGAATTTCCGTCAACAGTCTTATGATCGTTGGGTTGCTGAAGGTAAAGATGTTTCTGCTTACGACCGTGCTAAATTAATGAGCGCTGAGTATGATGCTACTGAATTAGCTGCTGATGCAGACGCTAAGATCCGTACATTCCAAGCAGATGCTTCTCGTGAAGCGGGCGTGTTCCATCACTTGATCACACTTCCGACTTACCACACTGCTGCTCTTTCTACGCATGAGCTTGCACAAGGTTACTTCGGTTCTGAGGGTATGTTGGCTTATGTTGCTGGTGTACAACGTAAAGAAATCCGTCAAGGTATTGCTTGTGTTAAACACCAAGCAATGGCGGGTTCTGACATCGGTGATGATCACAAAGAAATCTTCTCTGGTGACAACGCGTTGAAAGCACATGATGATGCTAAAAACACTATGAACCAATTCGGTGGTTAATCCCCCCGACTGATTCAGAGAAAACCCTGCTTATGCAGGGTTTTTTTATGATTGGGCTAAAAATAAAAGCTTAATAATATTTCAATCATTAAATTTTTAATAAATAAAAAATGACTTGAATTGAATTACCGAGATTATTTCAATGACGCTTGATAGTTTAGAAGCGCTTTGCGACCTAATCCTGGATCATCAGTAAAAAGACCATCTACGCCTGCTCGAAAGAACAGTTCATATTCTTTGATTGCACCAGTTTCACAACGCTCGGCTGGATTGACACCACAATCCAGATAATCAGGTAAAAATTCATTTTCTGGACGTAGCGTATAAGGGTGAACTTTAAGCCCCACGGCATGCGCATCTTTTACAAATGAGGTTACTGTTGCAGCTTGTGTATTGGGTAAAATATAGGTTTTACTGGGTCCAACCCCATCAGCATATTTTGCAACTTCTTTTAAGCCTGCCACTGTGGCCATATCACCATAATTGATGGTTAATTTCTGCATTGCGGCATCAGCAGGTTGAGTGGACTTTCCACCATAAAGCTGAATAATTTTAATCTGTTTAATCGAATTAAGTTGATCCAATTGCTCACGCATGGCTTTTAAATTGCTTATTTCAAAAGATTGTAAATATACAGGTGCGATTTCTCGAGTATATTTGTGTTTTGCTAAACTCATCAGTAGCGAATTTTCAAGGGCTAAATTTTGCTGTTGGAAATAAGTCGGATGCTTGGTTTCTATATATAAACCAATAATTTTGCCAGTCTTTTGATAGTGTTGGTCCGCTAATTCAATAATCTGCTCTAAAGTTGGAATATTGTATAAATCATTATATTGCACATTATTGGGACGTATTTGGGGAATTCTTTCACGCGCTTTTAACTGATTCAGTTCGTTTAAGTGAAAGTCTTCGGTGAACCAGCCCGTTAGAGAAACACCATCAATCACTTTGGTGGTCTTTCGATCAGCAAATTGCGGAAGTTCACTGACATTGGTTGTTTCGCCAATTTCGTTTTCATGCCTTGCTACTAAATAGCCATCTTTGGTTGCAACCAAATCGGGTTCAATAAAGTCAGCACCATCATCAATGGCTTTCTGATAAGCTGCCAAAGTATGCTCTGGACGTAAAGCACTGGCACCACGATGGCCTATAATCAAAATTTCAGGTGTATTCACAGTCGGTGGGGCTGCATAAATTGAATCATTATCTTCATTACACGCAGTAAGATTTAAAATCATCAGTGATAAAGCCATTTTTTTTAACATACAGGTTCCAGTGTTGTTGTTATTAATCTGGATACAGTGTTTCTGAAGATTAGTACAAAAATATGACAAGGTCGGAAAACTCACAAGTCTTTACATTGAACAATAGGTCACTCTTCATATTTTCTCCTTATTTAGTATAAAAAATAATTTTTCTGTTAATGGTTGTTGTATTTTGAGTTTTAGTCACTGAATATCCATGTATCTAGGTTAAATTATAAGAACTTTTAATGGTTTAACTTCATCCCTTTTCATACTGTGATTACGTCATATGCTGTCAAAATTTTTTATTGAACGTCCTATTTTTGCCGGTGTATTGGCCATTATTGTGATGGCTTTTGGCCTTTTTGCAGTATTTAGTCTGCCTGTTGAGCGTTATCCCGATATTGCTCCACCTCGTATTACTGTAAGTTCAACCTATACCGGTGCATCGGCTGAAACGGTTGAGGAAAGTGTGACTCAGGTTCTAGAGCAACAGATTAAAGGGATTGATCATTTACTGTATTTTAGTTCCAGTAGTGATTCATCGGGACGTAGTCGAATCAGTATTAGTTTTGAAAATGGGACAGATCCTGATACAGCACAAGTGCAAGTGCAAAATGCAATTAATGGCGTGATTAATCGTTTGCCTGAAGATGTGCAGCGCCAAGGTGTAAACGTATTTAAATCCTTGAGCGACACGCATATGGTCATTGGACTTTATGATGCTTCTGGTAAAAGTGACAATATTGAATTGTCAGATTACATGATGACCTATTTAGAGCAAGAACTGGCACGGATTGAAGGTATTGGCGAAGTCGATGTATTTGGTTCGCAGTATGCTATGCGAATTTGGTTAAATCCTTTAAAACTCAAACAATATAATTTAATTCCCAGTGATATTCGTGCTGCTGTAGAAGCACAAAATACCCAAGTGGCGGCGGGTGCAATTGGTGATTTACCGGTAGTTCAAGATCAATACTTAAATGCAAAAGTCACATCAGGGTCACGCTTAAAAACTGTTTCTGAATTTGAAAATATCATTGTGAAATCTAGCCGTGATGGCAGTTTTATTTATTTAAAAGATGTCGCAAAAATTGAATTGGGTGCGGAAAATTATCAATCTTTTAATACCATTAATGGGTCACCTTCGGCAGGGATGGGTATTTCTTTGGCATCTGGTGCCAATGCTTTAGCAACTTCTGCATTAATTAAAGCTGAAGTCGATCACTTAGCACAACAATTGCCTGATGGGTATAAGCTGGTTTATCCACGAGACAATACGCCCTTTGTACAAGAATCAATTAAAGAAGTGGTTAAAACTTTATTTGAAGCCATTTTATTGGTCATTATTGTGATGTTTGCTTTTCTACAAAATTGGCGTGCCACACTGATTCCGGCCATCACTGTACCTGTGGTGATTTTAGGAACAATGGCAGTGTTGTCCATTTTTGGAATGAGTATTAATACTTTGACCTTGTTTGCCTTGGTTTTGGCGATTGGGTTACTGGTGGATGATGCCATTGTGGTGGTTGAAAATGTTGAACGTCTGATGCATGAGAAAAATTTAACCGCCAAGCAAGCTTCTATTGAATCTATGCAGGAAATTACCGGGGCACTGATCGGAATTACCTTGGTACTTACCGCCGTATTTATTCCGATGGCATTTTTTAGTGGTTCAACAGGTGTCATATATCGTCAGTTTTCGATGACCCTTGTTGCCGCAATGACCTTATCTTTATTGGTGGCACTGATTTTAACACCTGCATTGTGTGCCATTATTTTAAAACCAAATCCTCAACCGGCAAAATGGGCCATTTGGTTTAATCAAAAATTAGATCGCTTAAAGCATCATTATCTCAATTTATCGAGTTTAACCATTCAATATAAAGCAATATCCTTGGTGGTTTTTACTGCGTTGATTATCACTTTTGCTTTGTTTTATCGGGCTTTACCGACCAGTTTCATTCCCAGTGAAGATCAGGGGATTTTAAATGTTCAGTTCCGATTAGCCGATGGAGCCCCCATGTCTAAAAGTCGTGAAATAGGGGAGCAGATTCGACAGTATTTTTTGACTCATGAAAAAGACAATGTCAGTTTGGTTATGGTTCGCTATGGACGTAACTTTTCGGGAACCGGACAGAATTTAGGTCAGGGATTTATTGCACTCAAACATTGGGATGAGCGATCTGGACAAGAAAATTCAGCACAAGCCATTCGTGAACGTGCTTTGAGCCATTTTAAAAGCAATCCGAATGCCAATATTAGTGTGATGTTGCCTTCATCTGTCAGTGGTTTAGGGCAAACCGATGGTTTAGATTTTTGGGTGCGTGATGTAAATGGACAAGGGCGACAATATTTGGATGACCAATTTAAGCAATTGCAACAGCAGGCCAAACAATATAAAACCTTTGAAAATTTAGATAAGCGTTCTAATCCTGATAAGGCTGAATTGAAAGTCAATATTGATCAGAAACTTGCTTTGGCGAATGGATTGTCACAGACGGCAATTAATAGCACGTTGGCCAGTGCGTGGGGAGGCAGTTATATTAATGACTTTATTGACCGTGGTCGGATTAAACGCGTCATTATGCAAGGTGATGCCGAGTTTCGCTCTAAACCTGAAGATTTGAATAATTGGTATGTACGTAATGATTTAAATCAAATGATTTCCTTTGGCAACTTTTCTAATATGAGTTGGAGTGGTGGGCCTGAGGTGGTGAATCGTTATATGGGCTACACCGCATTACAGATGGAAGCGGATACTGCCAAAAATGTCAGTTCAGGTGACGCTATGCAAGATGTGGCTCAATTGATTGGACAGCAATCTGGAATTGATGTCGCATGGAGTGGCTTGTCATTTGAAGAACAGAAATCAAGTCATCAAGCACTTCTCTTGTATTTGGTATCTATTGGCTTTATTTTCTTATGTTTAGCCGCGCTTTATGAAAGCTGGTCTATTCCAAGTGCAGTGATGAGTGCAATTCCTTTGGGGATTGGTGGAAATATTTTATTCAGCTATTTTGCTGGTTTTCCCAATGATATTTATTTTCAGATTGCTTTATTAACCACCATTGGCTTGTCCTGTAAGAATGCGATTTTGATTGTTGAGTTTGCATCCATGGCACAACAACAAGGTCGCAGTGTAATTGAGGCTGCTTTGGAAGGGGCAAGCTTACGTTTACGTCCCATTTTAATGACTTCACTTGCCTTTGGGGCTGGTGTGACGCCGTTGGTTTTTGCTTTTGGTGCAGGTGCTGCCAGTCGTCAGGAAATTGGGGTGAGTGTATTAGGTGGTGTCATTTTCGCAACATTATTGGTGCTTATTTTTATTCCATTTATGTATGTTTTAATTCGCACTTTATTTAAGGCTAAAACTACCACTTAAGCCTCTTTAATTGCTCAGCGTGAAAGAATATATTTAATGCGTGATTAGGCAGAACATGCCATGCTCTGTACTGAAAAAATATAAATGGACTTATGGCCAGCATGGGGCAAATTGAGGAATAGGGAATATGCGTAATCATAATTTTATTGATCTTTTGCATGCTTCTATTCAAAGTTCAATGCAAGATCAAGATATTCAGCAGGCTTTACAGACAATACAAACCTTCAAAGCCGCCGATATCGCAGATTTACTCACGCAATTGCCAATAGAGTCAAGTCAGATCCTGTTGGTCAATTTACCTGCGCGAGCCTATGTATTTTCTTATTTAAAACCAGATCAGCAAATTAAGCTGGCTAAAGTGATTCCTTGGGCTACTTTGGCAGAAATTATTGGTGAAATGCCCTCAGACAAACGTGTTGATATCTTTAAACAGCTTAACTCTGAACAGCAAAATATTCTTTTGCCCGCCTTGGCTCAAGCAAAGCGTGAAGATATTCGTCAGTTAGCCTCCTATGTTGAAGGGACGGCTGGGGCAATTATGAGTTCAGAATACGCCACTTTAAAGCCCAATATGACGGTTCTTGAGGCCATTAAAATGTTGCGTCTGGAAGCGCCCGATACTGAAACCATTTATTTGGCTTATGTATTAGATGCGGCACGTAAATTATTGGGTGTTATCTCGTTAAAAGAATTAATTTTGGCGCAGGAACAGGATTGTATTCAGGATTTGATGACCACAGATTTAATTTTTTCGACCGTGGATACACATCAGGATGAAGTGGTTAAAAAGATTGCCCGTTACGATTTATTGGCCCTGCCCATTGTAGACGAACAGGGTTTCATGGTCGGTATAGTCACCCATGATGACGCAATGGATGTGGCAAATGATGAAGCCACAGAAGATTTTTTAAAAGCAAGCGCTGTGGAAACGAGCCGAAAATTGAGTTTAAAAACAGCACCGATTATTTTGCTCTATCAAAAGCGTGTGTTTTGGTTGGTTATTTTGGTTTTTGGTAGTTTACTGTCTGGGATCGGAATTTCGCATTTTGAAGATATTATTGCAGCCAATATTGTACTGGTATTTTTTCTTCCATTACTGGTTGGCAGTGGAGGGAATGCAGGTTCACAATCGGCGACCTTAATGGTTCGAGCTTTGGCAACGGGTGATGTACAGGTCAAAGACTGGTTTTATTTATTGGGACGTGAAAGTCTAGTGGCCTTGTGTTTGGGCGGTACAATGGCATTTGCAGTTTCAATTTTAGGTTATGTTAGAGGTGATAGCATGATTGCTACGGTGTTAGCGCTCAGCATGCTTGGCATTGTTTTACTGGGTTGTTTAATTGGTATGAGCTTACCTTTTATTTTAAATCATCTAAAACTTGATCCGGCTAGTGCATCAGCCCCATTGGTCACTTCCATTTGTGATGCAACTGGGGTGGTGGTGTATTTATTTATTGCCTCCCAATTACTGACTGGCGTGAGTGGCTAAATCGATTTTGTTCATAGTATCTGGTTGGTTAGATCAGCTAAACTTCATCATAGAAAAAGATTATTTCATTGGAATAAGGTTATGCCACAATTACAAAAAAAAATGAGTCAGCAAGAGGTTATCCGTTTAGAGCGAGATTTGGCGAAATTTGCCAATATGATGGATTCAGTGGTTCGTATTCCATTTACCAAGCAAGGGGTAGGTGCAGATGCTGCTTTAAGTACAATTCCTGTCGCAGGCGATGTCGCTGGGTTTGTACTGACTTGTTATGCCATTTATAAAGCCAAACAAATTGGAGTACCGCAACATAAGCTTAATCCTGTTATGAAATTGGCGATGATGGATGCGGTAGTCGGTTTTATACCGATAGTCGGGACAATATTTGATATTTTCATTCGGCCTAGTCGCAAAGCATTAGCGGTTGTGCACGATCATATTCGAGAGGAATATCAGATTCACAATGATGTGCATGTGGTTCATCCATTTCTGCATGAAAGTTTAGAGCATCGACAGCAAACCTCTGCTTTTTGGCGTAATCCAATGGTTGCATGGATTTGGCTACATCTTCCCGATTTGTTTGGTGCTCTTTTCTTGATTTTACTTTTGGTTGCAATGTGTTTCGGTGGAAGTTGGTTGTGGCAGTGGTTTCAGAGTTTTAATATTTAAAGTTTAAGCAAACAAGAATGAAATGGATAAAATCGATGGATTATATTTCTGCAAATTTACCCGCGATTCAGTTGGATGAAACCCATGATTTTTATAGCGCACTGGGCTTTCAATATACTTATTTTTCTGCTGATTGGATGATTTTGGAACAAGGCAGCTTAAAATTGGAATTTTTTCATCATCCTGAGCTTGATCCACAGGCATCTTGGCATAGTGCTTGTATTCGGGTGCAGGATTTAGCGGCACTTTATCATACTTGGCATGAGGTCAATTGGTCCTTATTTCCACAAGCCAGAATTACCGAAATACAATCGTTAGCTGAAATTGATTTATTTTGTGTGATTGATATTAATGGCAGTTTGTTGCGTTGCATTCAACACAACTAAAAAAAGCCTCTAAAATAGAGACTTTTTACACAGGGTTTATTGATGTAGTGGCATTATGCACAGTCAAGCTGTTGTAAAGCTGCTACACGTTGTTCAATGGATGGATGGGTTTGAAACAAAGCCGCTAAACTGAAGCCTTGTGACTTACCTTCGGTAATGGCAAATGCTTTCATTTCTTTTGGCATCTGATCAGGCAGTTCAGTTTCAGCTTGTAAGCGTAATAATGCAGAGATCATCGCTTGCTTACCTGCTAAACGCGCACCTGCTTCGTCAGCGCGATATTCACGATAACGTGAGAACCACATCACAATAGACGAGGCTAAAATACCAAACACAATATCTAATGCGATGGTAATACCGAAATAAGCCAGTCCTGGCGCTTCGCCATCAGCACGCCCAAAGACATTACGATCAATAAAGTCACCGACAACACGCGCAAAGAACATTACAAAGGCGTTGACTACCCCTTGCACAAGCGCCAAAGTGACCATATCACCATTGGCAACGTGACCAATTTCGTGTGCAAGTACAGCACGCAGTTCGTCTTTGTTCATGCGCTCAAGGAGGCCTGTTGAAACAGCCACTAAAGCATCGTTTTTGTTCCAACCTGTAGCAAAAGCATTTGACTGATAAGACGGGAAAATACCGACTTCAGGCATTTGAATACCAGCGCGTTGCGACAATTGCGCAATTTCTTGTAATAGCCATACTTCTGCTTGGTTACGTGGCGCATTCGGGTCAATCAGTTCAGTACCCGTGGTTTTTTTCGCCATCCATTTAGACATGAATAGAGAAATGAGTGAGCCAACCATACCAAAGACAAAACAGATAACCAGTAGGTTGCCTAGATTTAAGCCACCCGCGCCATGGTAACTACCGACACCGAAGAGTGACAAAATAATGCCAGCTACCACCAGTACCGCGAGGTTGGTAAGCAAAAACAAACCAATCCGCATCATTGAGAGAATCCTCTTATAATAAAAAAATAATCTGATTTATGAATTAAAATCAACATAGTGAATATGAGGGCTATCCCTAAAAAATTCAAGAAAAAAATTGTGGATTGCTCTTGAGTCTATTGTGATTTGATTCATGAGTTACATGTCATACTAAGATGAATACTGAAGATCTAGGCATTCCCATAGGTAGAAGGATAAAAATTAAATAAGAATAAAAATGCATATATTTAAAAATTTTACAATTTAGTCAGATAAAGATTTAAGGAGGGGGTTGAACAGAGCCACAGATACTTTTAGTGAAGCCTAAAAGGGAACAGTGACGAGAAATTTTTCTCACTATGATCATATTTTGAATCATGGACTATCATTACAAAATATTTTCTTGGCATGGAGGAGCTGATAAAAAGAGAGACATAACCACATCAGCTAAAGGGCGGAACTATATTTTAAGTCAGCCCAAACCCCTATATTTTAGTCACTAATCAAAATTTTAGCAGTAGCTGTCGCATGTGCTGTGGTGTAAGAACGCATTGGCGCATCAGTGAAGCTATTATTTGCGGCTGTAATAATCTGACGCTGGGTACTATAACGTGAAGCGGGAAGGATAGAAGTCTCAATGTTATTGGACTGCGCAATAATTTTGGGATTGCTTGATGAATCATCCTGAATTGAGTTTGCACTCAAATTGACACCATTGGAATATAAATTACTATAACGACTGCTGACACGTCGTACATAATCTTGAGTTTCTTTAAAAGGAGGAATACCGCCATATTTGGCTACATTACCTTCACCTGCATTATAGCCTGCCAACACCAAAGAAGTATTGCCATTGAAACGTTTCATTAGCCAAGCCAAATATTTTGCACCTGCCATAATATTTTGATGCGGATCATAGGCGTTGGAAACGTTAAAGCGTCGTGCTGTAGCTGGCATAAGTTGCATTAAACCTTGAGCACCTACAGGCGATCGTGCATTGACATTAAAACCAGATTCGGTGTGCATGACCGCTTTAATCAGACCTTCAGAAATACCATGTTGCGATGCTGCTTGTTTAATAATAGGATCGAATGCATTTTTATTGCGGCTATAACTGGGTAAAACCGCAGCTTCAGAACTGCCCCAATTGCTATAACTGTGGATATTACTGTCTGGATAATAAGTTTTTTTTTCAACTTTTAGATGGCTATAACGACTTTGTTTATTGGTCAGCAGTGTTGTACCATTTGATTCTTTCAATTGATAAATGGTTTGCCCAGCATAACTGTTTACAGTGACAGAATTAACGGTCACACACCCCAAAATATAAAGACCAAAGCTTATAAAATTATTTTTCATTTTTAGAAGGTAGAAAAATCTACTTAAACAGTTCAATCGCAGTTTAACAAAAAACCATCAGATAAAAAGTATTTTCAAAATTATTTCTCTTGAACTTTGTAAAAAAGCAAGGGCTAATCGCTGAGAGAATAATCAAAAAAAAATTTAATTTATTTTTAATCGAGATTGCTTGACTAAGATAAGCTATTGATTATTAATTGAAAATAAATTGATTAAAAAATGATCAATTTAAATAGAAGCCTTAAACAACCAGTCAGAGAACCTGTCAAGCCTTCTGAAATCCACAAAGTTATCCACAGGTTTTGTGGACAACTGTGGAAAAGTACAAACAGTAAGCGTTGAGCTTAAAAATTGAACTCAACAGGTCAAAATAACATGAGTTTAATGACATCAAAATGACAGGGACATTCAATTTTTATTAATTGCATTCTTTTGATGCGAGAGAGAGCCGAATCGGATAAAATTATGCGGTATTTTTATTTATGGTTTATCTCGTCTATGTACTCGCCAGTTGAGTCTGCCCAAGGATTTAATTTCAAACCAGAATTGCCAACAAGTTCGGCATATTATCGTTTGTTGAAAAAGCTCCGCCGTCAAGTGGGTCACGCCATTCGTGATTTTAAAATGCTTGAGGAAGGTGACAAAGTGATGGTGTGTGTGTCTGGAGGGAAAGACAGTTATACCTTGCTTGATATTATGTTGCAGTTTAAGCGAATTGCACCGATTAATTTTGATGTGGTTGCGGTTAATCTTGATCAGAAACAACCCGGTTTCCCTGAAGATATTTTGCCGCGCTATTTAGAAGAAAATAATATTCCGTATTATATTCTGGAAAAAGATACTTATACGATCACCAAAAAATTAACCCCTGAAGGTAAAACCTATTGTGCGGTGTGCTCGCGTTTACGTCGTGGCTCACTGTATGGGTTTGCACAAGAAATTGGTGCAACCAAAGTGGCTTTGGGTCATCATCGCGATGATATTATGGCCACCTTCTTTTTAAACCTGTTCCATGGTGGCAGTTTAAAAGCGATGCCACCGAAACTGTTGTCATCTGACAAGAAAAATATTTTGATTCGTCCACTGGCTTATGTGGAAGAGAAAGACATTATTAAGTACGCTGAAATGCGCCAATTCCCGATTATTCCTTGTAATCTGTGTGGGTCGCAGGAAAATCTTCAGCGCGCGATGATTAACAATATGTTGCGTGAGTGGGATGAACAATATCCAAAGCGTTTGCACAGTATTTTTGGTGCGATGCAAAATGTTTCACCTTCACAATTGGCAGATCGTGAATTATTTGATTTTGAAGCTTTAGATGAACAACGCGAAATTGATTTCACAGGCAATGATGCAACTGAAGATGATGCACTGAACAAACGTATCAATATGGTTAATTTAGGTTTTGCAGTGGAATAATGTAATACTAGGCATCAGTTTTAGGACTGATGTCTAGATCATGTAATTGATTTATAATATAAATGTATAAGAATTATATAAATTGAACGTTTCGTTCAAAAAACTTTAAGCATAAAATAGTTTTACGTGCTATAACAGGCTTCAAGCGAAATAGCTTCACTTAAATGTGGTCTGGATAGGCCACACAAATGAACTAATAAATTGAGGAAACATCATGCCTGCCTTTTTAACTGATGATTGGTTTTCAACTGTAGAAACTTTAACAGCACAAGCAGGTAATTTGAATTTACCACCTGCACTTGCGAATTTAGCCATTAATTTGGTGGTTGCAGACTCAAATGGCAATACAGATTTGTCTTTGGACAGCGGCACAATTAAAAAAGGTCTATCTTCAAATGCGAAAACAACATTGAATATGGATGGCGAAACGCTACGTAAAGTATTCCTAGAATTTGACATGGCAGCAGCTATGCAAGCATTCATGACAGGAAAAATTAAAGTTCAAGGTGATATGTCTCAGTTAATGGCTTTGCAAACGGCTAAACCAAGCCAAGAACAGAAAGATTTATTCAAAAAAGTCCTTGAGCAAACGTCTTAAGATTTTATGAATAAAAAAAGCTGAGTCATCTCGATGACTCAGCTTTTTTTATCACTTGATTCTATTAAATATTGACCAGTTGTGGCGTGGTTTTAATATGTTCCAAATATGAGCGAATACGCGTTACATATTGAACAGCTTGACGATAACGACCATTGCTGGCTTTGTTACGGTCTAAATAAGCGTAGAAATTTACCCAGTTATTCGGATTTTTACCTTGAGCCTTAATTCGTTTTTGAATTTGGTTCACGGCACCTGGCCCCATATTGTAAGCCACCAGCGCATACCAATTACGGTCAGGAAAAGGAATATGCTGATAACGGCTCAACATTAAATCGTAATATTTTGCACCGCCTTGAATACTCTGCACAGGATCATTTCGATTACTGACACCCATTGCTTTAGCCGTATTGTTGGTCAGCATCATTAAACCACGAACGCCAGTAGGAGAAATGGAATTCGGTTTTAAATAGGATTCCTGATAACCAATAGCCGCCAATAGATGCCAATCTAAATCATACTTTTCAGCAGTTTTTTGAAAACTCGCCTTGTAAATAGGCATGCGCTGATTGAGATCACGTTGAATCGTATTCCAAGATTCTTCCTTAACCACATTCTGATTATAGAATGAAGCCAGTTGGCGAATCGCACCTGAGTTCTTACCCTGACAGATAAAACCACTTGCCGTTTGGGTCAGTGGATCATCTGCATGTTTAAATACCCAATTCAAATTGGTATTTAAGCCATTTGTTTGCAAACTACTAATATCCCCACAAGTGGCTGAAAATGAAGTCAACTTGTTTTGTTCAATAGTTCCTACGTTGGCCGTGGTCATGGCAAAGTTTGCCTTACCTTGTGAAACCCATTTCAGTGCTGTGGCATTGTCAGCAACCGTTTTAAAGACTAATTTAACATTTAAACTATTGGCATAATTACGAGCTAAATCATAACCAAAACCGTGCAAATGTGAGCCATCTTTAAAGACTGTAGTTGAGTTTTCAACAGAAACAACGGTTAATTGTTTGTCGCTTACGACTGAATCATATTGAGATGATTTACTGGCATTGATACTGTGAAAAGGAACTAAAAGTGTACCAAATGCAAGAATTTTTAAAGAGAGAGAGAAAGTTAAAGAGTTAAGGCCAAGCCTCACTCCAGAAATTGAACTACTGTGCATGTTGTCTCCGCTACAAGTAATTTATGCCCTAAAAAGTAAAGACAAACATGCCTCAGACTTTTTTCAAGTTTGATAAATTCAATAAGGGTTGGGCAGTCATGACGTCATTCAAAAATGACATGGGATGAAGAAAAATAATGTAGAATTTCTACAAAGGTTAAAAAGTGATCAATTTAAAAAACATGCGCGCATAATAAAGCCGAAAAAAAGACTTGTCAAATTTTGTACGAATTTTTTTAATAAAATGTAACATAACTCATTAATATATCTTGAAAAATAATTTTATACTCTTTAGTTGTGTGTAAATAGTGAATAAAATAGCGCATTATTAACCACAAATTGTAAATCAATAGTCAGAATTATCATGAAATCTAACTTAATTACCCGCACTGGACATGATAAATTAGTCGCTGAATTACAGCAGTTATGGCATCAGGAACGACCGGAGATTACCCAAAAAGTAAATTGGGCGGCAAGTCTTGGCGATCGTAGTGAAAATGCTGATTATAAATACAATAAACAAATACTTAGAAAAATAGATCGTCGCGTTCGTTATTTAGGAAAGCGGTTAGAAGAGCTTAAAATTATCGACTTCTCTCCTGAGCAAACAGGAAAGGTTTATTTTGGTGCTTGGGTAGACATTGAAAATGAGCAAGGTGAGCTAAAAACCTTAAGAGTTGTGGGAGTCGATGAAATTTATGACCATCATCCCCAAAATATTTCAATTGATTCTCCCATGGCACGTGCTTTATTGGGCAAACAAGTCAATGAAGAGATTGAAGTAGTAACACCTTTGGGTAAAAAAATATGGTACATCAATAGTATTCGTTATGAAATGCGCGAAAATATCACCCCTTAAAATATTTTGATTCTATTTTGATCGGTTGATGAGGGAAAAGTATAAAAGTAATTGCCAAAATTGAATTTTATTTATATGATAGCCGCCATTGGAAGCGTGGCAGAGCGGTTTAATGCACCGGTCTTGAAAACCGACGAGGGTTTACCCCCTCCGTGAGTTCGAATCTCACCGCTTCCGCCAAATTTTGAATTAAGCTCTTGTATTTGCAAGGGCTTTTTTCTTGCCTATGGTTTTACCCCATAACCTAATCCACATAAAATTTTGGATGTAAAAATTAAAACAGGATGCTTGAGGAAGGAGTAGGAAATGAGTACAAAAAATTTAAATAATTTTAAACTCAATTCAAGTGTTAAAGAAAATCAGGTAATCGTAAAAGGATTTAAGAACCCAAACCCCATTGTAATTTGAAGTCAGATATTGGAGGGAACATATATCGACTTTCTAATCAAATTATTGTTGATGGCCAGATCATTAGATTAGCTGTAGATAACTGCTTTACTTATCCCAAGAATAAAAAATATCTTCAATTTAAAATGGAAGTTATTTTAAACCATCTTCGGATGGTTTTTTAGGCATAATCTATCAAGGCCAATGGATGGCTATCATTTACATAGATATTAGCTTATTCCATATTAGATTCTGAGAATAGGCGAAAGCATAATCTTCTTAACCATTGGTTACTTGGATTGTTGTGCACACGTGAGTGCCAATGCTGTTTAACACTGTATTGGGGAAAGTTATAAGGTAAATCTAGAATATTTAGTTTTCCTCTAGATAACAGTAATTGACTTAAATAACTTGGAATTGTTGCAATAGCATCAGACTCTTGTACAACCAGACCTACGCCTAAATAACTCGGTAAACGGAGTAAGATATTACGGTTCACCCCGAGTTTTTGTAATTCATGTTCGACGACGTAATGACCACCTGTTGCTAAAATATCAACATGTAATTCATTTCGATATTGCTCATCAGTAATAAAATGGTCTGTTAACCTTGGATGATGTTCACTGGCGACCACCACATAATGTTGTTTAAATAACGTCTGTTGATAGAATCCCGCCTCTAGTTGAGGAATAAACCCGATGGATAAATCAATATGACCCGACGCCATCATGGATTGAGTATTGATATCAATCGGTATGATATTCAAACGAAGAGAAGGGGCATTTTCACGGAAGTAATTAATGAGTTTTGGCAATAAGACCAAGTGACTAATATCGGTCATACTAATATTGAATTCGTAGTTTGATGTTTTTGGATCAAACTCTAAGTTGAATTCATTAATACTTTTTAATTGATTTAAAATATTACTTACAGACTGATAGATATTTTTAGATAAATCAGTAGGCTGCATTTTATTTCCAATACGGACGAACATTGGGTCCTGAAAATGGTCACGCAATTTATTCAGTGCACTACTGACTGTGGGTTGTCCAATTCCTAAATGTTCTGATGCTTTTGACACACTTTGATGTTGATAGATTGCATAAAAAACCTTGAGTAGCCGCGTGTCGATATCCATATTTTAGTTACTTTTTCTGTATTGATTTTATCAATACAGGTTATTGAATTTTCGCTATGGATTCAATATTTTTTGATTGTTAAATTTCCTATCAAGAAAATAATGAAACGACACTGGAATGTGTTGTGAATAAATTCAGAGGATAGGAAATGGAACAACTTGCTCGATTAGAAGATTTACCCCCACGTTATTTAGCCGATTTAAATCAACGTAATTTAGTGCCTTTGTGGCCAAGTCTTCGAGATGTTTTACCCCCACTAAAACCGATTCCAAAGACGCAAGCATTGGTGTGGAAGTTTAATGAAATTAAACCCTTATTAATCGAAGCTGGTGAGTTAACCCCGATTGAAAAAGCTGAACGTCGTGTCTTGGTGCTCGCCAATCCGGGACATGGTTTAGAAAATATGCGTGCAACATCCGTTATTTATTTAGGTATGCAACTACTTTTAGCCAAAGAGTGGGCACCGGCACATCGCCATACACCAAATGCTGTGCGTTTGATCGTTGAAGGTGAAAAAGCGTATACCACTGTTGAAGGTCAAAAATGTGAAATGTCGCATGGAGACCTTATTTTAACACCGTCAGGTTTATGGCATGAACATGGCCATGATGGTGATGAGCCTGTAATTTGGTTAGATGTTCTCGATCTTCCATTGGTGTATTACATGGAAGCTTCTTATGTCGAAGGCGGTGATTGTCAACCCGTACAACGAATTGCAAATAAACCCCGTTATGCGGCAGGTCTTGTACCAAAACATCATCATATTCGTGCCGATCAAGACTATCCAATGTTGCGTTATCCATGGCAAGAAGCCAAGCAGTTACTGATTGATTTAGCACATGAACACACGCAAGCACCTGTACAAATTGCTTATGTGAATCCTGAAACAGGAGAGGATTGTCAAAAAATCATTGGGTATTCGGCACTTATGCTTAGACCAAATGAAACTGTTCAATTGCAACCACGTTCTGCTGCGATGGTATTTCACATCATTGAAGGGCAGGCTCACATTAAAATTGATGAAAAAAATTATGATTTAGAGAAAGCGGATACTGCATGTGCACCGTGTTTTTCTCAAATTGATTTAATCAATACATCATCTGAACCCTGTTTTATTTTTATTGCCGATGAAGCGCCTATTCAGAAAAAATTAGGTCTGTATTCCGTTCGTAATCGTATTTAACACTGTTTTAAAGGATGAAAACATGTCTATTCAAGCACAACCTATTTTAATTGCAGGTGGCGGTATTGGTGGTTTTGCTGCGGCATTGGCTTTAGCAAAACGTGGTTTTAAAGTGCAAGTATTAGAACAAGCACCCGAAATTGGTGAGATTGGGGCAGGGATTCAACTTGGGCCAAATGCGTTTAATGCTTTTGATGCTTTAGGGATTGGTGATCGAGCCCGAGCTCGTGCGGTGTATACCGACTATATGGTGATGCATGATGCTTTGGATGAATATCGTGTCGGTCGGATTGAAACAGGCGATGCGTTTAGAAAACGTTTTGGCAACCCTTATGCCGTGATCCATCGTGCAGATATTCACAGTTCCTTGGTCGAAGGTGCTCAAGAAAACGGTGATATTGAAATTATAACCAACTGCCGTATCACGGAGGTCGCACAGGATGATAATGGTGTCACGGTTACTGATCAAAATGGCCAAACATATGCTGGTCAGGCATTGATTGGTGCGGATGGCGTAAAGTCGATTGTACGCGAAAAGTACGTGGGTGACCTTGCATTAGTGACAGGTCATGTGGTTTATCGTGCCGTGGTGCCTAAAGCAGAATTTCCTGAAGACCTACAATGGAATGCGGCCAGTATTTGGGTTGGGCCAAATTGCCATCTGGTGCATTATCCTTTACGGGGGGGTGAAGAATATAACGTAGTTGTAACTTTCCATAGTCGTGAACAAGAAGAGTGGGGCGTAAAAGATGGCTCTAAAGAAGAAGTGCTGTCTTACTTCCAAAATGTTTGTCCAAAAGCACGGCAACTGATTGAGTTACCAAAATCATGGAAACGCTGGGCGACTGCTGATCGTGATCCGATTGATCAATGGACCTATGGTCGGATGACCTTATTGGGAGACGCGGCACATCCGACGACTCAATATATGGCACAAGGGGCCTGTATGGCGATGGAAGATGCAGTCACTTTAGGGGAAGCACTGCGTATTAGCGACAATAATATTACCCAAGCTTTTGCAATTTATCAGCAAGCACGTGTTTCACGGACAGCCCGTATTGTTTTGTCATCACGCGAGATGGGGAAACTTTATCATGCTCAAGGTGTACAACGTTTAGTACGAAATGATTTATGGCGTGATCGACCAAGTGAGCGTTTTTATGATGCGATGGAATGGCTCTACAATTGGAATGTTGATAACTGCCTAGATGCAGCAAAATACTACACAGGATCAGCAGCATGAAAATGTATGGATTCTTTCGTAGTGGAACATCACATCGCACACGTATTGTGATGAACCTCAAAAAAATTAATTTCGAGTTTGTGCCTATCTCACTCGTAAAAAATCAACATCAGCAGCTCGATTTTAAAAAAATTAATCCGCAGAGTTTTGTTCCTGTTGTAGAAGTCAATGATCGTATTTTGACCCAGAGTCCAGCCATTATTGAATGGCTGGAGGACACTTATCCAGAGCCTCGCTTACTTCCTCAAGAGGCGATACAAGCGGCCAAAGTCCGTGCGATTGCGGCCTTAGTGGGATGTGATATTCACCCCATCAATAACAAGCGTATTTTGGATTATTTACGCAATGTATTAAAGCTGAGTGATGATCAAGTGTTGCAATGGTGTCAACACTGGATTGAAGAGGGATTTACAGCCCTTGAGCAATTATTGCAGCAAGATACTGAACGCGGTGCGTTTTGTGTAGGACATCAACCCAGCATTGCAGATGCTTATGTGATCCCTCAGGTCGACTCTGCCAAGCGTTTTAATGTCAATTTAAGTCAATATCCAATCATTCAATCTATTTATGACGCCTGTATGGCGCTACCAGAGTTTCAAGCAGCAGCGCCAAATAATCAACCTGATGCCGCATAAAAGTACAATATTTTAATGAAAAAGGAAGTGAAGAATGAATTATGTATTTAACCCAATGCCAATTGTAGGCTTACCCATAAAAAACACAGATGCCTTATTTCCTGTTCGTCGTATTTACTGTGTGGGTCGTAACTATGCTGCCCATGCACGTGAAATGGGCTTTGATCCTGATCGTGAACCACCTTTCTTTTTTTGTAAACCGAATGATGCTGAATCGATTGTTTCTGTGCAAGCGGATCAAACGGTGACCATTCCATATCCAGCATTGACATCAAATTATCATTATGAAATCGAGTTGGTGGTTGCGATTGGCAAAGATGCAAAAAATATTTCAGTAGAAGAAGCCGCTGAACATATTTATGGCTATGCCGTAGGTTTAGATATGACCCGACGAGACTTACAAATGGGAATGCGTGAACAAGGCCGTCCATGGGAAATTGGCAAGGCCTTCGATTACTCAGCACCGGTCGGCGTGATTCATCCGATCTCTGAAACGGGTGAATTAAATGCAGCAGATATTCATCTCACCGTGAATGGTGAAACCAAGCAACGCAGTGATGTCACTCACTTGATTTGGAATGTTGCTGAAACAATTGCCAATTTATCAAATTTATTTGAGTTAAAACAAGGAGATTTGATTTTCACAGGCACACCTGAAGGGGTGGGAGCCGTGGTCAAAGGTGATGAAATGCGTGCTGAAGTGGCTGGCTTAACGGGTATTACAGTGAGAGTGGTTTAAGCAAAATCATTATGCCCTTGAGTAGGTTTCTACTGAGGGCATTTGCAATGGATGCATTAATGTCGTGTGATGACACAAAAGGAATATGTTATGTCTCAAAATCAGAAAAATATGGATGTACAAAGTTTCATTGATCAAAACCCATTATCACGTTCACAAAAGTTGATTATGTGGTTGTGTTTTATTATTGTCGCAATTGATGGATTTGATACTGCCGCAGTTGGCTTTATTGCACCCGCTTTAAAAGCTGAATGGGCACTGCAGGCCACTGATTTAGCACCATTATTTGGGGCAGGTTTATTTGGGTTAATGGCGGGTGCACTGATCTTTGGTCCATTGGCAGATAAATTGGGTCGTAAACCAATTCTGATTGGCTCAGTGATTTTATTTGGTTTGGCCAGTTTGATGAGTGCTTATGCACCAGATTTAGAATCTTTAACAATTTGGCGCTTTATTACGGGTCTTGGATTGGGTGGTGCAATGCCAAATGCCATTACCTTAACTGCAGAATATAGCCCAACCAAACGTCGCTCAAGTCTGGTCACATTAATGTTTTGTGGTTTCACGATTGGTTCAGCCTTAGGTGGGATTGCCTCTGCGCAGTTACTTCCACATATTGGTTGGCATGGCATTTTAATGATTGGCGGTATTTTACCGTTATTGACTGTGCCATTTCTAATGCTTTTACTGCCTGAATCTTTACGCTTTATGGTGTTGAAAAATAAAGCACAACACCGTATTCAAGCCATTGTACAACGTATAGCACCCCATTTATCTACGATACCCCATTTAATACCAACGCCTAATGAAACGCAAAATACTGGCATCAAAGCTTTATTTAGCCCTCAATATGCTTTAGGTACGATCCTCATTTGGTGTACGTTTTTCATGAGCTTACTGATCATTTATATGATTTCAAGCTGGATGCCGACGTTATTAACCAATGAAGGATTTAACTTGGTCAATGCATCTTGGTTAACCTCTATTTTCCAAATTGGTGGAACAGTGGGTGCAATTGCAATTGGCATATACATGGATAAAACAGATCCAGCAAAAGTGCTTAGTTTTGTGTATATTTTAGGTGGCATCTTTTTAGTTTGCTTAGGTTTTGGCATTGAACAAGCCAATATGTTGCTGCTGATGTTGGCGATATTTGGGGTTGGCGTAGGCATTAGTGGATCACAAGTTGGGGTAAATGCCTTTACTTCAGGATTTTATCCAACCCATTGCCGTGCAACAGGGGTGAGTTGGGCCAATGCGGTAGGACGATCTGGTTCTGTCGTGGGTTCATTAACAGGTGGATGGTTAATGTCTTTAAACCTGTCTAGTTTCGAAATTATGTCTTTACTGGCTATTCCTGCTTTCTTTGCAGCATTTGCATTATTTATGCTCAAACGAATGAAGGAAAAAACGAATCAGCGTTATGTGGTGATTTAGTCGATTATTCAATTATTCGCAAAGCGTTGGGTTTAAAACCCAACGCTTTAGATATCATTTTACTCTTTAATGTTTATTGATCACTGATTATGTTACACACATCAGCTATTAAATCTTTAGGTTTTTTAAGATAAGGGCTTATCAGATCAAAATGTTGATAACCCCCAAAGGATGAGGTTCAAGCAATCAAACTTCCGTAAATTGACCAAGCTATTTAGCGTTCATGTATTCATCTTTAATATTATTCTGTAATTTTTAAGACAACCTTACCTTTGGCTCGTCCTGTATTTACATATTGAAAAGCATCTTTAATCTCACTCAATTCATAAGTCTTATCAACGATTGGATTTATTTTCCCAGACTCGACTAATTTCGAAATTTTAGATAACTGTTGACCATTCGGCTGCATAAACAAAAATGAGTAGGTGACACCTCTTTTTTTTGCTTTATGACGAATCGACCAGCTTAAAAGCGGGATAATACATTTTAATAACCAGTTGGCATTGATGGCTTCAGCCAAATTTCGGTCAGGTGGTCCAGAAATACTGACAATACGCCCACCACGTTTAAGCACATTTAATGATTTTTCTAAAATACTACCTCCTTGTGTATCCAAGACTACGTCATAGTCTTTAAGTTCCTGCTCAAAATCAGTAGTTTTATAGTCAATGATAATGTCTGCACCCAAGGCTTTAACCCAAGCAATATTTTTACTGCTGGTTGTGGTTGCAACGGTTGCACCTAAATGTTTAGCAAGCTGAATGGCAATCGAGCCTACACCACCTGAACCTGCATGAATCAGTACTTTTTGTCCTGCTTGAACGTTTGCAATTTCAACCAAAGCTTGCCATGCAGTCAATGAAACAAGAGGAAGAGACGCTGCAAGTTCCATAGATATATTGTCAGGTTTAAGTGCAAGTGAGGATTGCTTTACTACAGTATATTCGGCAAAAGCACCATTTAAATCTGTTTTGGCATAGACATTATCACCGACTTTGAATTGAGTTACATTTGCGCCCACTTCAACCACTGTACCTGCAAAATCATTGCCTAAAATAAATGGAAATTGAACAGGTAGAATGGTTTTAAATTCACCCTCTAATACTCTTAAATCAAGTGGATTAATACTGGCTGCATGGACTTTTACGAGGACAGCATGTTCTGTAAGAGCGGATTTGGATTGTTCACCCAGTTGTACGTCATTTATGTTGCCATAGCGTTGAATGTAAGCTGCTTTCATGTAGAACCTCTATTTTTGGATTTTGTTTTTAATGTTTTATCGGTTTAAAACGGGACTAAATTTTCAAGCTACGTTGAATTAATTTATCAAAAATTTTTACTGGCGCAAATTTGCGTAAATTCTTTAAATGTTTTGCTATCTTGCCTGCGGTATAACGCGGCAAAATGTTTCGACTGTTGATGACCGTTAAGATGGTATTGGCGACAACACGGGGTTCATCAGACTGTTGAATTGACTTGATCATTTGCTGGTGCAACTTTTCACGAATTTGTTCATAAATTGTGATTTTGGCATCAGCTTCAAGTAAATTTACTCCCAAAGACGTATTGGTATAAGCAGGTTCTATTAAAGACACTCGAATCCCTTGCGATCTTAATTCATGGTCTATTGACTCTGAATAACCTTCAAGTGCATGTTTTGAAGCGGAATAAAGCGCGCCAAAAGGTGTAGGTAAAAGCCCAAGAATTGAACTGATATTTAAGATTAATCCAGAAGCTTGCTGACGCATAGCAGGAAGTACAGCTCGCGTCATTCGGACAGCACCGAAGAAGTTAGTATCAAAAATTGCCTGAGCCTGTTGCATTGAACTTTCTTCTGCGCCAGCTGGTGCAATAGCAAACCCTGCATTATTAATTAAAACATCAATTCGACCTTCATTTTGAATGACCTTTGCAATGGCTTGAGCGACAGAATCATCTTTATTCACATCTAACTCAATCAAATGGAATTTATATTGAGCAGCATCACTTGTACGTCGACTCGTACCATAAACAATAAATCCTGCTTCGTGTAAAAGCTCTGCTGTGGCTAAACCTATACCTGAAGATGCGCCTGTGATCAGAACGACTTTTGCCGTCATACCGTGTTCCTTATTTTAAAAATGTGGGATGACTGCTTGAACAGTTTCTCCTCGATTTCATCATCATAATCTAAAAATAAAAAAGTTACTACTAAAAAGATAGTTACTATTTTAAAAGACTCCTGTATTGTGAGTATTAATTCGATAGTGAATATTTATTGTTGTAGAAGAGACTGTGTAGACCAACTCAAGATATGAATGATTCCGCAAATGTGAGGGTCTTATTGTTAAGGGAGTGGTTTAGGTATTTAGCTTACTTTAGGAATTAATCATGCGTAATTTATTCAAAAACAGCTTAATTTCAATCGCTTTGGTTGGATCAAGCCCAGTCTATGCCGATGTAAATAAAAACCCAATTCAGAACTCAGGAGCGATTGTCATGGCAGAAAAACAAGATCAATGGACTAATGTTCCAACTCAATTCATTTCAGCCGATGGTATTAACTTCGCTTATCGAGAGTATGGTCAGCACAATGGCGGCACACCGGTGATCTTCTTAAATCATTTGGCTGCTGTACTGGACAATTGGGATCCAAGAATCATTGATGGTATTGCTGCAAAACATCATGTAGTGGTTTTCGACAATCGCGGTGTCGGTGCGTCTACAGGTAAGCCTGCAAAATCAATTGAACAAATGGCAGATGATGCGATTACTTTTATTCAAGCGAAAGGGTTTAAAAAAGTCGATTTATTTGGTTTTTCAATGGGCGGCATGATTTCACAGGAAATCGTTATTAAACAACCAAACTTGATTCGTAAAATGATTTTATCAGGAACTGGACCTGCGGGCGGAACTGGCATCAGTACAGTGGGTCGAGTTTCCAATTGGGATTTAGTCCGTGGTATTGCGACTCGCCAAGATCCTAAAGTTTATTTATTTTTTACTCGTACAGACAATGGTAAAGCTGCTGCAAAAGCATTTGTGCAACGCATAAATGAACGTACTGAAAATCGAGATAAAGAGATCACTATTTCTGCATATCGTGCTCAGCTTAAAGCATTGAAAAAATGGGGAAATAAGAAACCAGCCGATCTTTCTATCATTCAACAGCCTGTATTGGTGGCGAATGGTGATCATGACCGTATGGTTCCAACAGTGAATACCTATGACTTGGCCAAACGCCTCCCAAATAGTGCACTCATCATTTATCCAGATGCAGGGCATGGTGGCATTTTTCAGTTTCATCATGATTTTGTCAAACAATCGCTCACATTTTTAGCTAAATAAAATTAGACCCAACCAAATATTTAAAAATGAGGACAATCAAGATGACCACGATTACACACCTAACCGCTGAAACACAATTTATAGAAATTGATGGAGCAAATTTTGCCTATCGTCGATGGGGTAAGGCAACTACAGAGCAACCTCCTCTATTTTTTCTGCAACATTTCCGTGGTGGTTTAGATAATTGGGATCCGTTAATTACTGATGGACTAGCAGCAGGGCGAGAAGTCATTTTATTCAATGGCCGCGGTGTCGCTTCATCTACAGGTCAGCCACGTACCCGCATTGAAGATATGGCTGATGATGCTGCCGCAGTGATTCGTGCATTGGATTTAACACAAGTCGATCTACTTGGTTTTTCATTGGGAGGATTTCAGGCACAGGATTTAGTGCGTCGTCATCCTGAACTGGTCAGAAAATTAATGCTTTTGGGTACAGGCCCACGAGGTGGAAAACCACGTGGTGATGATCCAGATGTACCAGCTTTGGTCTTGAAACATGCAACCAGTGCTGTGCCTGCTGAAGAGGACTTTCTATTTTTATTTTTTGGTCGATCACCAAAAGCAATTCAAGCAGGTCGTGATTTTTGGCAACGTCGCCATCAACGTCAAGATCAAGATCCAGCAAGTTCTGTTGAGGTAATGCAGGCTCAGATTGAATCCAATATGCACTTTTTACCGAAACTTGATGAACAAGACCCATTTGCACATTTACGTGAGATCAAACAGCCGACTTTTATTCTCAATGGAGTAGATGATGTGATGATTCCGACCATCAATGCCTATCAGATGGCACTGAATATTCCAAATGCACAGCTGTTTATTTATCCAGATGCAGGTCATGGTGCACAGTTTCAGTATCCAGAACGCTTTGTTAAACATGCCATACAGTTTCTAGATGAGTAATTGATCAGAGTTTCCTTCGTTTTTTTATATATTGATGAACTGAGAACTAAAATGATGAAATTTAAACTCTTACTGTGGATGCTGACGAAGCTATTACAACGAGCGGTGAAAAAAGATGCAAAATGTGCTGCATTTGTGAAAGATAAAAATGTCACCTTCCAAATCCAAACGGCAAGTGGTGAAGGACGTTATTTTGAAGTGAAAAATGGCAAGATCAATTCGCATGCAGGACAAACCAAATCTCCCAGTTTTACCTTTACCTTTACCTTTAAAACAGGGAGTAAGGGTTTTGCTGTGCTATCAGCTAAAGATAGTGTCAATACATTTTTAACAGCCCTTAGAACACAGGATCTGGTAATTACTGGAAACTTTGTCGATGTCATGTGGTTTCAAAGTTTAGTGGACTTTATTCAACCTTATTCTCAATCATCTTCAACTGTGTGAGCGAAGCACATGACTCATTTTCAATTAAAAACCAACCTCCTGAATCAGCCTTTAATGTTACCAAATGGTGTTGTGATTCCCAATCGTTTGGCTAAGGCAGCAACCAGTGAAACCTTAGCCACTTATTCCAATAATCCAACTGAAAAGCATATACGTTTATATCAGCGTTGGGCGGCATCAGGAATTGGTATGATTATCACGGGCAACATTATGATTGACCGATGTGCCTTAGGTGAACCACGGAATGTTGTGATTGAAGATGAGCGTGATTTTGCAATTTTACAAAAGTGGGCGAAAAGCGTTACCGAGCAAGGTTCTCAATTGTGGGCGCAACTGAATCATCCGGGAAAACAATCACCAAAAGGGTTAAATGTCCGCAATATTTCTGCATCATCAGTGCCATTTGGGGCTGAAATGCAATCTTTATTTGCGACTCCCGATGAAGCGACTCATGAGGAGATCATAGATATTATCCAGCGCTTTGGTCGTAGTGCACTGATATGTAAAAAAGCTGGATTTAGTGGTGTTGAAATCCATGCTGCACATGGCTATTTGATTAATCAGTTTTTATCGCCATTACATAACTTAAGAAATGATGAGTGGGGTGGCACACCCGAAAAACGTCGTAAATTTCTAATGGACGTTTATGTAGAAATACGAAACAGGTCGGTACAGATTTTCCAATCGCAATTAAACTTAATTCAGCTGATTTTCAAAAAGGTGGCTTTACAGAGGATGACTCTTTAGAAGTCATTAAAGCGTTAGCATCCGCAGGGATTGACCTGATTGAAATATAGGGTGGAACGTATGAGTCTGGTGTAGCTAAGGCACCACAAAAAGCATCAACTGTTGCCCGTGAAGCATTCTTTATTGATTTTGCTGAAAAGGTGAGAGCACAAGTAAAAACGCCTTTGATGGTGACAGGCGGTTTTAGAAGTATTGAAGGAATGAATCAAGCTTTAGATTCAAATGATTTTGATATAGTCGGAATTGCAAGACTTATGGCAATTGATCCTGATGCTCCGAAATATTTGTTAGCTGGAACCAATAGCAAACAAACGGTACAGCCCATAAAAACAGGAATTAAAAAAATAGATCGTCTTGGGATTATGGAAGTGCTGTGGTACACGCAACAACTTAACCGTATTGCTCAAGGTAAAGCACCCAAACCTAAAGAGAGTGGATTATGGGCTTTTATTAAATCTGTTTTAAGGAGTGGTTGGGGAACGTATGCGACGCAACGGACGAGAACAAAATAATGAATCGATTACTTAAATAAACAGCATAAAAAAGCACTCATCTTGAGTGCTTTTTAGTTTTATGGCGTTTGTTGACGAATAGCGCGGGTGCCAATTGCAGCTCCTGTCACTTGATCAATCACGATAGGATTAATTTCAGTACCATTTTCAGCATCAATAAACGTGACCATTTCTTCCGGATGCTCATAAGGTTTGTGTTTGCGTCCCCATGCTCCGATCACAAATAAAACGGGAAGAAAATCTTTGCCTGCTTGAGTGAGTAAATATTCTTCACGTGGCGGATGTTCAGAATATTGTCTTTTTTCCAGTAAATTTTCTTCAACCAATACCGCTAAACGTTTAGTGAGCATGGTGGGAGCAATGCCTAAACTTTTACGAAATTGATCAAAGCGTGTAAAACCTGCATGTGCATCACGTAAAATGAGCATGCTCCATGCATCACCCAAAACGGACAAGCTTCTTGCGATTGGACAGACTTCAAGACTGATATTTTTAGCCATATAAAATGATTAATCTCAATAGTAACTACTATAATAATACTAACACTGTTTGAAATTTTTAACTATCTTGAGTTGAGGCATTCATTCTGAGTCACTGCATTTGTTTGGATTGCTGAGTGAATAATGAATAGTTTAAACAAAGTGAATGGTATTCTATTATGAGATAAAACTGAGTAAAAACCCCCTCAAAATTAAGCCAATAAAACTCAGATTAGAATTGATAAGTTAAATTAATTCAATTGCTTGTTTTTATTTAATTCTGGATATTATGATTTAGAAAAGGATAGGTTTGAAGATGTTTAAACTTCTAAAATTTTTAAAAAGTATACTGATTTTTTTCTTGGTGATACATTAGCTAGGCTGAGCAGACAAAATAGAGGAGATCAAATCCCCCCTGTTTTGGTCTTTAGTCATATATTTTTTAAGGAAATTAAGCTTTAGATTTCGCTAAGTATTTATCCATTTCTTCCGTAGGCACCATACCGCCACCCGTTCCCCAAACAATATGATTGGCATTCTGTAATTGTTGCTCAGTAAAGTGGTGCAGCGTTGCATAATCTTGACATTGACTGATGAGGACAGGACCTAACATTCCAGCCAAAGCCGAAGGTTCTAACTTGAGTTGTTCGGACTGATTTAGCATACCCAGTAATAAATACATGGTTTCGTCATCTAAGGTATAAAAACCGTCAAGCAGTCTTTGCATAGCACGACCAACAAATCCAGATGCACGGCCCACCGCCAAACCATCAGCAGCAGTAATATTATCTATACCAATTTCCTGCACAGAAATTTCATCATGTAAGCCTGTTGCAACACCAAGCAGCATACATGGTGAATGTGTCGGTTCGGCAAAGATGCAATGTACATGATCACCAAATGCCATTTTTAAACCAAATGCCACGCCACCGGGACCGCCACCAACGCCACACGGTAAATAAACAAATAAAGGGTGCTGTTGATCGACAACAATGTTCTGTTGCGCTAACTGGGTTTTTAGGCGCTCTCCAGCAACAGAATAACCTAAGAATAGCGTGCGTGAGTTTTCATCATCAATGAAGAAACAGTTCGGATTTTGTAGGGCTGCTTTTCGTCCTTCTTCAACTGCGACACCGTAATCTTCAACGTATTCAACGACTGTTACGCTGTGAGAACGTAATTTGTCTTTTTTCCATTGACGTGCATCGGCTGACATATGCACAGTCACATCGAAGCCCAATTGCGCGCTCATAATGCCAATCGAAAGTCCTAAGTTTCCTGTAGAACCGACAGCAATACTATATTGGCTAAAAAATTTTTTAAACTCAGGGCTGTTAAGTTTGGTGTAGTTGTCTGAAGTGCTTAATAAGCCAGCTTGTAGTGCAAGTTTTTCGGCATGACAAAGTACTTCATAAATACCACCACGCGCTTTAATTGAACCCGAAATAGGTAAATGACTGTCTTTTTTAAGCCAAAGTTTACCGTGAATGGGGTGTCCAAAATGCTGTTCAAGTTGTTGCTGCATATTTGGAATAGCAGCCAGTTCAGATTCGATAATACCGCCAGTGGCTGCCGTTTCTGGGAAAACTGCCATGAGATAGGGCGCAAAACGTGCTAAACGATCACGAGCATCATCAATATCTGTTTGGTTAAGTCCCACATAAGGTAAACCTTCTGCAAGTGTGGTGAAATGAGGATTAAACCAAGCCGTTTCTTTGAGAGCAATCAGATCCTTAACTATAGGATGTCGCGCAATAAGTTGATTAAGTTGATCAGAATTCATCAGAGTACTCACAAAAGCTTAAATAAAATTAGACAGGAGAAAGGTGCAACCCAGCGCGATCAGTGAGGCAATAAAAGTGGCTGAGGTATAATATTTGAAGGTTTCACTTAAGGTCGCACCACAATATTGTTTAACCAACCAAAATAACGAATCGGTCACGATGGTACAGCCAATCGCACCTGAACCAATCGCAATCGCCATAATTTCAGGGCTAATCTCGGGGTAGAGATGTAACATTGGCGCGACAATCGCAGTCGCTCCCATCATGGCAACGGTTGCTGAACCCACTGCTGCATGTAGAAGCAAGGCAACTAACCATGCCAGTAAAATAGGATGCATGTGTAAATGTGAAAGGAGAACAGCCATGGAATCAGCTAAGCCACTGGCTTTGAGGATGCTGTTAAACGCACCACCCGCACCAATAATTAATAAAATATTTGCAATAGAAGAAAAAGAATTTTCAGTGTCTTTTAATAACGCTGCCATGCTCATACTACGACGTAAGCCCAAGGTGTAATAAGCCACAAAGACTGCAATAAACATGGCGGTAATTGGATTGCCAATAAAGTCTAAAACTTGGGTAAATGTGGTTTGTGGATGCGTGTTTAATTCGGCAATGGTCTTAATGAGCATCAGTCCAATCGGTAAAAACACCGTGAATAAGGTTATTTTTAATGACGGTAAAGTGTGTTCTTCTCTGAGGGTTAAATTCGAAAATTCTTCAGGTACTGCTTTAAAAGGTAAGCGTTTGCCCAATAATTTTAAAAATAACGGGCCACCGATTAGTGCAGCGCTTAAGCCCACGATTAAACCAAAAACAATCACAGTACCAACATCTGCCCCCAGTTTATTGGTGACATAAAGTGCTGCTGGATGGGGTGGAACGACACAATGAACCGCCATTAATGCGGTACACAGTGGAATCGCTAATTTAAATAAAGAGGTTTTGGTGTGTTTAGCAATCGAAAATGCGAGTGGAATTAATAAAACAACGCCAACTTCAACAAATAAGGTAATACCGCACAGTAAGCCAATCAGTACCATAATGATATCGGTAGAGAGCCACTTACAGCGTTGCAGGGAGAGTGCAATACGTTCGGCCGCGCCCGATATTTCCATCATTTTGCCTAGAATAGTACCCAGTGCAATGACTGTTGCAAGGAAACCTAAGGTACTTCCAATCCCATTTTCAATGGCATTGATCATCTCAAGCGGTTGCATTTGCATGGCAAGACCCACAAAAAAACTCGCGAGAAGCAAAGCCAAAAAGGGGTGCAATTTGAACTTTAAAATAGTGAAAATAATTAAACAAATACTGGTGAGTAAGATACCGACATCTAAGAAATTGGCTTCCATACCAGGTGTCTCCGTGACTAAAATTCCTATGAATCTATTTGAGTGCAAGAGAAGAGAGGCGTCAAATGATCAAATTTTACGTTTGCATTAAAATAATTCACCTGAAAAAATGGATTGAAATAAACATTGATCTTTAAATATATTTTGAGTTCCAATGCTCTAGAGGGTGCAGTTAATGAATTTCATTTTCTGATGAATAACATGATCTATGGATTGAGGGAAAATGAATGACCAATGCACATAAAACCCTGACCGGTTTTCAGTTGTCAAAACTGTATACTTTTGAAGTTGCAGCGCGCCACGAGTCATTTGCTTTAGCCGCAGAAGAGTTGTTTTTGACACCCAGTGCAGTGAGCCATCAGATTAATGTGTTAGAAAAAGAACTGAATATCAAACTCTTTTTACGCTTACATCGTAAGGTACAGTTAACCCCTGAGGGCAACCGTGTTTTTTGGGCTTTACAATCCTCATTAGATCATTTAAATACGGAAATTAAAGCTATCCAAAATCAGGCATTGGCAGGATCGCTCACCATTTATGCTAGACCTTCAATTGCACAGTGCTGGTTAGTACCCAAACTTTCTGATTTTATTCAACGTTATCCCTTCATTCTGTTGTCTATTTTGACGGGGAATGAAAATGTTAATTTTCAACGGACAGGCGTTGATTTAGCCCTCTATTTTGACAATCAGCCCTCATTTCAACTGAATTATCAATATTTGATGGATGAATATATTATTCCCGTATGCAGCCCTGAATATGCAGAAAAGTTTAATTTAATGAATACGGTTGAAAATCTAAAGCATTGTACTTTGCTGCATGATTGCCAAGCATGGAGCAATGGGACGGGAACGGATGAATGGAACAGTTGGGCGGCACATTTTAATGTCGATCTTGATACGTCATTGGGGATTAGTTTTGATCGCTCTGATCTTGCCTTAATTGCTGCTAAAAATAATTTAGGCATTACCATGGGCAGAAAAAGATTGGTACAAAAGGACATCGAAAATGGAGAGCTAGTGATGCCATTTCAAGAGATGTATTTACGCTGTGATCAGCACTATTACATCGCCTCATTGAAAGATCGGCAATGGCCTAAAATTGATGCTTTTATTGAATGGCTTACAGTGCAGTCTAAAGACAGTGAATGAGTTGAGTTTTCTGAAAAAATAAATTCGCACAGGAAAATCTCAGTGCATAAAATAAGATGAAGCAAAGCAAATAATATTTTTATTCAAGGTCTTACTTATAACTTACCCGAATTCATTAAGTCTGCATCAACTGTTTTAGCAGTTGGAAATTCATCAATATCCAATAAACCATATTTTCTGACTGTAGCCAAACATTGATGGCTTATGGGAGGTAGGTTGCTAAAGAGAGTAGGTATTCATCCTGTTTATCCTCTATCCATCTTTTTATTATTAGCATTGCATTTGACTTTTTAGACATTGAAACGTTTCTAACGTGCAATGATAAGAGCGCATTAATTTGAAAAATACTGTTTTGAAGAGAGCTGAATGGTTTTATTGTAGTATGAAATTGAAGCCATGATGAGGGGACAGATTGAGTCGTAATCTCAGTATTAAATCAGTTAATTTTTTGGTTAAACCTGATAAAGCGAAGCCAAACCTTTAAAAAGGATGGGCTAATATGGTTTCGATAAACTGGGAGGATATATTGGAAAGTTCAAAATCTTTTTTATAAATAATCCCTACAGGTAAATGTACATTACCGTCATCAATCTCAATTAAAATATTCTTTTCTTGGTCGATAAAATTTTTGAAATGTCTCGGAATTGCACTTACGCCCATTCCAAAGGCAACAAAATGTGAAAGTGAACTAATTTGGTGACATTCAACTTTAAGATCTAATACCACATTGTTTATGCGACAATTTTGTTCAATAACGTGACGAATAATGGAGGGATGCTGCAAAGTAACAAAAGGATAGGAACACAATTCTAACCACGTTACACTTTTTTGTTTTGCCAAGAGATGATCTCGAGGTAACAGGGCGAGAAAATCTTCATTAAATAATGGTCTAAAGATTAACTGATCATTGGGTTTAGGCTCAAAGCAAATTCCAATTTCAAAAATGCCTTCTTGAACATTTTCGATAATTTTTTCATTGGTCACATCATGTATCGAAAAACTAATATTAGGATATTTCTGAGAAAAATCATGCATCACTGCTGGAAGTACTGCATGGGTAGCAAAGGGCATAGAAGCAATACTTAATGTTCCGCGATGTAGTTTAAAACGTTGTTTAACGTCTTTTTCCATATCTTCCCAATTTGCTAAAAGTTTTTTCGCATAAGGAATTAAAGAGAGACCTTCAGTGGTAATTTCGACTCGACGCGTAGTCCGCTTAAATAATTTTCCGCCTAATTCTTCTTCTAAAGTTTTTATACTTAAACTTAATGCAGATTGACTCAAACAAAGCTCATTGGCTGCATTCGCATAACTTAACGTGCGTGCAAGAACTAAAAAAGCTTTTAACTGTTTGAGTGTCATGATTGAACCTGATTAAATTTTTTAATCTCTTCTCAGCTGAACTATGAACTACTGCTGATCGAGCGATTTTTATGGATGTGAAAATAAAAACTCTCTTTATTCCAATGAATTGAAATTGAGTTTTGTATCTGCCAAATTGATTAAAAGAAGTATAGGAGAAATGCAGACAAACTCTGTAGGCAATATGTTTTAAATCAATGAAAAATAGAGCATTCTTAACAATATTCGAAGATCAGAACTCTAGCACAATAATGAATCGTTCTTTCTTCCTCTACCAGAACATCAGCACACACTTTTTTTAATCGACTTTTGTAGATTTTTAAATGTCTATAAAAAATTCTATTTATCAATTTTTCTTCTTGTTCGATGACTATTTTTAAATAATGCAGTGATTGATATGCATTATAGTTTGATTCAATCATTGCTGATAAATGCTTTGAATCATGCATATTAAATGCTTGTCAAAGCTCAAATAGCCAAATTCTGTTGCTTGAACGAAAGGTTAAATTTAAATCTTGATTTGAATGATGAAGATGAATAGATAGAGATGTCCCTACAATATTTAGCATAAATATTGAAATTGGATGGGGCATTGTTTCTTTAAGGATGGAGTAAAAAATATGTGGGATTTAGCAGTCATTTTACTTTCCCTCGGGCTATTGATGTACACCGCCTACAGAGGATTTTCTGTAATTCTAATGGCACCTATTTGTGCTTTATTGGCTGTTGTACTGATTAATCCAGCAAATGTCTTACCTTTTTATTCAGGCATTTTTATGCCGAAAATGGTTGGATTTATTAAAGACTATTTTCTGGTTTTTTTACTGGGTGCAATTTTCGGTAAAGTTGTTGAAATGTCGGGGATTGCGGAGTCGATCGCGAAAACCATTGTCAGTCTGATTGGTTCAAAAAATGCCATGCTGACTGTTGTGCTTTTAGGCGCAATTTTAACTTATAGCGGTGTCAGTTTATTTGTCGTGGTTTTTGCAGTTTATCCATTTGCAAATCAGTTGTTTAGGCAAGCTAATATTCCAAAACGATTAATGCCTGCAACCATTGCACTAGGTGCTTTTTCCTTCACCATGGATGCCTTACCGGGCACCCCACAAATTCAAAATGTCATACCCACCACTTTTTTTGGAACTGATATTTATGCCGCACCTTTTTTAGGCACTCTTGGTGCGATATTTGTGTTGGGCGTTGGCTTAAGCTATCTGGAATGGCGTCGTCGTGTTGCTGCTAGAAATGGGGATGGATATGCCACTGGCGTTACCTTGTCAGACGCTGAGCTACAACAATTAAATGTTGAGTCAGATCCAAAATCAAATGGTTCATTTGCACGTCAATTTTTGGCTTTTGTTCCCCTCATTTTAGTTGCTGTGATGAATAAATATTTATCGACTGCAATTAAAGAGTGGTACCCAAATGGTTTTGATTTCAATGCCATCGGACTTGCCGCGTATACGGTGGATGTGGCAAAAACAGCAGCAATCTGGGCTGTGGGTTTAGCCTTAATTGTTGGGATTATTGCTGCAATTTTATATGATTTTCGCCGTGTTTATAGCAGTTTTAAAGAGGGTGTAAATGCAAGTATTGGGGGAGCTTTACTAGCCGTCATGAACACTGCATCTGAATACGGTTTTGGTGCAATTATTGCTGCTTTGCCTGGTTTTGCAATTATTAGTCATGCACTTGGAAATACCTTTACCAATCCTTTGGTGAATGGCGCAGTCACCACCACTGTTCTTGCAGGTGTGACTGGTTCGGCATCTGGAGGAATGAGCATTGCTTTAAGTGCAATGGCAGATCAATATAATGCTGCGATTGTAGCCATGAATATTCCTCCCGAGGTGATGCATCGTATTGTAGCAATGGCATCAGGCGGTATGGACACTTTACCGCACAATGGGGCAGTGATTACATTGCTTGCGGTAACTGGTCTTACACATAAACAATCTTATAAAGACATTTTTGCGATTACTATTATTAAAACATTAGCCGTCTTTGTTGCGATTGCCGCATTTACTTGGTTTGGTATTGTTTAAAAATCACCCTTTAAAAGAGTAAAATGGAGCAAATAATGAGCCAGATGCTTAAAGATAAAGTTGCCTTTATTACAGGTTCAGCAAGTGGGATAGGACTTGAAATTGCGAAGAAATTTGCGCATGAAGGGGCTAAAGTGGTCATTTCAGACATGAATATTGATAAATGTGCTGAAACTGTGGCTTTGTTAAAAAATGAAGGTTTTGAGGCTTTATCTGCACCTTGTGATGTGACCAATGAACAAGCCTATAAAAGTGCCATCGAGCTTGCACATAAAACATTTGGTCGTGTAGATATTTTAATTAATAATGCAGGATTTCAATATGTTGCTGCAATTGAAGATTTCCCAACAGAGATTTATCAAAAACTGATTAACGTGATGCTGGTGGGTTCTTTCGTTGGGATTAAGCATGTATTTCCGATTATGAAAGCGCAACAATTTGGTCGTGTAATCAATATGGCTTCTATTAATGGCTTGATTGGTTTTGCGGGAAAAGCAGGCTATAACAGCGCTAAACATGGTGTGATTGGTTTAACCAAAGTTGCCGCTTTAGAATGCGCACGCGATGGTATTACCGTAAATGCGCTATGCCCAGGTTATGTTGATACGCCATTGGTTCGCGGACAAATTTCGGATTTGGCAAAAACCAGAAATGTCAGCGAACAAAGTGCTTTAGAAGATGTGATTTTAGCGATGGTGCCACAAAAGCGTTTACTGAATGTTGAAGAAATTGCTGATTATGCAATCTTTTTGGCCAGTGACAAAGCTGGCGGGGTTACAGGTCAGGCAGTTGTGATGGATGGTGGTTATATAACACAATAAATATATTCCGTTGGTGTAGGCATGAACTATTCATAGATTTGAATACATCACTTTTATGATCCAAATTAAATGGGGGGCTTGTTGCCCCTTTATTTTTGAGCCTAAAAACTGATAAAAATATTAATTCATTTAAAAGTCTCTAATCCAGAAGCTCTACTAGAAAAAATCCGAGTAGAGATATTTAGTCACCAAAATGATTGCGCTTTATGTTCAGAATTGAAAAAATTAACAATCCAAAAGTTAATCTTATTGAAGTGGATGTGCTAAATAATTGTTTGACAACATTTTTAAAATTATGATTTTTATATCAGTTCTAGTAAGTTCTGAATATATACCAATAAATTTGAACCGTTTATAAATTTGCTCAGGGTGAATAGAAAAATTTTGAAAAGAAAAATTTAGATCAATAAAGCTTTTGGGTAATTATATTGAGTGAAATGCAATTCTTGTAGAAAATATATATTTTAAACAGAGATAATCCTTAATTTTGTGGAAATTTATAAGGTATACAATGTAATATGCTGTAGATTAAATTTAGTAGGTAAATATATAGTGGATTTGAAAAGTTATAATTTAGAGGACCAAATTGGGTACTTATTGCGTAAGGCATATCAAAGACATTTGGTGATCTTTCAACAGCAGATAGGAGACTCTCAGCTGACGGCTGTTCAGTTCTCTGTATTGTATACTGTTAATTTATTTGAAAAATGTTCACAAAAAGAATTGGTAGAACATACCGCAATTGATCAAGCGACTATTCGTGGGATTGTGGAAAGGTTGATTAAAAGAGATTTATTGAGCCAATATCAAGATCAACAAGATAAGCGTAAGGTCAAAATTAGTATTACTCATGAAGGTCGAAAAGTTTTAGCAGACACTTTAGAAAATGCCAAAAGTATTTCTGAAAAGACACTTGAGCCTTTAAATCCAGCAGAAGCTTTAGCTTTATTACATACCTTAAAAAAAATTACTTAATTTAAAAATAGGAACTCTTTTCATTTGTTTTCTGCATCAATATTTGGTTTTCTATAATTTAATATTCAAGATGAAGGAAAGAGCAAACCTAAATAAATGACTTAAATTATTTTATGATTTATTTTTTACTTTAATTATCAATAATTTATGCATAAAAATATATTCATCGAAATATCAATTCATTTTTATAGCCAATCAAAATAATTATGCTTTTAAAAGCGTTGTATTGCTTAGAGGTTGTTTGATTAAAATATCTACATTTTCTGTAGATATTTATTTGAATCATCATCTATTTATAATTCAATTTATGGGCTAATCATTAAGGCTCAATCATTTTATATTTATCTATATTTCAAGGTTGTAGTGTAAAGACTTTAACTTAGTGTTTTTTCATCTAAAAATTTTTTTTAGGTGCTTTTTTAATTTATGTGAAAAAGGATGCTATGTGCTTTTAATTTTTTTATTGGCATAGGTAAAAAAACGGATAAATAACGATCGATTGTCAAAGAGTAAAAAATATTTGATTTTCTAATAAATAGATTTATATTTTTAAAAAAAAGAACAATGAGAGTGTATAAACTTAAAAAAATAAAAATAAAAACTTGATAGTATTTCTGGTAGTTAGTGTTTATTTTGTTTTAAATTATTGAAAAATATATATTAATATTAATATTTAAATTTTTAAATATAGTATTTGTTTTTTTATAATTAAGTGTGTACCTTATAGTTTGGCTGATCGATATTGATTCAAAACTGAAACCTAGCCGTGAGGCTTAGAATAAAGAAAAGTAAAGAACCAGATAGGAGAGCAAGAGCAATTGAGAAAAAACTAGTTCAAAGTCACCAGTTTTAATTTCTCAATTAGGTCGGGCTGAAATTAGCATTTGAAAATATGGATCAGGCAAAAAATTGGGGGTTAACCCATTCCTGAATTGAATGAGCCACTGTCTTATTCCTTAAGTCAAATGGTTATTTTAGTTGGTAAAAATGTTTTTATAAAATTGGATGGATTCTTATTTTAAATATTAAGTTATTGATTCAATTTTAATTTATTTCACAAGGAACTATGTTTTTTAACATTAAAAAGTGAGAAATTTATGAAATTAAGTACCTGTTTTATTTTGCTTGGAAGCACATTGATTGTACCCGCCTCAGGTTTTGCAAGCACTTGGAATGACAATTCAGTTTCGGTTCGTTATGGAACAGAGTTTTCTGAAGCTGGCGTTGGTAAGGATATTAGCAAAACCATTTTTAATTTCACGCATGCCAGTGGTGATAAATATGGGACTAACTTTTTTACTGTGGATAATTTGATTTCGGATAAAAAAGATTTAGCCGCAAATAGTGATGATGGTGCTCAAGAAATCTATGGTTTTTATCAAAGAACATTATTACTTTCATCGATCCCTCAGCTTAAATCTGAGTATGACACTTTAAATTCATTGGCTGTTTTTGGCCGTGTTGATTATGGTTCAAAAAATACCACTTTTGCATCTAGACCTAGAAAGTATTATTTAGGTTTGACGATGCCTATCCCTATAAAAACGGGGTTCTGGAATGTAGGTCTAGCGGCTTATAAAGAGAATAACCATAACGGTACTATAGGAAAAGAAGTTGAATTTGATACAACTTGGGCTGTTTCGAGTGCATGGAATGTACCGTATGGTCCTGGGAGTTTTGGCGGGTTTATTAATATGATCGGTCCAAAAGGAAATGATGGATTTGGAAATAAAACAAAAACTGAGACGTTATTCCGTGTCAGTTATTTATTTGATGTTGGAAGTACCAATATCAAAATAGGGCCTGCTTATGAGTATTGGCGAAATATGTATGGAAATGATGAGCAGCTAGATGGAACTCATGGCTCAAAAGGAAATGTACCGATGCTGATTTCGCAATTCAAATTTTAAAAAGATTATAGGTGAAGCAGATGACTATTAATGGAAATAATGTCAAATTAAAATATGACGGCGAGTTGGCTAACAGCACTGTGTTAGATGAAGATGCTGAATTGGACGAATCCATGGAAACGGAACATGATGACTATGCACGATCACGTGTGCCTGATCATGCCAAACGTGGTGCAGGTGCTATTCTAAGTGTATTAGTGGGTTTTGTAACGGCTTTCTTCTTTGTTTTAGTCGGGGGGCTGTTTTTAAATAAAAGTGGGGCTTTATCGACCTGGATTGCTTTGGCTATTTCTTTTGCTTTGCTGACTGTTTTAAATTTAATTGTTGCACGCGTAGCATCAAGAGAAGGTTTAACCGCTGAATTAATCACGCGAAGTTGCGGTTTTGGTTCGGTCGGTTCTGTATTTACCACTTTAATTTATGCAGGCACATTTGTGATTTATGCCGGTGCAGAAGGACAAATCCTTGCCCGTTCTATTGATCAAATATGGGACTTGCCCAATCAGGTTTGGTATATCGTTGTGGCGACAATGTTTGTACCAATGGCTTGGAGCGGGATTAGTTCAATGACAAAAATTTTGACTTGGACTGTACCGGTCTATGTCATTTTACTGATTTGGGCGATTATTTCAGGTTATCAACACAATGGTGGAATGCCAACAGGAATGTTTTCTGCCATGCCTGAAGGCGCAGTGGGCGGCGTAATTGGGGTTATTGTTGTACTCTCAGCTTTGGCTGGAACCATTGGAATTAACCCATTTGAAGCCTCTGACTATAATCGTTTTGTCCGTTCCAGTGAGTTTAAGCGCAAAGCATTCATCAGTGTCGTTTTACCCTATGCTTTATTATTTTTTGGTGCAATTCCTTTGGGGATCTATTTTTCTTTAATTACCAAAAGTATTGATCCATCGATTTATTTCATAGGTTTAATTGGTTTAATTCCTGGGGTTGCGTTGGCATGGGTTTCTCAAATTCGCGTAAATTTAACTAATATTCACGTCAGTTCAGTCGCCTATGCTTCAGGTTCTGAAGCCTTAGGTGCCAAAATTTTAGGTCGCAGATTTTGGATTATTGCCGTTACAATTATGACTATTACTTTAATGTGGCTTGATGTTTTAGGAAATCTTTACACATTCTTGGAATGGACAGGTATTTTCTTGCTTTCTTGGTTGGCCTGCGTGGTTGCTGATATTGTGATTGTGCGTGGATTACTCAAAATTGTGACTGGGCCGTTAGAGTTTCGTACTCATAAAATTCGCCGTATTAATCCAGTTGGTGTGTGTGCCTTACTTACCGGAACAGTCACTGCTTCATTGATTTGGATTCTGAATGACAATCCTGTAATCAGTGGAATGTCTGCATATGTGGGTTTTGTTGTAGCATTTGTAGTTCATGTGACTCTAGCCTATATTACTAAAGGACGGACTTATTTTATTGATCAAGATGACAAACGATTGCTCATCAATAAAGTAAAAGCATAACTATGGAGAGTTAAATATGCATAAGACAATGATTTACCCTGAGATACGGGCTAGATACACCAAGTTGAAAGGTGGTCGAGAATTTGCTTTTAACGAAATTAATCCAAGCAAAACAGCACATTTGATTGTGGATATGCAAAATGGTTTTATGTTAGAAGGAACTCCGCTTGAAGTGCCAACCGCACGAAGTATTGTTAAAAATATTAACTCCATTACGCACACTCTAAGAGAACACGGCGGATTAAATATTTTTTTAAGATTTACCACCACCACGGCAAGTGAATGGTCTGTCTACTTTGAGAGCTTTCAAGCCGAAAGTTTTTCTAAAGCACAAGTTGAAGCATTTTCTAAAGACAGTCATTTGCATAATTTGTATAAAGAACTCGATATTCAAGATCAGGATTTAATTGTTGATAAAACAAGATTTAGTGCGTTTACCCAAGGATCTTCGAATGCATTAGAGATTCTTAAAGAAAGAGGCATAGATACTGTTTTAATCTCTGGAACTTTAACAAATTGTTGTTGTGAGGCAACTGCACGCGATGCGCAACAGTTGGGATTCCGCGTTATTTTTATCTGTGATGCAAATGCAGCACTGAGTGATTACGAACACAATACGTCTATTAATTCACTTGCAGCATTATTTGCGGATATAAGAACTACTCAGCAAACAGTAGGATTAATTTTTGGAGAAAAAGCCGCTTAGTAGATTCTAATATTTATGGCGTAGTGTAAAAGTAAAGACTCAGTATAAAAATGCTGAGTCTTTTTTTTTGATCGTTTAGTAGTCTACTTTGATCAATTTTTCTGATCTGAATTTTAATAAAGCTCAATAGATAAATCTTGATTTCATCTTTGATGATGATTATTTAAGATAAATTAAAAAGTTGTTTTAAATTATCTTAAAATTTATTTATAAAATAACACTTTAAATCAGCCTTCAAGCTTGAACCCTAAAAATATCTAGCTCCAATTTACTTTAGGATGATTCCATTTTTATGCTTTAGATTTCTGAATGAAACATTAAGTAGCTCATTTCTATTACATCACAATCGCAAATAAGGCTTTGTAATAGACAGCTTATTGAAAAAGTTTCTACTATTTTTGCTTGTTCAACAGACTTTGAAATGAATTGATAATTGAGTACTTTGATGGCTGGAATATGAATCTTTATAAGTGTCTACACTTTTATTTTGTTTTTATTGTATTTATATATTATACAAAATAATAATAAAATTAATAATTTAAAAATAAACACACAAAATTTGAATAAAAATAATTAAAGCGTATAGACTTTAATTTAAAAATATCGTATATCTATATATAGCTAAGTTAGGCGCTATAAAACAAGGAATGGAAAATGACTGAATCGAAAAAAATTGCGATTATTGGAGCGGGTTTAGGCGGTGCAGCAGCAGGTCGGCTGTTACAACGTGCAGGCTTTGATGTTGATGTTTATGAGCAGGCTCCAGAGTTTTCACGGATCGGAGCAGGGATTCATGTAGGTCCAAATATTGTTAAAATTTTTAGAGAAATGGGCTTAGAACAAGAGTTGGAAGAACTAGGCTGTGATCCAGATGCGTGGACTAGTCGTGATGGTAGTACCGGTGAAATTATTGCGCAAGCCAATGTTCGTGGTTATGGCGCAACTTACATTACTGTGCACCGAGGCGATATGCATGCATTGCAAGTTTCAAGCTTGGACCAAAGTAAGTTGCATTATGGGAAAAAATTAGAGAATGCTGTTCAACATAACGATCGAGTTGAATTAAAGTTTAACGATGGTACAACTGCAACGGTTGACATTGTTATTGGTGCTGATGGCATTAATTCAAAAATTCGTGAGTTATTATTAGGCGAAGAAGCACCTTTATATAGTGGCTGGGTAGGGCATCGTGCGCTCATTAAAGGTGACAAGCTTAAGAAGTTGCAAGCTGAATATGATCTAGATGATTGTGTGAAATGGTGGCATGAAGATCGTCATATGATGGCCTATTACACCACCAAAGAGCGTGATGAATATTACTATGTAACTGGTGTTCCGCATCCACCATTAGACACGCAAGGACGTTCATTTTTAGAAAGTAGTCATGAAGCGATGTATGAAGCTTTTGAAGGATTTCATCCATGTATTCAGGCCATGATTGAAGCCAGTGAAAACATTACAATTTGGCCGTTAAATAACCGAAATCCATTACCCGTGTGGAGTGAAGGTCGTTTTGTTTTACTGGGGGATGCATGTCATCCGATGAAACCACACATGGCACAAGGTGCGGGCATGGCGATTGAAGATGCTGCAATGTTGACGCGCTGTTTGTTGCAAACAGGCCTAGATGACTATACAACAGCCTTTAAATTGTATGAATTAAACCGTAAAGACCGCGCAACGAAAGTACAGGCAGTATCAAATGCCAATACATTTTTGAAACAGCCTGAAGACCCATCTTGGGTATATGCCTATGATGCTTTAACGACACCGATTGTTCAATTGGCGGGGGAAGTCGCATGAGTGCAACTTTCCTATATGGGCAAAATGAATTTGTGAATGGCGTTCGAATTCATTATTTACGTTATGGAGGTAAGGGGCATCCCCTTATTTTAATCCCAGGGATTACCAGTCCAGCCATTACATGGGAATTTGTAGCTGAACGTTTAGGTCAAGTTTTTGATACCTATGTATTGGACGTACGTGGTCGTGGTCTTTCATCGTCAGGACCTGAACACGACTATGGAACAGATGTGTGCGCTCAAGATATTGTGAGCTTCGTACAGAAACTTGGACTTAAAGAATATTCACTGATGGGACACTCTATGGGCGCACGTTTTGCAATTCGCGCCAATGAACTTTCGAATCAGGGTCTTAAACATTTATTTCTGATAGATCCTCCTGTATCTGGACCTGAGAGACGTGCTTATCCAAGTAAATTACCTTGGTATGTTGATTCAATTCAACAAGCCATTCAGGGAATGAATAGTGAAGACATGAAAGTATTTTGCCCGACATGGACAGAAGCGCAATTACAACTGCGCGCTGAATGGCTACATACCTGTTATTTACCTGCAATTATACAAGCGTTTGATGATTTTCATACTTATGACATTCATCAGTATATTTCGCATATCCAAGTACCAACACTTTTAATGGTGGCAGGTAAAGGCGGCGTAATTTTGCCCGAAGATGAACAGGAAATTCAACAGTTAAACCCAAATATCCACGTTAAACATGTACCACAGGCAGGTCATATGATCCCTTGGGATGATCTTGAAGGCTTCTTCACCGTTTTGGGTGAATACCTAGCTCAAAAATTCAATTAAGGAAAATGATTATGGATAAAGTTTATAAAATTGGTCAAATTGTTCCAAGTTCAAATACAACGATGGAAACTGAAATTCCAGCGATGCTTCAGGCACGTCAATTGATTCGACCTGAGCGGTTTACGTTTCACTCGAGTCGTATGCGGATGAAACATGTCAAAAAAGAAGAGCTTGCTGCAATGGATGCACAGTCTGATCGCTGTGCTTTAGAGTTATCAGATGCACGGGTTGACGTATTGGGCTATGCCTGTTTAGTGGCGATTATGTCGATGGGCTTAGGTTATCACCGTGAGTCAGAAAAACGCTTAACGCAAGTCACAGTAGATAATGATGCTGCGGCACAAGTTGTGACCAGTGCAGGTGCGCTTGTTGATGCATTAAAAGTCATGGGTGCAAAAAAAGTCACTGTGGTGACACCTTATATGAAACCCCTTACTGAACTTGTAGTGGATTATATTCGTAACGAAGGTTTTGAGGTTATTGATTATATTGCGCTAGAAATTGCAGACAATATTCAAGTTGCAGCTCATGATCCAGCGAATTTACCTGACATTGTGAGTAAGTTGAATTATCAAGATGCAGATGTGGTGGTGTTGTCGGCTTGTGTTCAAATGCGATCGTTGCCTGCTGTTCCTAAAGTAGAAGCCTTGACAGGGAAGCCTGTGATTTCAGCTTCGATTGCAACGACTTATAGTATGTTAAAAGCACTTGATCTAGAGCCGATTGTACCGGGCGCAGGTGCATTATTGTCTGGCGCGTATTAAGTGTATGGATAAGGTGAATAGAATGTCACAGGAATCATCTGCTGTAGATAATTATAAAGGGGTGTGGGGTAATCGCATTGGCTTTGGAAAAAAGCCTGCATTAATTCTGATTGATTTTATGAAAGGCTATACCACCGAAGGGCAGCCTTTATATGCCCCAGATGTAATTGATGCTGTGAACAACACCACCGAAATTTTGGAGTTGGCTCGTCAACATGACGTTTTAGTGATTCATACCAACATTCGCTATCATTTAACTGATCAAAAAGATGGCGGAATGTGGGTAAAAAAATCTCCAGTGATGCGAGCTATGGTAGTAGGTAATCCTGCTGCTGAATTTTGTGATGAAGTGAAGCCCTTAGCCACAGAGCTGGTGTTAACCAAAAATTATGCCAGTGCATTTTTTGGCACAACTTTAGCTTCTATTTTAGCGGCTGAACAAGTCGATACCGTGGTTTTGGTGGGCTGTTCTACCAGTGGTTGTATTCGGGCATCGGCGGTGGACGCAGTACAGCATGGTTTTAGAACGATTGTAATTCGTGAATGTGTGGGAGATCGTCATCAGGCACCTCACGAAGCCAATTTATTTGATATTGATAGTAAATATGGTGATGTGGTGTTGAAGCAAGAATTTATTGAGTATGTATTAAATAACTAAGCTTATCTTGAGTTAGTCACATGACATTAAGTTGGTAGCTAACTCAAGATGAATCTATTCATGATGTTGGAGATAGAAGTCGTAAGATGGATACAAAGCAAATGATTTCAGCACTTGTTAATTCTCGCCAATCTATACGTGCTTTTACCGATCAAGCTATTTCACAAGATGAAATTCAAGACATATTACAGCTTGCCTCACGCGCACCCTCTGGAACAAATATTCAACCTTGGAAAGTGTATGTCGTGCAGGGTAATAAAAAAGTTGAAATACAAGACGCTGTTAAACAGGCCGTGATAGAGGTGAGTGAAAATCCTGAACTGAAAGGCAAGTACGAAGCTGCTTTTCAATATTATCCAAAGCAATGGTTTGAACCCTATTTATCACGGCGCCGTGCCAATGGATGGGGGTTATATAATTTACTTGATATTCAAAAACATGAAAAACAAAAAATGCATGCGCATTTATTGCGAAATTTTGAATTTTTTGGTGCGCCAGTCGGAGTTTTTTTTACAGCTCATGAAAATCTGCATGTCAGTGCAAAAATGGCCATTGCCATGTTTATGCAAACTTTTATGCTTGTAGCGAAAGCTTATGGTTTTGACAGTTGCCCGCAAGCGGCTTGGAATGATTATCATGAAGTGATTTTACCGCTAGTGGGGGCTAATCCAGACGAACAATTAATTTGTGGTTTGGCACTCGGTTATGCTGATCCTCAACATATCATCAATCAATATTATACACCGCGCATTGCAGTACAAGATTTTACCGTCTTCTTAAGTTGAAGATAACCAGTATTCGAAAGGTAATAATAAGCTATGTGCAAGTATAAAAAATTTTCTGAATAAGCGTATTCGTGTTATTTAAAAAAATTTACGTTTTTTTGTTTTTATCATGTTTTTGTAAAATCTAATTTAATTTTAGTATTTTAAGTCTATACACTTTTTATAAATCCTTTATAAAAATCTATATTTTAATAAAATTAATCATAATTACATGAAAATATATATTTTAATTTAATTGATTAATTCGGTAAAAACAGTTGATATCTGCACTGTATTTGTGTATTTATAGTGTGTACACTTTTAATTAGATATTTTTGATCGGTGTCGCATATATATGTATCAGGGAAGAGGAAAGATAAATGCCAATTAATAATAGTGAGTTCACTCAAAATTTTGAACAGGTTTTAAAGCTGTCAAAAGTAGACGAAACACAAACGGTTGCGATTTTAAAAAGTCATTATTCAGATGAGCGTACTGTAAAGGCTGCAATGGATGCTGCATTACGTTTAAAAGCAAAAGTTTTTATTCTTGAATTACCTTCATTTAATCATCCTATCGCGATGGGAAATGATATGACTGCATATTGTGGAGATACCGCACTCACTGGAAATTTGGCTGCACAACGTGCTTTAGAAGCAGCAGATTTGATCATAGACACGATGATGCTGCTTCATTCTCCAGAGCAAGAGCAAATTTTAAAAACAGGCACAAGAATTATTTTAGCTGTTGAACCACCAGAAGTATTAGCACGTATGCTGCCGACTTTAGACGACAAGCAGCGCGTTATGGCAGCAGAAAAGTTCCTGAAAAAAGCCAAATCCATGCATGTTACTTCAGCAGCAGGTACAGATTTTTATGCACCATTAGGACAATATCCTGCCGTGACAGAATATGGCTTTGCTGACGAACCTGGTCGTTGGGACCATTGGCCAAGTGGGTTCTTGTTTACATGGCCAAATGAAAATAGTGCAGAAGGAACACTGGTTTTAGATGTGGGGGATATTCTATTACCGTTCAAAATGTATGTGCGTGAAAAAGTCACGTTGGAAATTGATAAAGGGTTTATCACTAAAATTCATGGTGGTTTTGAAGCTGAATATCTTCGTGATTATATGAAGTATTTTAAAGATCCTGAAGCATACGGTATTTCACATATCGGGTGGGGTTTACAGCCCCGTGCACAGTGGACAGCAATGGGTTTGCATGACAAGAATGACGGTATGTGTATGGATGCACGAGCATTTGATGGAAACTTTTTATTTTCAACAGGTCCAAATACTGAAGTCGGTGGTAGCCGTAAAACACCTTGTCATATGGATATTCCTTTACGCAATTGCACGGTGAAATTGGATGACATCATGGTGGTTGAAAATGGTAAATCTTTACAATTAGAAGGCATGTAATCGACTCTGATTCAGGTGATAAAAATAGCTTAGATTTTCCAGCGACAACTCAGTAATGCGATGGCGGTAGTGATTAAGGAAAATTGAACTACATCGAGGAATAAAAAGTAAAGAGCACTATTTGGAGTGAGAAAAATGGAAGTTTTAATTAAAGAAGTCATCCCATTAACTTCACAAATTTTGGGTTTTGAGTTGGTTGCAAAAAATGGTTCCAACTTGCCTGAATTTACAGCTGGATCACATATTGATGTGCATTTAGACAATGGCTTAACCCGTCAATATTCGCTAGCAAATTGTAGTACTGAGTCAGATCGTTATGTGATTGGCGTATTAAATGACAGTAATTCACGGGGTGGTTCAAAATTTATTCATGAAAGTTTTCATGTGGGTAAAACCATTACCATTAGTGAACCTCGTAATTTATTTCCAATTTTACCGAGCACAGAAAAAGCGATTTTATTTGCAGGTGGAATTGGGATTACGCCCATTTATGCGATGGCACATGAATTAAGTGCAAAAAATATTGATTTTGAATTGCATTATTTTTCGAGAAGTTATGATGCGTTGGCATTTGCGAAAGAGCTAGAAAGTAAATTTCAGAACCATGTCTATTTTCATCTCGATGATGAGCCAGAAACTAAAGCACAAATGAATCTTTTGCTCGATCAACCTCATGAAAGTAAACATTTGTATGTCTGTGGGCCAAATGGTTTTATGGATTTCGTTATTCAGTCAGCAAGAAAGTTGAAATGGAGTGATGCACAAATACATAAAGAACATTTTGTAGGTGGGAATGTTGAAGCTGGCAACGATAAAGAATTTATTGTGGAAATTAGTGCTACTGGACAGCAATTTGTGGTGCCTAAAGGCCTAACAGTTATTCAGGTTTTGGAAGACCATGATATTTTTATTCCTGTTTCATGTGAGCAGGGTATTTGTGGAACCTGTATCACCAAAGTTGTACAGGGTGAACCAGACCATCGAGATATGTATTTATCAGAAGCAGAAAAAGCTTTAAATACACAGTTTTTACCCTGTTGTTCGCGTGCAAAAACTAAAAAATTAATTATTGAAATTTAAGTTGTCATCCATCTAATTGATTTAGAAATTTAAATTTGAGATGGATAACTGGATTTGAAGGTCATGATTATAGTTCATGTAAAAGATCCTCATGGATCGATTGAATCGAAAAACTAAGGAGTAGTTATGTTTGATAATAGAGGTGTGGTTTATGTGGGTGCAGGGAAGGTGGATATCCAGAAAATTGGCTATCCTAAAATGCATGATCCACGAGGTAAAAAAATAGAACATGCGGTGATCTTAAAGGTCATTTCAACCAATATTTGCGGTTCCGATCAGCATATGGTGCGTGGTCGTACAACTGCACAAGTGGGTTTGGTTTTAGGGCATGAAATTACGGGTGAAGTGATTGAAAAAGGACGTGATGTTCAAAATTTAGAAATTGGTGATTTGGTTTCCGTTCCTTTTAATGTAGCTTGTGGACGCTGTCGATCATGTAAAGAACAAAATACCGGTGTATGTTTAACTGTTAATCCTGCTCGTGCGGGTGGAGCATACGGTTATGTGGATATGGGTGACTGGGTGGGTGGGCAATCTGAATTTGTAATGGTGCCTTATGCCGACTTCAACTTATTGAAATTGCCAGAACGCGATAGAGCGATGGAAAAAATACTTGATTTAACCTGCTTATCGGATATTTTACCCACAGGTTATCATGGCGCTGTAACTGCCGGCGTAAAACCGGGTAGTACAGTATATGTTGCTGGTGCAGGTCCAGTCGGGCTTGCGGCCGCTGCCTCAGCACGTCTTTTAGGTGCAGCCGTGGTTATTGTGGGCGATATTAATCCCGCGCGTATTGCTCACGCTAAAGCTCAAGGTTTTGAGGTGGTTGATCTGTCTAAAGAAACGCCTTTGCATGAACAGATTGCAGATATCTTAAAAGAACCCGAAGTAGATTGTGCGATTGATGCCGTTGGATTCGAGGCACGTGGACATGGACACGCCGGCGTGCAACAAGAAGCCCCCGCCATTGTTTTAAACTCATTGATGCAAGTGACCCGTGTGTCAGGGCAAATTGGTATTCCTGGATTGTATGTAACCGAAGATCCGGGTGCTTTGGACTTGGCTGCCAAAAATGGCAGTTTAAGTATTCGTTTTGGACTGGGTTGGGCCAAATCACACTCTTTCCATACGGGTCAAGCGCCTGTAATGAAGTATAACCGTCAGCTAATGCAAGCGATTATGTGGGGACGTTTAGACATTGCAAAAATTGTGGGAGTAGAAGTCATTAGTTTGGACGACGCACCGCGTGGTTATAATGAATTTGATTTGGGTGTGCCTAAAAAGTTTGTGATAGATCCACATAAAAGTTTTAGTTAGCATGGCTTAGATAAAACATATTTTCCTTGAGTAAAGCGAAGTCGCTTATAACGGGAACATAATGTAGATATTGAATCATGTAAAACTAAAATATGCATAGTGAGTTGAATCGATTGTGTAGTAATTTAAGGATTACTACACCTAGTTTATTGAAATATTAAATGGATATTGATATGGAACAAGATGCGACCAAAACGGATAATCTGGTTCAGAATAAAACTTTTGGAAAAATTGAACCCTATCACCATGCGGCAGGAGGATGGGGAGCGTTATTAAGTGTTGCGCGTAATTTAAAAAAGCAGGAAATTGTAAAAAAAGGCGCGATTACTTTACTTAATGCCAATCAGCCCACGGGTTTTGATTGTCCTGGATGTGCTTGGCCTGAACAGAAAAACAGCCATGCTTTTAATTTTTGTGAAAATGGTGCGAAAGCAATCGCTTTTGAAGCCACCAGTAAACGGGTAAGTGCTGATTTTTTTGCTCAGCACAGTGTCACTTGGTTGTCACAGCAGAGTGATTATTTTCTTGAGCTACAAGGTCGTTTGACCGAGCCGATGCGTTATGACGCAGCGACAGATCATTATGTTCCAATCAGTTGGGATGATGCATTTAAATTAATCGCTGAAAAATTACATGCTTTGAATCATCCAGACGAAGCTGCTTTTTACACCTCTGGTCGTACCAGTAATGAAGCTGCATTTTTATATCAGCTGTTTATTCGCAGTTTTGGCACCAATAATTTTCCTGATTGTTCCAATATGTGTCATGAAGCCACCAGTTATGGTCTGACAGACACCATTGGGCTAGGGAAAGGTACAGTTTCACTTGACGATTTTGAATTGGCCGATGCGATTTTCATTTTTGGCCAGAACCCGGGAACCAATCATCCGCGGATGCTGAGTACTTTACGCGCAGCATCACGCCGTGGTGCGAATATTATTTCGATTAATCCTTTAAAAGAGCGGGGATTACAGCGTTTTCAAGATCCGCAGGATAAATTGGAAATGCTAACCAATGGTAGTACTCCAATTAGTCGCAATTATTTTCAGCCAAAAATTGGTGGAGATTATGCTCTTCTGGTTGGCATGATGAAGCATTTATACGAATGGGACAATGAGCGTAAATTAAAGGATCAGGCTTCTGTTTTTGACCAGAACTTTATTCAAAGCCAGAGTGTAGGTTTCGAAACGATTTTAGCAGAAGTTACGCGCACTTCATGGGCAGATATTCATCAGCAAACTGGATTGTCAGCTCAAGAATTGAAACATTTGGCGACCATGTTTGTAGAGGCTGAACGAGTTATTTTTTGTTGGGGCATGGGCATGACGCAACATCGTCATGGAGTTGCCAATATTCATATGTTGAGTAATTTACTGTTATGCCGTGGGCATATCGGTCGTCCGGGTGCTGGCGCTTGTCCTGTTCGGGGGCACAGTAATGTACAAGGTGACCGCACCATGGGCATTAATGAGCATCCACCTGAAAAGTTACTTGATAATTTAGATCGTGTATTTGCAATGCAGACCCCAAGAAAGCATGGTTTAGGTGTAGTGGACACGATCAAGGCCATGGCCCAAAAACAGATTCGAGTATTTTTTGCGATGGGTGGGAATTTTTCGGAAGCAACGCCGGATACCTTATATACACATTTTGCCTTAAGACAATGCGAGCTAACGGCCCATGTCGCGACGAAATTAAATCGCAGTCATTTAGTTTGTGGTCAAGATGCATTAATTCTACCTTGTTTGGGTAGAACGGAAGTCGATCTACAAAAACACGGACCGCAATCGATTTCGGTTGAAGACTCGATGAGTAATGTACATTTATCGGCTGGTAGAAATGAGCCTGCTTCTGAGCATCTCTTGTCTGAGCCTGATATTGTGGCGCGTTTAGCAGCGCAAGTTTTGCCAAACAGCACAATTCAATGGCGCTGGTATATTGAAAATTATGATCGTATTCGTAATGCCATTGCAGAGGTTTTTGAAGATTTTCATGATTTTAATGTGAAGGTTTATCAGCCGGGTGGTTTTAACTTGGCTCATCCAGCAAATCAGCATGAATGGCGTACACCAAGCCAAAAAGCTGAATTTATAATGACCTCATTAGAGGATGTTTATGCAGACGATGAACATCGTTTTACAGCACAATATAAAACCCAAAAAATCTATACACTCATGACCATGCGCTCGCATGACCAATACAATACTACCTTATATGGTTTAGATGATCGATATCGTGGCGTGTTTGGGTTACGTCGTGTTTTGTTTATGAACGAAACAGATATTTGCGAGGCTGGTTTTGCTGCTGAACAATATGTGGATATTGAAAGTATTTATTCGGATGGCGTAAAACGGGTGGTTCATCAATTTAGAATTGTACCCTATGATATTCCACGTGGCTGTTTAGGTGCATATTATCCTGAAACCAATCCATTGGTAGCTTTAAGCAGTCATGACAAAAGGGCAAAAATTCCAGCCTCTAAAAATATTCCCGTGATTTTACTTCCTGTAAAGCAGATTGAAATGCCTGAAAATTTGGCCGTTCAGTACGAGGAAAATTAGGTCATGTTGCAGAGCAATCTGTTATCCACTTGTTTAAATGGCGAAGTGGTGACCCAAAAAGGTATTGAAAAGCGCACAATGGGCTGTGAAGCAAGAACAGTAACGCGTATCCAAGCAGAGTCTAAAAAAACTCTGGAAGATTTTGTGATCCAAGAGTGCCCTATAGCGTTGGTGTATAACGGTATTTCTCATGTCGTGATGATGGCAACACCGATAGATTTGGTGGAGTTTGCCAAAGGGTTTAGTTTATCAGAAGGAATTATTCCAAATTTGCATGCTTTATATGCGATTGACGTTCAGTACAGTGAACTGGGCATTGTCATAGAGATGAAGATTGCTTCCAGCGCTTTTGTGAAATTAAAGCTGCAACGTCGTCAATTGGTGGGAAGAAGTGGTTGTGGATTGTGTGGAATTGAAAGTTTACAACAATTTGAACAGCTTCTTCCTCAGGTGACCACACCTTTTAACCCACACTGGTTGAATCAAATCGAGCCAGCCGTTAAAAATTTAAATTTTCATCAACCGCTTACAGGTTTAACGGGTGCTGCACATGCGGCTGCTTGGGTGGAGCAGGGAGAAATTAAGGCCATTTTTGAAGATGTTGGACGTCATAATGCTTTAGATAAATTACTGGGCTATCTTGCAATACAAAATATTCAAGTTGCGGAAGGCTTCGTTTTTATGACCAGTCGGGCAAGCTATGAGTTGATTCGTAAATGTGCTCAATTGAATATTGCTATGTTGGCGACTATTTCTGCGCCAAGTACTTTAGCAATTGATTTAGCTAAGCAGGCAGGATTAACCTTAGCAAGTTTTTGCAGAGAAAAACGGTTTGCTTTATATACTCAAATTCAGCAGGAACGTTAAGATGGATGCTATTTTACCCGAAACGGAATTGGTGATTTTGGCGGGTGGTCAAGCGCTTCGGATGCAAGGAAAAAATAAATTATTACAGCAATTTGATACACAGATACAGCTGGTGAAAATTTATCAGGCCTTTTATGATCAGGTGACACAAGTTTGGGTGAACAGCCATCGTGATCATACAATCTATCAAAAAATTCAGCCCAATATAAAGTGCTTCACTGATGAAAATTCAGGATTTGAAGGACCCTTGATGGGTATGCAAACGGCATGGACGCACGTCAAAGCAGATTATATTTTGTTCCTTCCATGCGATATTACGGTTATTCCGAGCTTAATATATCAAGATTTACATCTAGCGTTGAGGAAAAACTCCGCTAGTTTGGTGGCTTATGTTGAAATCAATCATCAAGCTTTATATCCGTTTTGTTTAATTAAACGTAGTGCTGTGAAGGTCATCAAGCAGCATGTAAGTCAAAAAAAGCTGAGCTTAAAAAGATGTTTTGATGCCTTGAATGCCACTGTCGTTAAAGTTAATGAACCCACACTTTATTTTCACAGTATCAATTCGGAACTCGAACTAACCCAGTATCAAAACGCGTTGCCTATATGACAGGGTCAGTCAGTAAATTAAAAGTAATGAATTGAAAAATGGCTTGCATATTGAGGATGATGAAAATGCAAAATACAGCCTCGTTCTGGGTGGATCAATTTGGTCGAGAAAAACGTAAGTTAAGAATATCTGTGACAGATCGTTGTAACTTTAAATGTAGCTACTGTATGCCAGAGCATCCAGAGTGGATGAAGAAGAAAAATTTAGTCAGTTTTGAGGCACTTTATCAATTTTGTGAATTAATGGTTCAAGGCGGTATTGAGAGTATTCGTATTACAGGCGGCGAACCGCTCATGCGTAAAGGCGTTGTGCATTTTATTGAACAATTACAACAGCTCAAGCCTTTGGGCTTAAAACGAATTTCCATGACCACTAATGGACATTATTTAAAAAAATATGCATTGGCTTTAAAGCAAGCAGGGCTAGACGACTTAAATATTAGTTTAGATACGCTAGATGCTGAACAGTTTCACAAGCTTACCAAGAATGATCTAGAGCCAGTTCTGAGCGGAATTGAACAGGCACAGCAGGTCGGATTGGCGGTTAAAATTAATACAGTTCTCATTAATGGACAAAATGAAGATCAAATTTTACCACTGGTGGTTTGGGCAAAAGCCAAAAATATGAGCTTACGTTTTATCGAGTTTATGCCTTTAGATGGCGATGCACATTGGCAAAAGCAAAATGTAATCACGGAACAAGACATATTGACGGTTTTAGCGACTCAATATCAACTTCAATTACAAACTCAAGGAAGTGAACCTGCACGACGATATTTGCTCGATGAACAGTATGAAATAGGGATTATTTCAACCATTAGTCATGCATTTTGCGGCAGTTGCGATCGTATTCGAATGACAGCTCAAGGTGAGTTATATAATTGTTTATTTGCGACTGAAGGCTTGGCTTTAAAACCGCAATTGGATGTTTTATTGGCAAATCCTAATGTTGATTTGAAAAAGCAATTGCAACAGAAAATTCAACAATATGTTTGGGAGAAAGAATCTGGATTTGACGCAATTTATGCGAAAAAACAGCCTCGAAAAATTAGTATGCATATGTTAGGAGGTTAAAATGAATGAAATTAATATTCAAATAGAGGCTTATGGTGGGGTTACGCGGTTTTTACCTGCCGAAACGATTCATTTGAAAGTGGAAAATCCAATTCAGGTTGAACAGGTGTTAAATCAATTAATCAAAAATCATCCTCAAGCTGAACAGGCGATTTCACTCTGTGCCTGCGCTATAGGGGAAAATATTATTTCACGCCATAACACGATTGATTTGGATTGTACCTTGGTTCTATTGTCACCTGTGGCGGGAGGTTAAAGATGACATTTTTCAGAATTCAAGATACTCCACTAAGGGTAGAGAGTTTTGCTCCAATTCAACAATTTCCCCAGTGTGGAGGAATTGGTGTTTTTATTGGAACAGTGCGTAATCATCATGATGGTCAAGCGGTTCAAGCGTTGAAATATACAGCTTATGCACCAGTAGCTGAAAAAATGATTCGTCAAATTGAACAAGATATTCAGCAAAAACATCAAGTACATTATGTGCGGGTGATTCATCGTGTGGGCTATTTGGATATTGGTGAAAAAGCCATTCTCGCAATTGCATATGCAGAACACCGCCGCGAAGCTTTTGCTGCGTGTGAAGAAGCGGTCGAGCGTGTGAAGCATGAAGTTCCAGTATGGAAAGAAGAGTTTTATTTGGATGGAACAAGTCAGTTTGTTTCAGGGTGTTGTATCCGTCATGATCATGCCACGGTGTGAAATTTTAAGCGTAATCAAAATATTGATGTGAATTATTGATTCATCGTCCTATTTTGTGGAGCAATTTTTACTGATTTTTTGGGTATAGATTTGTTGATAGGATCAAACGCGTATTTATGTTAAGGTCAAAAAGAAATGAATAATAGAGTGGTTAATGTGCCTTTAAAAAAAATGCATGCTAAAAAAAAAATCCTGAAGAGTTAAAAAAGCGAATTCTTGATTCTGCGAAAGAAGAATTTTGTAGATATAGTTATACAGGTGCGCGTATCGACCGCATTAGTAGTAATGCTGAAACGACAGATCGAATGTTGTATTACCATTTTGGGAATAAAGAAGAACTCTATCAAATTGTTTTAGAAGAGATGTATAAAGAAATTGTTTTAGCACAAAAAGACTTTCAATTTACTGAAGATAATCCATTGCAGGCCATTAAAGAAATGGTGGCACAATTATGGAATTATTACTTAACCCATCCAAATTTTATTCGATTAGTCATGTCAGAGAATTTGCTTTGTGGCGAATTTTTTGCAAAATCGGAAAAAATTAAGCAAGCTCCTTTGGAATTACTAGAAAAAACAGAAGCGATTTTACAATTGGGGAAAGATCAGGATATTTTTAAACCACAGGCAAAAGCTGAGTTTGTGTTGTTAACCATTATGTCGATGGGATTCTTTTATGTCGGACATCAATATACCTGTAAGCAATGGTTAGATACTGACATGATGCAATCTGAGGCTTGCAGTCAATGGTTGCAGCACATTCAAGAATCAGTGATAAATCAGTTATTAAAATAAAAGGAGCATGTGCTCCTTTTATTTATTTTGATTTAATGTAGGTTTTGCCATGTATTGCGTGTGAATTTGGCAATTTCTGCATTTTGTCCAATTAATGAAAACTTCGCATTTAAGCCATAATCCGGAAGTGTGATCATTTCTGTGGTGATATAACGCAATCTTGAACTTGGATTATCTTTGTGGTTTTTAAGGACTTTTCGAACCACTTCTTTACACGGTTCAACCAAGTGGGCAAACCATTCTGAATGCCATTCACCGGGTTCTGGTTGGGTAAATGGATACAAAATTCCTCGTCCAGGATCACCTGCTTGTACCTTAAAAGAGGGACGTTTAGGCAATAATGCTTTGGTTTCAAATGGGTCATGGGGCGCCCAAATGTTACGTGGTCCATTGGGTGCGACGGAGCGAATTTGTAACCAGCGAATAATATCCTGTTCAATCCATTCATCTACCAAATTGTCTGGTTCAAATGGATCTAAAACGATTTTTCTTTGTTGTACATCCTCCAGAATCCCTGAAACCGCAAGCTCTTGCTGATTGCCGATCTTGAAAATCACATGGCTATAATCTAGAGTAAAATTGAAGGGGATACCACGAGCTTTTACGGCTTGAGCGACAGGCGTAATTCGACGAGGGTCTTCACTCCACATATTGACATGCAATTCAAAGCTCGGTTCGACGCCTTGTTTCATACCTTCATCATAGGCAAATAGGTAATAATCAATCACTTGTTGATTGGAGATTTTATGACCTTGCTGATCATGTGAATAGACCATCATATTATGTGTCGTTGCACCAATTTCATTTGAAAGTGCAAAATTTTGTTTTAAGCGTTCATCATCAGTACCGACTTCATATAACCAACTGGTGGTATGTACAGGAAGATCATATTTCTCAATCAGTGATTTGAACAAATCCATTTGATTTGGTAATGGCATTCGATCAAAAAAGTTAAAAAATTGTGCATCTTTCACCAGACGGAACTGTTCTTCAATACTGGGTTCATCTAAAGATACAGGATGCTCAAAATTTGAATCCTGAACACCACGACCATTACAACCAATTAAAAGCTCATTCATTTTAAACCTACTTTTGACTCTAGTTTTTACACCACTTCAGTGAAAGGAATGCTTTCAAGTTGTTCTTCCTCAATCATTTCTTGCAACATTTGTCGCATTTTGACTGTGGAAACATCAATTGCGATACGTACTCTTTTGAAATCTACAAGTTTGTCTTCATTTTTTTGAATCGCCTGCAAAACAGCTTTATCTTCATCAAATGCCATACGTAAACCTGCCAAAAGTTTGGCGTCTTTTTCTGGATCAGAAGGAATATTTTTGACACAAAGCCAGTGTTGGATGCAGGTACGCTCATCAATTGGGGTGATAAAATGGCAAGCAAACATTTGGATGCAGTTATCTCTATTTCCTTGTTCTGCACCTGTGCCGGTTGGTGCAGAACCAAAGTCAATCATGGCAACAGAAGGGGCAAAATAGTGGTAATAATGCCAACGATCTACATTTCCACCAAAGTCAACTAGACCTTTAAAAACAGGGATAAGGGGGGAATCATTAATCCAGCGCCAAGTCACTACTCGATCTTCGAGACGTTCGTGATGAACTGGTACTTCACCATGCTCTTTGTTAGATAAAGTGGATTGGTGAACGAAAGCAACGTGAGAAGGATCACATAAATTGTCAGCTAAATTTAAATAATTTGCATCGACATGCAATGCATCACCTAGCACATAACTATATTTAGGATCGTGGAATTCTTTGAGGTCAAAGACTTTAGATTTATCTGCTTTTTCCTCATCACCCATCCAAATCCAAACCATTCCCATATTTTCGGTGACAGGGTAGCTACGAACTTGAAGATTAGAAGGAATACGGCGTTGCCCCGGAATTTTTTCACATTGTCCAGAACAATCAAAAGTCATACCATGGTAACCGCATTCAATTGAATCACCGATTAAACGACCAATTGAAAGTGGTGCAAGGCGGTGTGGGCATGCATCTGAAAGTGCAGCAACTTCACCATTTACTTTACGATATACAACAATATCTTCTTCAATAACAGTATGGCGTTTTAAGCTACGTTCAACATTGCTTGACCAAGTTAATGGATACCAAGTATTTCTTAAGTATCTGCTCATTATCAATCTCCATTTGTATTTTGATCGTTGTGATCAATTCACCGATGCTATTTAATTTTTCACTCTTTTAATTATGAAATCGTTTTACTCAGAAGCTGAACCAATCATTCGCTTGCTTAAGCTTGACGATTTTCACTAATTCAAGCCACGACACAATTCTGATTGGCTTTGCAGGACAGTGAAAAATTAACTTTTTGTTTTATTCGTCCTTTATTGCAAATCTGAATGACTACAGATTTACGCGTGATTCTAGAATCACATCCCTGATAAGTGCATGCTTATTTCTTTACGTATAAATAAAAAAATTATTGAAGTGAACACTTAACATGACCTTAAATTAAAACGTTATTGAACAAAGCGCAACCACTTTTTGAAGAAAATACTTAAATAATTTTTCCAATTTTAAAACGAGATTATTTTCTTGTTATTTTATAATAATATAGTGTATAAACTATTAATAACTCGGTTGGAAAAATTTAGTTAAAACTTTTTAAATTAATTTTATATTTTAAGATATTGAATTTAATTGATAAAAATAGGTGAGTATTTTATTGTAAAATTTTGATTACTCTTGGTGTTTTTGTATTTATTAATTTTTTCACTTTATTTTTTTTGGTCAAAAAATAAAGAAGAGCGTTGAGAGCGCTTAGATAATGTTAACGGTAGTGCAGAAGGATGATATATAAAGACTCTTATAGAGCATACTCAAGATGTTGTAATCATGTTTAACAAATTCAAATGTAATTTTAGTTTGTTATTAAGCTAGTTTGTAAGCTGTGTGTTTGACAGACATTATTTAATCTGATGAAGAAACCAAATAAAGGGATTTTTTATTTACAGAGCTGCGTCATATTCTGGCTTGAATTTTGCAATGATGTTCTGGCTTAAGTTTTAAAATAGCTTCAAAAATGAGTAACACAACGAACGATTTTTCTCATCGCTTGAGCTTGGCAGATGATTTTTATCGCTTTATTTTTGGAAACTATATTTTAATTAGAATGGAGCTAAAAGCACTAAAAAAAGCACTAAATACATGTTAATTTGAGTTGCTTAAAAGTAGGAAGATGCAATGAACCAGAGGAAGATGCAATGAAAGATGTAGGGATGAAAGCGGACAGCTATCGTACAGCAGTGGCCACAGGGATTTTACATGCACCGCCTCATTGCATTGAATTGTTGCGTAATGGCAATACCGATAAGGGCGATGCCTTAAAAACTGCTCGTATTGCCGGAATTTTAGCTGCAAAACGCACCGATGAGCTGATTCCACTTTGCCATCCACTGCCAATTTATCGTGCTGATGTAGAGTATGAATTGTTTGAAGCACATGTCGAGATTACCGCAGTGGTCGAAACCATTGGCCCAACAGGGGTTGAAATGGAAGCTTTAACCGCAGTGAGTCTTGCAGGTTTAACGCTTTATGATATGTTAAAACCGCATTGTGAACCCGAAGACCTCAGTTTAGATCAATGCAAATTACAAACGAAAAAGGGTGGGAAATCTCACTTTACGCGTGTGTTAAAGGAAGCATTGTCCGCATCGATTATTGTGTTATCTGATACTGTCGCTGCAGGAAAAAAACCAGATACAGCGGGGCAAAATGTTTTAGAAATATTACAGGAAGCCAATTTTAGCGATATTGCCTATCAAGTTATTCCAGACAGTCCAGAACAATTATTGGCTTTAATCGATCAGCAAAAAAATTACTATCCGTTAATCCTGACTGTGGGTGGTACAGGACTGGGACCAAAAGATTTAACGGTAGAAACCATTCAGCCTTTATTAAAACGAGAAATTCCTGGATTGATGGAAGCTTCGCGAAGTTTTGGACAAAGACGTACACCTTATGCTGCCTTAAGTCGTGGAGTGGCAGGCTATATTGATCAAAGTTTGGTCATGACTTTGCCGGGAAGTCGCCAAGGTGCCAAAGAGTCTCTCATTGCAATATTGCCGGCTTTGGTGCATTTATTTGATGTGCAAAAAAATATTCCGCACCAAGGTGGATATCAATAATGTCAGGATGTGGTGCAGAATCAGGTTTAATAACTGTCGATCAAGCTCTCGATTTAATTTTAGATAAAACCCAAGCTTTAGCGGTAGGGCAACTTGCCTTAAATCAGGCTCTAAATCACTATTTAGCAGAAGATATTTATTCTGAAATAAATCTACCTTTATTTTCACAAAGTGCGGTAGATGGTTATGCCATTTGTGCACAAGCCGAACTTGAGCCAAATGCTATTTTTGAATTAATTGGGGAAGTTCAGGCAGGACATCATTCGGCATTACAATTAAAGTTAGGACAAGCGGTTCGAATTTTCACTGGAGCAAAAATTCCTGTAGGAACAACGACAGTTGCTCGGCAAGAAATAGTAAAAGTTCAAAGTTCATCTACCATTGCAATCACAGAAAATCTAAAAATTCATGCAGATATTCGTGATATAGGTGAAGAAATTGCCATTGGACAATTATTGGCGAAACAAGGTCAAAAGCTGTCTGTCGGAGCGATTGCCTCGTTAAGTATGGCAGGCGTTAAAGCGGTTCAAGTGTTTCAATATCCCAAAGTTGCTGTAGTGATCACGGGTGATGAAATTGCAGAAAATGTAGAAGATGTAGCGTCCGGTAAAATTTTTGATGCCAATGCACCGTTAATTCAAGCTTGGTTTGAAGCTTCAGGGCAACAAATTAAAATTTTTCATGTGGCTGATACAGAATTAGCCGTGCGCTTATTAATTCAAGATTTATCCGAACGTTATGATTTAATTTTAACCACGGGTGGGGTTTCAGTAGGCGATTATGATTTTATTCGGCCCGTAACGCTCAGTTTAGGTTTTGAAGAAATTTTTTGGAAAGTGAAGCAGAAACCGGGTAAACCAATGTTGTTTGCTCACCTTAAGCGAGAAGACCATTCATCTTGTTATTTACTGGGATTACCCGGTAACCCGGCCGCAGTCTATGTGGGTATGCAAATTTACACGACAACTGTATTGAATGCCTTACAGGGATACAAGCACCAACCGAATTGGTTCAGTGCGCTTTTAACTCATGACTTGAAAGTGGATGCTCGAGAACGTTTTTTAAGAATGTCAGCCAGTTTTGATCAAGCCAGTTTGAAGGTTAAAAGTTTATCGAAGCAACAATCACATATGCTCAGTAATTTAATGCATGCTAATTGTTTGGTGCGTATCCCAGCGGGAAAAAACATGCAGGAAGGTCAAATCGTGCAGGGCATATTTATCGATTAAGGAGAAGAGCTTGATCAAAAAAATGGGATGTTTGTTGGTTTTATCGGGGTTATTGTCCACTGCACAAGCAGGTACAGTGAAAGTGTATGCTGCGGCAAGCCTGACCAATGCGATGACGGATATTGCTCATATTTACCAAACCCACTATCCAACCACGAATATTGTGCCTGTATTTGGTGCATCATCTGCTTTAGCAAAACAAGTGGAAGCGGGTGCCAGTAGTGATTTATTTTTTTCTGCAGATCAGGATTGGGTCAATTATCTGGTTCAAAAGAAGGTGATCCACTCAAATGCTGTAAAGCCGTTGCTGTTTAATCAATTGGTTGCGATTAGTCCTCAAAATTTGAATATTGCATTTAAGTCCTCACCTGCATTTAATTTTGCACAATCCTTCAAAGGGCATTTGTGTACAGGGCAAATGGAATCAGTTCCTGTCGGAAAATATGCCAAGCAAAGCCTGATTAAATTAAATTGGTTCGAGTCTTTAAAAGGGCGAATTGTGGGCACGGATGATGTGCGCTCAGCTTTGGCTTTTGTAGAGAGAGAAGAGTGTCAAGTCGGTATCGTTTATAAAACCGATGCTTTAATCAGTCGCAAGGTCAAAATTATTGGTATTTTCCCCGCAAACTCACATAGTCCAATAGTGTATCCTTTGGCTTTGACCAAACAAGGACAAAAGAATAAAGAAGCCGTACAGTTTGAAAAATTTATAAAAAGTAGTAAGCAAGCCAAAGCGATTTTCCAAAAGTATGGTTTCAGTGTTAAATCCTAAAAAAGCTGGCTGAGGGATAAATCGAATATGTTCAGTCCCGATGAGCTGAGTGCCTTATATTTGTCTGCTAAAGTTGCAGGCTTTGCCACATTGTTTTGCTTACCATTTTCAATCGCGCTGGCTTGGGTGTTAGCGAGACATGAATTTCGCCTTAAATTCATGGTGGAAGCTTTATTACAATTACCGATGGTATTGCCGCCCGTTGTACTGGGTTACATGCTTTTGGTTTTGTTTGGCAATCAGGGATTTATTGGAAAATTTTTAAATACATTTGGAATTCAATTGGCCTTTAATTGGAAAGGTGCTGTTTTGGCTTCCATGATTGTGGCTTTTCCATTGATGGTACAACCCATTCGCTTATCTTTTCAATTAATGAATCAACAGCTGGAGCATATTGCAGGTTCACTGGGTGCTGCACCATGGAAAGTATTTTTAACGATTAATTTACCCTTGGCAATTCCTGGAATTGTGATTGGGAGTATTTTATGTTTTAGCCGAAGCTTGGGTGAGTTTGGTGCAACCATTACTTTTGTTGGTAATATTCCAGATGAAACGCGTACTATTCCAATTGCCATTTATTCATTTATGCAACAACCTAATGGAGAAACTATGGCCATGCGCTTAGTCGTACTGTCTTTGGTTTTAGCATTTTCAGCCTTGATCGCCAATTATTTTATTTTACAAAAATATCAGCGTAAATTAGGAGGTTGAAATGTTGCAATGCGATTTTAACTATCAACATGCCGATTTTATCCTGAAGATAAAACTGGATATGCAATCGCAACTTTTAGGGGTTGTTGGAGCATCAGGAAGTGGTAAAAGTACGTTTTTAAAAAATATTGTAGGTTTATTAACACCCACCCAAGGGTGTATTCAATTTCAACAGCAGATTTTGGTGGATACTGAGCAGAAACTTATTGTACCCATGCATCAACGAAAAATTGCATTAATTTTTCAGAATGCCTTGTTATTTCCGCATATGAATGTGCAGCAAAACCTAAATTATGCAGTAAAACTGGTCCCTAAATCTGAGCGAAAATTTCAGTTTGAAGAAATGGTGAAATTATTAGAATTAAAACCACTCCTTCAGCGAAAAGCACATCAACTTTCAGGTGGAGAAGCGCAGCGAGTATCGATTGGACGTGCTTTATTATCTTCACCCAATCTATTGCTTCTTGATGAGCCTTTAACGGGTTTAGACCATCAGCTCAAACAACACATTTTACCTTTTTTTAAACGAATACAAGATGAATTGAATTTGCCCATGATTTATGTCACTCATCACGAGCAAGAATTGGCATTTCTAGATGCTCCTATTTTACAATTGAACCAAGGAAAATTAATAGAAGCTTGAAAATAATAAAAAAAATTGAAATGATCTGGAGCTGAGAGATTTAAAAATAATCAGTTGTTCAATTCAGTTTAAGCTGCCAATCAATAAAAAATTGTCTGTGATAAGAAATGAAGTATTTTAAAAGTTAGAATTTCATCAGAATTTGTAGAGCCAATATCAGCTATCGATTAATTGGTTGCACATTTCATCTTAAAATATACATAGGGGATATTCCTAATTTTGAATGAAAGTTAGATGGTTTTTAGACATATTTTACTGAATTTAGGCCACAAGCAATCTATTCTAAAATGCTAAATTTAAATAAGCATCAGGACTCAAATGAGAACTAGATTGCTTGATCATCATTAAATTAAAAGCATTTTTATTTTTATCGTTAGTTCATGCTATGCGCATCCTAACAATAAAGTATTGTATTTATCCCAGCTCAAGTGAATCCACTGTTTTTAAAAATAATTAGCATTTAAGCAGCTTGAGTAAAATTAAACTGCTGTAAATCTTTAGCGAGAATTACCTTGAAAAATAAAATTAATTTCCCTGATTTCCAGCCATAAAGTTTACTATATTGATAATTTCTTGTACTAATTCTTCAAGGCTTATACTACGATTCATGAGCCATTCAGCCATCATTTCATTAATACCACCCACCATGGCTACAGCCAACCAGTAATAATTTCGTTCAGGGATTTTTTTTTCTTGCATGACGGTATTTAAAAATACTTGAACATAATTGACGATACGATGAATCACTTCACGACGACGTTGCTCGACAGTGGTACTCGCTCCAACCACTTCTAATACACCGATCTGAGCACGTCGTGTATCCGTTAAATAGTGAGTCACCAAAGCTTGAATGACTTGTTGTATCTTTTCCTGCATGTTTTGATGTTCAGCTTGAATGGCAGTCAGTAGCCCTATTTGTAACTCTTCAACCATTTGGTTATAAACAGCGAGTAGTAAAGCTTCACGTCCCTGAAAAGATTGGTAAAAATGTCGAGTGGTGACTTTGGCTTCACTGCATAACGCTTCAATCGTGGTTTGTGCATAACCTTGTGTCGCAAACAGTTGTAAACCTGCTTCTAATAAACGCTCATGCCGTTCCTGTGCACGATCTGTGGCACTTTTTTTCGCATAAATACGTTTAGCTGGGGCAGGTTGCTGTCTATCATTTAAATTTGACAAGAAATCTTTCCTAATATACTTTGCTATTTTTAGTCTGTAAAAAAATAATTTATCCAGACCGATTAATCAACTGACAAGGATACGGCAGTGAGTATGATGACCCCATTTTATCATTTTAAGGGCACACGTGATGCGATTCGTCCTTTAGACCGCATTGATCATATACGTGAAGCCAGCAAAGACTTTCAAAAAACCATGCTGGCAAAGCCAAAAGTGCGTTTTTATAAGTCAATCGAATTAATTCGTGTACCTTATCCTGCAAAATACGGTTATCTCAATGCCTTTACTTTGCCTACGCCTTTTATTCATTTATGTAATAAATTATTCGTGATTCAATTTGACAGTGAAGAAGGGCTTAAGACTTTGTTGGTGAGCCCTTCGGATTGGGAATATCAACGTGAAACACCATTCTTCGCGCAACTTGACCAGAGCGCAGGACCATTTTCCAATCAAATGGAAAAGTTAATCGTGAAGGGTACCAATACCGTTTTAGGCGCGCTACAACAATTGGGTTTAGGTCCTGAAGATATTGACTACATAACTTATGATCATTTGCATACTCAAAATGTGACTCGTTGGCTAGGTGCTAAAGGACAAGCTGCGCTGTTCCCCAATGCTAAATTATTGGTCATGCGTGAAGAATGGGAAAGCACTTTGTCTTTGTTGCCTTGGCAAAATCAATGGTATTGTCCAGACGGAACCTTGGGTATTGATGCAAGTCGGATCGAACTTTTAGATGACAGTGTATTTTTAGGCGATGGTTCGGTCGCATTAATGCGGACCAAAGGGCATACCGAAGGCAATCATTCTATTGTGGCGCATACCGATCAAGGTTTATTGGTCACTTCAGAAAATGGCGTCAGTATGGATTCTTATGCACCGCTCCATTCGAAAATAGCGGGTATTGCCAATTATGCTAAACGAACACAGTCTGAAATTATTATTAATGGCAATACTTTAGAATGTGGCAATGAACAATACTTATCGATGATTCAAGAAAAATCGGTGGCTGGACCTTGGCCGAAAGATGAACGCTTTTTTAATATGGCGTTATCTTCGGAGTCAGACGGTTATTGGTTATTTCCTGCGACTAAACCGACTGTACGTATGGGAGAACTGGAATTTGGACAAATCACCTTGCCAAATCGCTTAACAGGTCAAGGGGTGAGGAAATGAGTCAAGTTTTTATTGTGACAGGAGCAGCTTCAGGTATTGGTCTTGCACTTACTCAGCAATTGTTAAAACAGGGTGCGAAAGTATGTGCCTGCGATATTCAGTTAGCAGAACTGGAAAAATTAAGTCAAAACTTGAACACGGATCAGTTAATGGTTCAGCAACTTGATGTACGACATGTTCAAAATTGGGAAGCAGTGATCCAAAAAGTTTTACAACAATGGCAAAGTATTGATGTGTTATGTAACGTGGCGGGAGTGCTACGTGAAAATTGGGTCGCTGATGCAACAGAGAACGATATCAATTTGCATTTCGATATTAATGTGAAAGGAACGATTCTGGGTACGCAAGCTGTTTTGCCACACATGCTTTCAAAAAATAAAGGTCACATTATCAATATGGCATCGCTTGCCGCTTTATCACCTGTGCCGGGGCTTGCCTTATACAGTGCCAGTAAGTTTGCAGTACGCGGTTATTCTTTAGCTGCGGGTATGGAATTGGCAGAGCAAGGAATAGCAGTGACCACGATCTGTCCTGATGCAGTACAAACGCCGATGTTGGATCAGCAAAAAGATAAAGCACAAGCAGCACTCACTTTTTCGGGTACGCGTGCCTTAACCACTGAGGAGGTGGTAGAGGCAATACTGGGGCCTGCTTTACATGATAAACCCTTAGAAATAGTTCTACCTGCTTGGCGTGGTGTGATTGCTAAAGCGGCCAATGCATTTCCAAGTATTACTGCTCATCAGGTCAAACGAATGCGTGAAATTGGGATGAAACGTCAACAGAAAATCCGACAAGGGAGCGAGAGTACCAAAAAATAAATATATATTTAGATTCAGTGAATATTTGTCAACGAGTCAGACTGGCGGCTGAAATTGAAGCATAAAATGGCAATGACTGATATCGAAAAATGCTGAGTCATCTAAATCTCTGTATTTCTTCTAGAGGCATTGGAGTGTGTTTTCAGTTTACTGCTGATGTGTTGAAATGCTTAATTCCTGCTGAATCCAGTCAATAAATTTTTGGATCAGTGGGGATGATTCTTGACGTGAATGAACCAAATAATAACAACGACTACCCAGTAGTTTTTTACTCGATGCGATGACCAGTTCTTTATTTTGCAGTTCAGACTCAATCAAAATTTGCGGAATCAAGGTCATACCCATGCCTTGTTTTGCTGCCACAGCAAGCATAGAGAATAATTCATGTCGATGCCCAGTAGATACTTTTGGATGAATCATTTCATGGGTTTTAAACCATTCATGCCAAATGCTCGGACGTGTAGTTTGCTGTAAAAGTGGCAGTTGTATCAGTTGTTCAGGACTCAAATCATAGCCAAATTCACTGATCCTCACTGCTTCGGGAAAGTTTTTTAAAATCAGCTGAGGCGAACATACTGCAATCAAATCTTCTTTCATTAAATAATGGGTTTCGGCTCCAGGCCAATGCTGAATTTGTTGAGGTGTACCTGCATAAATTGCAGCATCAAAGATTTTTTCATTAAATAAAAAAGGTTTAGTACTGGTTTCCAAATGAATGGTGATTTCAGGATAAATCTCATTAAAGCGGTGTAGTTTAGGTAGGAGCCAACACGTCGCAAAAGTGGGCACTACGCCTAATTTGAGTGTTCCACCTAAACCTTTGTGTGACATCAAGTCTAAAGTACTTTGTTCTAATCCCAATAAATGTGGCTTGATCAAATTATAATATTGTTGTCCTGCAACGGTCAGTTCTACGCCATGTCGAGTACGGGTAAATAATTCAAGTTGAAGAGAATCTTCAAGTTGTTGAATTTGTCTAGATACCGCACTTTGTGTGATACAGAGTTCTTGTGAGGCATGCGTATAACTTGAATGCTTAGCCGCAGATTCAAAACATAATAAACTTTGCATTGAGGGGATGTTTCGACGCATGCCTTAGATCCTTTTTATCCGCACAAGATATTTAAAAATAGCATATGAAAATCAAAACTGATGAAGTTGTGATGTAAACGTTGCATGATGAGTGAGTACTGCATTAACTCAACTAATTGTTATCTATTTCTTTACATTAAGATATGCATAAATCAAATATCTGCATGCAAAATTATCGTTTGAAACCATAGCTGTTCCACTCTAGGATGAAGCCAGATAAATAGAACATGATACAGTGCAGAGGACGCGATGAATCAGATGATCAATACCGCTAAAAATGAAAAAGTTCAATTCAACTGGCAAGACCCATTTTTAATTGAACAACAATTAACTGAAGATGAACGCATGATTCGTGATACGGCATACGCCTATTGCCAAGACAAACTCATGCCACGTGTGTTAGAACAATTCCGTAATGAACAAACCGATCCCAAGATCTTCCGTGAAATGGGTGAATTGGGTCTTTTGGGTCCGACCATTCCAGAAACATACGGGGGTTCAGGCTTAAATTATGTCAGCTATGGTCTAGTGGCCCGTGAAATTGAACGCGTCGACTCAGGCTACCGCTCTATGGCCAGTGTACAAAGCTCATTGGTGATGGTGCCGATCAATGAATTCGGTTCTGAACAACAAAAACAAAAATATTTACCAAAGCTTGCCACAGGCGAATACATTGGTTGTTTCGGCCTAACGGAACCCGATCATGGTTCGGACCC
>NZ_FMBK01000016.1 GCF_900095025.1 Acinetobacter albensis | reverse complement strand
GCGCGTTTGGTCACCACGGCATTGAATCAGTTGGAGGCAACGGGTGGAACTTACGCCTTGTGTTCGATGTGTATCGGGGTCGGTCAAGGCATCGCGCTCATTATTCAACGCGTTTAGGTAAAGGAATATTGTCATGAGCCACTTATATGCGAGTTTATTTTACCAAGCAGAGGTGACTGAAATCTTCAGTGATCAGGCTTTGCTTAAATACATGATTCAAGCTGAAGTGGCTTTAGCAAAAGCACAAGCGCAAGTGGGTGTAATTCCAGAATCTGCTGCGGCAATCATTGCTGATGTTGCAGATGCTCAAGGCATTCAAACAATTAATTTTGAGAGTCTTGCAACAGCAGCAGGACTAGCAGGCAATATCGCAATTCCATTTGTAAAACAGCTCACTGCCGCCATTAAAGCAGTCGATGAAGATGCAGCCCGTTATGTACATTGGGGTGCAACCAGTCAAGATATTCTGGATACAGCGTGTATTTTACAGGCGCGAGATGCTTTAACCATTATCGAAGTTCAATTAAATAATGCTTATGCAGCAGCGATTGAACTGACCGAAAAATATCGTGATCAAGTCATGATGGGAAGAACGTGGCTACAACAAGGTTTGCCGATTACGTTTGGTCATAAAGCTGCACGTTGGGCAGATAGTTTTAAACGTGATTTAGAGCGTTTAGAGCAAATGAAAAGTCGCGTGCTGACCGCTCAACTCGGTGGTGCAGTGGGATCATTGGCTTCACTGTTAGATCAAGGGTCAGAAGTAGTTGAAGCTTATGCCATTCAACTTAACTTGAGTACTGCAACCTGTACGTGGCATGGCGAGCGGGATCGTATTGTTGAAATTGCAAACTTTCTGGCTATTGTTGTGGGAAATACAGGAAAAATGGCGCGTGATTGGTCATTGATGATGCAAACAGAAATTGCTGAAGTCTTTGAACCAACAGCAAAAGGTCGTGGTGGTTCATCCACCATGCCGCATAAGCGTAATCCTGTAGCCGCAGCATCTATATTGGCAGCAGCTAACCGTGTACCTGCACTGATGTCGAGTATTTATCAAAGTATGGTGCAAGAGCATGAACGTAGTCTCGGTTCTTGGCATGCGGAATGGTTGGCGTTACCTGATATTTTTAATCTTTGTGCAGGCTCATTAGAACGTACTGTTGAGGTGCTACAAGGGCTAGAAGTCAATGCTCAAAACATGCAGCGCAATATTGAAACCACGCAAGGTTTAATTATGGCGGAAGCGGTGATGATGGCATTGGCACCTAAAATTGGTCGTTTAAATGCCCATCACTTGGTTGAGCAAGCATGTAAACAAGCTGTTGCAGAGCAGCGCCATTTATACGCGGTTGTTTGTGAAATAGAACAGGTTCAGCAATATTTTAATCGTGAGCAATTACAGCAGATCTTTAAACCAGAATCATATCTAGGAAATATACAAAATCAAATTGATGCTGTACTTAAAGATGCAAAAGGAGAGGTAAAGTGATCAACACGATAACCAATCGACAAGGAAAAACCTTATCTATACAGGTTGATGGATCTAAAGATGCACCCGCCATTATCTTTTCTAATTCTTTAGGTACAGATAAAGGCATGTGGGATCCACAAGCTGCATATTTTAAAGAAAACTATCAAGTGATTCGTTATGACACACGTGGTCATGGCAAAAGTGATGTGATTGATAACACAAGTTTGGCCAATTTAGGCGAAGATGTGATTGATATCATGGATGCTTTAAACATTGAAAAAGCACATTTTTGTGGTATTTCGATGGGTGGAATTACTGCACTGTGGTTAGGAATTAATGCTGCTGATCGTTTTAAATCTATTACAGTTGCAAATTCCGCTGCAAAAATTGGTCAGGCTGATGCATGGACGAACCGTGCTGATGCCGTTGAACAAAATGGTTTATCTGATTTGGTCAAAACCACGCATACGCGTTGGTTTAGTGACAAGTTTGATTATGAAAATAATGCGTTGGCACAACAAGCGATTCAAAGTTTAGCCACAACCCAGCCCAAAGGTTATGCCAATGCGTGTCGTGCTTTGGCATATGCCGATGTGCGCCATGAATTACCTGAAATTAAAATTCCAACTTTAGTGATTTGTGGCTTAAAAGACCCTGTGACTACAGTAGAAGATGGTGAATTGATTCAACAACATGTACAAAAAAGTGAGCTAGTCGGTTTAGAGGCATCTCATTTATCAAATATTGAAGCTCCAGATGAATTTTCTCATGTCTTAGAAAAATTCATCCAGAAGATTCAATAAAAGTTATTCATAAAAGGATTTGGCCTTAGGAGGCAAACATGGCGTCTCAGGATAGTTATACGCAAAAATCAGGAATTGATGCACAAGCATTAATCAATGAATCACCGATCAGCAAATATCAATGGTTGATTGCAATCGTTTGTTTTCTGATTGTTTTTGTAGATGGTATTGATACCGCAGCGATGGGATTTATTGCTCCAGCGCTTGCTCAAGATTGGGGAATTGACCGTTCACAACTTGGCCCTGTGATGAGTGCTGCCTTGGGTGGCATGATTTTTGGTGCTTTATTTTCAGGCCCTTTAGCTGACCGCTTTGGACGAAAAATTGTTTTAGCCACCTCCATGTTAATTTTTGGTGGTTTTACTTTGGCTTGTGCTTATGCAAGTGATTTGGATAGCTTAGTCATCTTCCGCTTTTTAACGGGAATTGGTTTAGGCGCAGCCATGCCTAATGCTACGACTTTATTTTCTGAATATTGTCCTGCACGTAGTCGTTCGTTATTGGTTACTTGTATGTTTTGCGGCTATAACCTTGGTATGGCTGTTGGTGGATTCTTTAGTAGCTGGTTAATTCCAAATTATGGTTGGCACAGCCTATTTTTAGTCGGTGGTTGGTCTCCGCTGATTTTGATGTTTGTGGTGATTTTCTTTTTGCCTGAGTCTTATCGCTACCTCATTATAAAAGGCAATAAAACCGAAAAAGTTAAACAAATTTTAACCCGTATTGCCCCACAAAAAGCGGCGCATGCAACAGCATTCTACGTTCCAGAAGAAAATGCTGAGAATAATCAGAAAAAAGGTGTATTTGGCATCTTGTTTTCAAAAAAATATGCCAAAGGGACATTTTTACTTTGGTTCACCTATTTCATGGGTCTCGTGATTATTTACCTACTCACCAGTTGGTTACCGACATTAATGCGTGAAACAGGCGCAACGATGGAACGCGCAGCCTTTATTGGCGGACTATTCCAGTTTGGTGGCGTACTCAGTGCATTGTTTGTCGGATGGGCGATGGATCGTTTTAACCCAAACCGTGTCATAGCTGCTTTCTATTTTGCCGCAGGTATCTTTGCCTTCATTGTCAGCCAAAGTTTAGCGAATCCAACCTTACTGGCGGTTTTCATTCTGTGTGCAGGTATGGCTGTAAATGGCGCGCAATCAGCAATGCCAGTGCTCAGCACTCGTTTTTATCCAACCCAGTGCCGTGCAACAGGTGTGGCATGGATGTCAGGTATTGGTCGTTTTGGCGCAGTCTTTGGTGCATGGATTGGTGCGGTATTACTTGGAAACAATTGGTCATTTAGCTCGATTCTTAGCATGTTATTGATTCCAGCAACAGCGGCTGCATTGGCCATTCTTATTAAATCATTTGTTGCGCATACCGACGCAACTTAAGCGAGATCACTCATGAACGATGAAGAACGTTACACACAAGGCATTCAAGTTCGTACCGAAGTGTTAGGCGAAAAGCACGTTGGACGATCTTTAGAAAATTTAAATGATTTTAATGAAGATTTTCAAAATTTCATTAGCCGTTTTGCATGGGGCGAAGTCTGGTCACGTCCAGGTATGCCACGTCATACCCGTAGTTTAGTGACTATCGCCATATTGTTGGCCTTAGGTCGCAATGATGAATTGCGTATGCATATTCGCGCCTGTTTCAACAATGGTGTAAGCAAAGACGATTTGAAAGAACTGTTTATTCATTCTTCTTTATATGCAGGTTTGCCTGCTGCCAATGCCGCAATGCACATGGCTGAAGAGATTTTTGAAGAAATGGGCATTGCGCCAGAAAAAATCGTTAAGGATTAGTTCGGAATTTAAAGGAGAGATCACATGTCTCAAATTATTTGGGGAGCTTACGCACAGCGTAATAGCGATGACCATCCGCCAGCATATACGCCAGGCTATAAAACCAGTGTGCTACGTTCACCAAAAAATGCATTGATTGCTATTGGTGAAACTATTTCTGAAGTCACTGCACCACATTTTTCCGCAGATCAGTTTGGGCCAAAAGACAATGATTTGATTTTGAACTGTGCTAAAGCCGGTTTACCTGTAGGTGAGCGTGTGATTGTGCATGGTTATGTGCGTGATCAGTTTGGTCGTCCAGTAAAAAATGCATTACTTGAAGTTTGGCAAGCCAATGCTTCAGGCCGTTATCGTCATCCAAATGATCAATTTATTGGTTCGCTCGATCCTAACTTTGGTGGTTGTGGTCGCATGATGACTGATGAAAATGGGTTTTATATTTTCCGTACCATTAAACCGGGTCCATATCCTTGGCGTAACCGTATTAATGAATGGCGTCCTGCGCATATTCACTTTTCATTGATTGCAGATGGTTGGGCACAGCGTTTAATTTCACAATTCTATTTTGAAGGTGACACGCTGATTGATTCATGTCCAATTTTAAAAACCATTCCATCAGACGAACAACGTCGTGCACTGATTGCTTTAGAAGATAAAAGTAATTTTATTGAAGCAGACAGTCGTTGTTACCGTTTTGATATTACGTTACGTGGACGTCGTGCGACTTACTTCGAAAACGAATTACATTAAGAGATGGAGTAAAAGGTATGAAAGCTTGGAAATTTGAAGAATTACACGAGACTCCATCTCAAACAGGTGGGCCGTATGTACATATTGGATTGTTGCCCAATCAAGCAGGCATTGACGTTTTTGAAAATAATTTTAATAACGATTTGCTTAAAAATAATCCGCAAGGTCAGCGTATTCGTTTAGAAGGTCAGGTTTTTGATGGCATTGGCGTACCGTTACGTGATGTCTTGGTTGAAATTTGGCAAGCAGATGCAAACGGTGTTTACCCAAGCCAAGCGGATTTTCAAGATAAACCTGTCGATGAAAAATTTCATGGATGGGGACGTGCGGGCGCTGATTTTAAAACAGGCGTATGGTATTTCGACACCATTAAGCCAGGCGCTGTTCCTGGACGTAAAGCCTCGATTCAAGCGCCACATATTAACTTGATCATTTTTGCTCGTGGCATCAATACAGGTCTAAATACGCGTGTTTATTTTGAAGATGAAATGGACGCAAATGCGAAAGACCCTGTACTCAATAGTATTGAATGGGAACCGCGTCGTCAGACTTTAATCGCTAAACGTGAAGAACGTGATGGCCAAGTGGTTTACCGCTTTGATATTTATGTTCAGGGCGAAAAAGAAACTGTTTTCTTGGATATTTAATCCAAAAAATCTATTCAGGATATTCGGCAGTCATTTTTATACTGCCGAATCACACGGAAGAAGAATCATGAATTTAAATAAATTAGTCGTACACATGTGTTTGGCAGCTTCAATTTCAACTGCTTTTGTTTCAGCACAGGCAGAAAACGTAAATAACAATAAAATTCCTCATATTTATCACGTTAAGAATCTCAATATTGGTGAATTACCAGTTAAAACGATTGTACCGATTACTGCAAAAACAGCCGAACAAGCTTTAGCACAAGCCAAAGTGATTACAGATAATCCAAATGCAGATATTGCTGAATTTAGAATTGATTTACTTGATTTTGCATCGAATAACAAAGCCGTTATTACATTGGGTAAGCAACTTAATCAAATTTTAAAAGATAAACCGTTAATTGCCACGATTCGTACCGCGAATGAAGGTGGCCAGTTAAAAGTGTCTGATGCTGAATATGAGAAAATTTATACCGAATATCTAAAACAGCCATTTATGCAGTTGTTAGACATTGAAATGTTCCGTGAGCAAAATAGCGTTAAAAAATTGACCAAATTGGCCCATCAAAAAAATGTGTTGGTGATTATGTCAAATCACGATTTTGATAAAACCCCGACGCAGCAAGAGATTGAACAACGCCTACTCAAACAAGATCAATTAGGTGCAGACGTACTCAAAATTGCGGTGATGCCGAAGTCCAAACACGATGTGATGACTTTAATGAATGCCACTTTAAATGTGAGTCAACACAGTCAAAAACCGCTATTGACCATGTCAATGGGCCGTTTAGGTACAATTTCTCGAATTGCCACAGCCAATATGGGCGGTAGTATGAGTTTTGGCATGATTGGCGAAGCCTCAGCATCTGGTCAAATTGATGTGGCGCAACTCAAACAACTTTTAAAAACTGTTCAACCAACACCATAATTTTGGACAAGGAAATGACCATGAAAAATATATTGCGTTTAACCGCGCTAACTTTAGGTTTAGTTGCTTCAGGACTTGCAGCAGCAGAAACTTATGTCGTAGACCGTTATCAAGATGATAGCAACAAAGGTTCATTACGTTGGGCCATTGAACAATCGAATGCAAATAAAGCGCAAGAAAATGAAATTCTCATTCAAGCAGTAGGCAAAGCACCTTATTTCATTAAGGTAGATCAACCTTTGCCGCCCATTCAGTCATCTGTAAAAATTATTGGAACACAATGGGAAAAAACAGGCGAATACATTGCCATTGATGGTTCAAACTATATTAAAGGTGAGGGTGCTAAAGCCTGTCCAGGTGCAAACCCTGAACAATATGGAACCAATGTCAGAACAACAACATTACCGGGTTTGGTACTGCAAGATGTGAATGGGGTGACACTCAAAGGTTTAGATATCCATCGTTTTTGTATTGGGGTATTGGTAAATCGTTCAAGTAATAACCTGATTCAAAATAACCGGATTAGTAATAATTATGGCGGTTCGGGTGTCATGCTGACGGGTGATGACGGTAAGGGAAATCCAACCTCAACCACCACCAATAACAACAAAGTGCTCAATAACATCTTTGTAGACAATGGTGATGGTTTAGAGTTAACCCGTGGCGCTGCTTTTAATTTGGTCGCAAATAATCTTTTTACTTCGACTAAAGCCAACCCAGAACCATCACAAGGCATTGAAATTCTTTGGGGTAATGACAATGCGGTCGTAGGCAATAAATTTGAAAACTATTCTGATGGTTTGCAAATTAACTGGGGTAAACGTAATTACATCGCTTATAACGAACTAACCAATAACTCACTCGGTTTTAACTTAACGGGCGATGGAAATATTTTTGATAGTAATAAAGTTCATGGCAACCGAATTGGTATCGCAATTCGTTCTGAAAAAGATGCCAATGCGCGTACCACATTGACTAAAAACCAAGTGTGGAATAATGTCAAAGATATTAAACGCTGTGAAGCGGGTGGTTCATGTGTACCGAATCAGCGTTTAGGTGCCATTGTCTTTGGTGTACCTGCACTGGAACATGCAGAATTTGTCGGTTCGCGTGGTGGTGGTGTCATTATTGACCCCAAAAACCTGCAAAAAACCTGCACTCAAGCCAATGAAAAGGACTGTAATGCCGTTCCCAATCAAGCAATAAAAGCACCTCAATTAAGCGTGAATAAAGGGCAAATAGTTGTTTCCGTTCAAGGAAATCCACAACAACGGTATCAAGTCGAGTTTTTTGGAAACAGCGATGCTAAATCTCAAGAAGCTGAGTTTTATTTAGGTTCAGTCGTGATTTTAACGGATGCAAATGGCGTTGCAAAAACAACATGGAAAGCGCCAATAAACGTGGGTTCATTAACGGCAAATATCACGGATCGTCATGGTGCTAGCTCTGAACTTAGCTCGGCAGTTCAAATTAAATAAAATAATGAAAGTATGAGAAGCCCCAATAGCGTCGGTTTCTCAAATATAAAATGGATAATTTATTATGCAAAAAATTTTAAAACTCAGTTTTTTGTCAGTCGCTATTTTAGGTAGCCCATTTGCCAGTGCCAATGACTTTTGGTCACAAGATCGTCAATGGCTTTTGGGGGATTGGAATGGGGAGCGAAAGCAACTTGAAGATCAGGGTTATAAGTTCACCACAGCAATCATGAGTCAGGGCGCCACCAATCTTGAAGGTGGTTATAACGACAACAATACCTTTAAAAATGCTGCACAGTTAACGTTAGGTGCGAACTTTGATTTAAGCAAAATTGCAGATTGGGAAGATACCACAGCGGCCATTATGATCACCAAACGTGATGGTAATGCCTTAACTTTGGAAAGTATTAAAGATCCACGTTCAAGTGCATTGGGCAATAGCCAAGAAATTTATGGGCGTGGAAAAATCTGGCGTTTAACACAAGCATGGGTAAAAACAGGTTTTGCTGACAATACGATACAGTTCAAAATTGGTCGTATGGGCATGTCAGATGACTTTAATGGTTCGCAATGTGAATTCCAAAATTTATTGTTATGTGGTGGACAGTTAGGTAAATCGATTGGCTCAATTTGGTACAACTGGCCAGTTAGTTTATGGGGCGCAAATGTCAAATATCAATTTTCACCTGAATGGACACTGGGTGTTGGTGTATACGAAGTCAATCCAGATAACGTGAAAACCCAATCCGATAGTGATGGTTTTAATCTTGATATGAATAATGTCAAAGGTGCCACCATTCCTGTAGAACTGATTTGGAAACCGAAACTTGCCGCATTTGATGGCTTACAAGGTGAATATAAAATTGGCGGATTGTATTCAACCGCAGAAGCCAATGATGTGAAAACGGTGGATAAAATCCATGATGGAAAATACAGTTTTTGGGTGAATGCTCAACAACAATTAACGCAATATGACAATGATCCTAAACGTGGTTTATTCATGAGTGTGAATGCGGTGGTCAATGATAAAGCCACTACAGCGGTACAAAGCACGCAACAAATAGCATTTTGGTATAAAGGTCTTTTAGATTATCGTCCGAACGATTCAGTCGGTTTGGGATTTGCAAATTACGTCGTGAATGAACGCGCAAGAGATCGCCAAATCGAGATCAATCAAAGTAATGGGTATGATCAATATGATGCCTTGGCAGGAAACTATATTCCTGTACAAAGAGATGAACTCAATGTTGAATTAAACTATAGCTATCAATGGTCTCCAGCAATCATGCTTAGACCCAATATCCAATATATTCACCAACCTGCTGGCGTAAAAGAAGTCGATGATGCATGGGTGGCAGGCTTAACGATGCGGGCAAACTTTTAATCTGAAGAATTGATCTAATTAAAAGTTTTTACACAATTTTAACAGCTAGGACGATTTTATCGCTCTAGCTGAAAACGTTTATATAGAACATATTTTTTGAATAAGTTTGAAAGACTTTTCATTTATACATGTTGTGATTGCTGGAGTAAAATTCATGTCTGAACGATCCCCTAAAACCCAAACCATATTTAAGATATGGTGTTTTATCTTGGGTCTTGCCTTATTACTGACGGGCTTATTTTATATCGTTGGCGGTGGAAAGTTAGTGAGCCTAGGTGGTTCATGGTACTTTTTAATTGCAGGTATTTTTACCGCTGTTTCTGCATTTTTTATCTTTAAAAAGAAAGCCCTTGGTGTTGCACTTTTTGCTTTGGTTTTTGTAGGAACACTGATTTGGGCATGGGTTGATGCTGGTTGGGATTTTTGGGCATTATTTTCTCGTCTGATGTTTCCTGCTGGTTTATTTGCAGCTTTGATGTTCACGCTACCATCCATTCGTCGTTATCAGTATCAAAGTAGTATTTCATTACCCGCTTATGGTGTTGCAAGTGTTGTAGTGGTTGGCATGTTGATTGGTTTTTATCAAATGTTCCAACCGCATCCAACTGTCGCTGCATCTGGTCAGGAGTTGCCTTTGGTTCCTGTAGATCCTGCTAAGAAGCAGGTAAATTGGGAACATTATGGCGGCGATGCTGGAGGTAGTCGTTTTGCTGCATTAGATCAAATTAATCGTAATAACGTAAAAGATTTAAAAGAAGTTTGGCGTTTCCAAACTGGCGATTTGACCACGGGTTCGGGTAATGGGGCTGAAGACCAAGTCACTCCCTTACAAGTGGGAGATAAAGTTTTTATTTGTACACCACATAACAATATTTTTGCACTAGATACCGATACAGGTAAGCAACTTTGGAAAGCTGAAGTCAACTCAAAAGCTGATGCTTGGGAGCGCTGTCGAGGTGTTGCCTATTTTGATTCTACTCAAGCCTTGGTACAACCCACTTTAGTTGGTTCTACTCCAGTCACTTCGGTGGCCAGTAATACTGTTTGTCCGCGTCGTGTCTATACCAATACTCCAGATGGTCGTTTAATTGCAGTAAATGCCGATACCGGTGAGCGTTGTAAAGACTTCGGTGTGAATGGAACTGTAAACTTACTTGAAGGTTTGGGTGCTGGAACAGCAGCTCCACGTTTTGAGGTAACTTCAGCGCCAACGATTGCGGGTACAACCATTGTGGTTGGCAGTCGTATTGCAGATAACGTAGCAGCAGATATGCCAGGTGGTGTAATTCGTGCATACGATGTCATTACAGGTAAATTACGTTGGGCGTTTGATCCCCGTAATCCAGATCCTAATTATGTATTAAAACCGGGTGAAATTTACAAACGAAGTTCTGCGAATTCTTGGGCCGCGATGTCTTATGATCCACAAATGAATACCGTATTTTTACCTATGGGTAGTTCATCTGTCGATGTATGGGGTGGAAACCGTCAATCGATTGATCATAAATACAATACATCTGTGTTGGCTTTAGATGCGACCACAGGTAAAGAAAAGTGGGTTTATCAAACCGTACATAATGATCTTTGGGATTTTGATTTGCCTATGCAGCCAAGTTTGGTTGATTTTCCAATGAAAGACGGAACAACGAAACCCGCTGTGGTGATTGGGACAAAGTCTGGACAGTTTTTTGTTCTTGACCGTGTGACAGGTCAATCGTTAACCAAAGTAATTGAACAACCTGTTAAACCTGCTGATATTCCAAATGAGCAATATAGTGCAACACAGCCACGTTCCGTTGAAATGCCACAAATTGGTAATCAAACGATAACTGAATCAGATATGTGGGGTGCCACGCCATTTGATCAGTTGATGTGCCGTATTAACTTTAAATCAATGCGTTACGATGGTTTATTTACAGCACCTGGTACAGATGTTTCACTCAGTTTCCCAGGTTCTTTAGGTGGAATGAATTGGGGAAGTATTGCATTTGATCCGACGCATCGTTACATGTTTGTGAACGATATGCGCTTAGGTTTATGGATTCAACTGATTAAACAGACGCCAGAAGACCTCAAGATTCAAGCAGATGGTGGTGAAAAGGTCAATACAGGCATGGGCGCTGTGCCGATGAATGGAACACCATATAAAGTGAATAAAAACCGATTTATGTCTGTTTTGGGTATTCCATGTCAAAAACCGCCTTTTGGAACCATGACCGCGATTGATATGACTACGCGTCAAATTGCATGGCAAGTTCCATTAGGCACAGTTCAAGACACTGGCCCGATGGGAATTAAAATGATGATGAAAGCACCAATTGGTATGCCAACCATTGGAGGGCCAATGGCGACACAAGGTGGTTTAGTCTTCTTCGCTGCAACTCAAGATTACTATTTGAGAGCATTTAATTCATCAAATGGTCAAGAACTGTGGAAATCACGTTTACCTGTTGGTAGTCAAGGCACACCGATCAGTTATGTTTCGCCTAAAACTGGAAAACAGTACGTTGTTATTTCTGCAGGTGGTGCACGTCAATCTCCAGATCATGGTGATTATGTGATTGCCTATGCTTTAGAAAAATAGAGTATTAATAATCCATACACACTTAAAGAAATGAATACCTGCTGGTTAAATACTGGCAGGTATTTTTTATTATGTGGCGAATGATAAAAGGACGTATTAGATAAAATTGACGATATCTACAAGCGTGATCTAAGACATTATGTTGATTAAAATACTGAATAGGGTAAATGCCATTTTTTAGGTTCACACTCTTGAACTTTAATAAGAATGAAATGAGGTAGACTTTAGTCTTGGATATGCGAATGAACTTATATTTCGCGCATATCTGATTCATCATTTTCCTTTAATTTGATCTCTTAAATTCATTTTTACAGTATAAAAATCTAAATTTTTTGTGGATGATAGCAAATCATTTTTTACCCGCTCACCCTTAAGTTGTCCTCAATGAGGATGAAATGTTGTTGTTTATTTCCCTATCAAATTTCCTGAATTTAAATAATCCTCATGGTTTTAAAAATACGGATATTCATATTAATGTCCAAAATTTGTATTAACTTCAAGTTAATGAAAGTGATTCAAGGTTGATTGATCAATCTCCAATAAAACGCTTTTATAGACTTAGACCACAATACAAAACTAGGATAATGACATGGAAGGTTCTGTTCAGCACGAAGAGCGTAAGTGGGATACACGCCATCAGAGAAAACAGTTAAAAATTGATCAGGCACGTCAGTATACAGATGGGGTGGTGATTCCGACTCAGGATATTATTAAGGTGTTGGAAACCCTCATCACTCCGGGTGATCGTGTCGTGTTAGAAGGTAATAATCAAAAGCAGGCTGATTTTTTATCGCGCTCATTGGCACAAACCAATCCTAATGTTTTAAACAATTTGCATATGATTATGCCGAGTGTCGGTCGTTCTGAACATCTCGATTTATTTGAAAAAGGTATCGCTAAAAAATTAGATTTCTCTTTTGCAGGCACACAAAGCTTACGTATTAGCCAATTGCTTGAAGATGGTTTACTGGAAGTGGGGGCAATTCATACCTATATCGAATTGTATTCACGTTTATTGGTCGACTTGATTCCAAATGTCGTGTTATCCGCAGGCTTTAAAGCCGATCGTCATGGCAACATTTATACAGGCCCGAGTACAGAAGATACGCCTGCATTGATTGAACCTGCTGCATTCAGCGATGGCATTGTGATTGTGCAGGTTAATGAGCTGGTTGATGATGTTACCGATTTACCACGTGTCGATATTCCTGCCTCATGGGTCGATTTTGTGGTGGTGGCAGACAAACCTTTTTATATCGAACCGCTTTTTACCCGTGATCCAAAGCATATTACCTCTATGCACGTACTGATGGCGATGATGGCTATTCGTGGTATTTACGAACGTCACAATGTGCAATCACTGAATCATGGGATTGGCTTTAATACCGCTGCAATTGAACTGATTTTACCGACTTATGGTGAGTCATTAGGTTTAAAAGGCAAAATTTGCCGCAATTGGACCTTAAATCCACATCCGACATTAATTCCTGCAATCGAATCAGGTTGGGTCGAAAGTGTGCATTGTTTCGGTACAGAACTGGGCATGGAAAAATATGTTGCAGCTCGTCCAGATATCTTCTTCACTGGCCGTGATGGTTCCTTACGCTCTAACCGGATGATGTGTCAGCTCGCGGGGCAATATGCGGTTGATCTGTTTATTGGAGCGACCTTACAAGTCGATGGTCAAGGCCATTCATCCACAGTCACCAAAGGTCGTTTAGCAGGTTTTGGTGGTGCACCGAATATGGGACATGATCCACGCGGTCGTCGTCATGCTACACCAGCTTGGTTGGATATGCGTTTATCGGGTGCGACTGAAACAGATACTTATTTAGCACGTGGTAAAAAACTTGTGGTGCAAATGGTTGAAACGTTCCAAGAGGGCGGTAAACCGACTTTTGTAGAAACTTTAGATGCAGTAGAGGTGGCTAAAAAATCCAATATGCCTTTAGCCCCGATCATGATTTATGGTGATGATGTCACCCATTTATTGACTGAAGAGGGCATCGCCTACTTGTATAAAGCCAGCAGCTTACAAGAACGGGAAGAAATGATTGCTGCAGTTGCAGGCGTGACAGAAATTGGGCTTAAGCAAGACCCTAAAACCACAGAACGTTTAAGACAAGATGGTCTGGTGGTCTTCCCAGAAGATTTGGGCATTCGTCGTACAGATGCAACTCGTGAATGGTTGGCTGCAAAAAGTATCAGTGACTTGGTGGCATGGTCTGATGGTTTATATCAACCACCTGCAAAATTCAGGAGCTGGTAATGAATGCATTTGTACAAAATCAGACACGGCACTATTGCAGTTTTTTAGCTGAATGCGCTGTCGATGCGTTAATGGATGAAGTGAATTTGACCCCGAAACCGGCATTGGTCGATCGTAGAGGCAATGGTGCACATCATGATTTAACGCTAGAACTGATGGAGCGCTCAGCTCAAAGCCTAAAACCAATGTTTGAGGCAATGGCTCAAGTTGCTTTTGAACAGGGCACTGTTTCACAACGTTTGCGTGAAGCGATTGGGCAAATTGGCCGTGATGGCGAAGCTGTGATGTTGGCGGAAACGCAAGGAGTTAATACACATCGTGGTGCAATTTGGGCTTTGGGTTTATTGGTTACAGCAACAGCCTTAAATAGCCAAAAAGCAAAAACCATTAAAGCAGCAGAGATTTGTCAACTTGCAGCAGAAATTGCCTGTTTAGAAGACCGATTTATTCCCGAACAGACTGAAAGTCATGGTCAATTTGTACAGAAAAAATATGGTGCAGGTGGTGCTAAGCTTCAAGCACAACAGGGTTTTCCAGTGATTATGCATTTTGGATTACCCCAGTTACGCGCCAGTCGTGCGCAGTATCATCCTGAAGTCGCAGCGCGAGTAGACAGTCTACTTGCAATGATGGCCACGCTAAAAGATACCTGTGTGTTGTATCGTTCGGGCGAATTAGGTTTAAAGCGCATGCAAAAGGGTGCGAAATATGTACTCGAATTAGGGGGATATGCCACGGATACAGGAAAGCGTGCATTACAGTTCTTAGAAATAGATTTAATGCGTTTGAATGCTTCCCCAGGAGGAGTCGCTGATTTATTGGCGGCGACTTTATTTCTTGACCGTGTTGAACAACTTTAATTCAAAATAAATAGGAAGAAAAGTAATGGAAATACTGAATTTTGAGTTTCCTGCAAGCGCCGCACCAACCAGACAAGCTTTGGTCGGTTGCGTCGGTTCAGGCGACCTTGAAATATTAATGCAACCGAATCAAACAGAAAAAATAACCATTCAAGTGGTGACCTCTGTGGATGGAAGTTCGCAACGTTGGAAAAACTTATTTGAACGCATGTTCAGTGCGCAAACTCCCCCTGCAGTCCATGCAGATATTCATGACTTTGGTGCAACACCAGGTGTGGTGCGTTTACGTTTTGAACAAGCATTAGAAGAGGTGAACCGTGGCTGATTTAGCAATGTTACTCAATAAGCCCAGCTTTATTGAACTGAATGCACGTGAACGTGTCAAAGCGCTTTTAGATGAAAATAGCTTCCGTGAATTATTAGATCCTTTTGCACGAATCATGTCACCGTGGTTGATGAAACAAAATATCGTTCCCCAAGCGGATGATGGTGTGGTGGTGGCCAAAGGCGTTATCCAACAACAACCTGTGGTCGTGATTTCAATTGAAGGTCTTTTTCAGGGCGGAAGTCTGGGAGAGGTCGGTGGCGCAAAAATCGCTGGTGCATTAGAACTGGCGGCTGAAGATAACCGCAAAGGAATTCCAACCACCGCGATTTTGTTGCTTGAAACAGGCGGTGTGCGTTTACAAGAAGCCAATTTAGGCTTGGCGGCGATTGCTGAAATTCATGCCGCAATTGTAGATTTACGCCAGTATCGTCCCGTGATTGGTGTGGTTGCAGGCAGTGTAGGATGCTTTGGTGGCATGTCAATTGCCGCGGGATTATGCAGTTATTTAATCATGACGCAAGAAGGTCGTCTTGGGCTGAATGGCCCACAAGTCATTGAACAAGAAGCCGGTGTTCAAGAGTACGACTCGAAAGACCGTCCCTTTATTTGGAGCATCACAGGTGGGCAACAACGCTCAGCCAGTGCCATGATTGACAGTTTTGTTGAGGATAATCGTGATCAAATTAAACAGCAAGTTCAAGATTTTATGACCCAAGGTGTACCACAGTTACATCGTAGTACAAATTATCAGTTTTATTTGCCACGTCTAGAAAATATTGATACTGCTGAACAATTGACACCAGAGCAAGTACAAGCACTTTATCAAGGAGCGTCATCATGAGTCATGATATTGATCACAACACTTCAGTGCGTGGCTTAAATTGGTTTCATGCACTGACGAAGGATTGTAGCCAAGTTAAACAATATACCGATTCTGTTTTGGTTGCAGATGGTCATTTTCAGCAACAGGCTGTTCGTGTCATTGCAGTTGTACCGAATGCAGAAAATGTGTATCCACGTGCCCGTAACGGTGAGGTGGGTGTATTAGAAGGTTGGACTTTGGCCAAAGCGGTTGATGATGTGATTCAACAAGACCGTGAGCTTGAGTCTAAGCGCGCCATTATTTGTGTGGTGGATGTACCGAGTCAGGCTTATGGTCGACGTGAAGAAGTGCTTGGGATTTATCTGGCTTTAGCTGGTGCTGTCGATAGTTATGCTAGAGCGCGATTAGCCAAACATCCCGTGATCAGCCTGCTGGTAGGCAAATCGATGTCTGGTGCTTTTCTTGCACATGGTTATCAGGCCAATCGTATTTTTGCCCTTAATGATGAAGGAGTCATGGTACATGCGATGGGCAAAGAGTCGGCTGCTCGTGTGACTTTACGTTCTGTTGACGAGTTAGAAAAATTGGCTGCCAGTATTCCACCAATGGCCTATGACATTGAAAGCTATTCGAGTTTGGGTTTACTGACAGATATTTTAACAGTATCCAATCCCATCCAACCTACTGATACAGATGTTGCACAAGTTCAGCAACGCATTGAGCAAGCAATTATTGAGGTACAGCAACAAGGTGCTGTTGGACTAGAAAATCGTTTGCATGGCGTAAATCGGCAAGCATCCAAATTAGTCCGCGATCGCTTGGCTGCGGACTGGTAACAGTATGAAAGCCCTGCAAGCCCATGATTTGTTATGGGGGATGACGGTAGAGCAGCTTGACGGTTCAGCACCTATATGGGCAATAGAAGCCATGCAAGCTGGACATCCAGTGGTGGTGCGAAGAGCCATTAGTGATTCATCGATGGTTGCCGTAGGGATACGTGGCAAGGCGCGTCATCAACGTTATGCCACACAAATGCCAAAAGCAGCGATTATTCGTTGTGTAAGCCCAGAGCAGGTGCTGAATATTGATTTACAAGCATTTCCACATTTGCAACAGCGCTTAGTCGGTATTGCAAATGTGATGGAATACTTTGCAGTGCAATGGGGCTATGCAGGCAGTGTTGGTTTTGAGCTTGCCACAGGTATTCGAGTTGTACATGCACAGAGTGATATCGATTTAATCATTCGAATGCCAAATTATTTGGATAAACAGCTTGCGCATCAGATGTTGATTCAATTGGAAGAAACGACAGAAAAGGTGGATGTGCAGTTACAAACGCCACATGGTGGTGTGGCATTGAAAGAGTGGGCAAGGGGTTCAAGTAAAATTTTGCTTAAATCTAGCCATGCTGCGGTGTTAGTCGAAAACCCTTGGCAATAAAAGGAATTCATATGAGTACGATGTGGGTATATCCGGGACAAGGCGCTCAAAAAGTCAACATGCTTCATGACTTACCTGAACATCCTTTGGTGCGACATTATTTAGATAGGGCTTCTGTGGCTTTGCAGCATGATGTACTCACCTTGGATCAACCAGAAGCACTACGTTCAACTGAGGCAGTACAACTGTGTTTGTATCTTGCAGGTTATATCAGTTCTTCAATTTTACTGGATGAACAGGTACAACCTGAATATGTCGCAGGATTATCGATCGGCGCATGGACAGCGGCAGCCGTGGCAGGCGTTTATAGCTTTGAACAAGGTTTGCAGTTGGTATCATTGCGTGGACGGCTCATGCAAGAGGCTTATCCTGCTGGTTATGGCATGACTGCGATTATGAATGCCGATAAGTCACAAGTGAAACGATGGGTTGCCGAGGTTTATCAACAAATAGGGAAGGTTTATCTCGCAAATATCAATGCCGCGAACCAGATTGTGATTTCTGGTTCAGAACAAGCGATGCAACAAGTCGTCGATATTGCGAAAAATCAGGGAGCGACTGCTAAAAAATTAAATGTCAGTGTGCCATCCCATTGTGAATTATTGGATGAGCAGGCAGAACTGTTGGTTCAAGCGATGGAAAATATCCCATTAAATTCAGCAAAGTTTAAATATTTGAGTGGTACATCCGCGCGATTAATTCATGCAAGCGAAAAAATTAAACACGATTTAATTTTTAACATGTGTCGAACCATTGATTGGGAAAGCACAGTTCAGGCGGCATGGGAGCGTGGCGTAAGGTTACAAATCGAAGTTTTACCAGGTTCAGTTTTAACCGGACTTACAAGAAAAGTTTTTAAAGAAGGTAGCGTTTTGTCATTTCAAACAACACGCAGAGACAGTCTGATAGTTGCAATGCGTCAACAGGCACTAATTGCTGGTTGAACATTGATATTAAGGACAATTGAAATTGGAATAACCCAAGGAAAATGAGGGAATTACCATGATTATTTATGGCGTTGGTTTACTCGCATTATGCACACTTGTAGGTGTGGTTGTAGGCGATATGTTAGGTGTGTTGTTTGGTGTGAAATCAAATGTTGGTGGTGTTGGTATTGCCATGATTTTACTTATTTTCATCCGTATTTGGATGGACAAACGCGGACTGATGACTGTTGAAACAGAAAAAGGTGTGGTGTTTTGGGGCACCATGTATATTCCAATTGTGGTCGCAATGGCAGCGCAACAGAATGTAATTTCAGCAGTTTCAAGTGGTCATATGGCTATCTTCGCAGCCATCACTACCGTGGCTGTATGTACGCTTACAATTGCTGGCTTAAGTCGTTATAACAAAGGCGAACCTTTACCGGAGGAAGAAGAATTCAGTCCAGTTGAAGTAGGGGGTAAAGCACATGTTTGATTTAATGTTAGATGGTTTAACCCATTTAGGTTTAGTGACAGCATTTGCTTTGGTTGCCTTAATTATGTGGCTTTCAACCAAGCTGTCTAAATATTTAACCAAAGGTCGTGTACATGCTTCAGCCATTGCCATTGTAATTGGTCTAATTCTAGCCTACATCGGCGGTAGTGTAACGGGCGGACAGAAAGGGATCACAGACATCGCTTTGTTTACAGGAATTGGCTTGATGGGCGGGGCCATGTTACGTGACTTTGCCATTGTTGCAACGGCATTTGAAGTTCAAGCGACCGAAGCGAAAAAAGCGGGTTTTATTGGCGTATTGGCACTGTTTTTAGGCACGATTTTTCCTTTCATCGTCGGCTGTATTTTTGCGTGGATCTTTGGTTATCGCGATGCAGTCAGCATTACCACTATTGGTGCGGGTGCGGTTACTTATATTGTTGGACCAGTTACAGGTGCGGCAATTGGTGCAAGCTCAGAAGTAATGGCATTATCGATTGCTACAGGTTTGGTGAAAGCGATTTGTGTCATGATCTCTACACCAATGACTGCAAAATTTATGGGCTTAGATAATCCACGTTCAGCCATGATTTTTGGTGGTTTGGCTGGAACTGTAAGTGGGGTATCAGCAGGATTGGCTGCAACAGATCGCCGTTTAGTGCCTTATGGTGCATTAACTGCAACCTTCCACACAGGTTTGGGCTGCTTAATGGGACCGACTATTTTATTCTTATGCGTAAAATTGTTAGTCGGTTAATCATCACATAATAGAAAAGGTAATTCTCTTTAAAATGGAGAATTACCTTTTTTAGCATTTAATGCATTATATTTTTGCGTAAACATACGGCATTCAGCAATAAGTGCCAATAAATTCGGATCGCGCTCCTTACTTTTTAAAAAGACCAAACCAATTTCTTGCTTGATTTGATACTCCCGTTTTAATCGAATTAATTTGACTGAGCTTTCATAAATCGATGAAATTCGTCCAGGTAATAAAGCAAAGCCAACACCCGAATTAACCATGCTAATTAATGTAAAAATATCAGAAACTTGCAAGAAAACTTTGGGATCAATATTTGCTTTTTCAAACACAATATCACTATCACTCCGTGTTGCAAAACCTTTTGCCAATGTCAAAAAAGTTTCATCTTTAAGCTGACTTAAATCAATTTCATCATAGCCCACATACTTGGAGTCTTTATGAACTGCTAAAAAGATCTCATCTTCAAACATCGGTAAATGTTCGAATTCTTGACCAGAAGTAGTTTCATTGAGCGCGACAATAATCGCATCCAATTCTGTTTCTTTTAGCTTTTTTATTAAGTCGATATTGGAACTCAGCAAAAGCTGAATATCTAATTCACCGCGTCTAAGTTTTACTCCACTAATGATACTTGGCAAAGTTGTCACGGTTAGAGAATACAAAGAACCTAAATGAAAGATTTTGGCTGCAAATCCAGCAGCTTCTCGTGTTTTATTGACTGTAGTGACAATATCTTGAACAATTTTTTTTGAATTTTCTTCAAGTACATAAGCACTTTTTAAAGGAATTAAATTTCGGCCTTCATTTTTAAACAAAGGACAACGTAATGCGTTTTCTAGAGAATGTAATGCTTTATGTACACTCACATTGCTAATTTGCATTTCAACAGCAGCTTTTGACAAATTTCCACATCGCATAAAAGCTAAAAAAATTTGAATTTTTTTTAGCGTGAGTTCTTCATCTATTTCCATCCATTTTATCCTTAATTGCTGATGGGATTTGCCTCAATATCATATACTAAAGTGCACAAGTAAGTCCGATTTTACCTCATTAAAAATATTTAACAAATAATTGAAATATATAGTTTATCTAATTTATTTTAGTTAAATGACCTAGCAAAGAATTAGGTTGATTCACATCAATTTAAACAAAGCATTTGTCCTGTTGTATAAGGCATTTTCAGAATAAGTTTAATAGAATATTATCAAAAAAAATGATCGCCAATATCACAAGAAACCAAGCAAATACACTTAATATTTTTTGCAAAAAAATCAGGCCGCAAGAAATGCAGCTACAAAACTTATAGCCATATTACAAAGTTTAGGACAACAGCTATTTAAAGAGGTTAATTTAGAAAATAGCCTAAGCAAATATCTAAATTTTAAAATTTGATCATTTTTACAAAAAAATCCATTCATTAAAATACATTAATTTAAATAAACAATAGAAATCAAAGAAATCAAAAATTAAGCTAATTTACTCAAAAATTTTTAAAATCTTACATATCAATTATTTAAAAATTATCTAATAAAATATAATGACTTGAATAAAACCTCTCAGATGATGGTTTGAGAGACATCCACAAATTGTGACGAGTAGATTTTAGCTTCAACCTGTGTTGATCAGTCGAGATTGGACGAGGTAGAGCGAGAAGTAGATTTGGTTGGGCGATTGAATAATTTTACTTTCTCGCTATTTTTTCGCACAGTAAATGTCAACAGACTCTAATCTTTAACTTACATAATCTTTAGTGGATATCACTTGAGCATACGCAAATTCAAAAGCGGCCATTATTGTTGCATGCACATGCGCGGCAGGTACGTTGACGCCACTAAATTCTAGATCTAGCGTTGCACAAGCATCATGAATCACTTTTACTTTATAACCAAAATCAGAAGCAGCACGTACAGCAGCATCAATGCACATATGGCTCATAGCACCAAGCACAACTAGCTCAGTCACCTCATTGCTATCTAAAATTTCTTTGAGATTCGTGTTTAAAAATGCGTTGATGTGATTTTTAATCACTACAGTTTCATTTGCTTGTGGCTTAACTGTGTCCTGAAATTCAATTCCGTTTGAGCTGGGTTGAAATATTGGAGATTCAGCATTGCCAATATGTTGGACATAAATCACTTGAGTACCTTCTTGACGGGCCTTAGCAATTACCTTCACTGCATTAGCAGCAGTTTGTTCAATATTCACCAATGGTAATTTACCTGTAGGTAGATATTCATTTTGTAAGTCGATGACTAATAAAGCTGATTTTGACATATCTGTTCCTTTATTTAATTCATATTGGTTTTGTTCTGGCTTATGATTTTAAAGAAGTGGATATAATTCCACTTCTTTAAGTGTTTTTAGAAAGAAAGAGTTTCACCATCGATTGGAATTAAAACCTTATCTTGAATTCCTTTGTCTTTTACATATTCTGAAAGCTGAGCACGTGTTACCGACATATGATTAATGGCATCCATGTGAACAGCAACAATTTTAGCATTCGGAGCTTTTTGAGTTGCGTGATAAGTGTCTTCTTTACCCATAATGATGGACTCTTTATATCCATCCATTAATGCATTACCTGTATTTAATACAATCACATCAGGTTTAAATGTTTGAATTGCATGATCAACTTCAGGACGCCAAATCGTATCACCAGCCACATAAACCGTTTCATGGCCAGCAGCTTCAAAAACTATACCCATTGCTTCGCCTAAGCCAGCTTTGAGTTCAGCATTACGATACATTTCGTCAGTACCATGTTGACCACCAGTTTTAGTGAGCTTAATTCCTTCAAAAGTCGCTTGCGTTAATACACGAACATCTTTAAAACCTTGTGACTGGATGACTTTTTGGTCTGCTTTATTCTGTACAAACAAAGGCATATTTTTTGGAATAGCTGCTTGTGCTGCATCATCCCAATGATCTAAATGTGTATGGGTCACAATTACTGCATCTACACCTTCTAAAATCGTTTCAGTCTTGACGGGTAAATCAACTAATGGATTGCGTAAATAACTGCGATGACTATTAGGAAAACCTTCATAAAATCCCTTTCTAGCAAACATTGGGTCAATTAAAAAAGTCGTATCGGCATAGGTGACTTTTATCGTTGCATTACGAATTTCTTGTATATGCGTCACTTTAGATGTATCTCGCTGAACCACCTTATCATTCGCATATAAATGGACTGAAGCCATTGCTAGAGAGAGTGCAATAACAGAGCTACTTAAAATTTTATTCATATCACTTATCCAATTCATTGCTGATAGATGAATAGTGAAGGAAACTGAACCACAAAAAAACTGTCCTTAAAGACAATAATCGAAACTATTAGGACAAAATGCTATATTCATTATTTTAGAGAGGTGAAATCAAATGGCGATACCTGTCATTGGATTATTTGTTTATGCCAATATAAATCCATTTCACTTCTCCATTCCTCACATTATCTTTAATATTAAAATTGAAGATAAGCCATTATTTGAGCTTAAAATCTTTTCTATAGATGGTCAGCCTGTGAAAACAGAACACTCCATGATGATTATTCCTGATGGTGGAATTGAACTCATCAAAGAGTTGGATCTGATTATTATTCCTGGATGGGATGATTTTAATCACAAGCCTGAACCTATACTGATTGATAGTCTAAATTGGGCATATCAGACTGGAATTAGAATCGTAGGACTATGCTACGGGACTTATGCATTGGCGTATGCAGGTTTACTCGACCATAAAAAAGCAGCAACACACTGGATGGCTGAACAAGATTTCAGTACGAGATTTCCACAAATTCAGCTCGATCGTGATGCCCTTTATGTAGAAGATCAAAGAATTGTAACCTCAGCTGGAACAGGCGCAGCGTTGGATTGCTGTCTATATTTGGTACGTGAAATCTATAATGCACAAATTGCAAATAAAGTCTCTAGAGTAATGGTGATTCCACCTCATCGTGAAGGTGGACAAGCTCAATTTATTGAACAGCCTGTAGCAAAGTCGAGCCAAGATGCACAAATTAATCTCTTACTTGATTTTTTAAGAAAGAATTTAGCCACACAACATCAAATTGAAGGCCTAGCTGAGCGGGCACATATGACACGTAGAACGTTCACACGACATTTTAAGAAAGCGACAGGCATGACCTTAGTTGAGTGGTTGAATACAGAAAAAATCAAGTTAAGTTGTGAGCTATTAGAAACAACAAACTTACCTATTGAAAAGATCACCGAACTTTCAGGGTTTAATCATACAGTTTCATTTAGAAAGAATTTCCGTGAAAAATATGGCACTAGTCCTCAAGCATGGAGAAAAGCTTTTGGAATAGGCAGTGATAATCATCAGCCTCATTCAACATAATTTAAAATAATATTATTTTTCAGTAAATTAAAAAAATTAATTTGAAAAATGCAAATATTCAACTTGAAAATAATTTAGTTCATTTTAATCAGGAATATAGTTTTTTGCCAATAGTGTTGATCATTTTTCAACCGAAATAAAATTAAATTGATTATTATCAATTGATTTATGTCTGAATTTATCCCCAATTTTTGTGGATAAGAGTAGGGATAATTTTTTATTGATTTTGTAAGTTAAAGCTTACAAGAATTTAGATATGTTGCGGGTATACCATTTCGTGTTTATTTCTTATCATAGGGGTATAGAGAACAGGATGTTCCGCCAATAACAATAATAGAATCAGCATAAGGAATATGAGGTACGACAGGAGTTCTACCTAAGGCATCAAATATGAAAAACCCTGACAGGATGTCAGGGTTTTTTTATATTCTAAAACTTTTAATTCATAAGTTCGAAAATTAATGGCTGAAATAAAAATATCCCTATTGAACCGATTTTATATAATTTTTGAGGAAATTAAATGAAAGCTATATTTTCAAAAGATCATATCCCGAAAAGAGCTTCAAGAGTTTTTTCAAATAGTTTTGATTATGGTTTAGATTTTAACAAGATCAATTTTAGGGAAAGACCTGAGTTATATCGTATTGGTCGGGGAGAACAAGGTGTACTGCTGGTTGAACCCTATAAATCAGAAATTCTGCCTTATTGGAAATTTGCAGATAGAAATAAAGCTAAGATCAGCAGTGAAAAGATTTATTCATTATTTTTAGACTATTTGGATAAGGATGATTTTATTGGTGCAGATATGGCAAGAAAATTTTTGCAAATGGGATACACTCGCGCGCGTAGATATGCCAATCATAAAGGAGGTAAAAAATATAACGGCGCAGTTCCATTAGACAAGAAAGGCTTGAGTGGAGCACATGGCCGTGAACAATTATTAAGAGAAAACTTTGAAGATCAAGATCCCGAAAAAGTAGCTGCTGCTAAAATCTTTAAGCTAAAATGGGATGAAGCTAAATTAAATCAAAAGTATATTCAATTAAAGTTGAAATTTAAACAATTTATGAAAGAAATAGACATTGCAACAAATAAAAAAGACTCACACTAAATGAGATTCAAAGGATGCTTTTTTTTTCATCATATTCAATTTTAAAGCAAATGCATTTAAGAGTTTGAATATGGTTTATAAAATTGAAATTAAATATGAATAATCAGGTAAAATTTAAAAAAATCACAAATTCTTCATTTCGTATTTTTTAAAATACAAATGTGTAAACATGATTTCTTCAAGATTAAAAAAGTAGATAGACCGATACAGATCGGCAACTTTTCCATCTTTAAGATATTTTTATTTTCAAATGATCAGGACCATGCTGTGAATAATACTGTCGAATCTAATGGTGCAGATCTATCACGAATTATTGAAATGGCGTGGGAGGATAGAACCCCTTTTGAAGCCATAGAGCGTGAGTTTGGGTTAAATGAATCTGCTGTGGTTCGTTTAATGCGGAAAAATTTAAAGTCGAGTAGTTTTAAGTTATGGCGTGAGCGGGTGGCAGGGCGTAAAACCAAGCATTTGCAACTACGCATGCCAGAGGTAATCCGTGGTTACTGTACACGCCAATATAAGCACCATTAAGGATTAAAAATGGCAAGGTTCTTAACTTTATTAAATTAAATTTATTTTTTAAATTAGGTTTATTTTTTAGATAAGTGATTTCTAATTTAAAGTTGATAAACTTGTCATAAGTGGATTAACGTTTGTGTGACGACTGTATGATTGATTTTGACTGATTGATAAAATCAAGAACCATTACAGATCCAGTTTTAGACGCGTAATGAAGGAGTCTATGACGGGTGAAACCCAGAGAATAAAGTAATGTAGTATGAGTCAAATATGAACTTGATATGATAAGACCCATCTGTAAATTTATTTTTCATAATTTAATGGAACCCTCAAACTGAAATTAAATAAAGTATGAATATTTGAGATATCCATACTTATTAAAATTTTATTCTACTGCTGCAGATACCTCTTTAACCATTGCTTTCATTCCGCCTAAACTTTCATTCATTAGATACCAAGTACTTGAATCTAAAAATACAATATTGCCATTTTTAGCAGCGTTGGTTTGATTGATTAGATTGTTGTCTAAGACTTTTTTTGTTCCACCATCACCATCAGTAATAGCTGCATTACGGTCAATAACAAATAAGTAATCTGGATTTTTTTCACTAATAAATTCATGCGAAACAGACATGCCATGCGTACCGACTTTAATCGCAGGGTCGGCAGGTGAAAAACCATAAAGATCATGTATCAGCCCGAAGCGTGACCCTACACCATAAGCAGATAATTTATTATTATTAACTAAAATCACTAATGCAGTTTTGTTTTTGGTTTTTTCTCTTAAAGTTGCAATCTGTTGGTCTAATATTGCGAGTTGTTGTTCAGCTTCCGCTTTTTTACCGACCATTTCAGCAATATTTAAAGTTTGTTGTTTAAAAGAATTAACCCGATCCTTATAGTCCAATTGGTTAAAATAAGTTGGTGCGATACCTTTAATCTGATCGATCAGATTTTCCATACGTGCACTCATGATAATTAATTGTGGTTTGCTTGACGCAATTTTTTCTAAATTTGGTTCTTTTGCGGTTCCGACATCAATATATTGGTCTTTAGAAAAACGACTAAGCGCTTTAGGAAGTGGAGTACCTCTAGGTAATGCAACTATTTTATCGCTTGCGCCTAATTCTTGAATAGTATTTAAAGAGTTGGTATCTAAAACGGTAATACGGCTTAATTCTTTAGGAATGCTAATCTCACCAGCTTTACTGGAAAATGTTTGCATCTCGGTAGATGCAGCACTTTGGGATTGAGATGCCGATGTTGTATTTTGTTGAGAGCATCCAACCAATACACTCGCAAAAGCAAGCGCAATGAGTGTTTTTTTTAAAAACATAACAATCTCCTAACTAATAAAAAATAAGCCTAATTTGTGTTGTTGAATGTCTTGAATGGGAATATGAAAATCAAAAATATCTTCTAAAATATCTTCATGCATAATTTGTTTTGGCGAACCTTGGTAAGCAAGAGCACCATTTTTCATTGCAATAATTTGGTCAGCATAAACTGAAGCAAAATTAATATCATGAATGACCACAATGATAGATTTTCCATGATTTAGACTAAGATCTTTCAATACACGCATAATTTGCGCTGAATGTTTCATGTCTAGGTTATTGAGTGGTTCATCTAAAAGAATGTAATCTGTGTCTTGTGCCAATACCATTGCAATATAAGCACGCTGTCGTTGCCCTCCTGAGAGTTCACTCAACTGCTTGGTTCGCATTTCTTCTAAATCCATATAGCCAATCGCTTGATTAATGACGCGATGGTCTTGCTCAGTTAAACGTCCTTGAGAATAGGGGAATCGTCCAAATGCAACCAAGTCTTCTATCGATAAGCGGAGTTCTGTATGATTTGCCTGTTTTAAAATCGCCATTTTTTTAGCCACATCGGCATGATTCATTTTATAAAGATTTTGACCGTCTAAATAAACAGTACCTGAATCGGCAGAGAGTAAACGGCTCATAATGCCGAGAACTGTACTTTTGCCTGCGCCATTTGGGCCAATAAATGCAGTAAATTGACCTTTAGCAATTTCTAAGGACACCTGATCGACCACCTTAGTACCATGATAAGATTTATCAATATTTTCTAAGACAATTGCCATTTTTTATTCTCCTTCAGTAGAATCCAGAAGAAATAAATGCCGCCAACAAAGTTAATGATGACACTCAAAGTGGTTTTAAGATTAAGAACATGGAGAACAATCGATTGACCAATTAAAAGTGATGCGATTGAAACTAAAATAATGCCAGGCAATAAAACTTTATGTTGATGTGTTTTAAAAATTTCTAAACTAATATTCAACACCAATAAGCCGAGAAACATCATCGGGCCTGCCAATGCGGTCGCCGAAGCTAAAGCCAATACGACTAAAATTAAAAAGGTACGACTGGTTTTGTCATAGTTCATTCCTAAATTCAGAGCATGATCTCGACCTAATGCCATCACATCAAAAATATGAAGTTTAGAAAGGCAATACATTAAAATAGGACATATAGTCAAAGTCGCAAGAATTAAAGGTTCTATTTTGACAAAATTAAAACTTGCAAAACCCGCATAAGCTGCAACTTGGAATTCATCGGGATCAAGTAAAACTTGAAAAAATGTGGTCATGCTATCAAATAAAGTTGCACAAATAAGGCCGATTAATAAGAGAAAATAAATATTTTGATCGGCAACTTTACGAAAGATAAAACGATATAACATTAAAGCAAAAATCAGCATGAGAAACAGACTAATAAAATAGTCGGCTACTATATTTAACGAAAGTAAGGTACTGGCACCAAAGATATAGATAATCAGGGTTTTGGATAAATCATAAAGTTTATCCAAACCTAATGTTTGAGGAGTAACCACGCGATTATTTACAATAGTATGAAAGATGAGGGTAGAAATACCGACAGCTACACCTGTAACGAGTATCCCCAAAACCGTTTTCAACCGAAGAGATAAAGCATATTGCCAAGCTTCACCCATGTCCCAAAATAAATATACGGCGGTACTGATAAAAATTAAAAGTACGAGAAGCATTAACTTAAGTTGATTAGACATGGCGATATTTCCTAATCAGTAGTGCAAGGAAAATTACGCTACCCAATACTCCCATAATTAAGCTAATAGGAATTTCATAAGGATAAATAACAACTCTACCAAAAATGTCACACATTAGTACCAATAAGGCCCCTAACAAAGCCGTGTGAGGTAAGGTTTTACGTAAATTATCGCCTAGATATAAGCTGACAATATTTGGAACAATAAGACCAAGGAAAGGAATTGCTCCCACAGTAATAATGACTACACCTGTAATTACAGATACTAAAGCTAAGCCAACGAATAAGGTTTTTTTATAATTTAAGCCTAGATTAACAGCAAAATCTTCGCCTAAACCTGCAAGTAAAAATCGGTTTGCGAAAATATAAATTAATACGAGTATTGGGACACTGAAATAAATCAGTTCATATTGTCCATTGAGAATAGTGGAAAAATCACCTTGTAACCAACCTGAGAGGCTTTGTAGCAAATCCATTTGTAAGGCAATAAATGTAGTAAAAGCTGAAATAATACTGCCAAAAATCATCCCTACCAATGGAACAAATACAGTATCTCGATGTTTTAATGTTGATAAAATTCCCATGAATGCCAATGCACCAAGCAGAGTCACTCCAATTGCGAATCCAGTTTTTAAAAATATAGATGCTGTAGGGATTAGAATAATTGAAACCAATACTCCTAGACGCGCGCAGTCATAAAGCCCTGCTGTAGTAGGAGATACAAAACGATTACGCGTCAATGTTTGCATAATCAGACCACAAACACTCAATCCTGCGCCTGCTACAACAATCGCCATTAAACGTGGAAACCGACTGGTCCAAAAAATTTGCCAGTCTTGCATTTGCCCATTTAATAAGCCTTGCCAAGTCATATTACCGACTCCGACAAACAAGGAAATTAGCGCACATGGTAATAATAAGGCCAACAGGTAGCGGCACTTAATCATCTGATACCTGTTTCATATATTGAATACATCATGAGAAAAGTGAATAAAAAAGGTGATTTATTAATAAATAATTAAAGTAAAAATAACATAAATCTTACAACTCAGAAAAATGATAATTGTTTCTATTTGTTAAATATTAACAAATGATAATTACTTATTTGTCGATTATGGCTACTTTACGCTGAATAATTTCCATTATTTATCTCATATTTTATTCTTTTTATTGCAGTGCTTTTATCGTGAATTTTTGCTAAAAAATCAGAGATTTTAAAAGAGATAGAATTAATCAAAAGGAGTGATATGATGAGTTAACATGCTTGTCTGAGCTATAGAGCATAATTTAAAGCCGAATTCATCAAGATCATGCTTAAACAAGAAAAATCTTCTGCTTTATTCAGCTGAAATATCAAGCTTGCTGTCAAAATTTGCACCAAAGAGTTTCCAAGCCAAATGAGATTTGAAGCAATTGCATGTCAGCTCAAGGAGGCTTTAAGTAGAGTATGTAGATATCAGAATGGCTCAGCAGCAGCCTTAATTCATATTGTGGATGTATAAAACTATTCTTGATTTCAGAAATATAGAGATAAAAAAACCCTGACATCCTGTCAGGGTTTTTCATATTTGATGCCTTAGGTAGAACTCCTGTCGTACCTCATATTCCTTATGCTGATTCTATTATTGTTATTGGCGGAACATCCTGTTCTCTATATCCCTATAATAAGAAATAAACACGAAATGGTATACTCGCAACATACCTAAATTCTTGTAAGCTTTAACGTACAAAATCAATAAAAAATTATCCCTAATCTTATCCGCAGAAATTGGGGATAAATTCAGACATAAATCAATTGATAATAATCAATTAAATTTTATTTTGGTTGAAAAATGATCAAATAATTAGAGATTTTTCTTAAATTGATCTCAATGAATTTAACGTATTACTGTATTAAAAATTGACATAATTCTATAGCGCTAACACCTAGTTTCTGGTTTGAGCTTGAGAGGGAAGTTCACTGCAAATTTTTTGAGATATATTTTAGTAATGCTTGTTCAATCTCAGAAAATTGTGAATACTCATGCTCGCATAATTCAAGCTATAAAATTATCTTTTGGGGTTAGGAAGTTACTGTGAAAAAGTATTCATTTTCATTTTCTCGTTTACAAAAAGCATTGCTGGCCGTTGGTTCATTTTCATGTTTAGGGTTAAGTGCAGAACTGGCACATGCTGAGGGTGAAAATAATACAGCGCAGCTTGCCACAATCACAGTGACTGCTCAAACCGCAGAAACTGCTTACTATCAACCACAAGTGAATTTATCAGGTTTTATTCAGCAAAACATTGCTGAAATCCCTGCATCTATTAACACTGTTACTGCTGAACTGATAGCAGATCAACATGCGAAAACATTGAGTGATGTGGTAAAGAATGATGCGTCTGTTGGTGATGGCTATGCACCCATTGGTTACTATGCAAACTTTGTGATGCGTGGATTTAGCTTAAATGCGGGATCAAGTTATTTACTAAACGGTAATTTGCTACGCGGTGAGCAAAATATAGCGCTTGAAAATAAAGAGCAAGTTGAAATACTAAAAGGCATAAGTGCGATTCAAAGTGGGATGTCAACGCCGGGCGGCGTAGTGAACTACGTGAGCAAACGCCCCAAAGATGTCCAGTCTTTAACCCTTGAAGCAGACAGTCATGGCGGCAGCAGTGTGGCGACTGACCTTGGTGGATGGCTTGGAGACAATCAACAGTTTGGATATCGTGTGAATGCAGCTTATGAAGACATTCACCCGTATGTTGAACATGCCGATGGCAAGCGTTTGTTTGGTTCATTGGCTTTAGACTGGAAAATTTCAGATCGTTCAAAACTTGAATTTGATATTGAATCACAGCATCAAAAACAGCGTTCGGTACCAGGTTATCAGCTACTTGGTGGTGAAACTGTACCGACAGGAGTGGAATGGGATCGTTTGCTGGGCTATCAAAGCTGGAGCAAACCAATCACCAATGAAAGTCTAAATACGAGTCTGAAATATAGCTATCAAATCAATGATAACTGGAGCAGCAATCTGTCTGCTTCACAAAGTCGTGTGGTTGTAGATGATTATTCAGCCTTTGCATACACCTTTTACACTGATGGTAACTATGACATTTATGATTTCCGCAGCCCAGATGACAGTTATCTATCCAATCAATTTAAAACAGGTTTAAACGGAAAATTCAGCACTGGAGCATGGCAACACAACCTGAGTTTAGAATTGTCACATGCCTACAAACGCCATACTCAGTATGATGCAATCAATGAATGGATAGGTTCAGGAAATATTGATAATGATCCTGTTACCTATACGCCTACGGATAAAGCCTTAGGTAATCATTACAAATCATTGGATAGTCAACAAACAGCCCTCAACGTGTTGGATCAAATCGAATTTAATGATGCATGGTCAGTTTTGCTGGGCGGTAAGCTTTTACATTTAAATGAAAGTGCCTATGCAGCGGATGGCAACAGCATTCGTGACACCGACTTCAATCGCTTCTTGCCACAGCTTGCGTTGATGTATCAGCCTTGGCAGAACACTCATCTGTATGCTTCGTATGCCAAAGGGATCAGCGACGGCAGTCAAGCACCGTGGTCTGCCTATGGTAATCCGGATAAAGGCATCGCAGGTAATGCCTTTGAAACATTAGCACCTAGACATTCAAGCCAATATGAGTTAGGGCTTAAACAGCAGTGGCAAACGCTATTGTTTACTGCAGCTTTGTTTGATTTAAAACAAGACCATCAATATACCAACTTAGACAATTATTATGTCACCGATGGTGAACAGCATAATCTCGGTTTGGAATTGGGCTTGCAAGGTCGCGTTGCTGAAAATCTAGATATGACATCGACTTTGGCTGTGACTCGTTCACGTTTGGAAGATATACAGGTAGATGCTTATAAAGGCCATCAAACTCAAAATGTACCGACTGTTAGATTTGCTAGCCATGTGTCTTACCAAATGCCTCAAGTCGAAGGGTTACGTTTACTTGCAGGTATGCAATACAGCAGCAGCAAATACGCCAATAAATCTGGCACTGTAAAAGTATCAGGCTATACCGTATTCGATGCAGGTGCAGCCTATAACTTCCGAGCCTATGGTAATGAGAATACAGTTCGATTCAACGTTGATAATGTATTCAATAAAAAATACTGGCGTGATGTAGGTAGTTTCTTTGGGGATGACTATTTATTCCTCGGCGCACCGCGTACCGCACAATTAGCATGGAGCATGAGTTTCTAATTGAACAGTGTGTTAAAAATAAAAGTTGTCTGCGTGTTTAATGCAGATAGCTTTTATTTTTGAGTATTTCAATGCTTTAAACTATGTCTTTAAATTAAAATTAGGCAAGAGAATCACTCACCTTTATATTTAAAAGCATTCCCGTAGTGGTCAAGTAATATATAGATATGGGAGAGGAGGCCATAATTCATCTGACTGCCGCTAAAGTATCTCGGTATGATTATTTAAAAGGAAATTTGGACTATCGCCATATCAAGATGTAGAGTGTCCATCAAAACTTTGACTTTGATTGCTCTCTATCCTTCTTATAAAAAATATTCCCAAATAATATAGCCTAAACCAAAGCCAAGAAATGCATAAATGGTGATGATAAAAAACACAAAAAGAGCATTATTTTTTCTTTTTAACGCTTTCATGTAAAAATCTCTACTGTATCTTTAAGATGAAATAATTATCTAATGTTTAGATTTAAACATATAGATACAAAAAATGATTAAAAAAATATAACAGATTTATGTGTTTTAATTCATCTGTTATAGTTGTAAGGACAAATACAATAACATGCATACAAATTTTGAGAATGAATTAAGACTTTAAAATGGTAAAAAGTATAAATGACTATCTAAGATGATTATTATTGATAGCATCATAAATACACTCAACGACATGAGATAAAGCTGATTCAATCCGATCATTAAAGTCAAAAGAACAATTGATACGTAAAAAATTATTTTGTTTCGCAAAGTTTGCATTGAATAAAATGCTGGGTGCAATACTAATATTTCGATCTAATAATGCCTGATAAATATGTGTACTATCGATATATTCGGGTAGTTCAATCCATAAAAAATAACCCGCTGGATAATATTCAACTTCACAACCCATGGGTAAATTTTCTTTAAGATATTGATAAAATTGTTTTTTATTTCGTTGTAAAGACACGCGTAAGTTTTTTAAATGTTTCTCATAATGGCGGTGTGATAAATATTCAACTAATGCATTTTGAATAAATGGATTGACCGATAGCGTACTCATCAATTGAATATGTTGAATATGTTCAGAAAATTTCCCCGCATAGACCCAACCAATACGAAAGCCTGCGCCTAATGTTTTAGAGAAGGAAGAGCAATGTAGAACCAAATTTTGCTGATCAAAGTATTTCATTGATAAAGGTTTTTTCTGATCATAATACAGTTCTTCGTAAACATCATCTTCAATCAAATGAATTTCATGCTGATGAAGCAACTTTGCCAATTGAAATTTAATTTCATCCTTGACTGTAAAACCAATAGGATTATGACAATTCAGCATGAGTAGGCAGACTTTAATGGGATATTTTTGAATGGCTTGTTCAAAGGCGTTCAGATCAATTCCGTGTTCGGGATGTGTCGGAATAGTGATCACTTTCAAACCTAAACGTTCTGCTGCTTGCCAAGCACCATAAAAAATCGTTTGTTGTAATAAAATATAGTCACCTGTTTTTGTCATCGCCTGTAAGGACAAGTTCAAGGCATCCAATCCACCCGAGGTAATAACAATGTCTGATGGGTCCGTTTGAATTCCTTGCATACAATAGCGTTGAGCAATCAATTTACGTAAAGCAAAATTACCGGGTGGTAGGCTAGGGGTTTGTTCATAGCTCAATCTATGACGAGCAAGTTGTCCCAAAGTCTGAATTAATTTGGGTGAGTAGAGTAATTGGCTATTCGGAAAAGCGGTTCCGAAAGGAATGAGATGATCGGATTGGATAGATTTTAAATATTGAAATACAGTCGAGTTAATTTCAATTTTAGGATTTAGTGTGACATTTTGATTTTGTTCATTATTTGAAAGTTCTTGTGCGATGACAAAATAACCTGACTTCTCTTTTGAATAAATGAGTCCCTGTGCTTCAAGTTCTTGATATGCATTCATGACAGTAATCAAACTCAAACCTGATTGTTCTGCTTGATGGCGTAAGGAAGGCAATTTTTCATTGGCTTTCCAAGTTCCATTTTCAATTAGCAGTTTCAGGCTGTTCGCAAGTTTTTCAGATTTATACATAAAAATTCAGTTCATCATAATGTAAGCAGAATATAGATAGATCAAGCTATTCATATTCTTTTATCATAGTTCCCTCCTATAGCAAGTCAACTCAGCCCAATCCTCATTTTTCTATTCAAATATCGAGAGGTAATTCCAAAGCCAAGGAGAGTGGACAAAGCAAAAAGAGAGAAAATATAACAGTGATATAAATGCTATTTTCATCTGTTATATTTTATCCTGCTATTTTTGTAGCTATACTTTTCTTTTGCATCCCACCAAAATCTGTCTGTTCTATTGAGCCATTATTTTTTATTGAAGATGTCTGTATCTAATATGATGCTACATATTGATTAAAAAGGTGAGTAGCTCGATGAACCTGCAGATTTAAGCTAAAGGGTGATGCAATGTGTGTGACAGAGAAATTAAATACACTCTTAGAACTTATAGAAATACAGGTTATTTCTGAACAATTGAAGCATAAATTGCAGCAGCAATATGTCAATTTAGAAGCAACCTTATTACGTGCCAAAGTTTTACGTGAATTTTCAAAGTTGAAAGTTCACTATATTATTCAATCTGAAATTCAAGCACAGCAAGCAAGTTTGGCTTTTCTTTTTTCACCCTTTATTTTAGCGAACCTCAATAAAACAGTTATTTATAATACACCAGCATCCTTACCTGTTCTGAATATTTTGAATAAGTACTATCCGCTTGAACAAAAGCAAAACGTGAAAATAGATGACGTTTTGAACACTTTAAATATTTATTTAGATCTCAGTTTCACTGAATTAGAAGAAAGTGATTTCTTATATTTTTCGATGATTAAGGCCCTGTGTAGAGCAGATATTTCAAGTATTTTTATCATTACAAATTTGAAAATTGATCCTGCAAAAAGAGAGGAATTAGAAATATTTTTTAAAGTGAATATCTATTTAATTAATACTCAACATCATCAAAAAATGATCGATAGTGATGCGCTGAATATGCGCAAATTATTATTTAAAAACAAAAATGCAGAATATACTGAATTGTGTGAAAAATTTTCAGTTATAAATGCCGAATTACTTCAGTATTGTGATAGTTATAATAAGCATCAATCCATCCATTTAATTGAAGATATGTTCTATTCTGAACATATTTATGAAAAATTATCTGTTTATGCTGAATATATGCAAACCTGTTTACAACATCAAAAGTCTGTATTTAGACCCCATTTTTAGCTGTATGAATAACAGTAAATGGTCTGAGATATTCTGAAGGGTGCTGTTCTTAAATTTTGCTAAAATTTTATTGGAAATTTAATAAATTCAGAACATCTATAATTCACTTCATAAAAATTTCATTTATAGAAAAAGAATATTGAATCATTTTAAGCATTCTTGAGATCGGAGTCTAAAGGTGATTTCTTTTGCCCAACCAACTTCTCTGATAAGTACAATGTTCATTAACTATGTATGTTCATTATGCCTATTTGCATTTTTTGCATTCAAATGTAGTGAGTGAACGACGATAGCGTTCATTTTGATTACACCGAAAACACCCAAGAACTCAATAGAACAATTAAAACACGTAATCAAAAACATTCTGTCCATTTAAATGAACAGTAAATCATGAATAAGTGGATAGGGATTTCTATACTGAATATTACACATGATGGTTAAACTAGAATTGCTAAATAAGTATTTTCTCATGCTTCAATTGTGCATAGAAAAAAATTGATTAACTGAATTATTGTTGAATTAAAGGTGTTTGATCTTAATTTGAAATAGCCACTAAAACGGCTATACAGCATGATTTAGGTAAATATCTGTGGTTTATATAACCGAATATAAGATGTATCGTAAAAAAGGAATATTTTATGATGAAAAAATTAATGTGGGCTTTAATTCCCATGACATTAACAACGGTAGCATGGTCTGCTACGGCTAAACAGCCTAACGTGCTACTCATTGTAGCAGATGATTTAGGGTATTCGGATATTGCGCCTTTTGGCGGAGAGATTTCCACTCCAAATTTAACTAAGCTAGCAAAAAGTGGGACAATCATGTCTGATTTTCATGCTGGTCCAACCTGTTCAGTCACACGATCTATGCTATTAACTGGTAATGATAACCATCAAGCTGGTTTAGGCACGATGGCTGAATATTTACAACCAGAGCAAATGGGTAAAGTGGGTTATGAGGGAAAACTCAATAAACAGGTCATGACTTTACCTGAAATATTAAAAAATAATGGATACCGTACTTATATTGCAGGGAAGTGGCATTTAGGTGGAAGTGATGATAGTTTACCCAATGCTAGAGGTTTTGATCGCTCCTTTGTTTTAGTTCCAGGTGGTGCAGACCATTTTAAAGATCAGGGACTCTTTCAGGGCTATCCTGCAAAATATAAAGAAGATGGTCAAGTTGCTAAGCTACCTAAAGATTTTTATTCAACAGACTTTTATACTGATAAGATTTTATCTTATTTAAAAGATGATCGAAAAAAAGATCAACCTTTCTTCGCTTATGTCGCTTACACAGCACCTCATTGGCCTTTACAAGCCCCTGATGCATATCTGAATAAATACAAAGGCGCTTATCAGGATGGCTATGATGCTATTCGTCAAAAGCGTTTAAACAAACAAATTGAACTTGGTCTTATTCCAAAAAATACCAAAGCAAATAATCCTTTTGCGGATAAATTACCTTCATGGGATAAATTAACACCTGCACAAAAAGCGGAACAAACCAAAACCATGCAGGTTTATGCGGCTATGATTGATAATTTGGATCATAATGTCGGACGAATATTGGATCAATTAGAAAAATCGGGCGAGTTAGACAATACTATTGTCATGTTTATGTCCGATAATGGAGCAGAATCCTCAACACCTGAATCATTAGGAACAAAAGATCACACTGATGGTATTCGTAAGTGGGTTGATGAAACTTTTGATAATAGTATTGAAAATATGGGTAAAACAAATTCCTATATAGCACTCGGTCCACAATGGGCGCAGGTTTCCTCTACACCGTATCCATATTTTAAAAGTTATTTAGCGAATGGCGGAATTCACGTTCCAGCAATTATTAAATATCCAAATTCGAAACAAAAGAATGATATTAATCATAATTTTATGAGTGCAATGGATTTTACCCCGACTATTTTGGATATCACCAAAATTAAACGTCCTGAAACCAACGATGGTCATAAATTATTGGCTCTAGAAGGTCGTTCATTCCTACCAACATTGAAAGGTAAAAAACAGGCTGAACGTGGAATTGGTTGGGAATTTAATACACGACGTGCATACTATAAGGGTGATTGGGCTATTCAGATGCAAGCTCCACCTTATGGAACCGGTCAATGGGAACTTTACAATCGCAAAAATGATCCAATTTTGATCAATAATCTAGCAGATAAAGAAGTTGGAAAAACCGCGCAGCTTGCAAAAGAGTGGGATCAATATGCTCAACATGTAGGTGTGGTGAACGCACCTGTTCGCTATAAATATGGTCAGATGAACTGTTTTTATAATACGTGCATACAGCCCGACTTTTTAAAGAATCCCAACTAATCTAAATTTATCGGGTATATGTTAAATTTTGAATTTAATGTATACCCACTAACGGATTTAATATGACAGGAAGTCAGATGAAAAATATCTCTCTTACTCTTTCGTTCAGCCTACTACAGGTTGCATGCTCACAACATACTTCGAATCCTCAGGAAGATGTAAACCCAGTGATTAAATTAGGTAGTTTGGAAGCTTGTAAAAGTTATTCGGGATTACCTAAAGGTTGGTTGGAAAGTGAAACTTCGGGTATGGTTTCAATCCAAGGCGGCAGTTTTAATATAGGCAACAATCATGCCTATCCTGAAGAAAAATCAATCTCAAATTCTCAGCGTAAAGTGGATAATTTCTATATTGATGCCACTGAAGTTACCAATGCCCAATTCCAATCTTTTGTCGATGCTACAGGTTATGTCACGGAATCCGAAAAGCAGGGCGAAGCTGCTGTATTTATTCAGCCAGATCAGACTGTTAATGATTTGGGGTGGTGGAAGCTAGAAAAAGGAATCTCATGGAAATATCCTTGGGGCAAGCAAGCAAAAAGAAAGATTTTACCGAATGAACCCGTTCGATTAGCTACACTAAAAGATGCCATTGCATACGCAGACTGGTTAGGTCGAGAAATACCGACTGAAGAGCAATGGGAGTATGCTGCAAAGTCCTTTACCAAAGAAGAAGATGTTGCGGCCGAACATCAGGGAAAGCATGTTAACGCCAATGTGTGGCAAGGTAATTTCCCTTATCAAAATGAGGTTCAGGATGGTTTTCCTGATGTTGCTCCAGTCGGTTGTTTTGAAGCCAATCCTTATGGCTTATACGATATGATCGGTAACGTTTGGGAATATACGCGAAGTCCATTTTCTGGAAATCATGATGATCACATGGGCAATCATGCACAAATCAAAACAGAGTTCTCCAATATAGCCAATAATTACACCATCAAAGGTGGTTCTTATCTTTGTTCCGATAATTATTGTGCTCGATATCGCGCCAGCGCCAGACAATCGCAGGAAGCGAATTTGGCCATCAGTCATGTAGGATTTCGGACCATAAAACACAAAAATACGTTAAATTAGAAATAATACATGTCAAAAATTGAATAGACCTCTATATTTTTGATAGCATTTTTGTAGATTTTTTAAACCTAATATTAGGAAGCCATACAATATCATTCTTAAGGGAATCTATAATCATATATTAAGACCTCTGAATATAAAGAAAAAAAGAAGAGTCAGTCATAGCTTTATATGACTGACTTGATTGTTTTAATATTTAGCTTTAAGTGTTAAAAGAAAACTTCTGGGTTCACCATAGAAACTGCCATAGCCAGGTTGACCGATTGTACTGTAATAGCATTTATCAAAAATATTATTCAAATTGAATGCTAAATTGAGATTAGGATTGATTGCATAAGCCGCTCGTAATGACCAAAGTGAATATTTGGGTTGCACGACTTGCATTTCATTCCATGCCCCATCATATTTTCCTGTTAGTGGGTTATATGCTTGAACCCAACCATCTTTATAATTTTTACTTTGTGCTGTTAAACCGCCACCAACTTCAAGCCCCTCCACGAATTGATCTAATTTGTAATTTGTCCAAATTTTGAGGAGGTGTTTAGGTGTGTAACTATTGAGTGACTTACTGATATTGTTTTTATTTTCATTGTCGTTATAAGTATAGCCTATAGACATGTCCCATTCAGGTGTGATGTTGCCATTTACTTCAATATCAAAACCTTTGCTTTCATATAAACCACTATCGATATAACAGCAAGGACTACTCCAATTTCCACTTATTCTATTCCCTTCACCTTCTTTCTTGAGTTGGTATAAAGCAAAACTGGTATTCAATTGATCATTAAATAAGGTCGATTTAATCCCTATTTCATAGTTTGTACCTGTAATCGGCTCTAAAGGTTGATTGTTAACATCCAACAAGTTGGCTTGGCTTTTATAAATTTCCGTTGAACTCGCATACAGTGTTGTTACATCGGTCACATCATAGACAATGCCAAAATAAGGAATAAATAGTTTGTCTTGTAATGTCCTTGTATCGGGGTTGCTGCCAGTGGGGGCTTTAAAATTATGAACATTATTATCATCTTTTAAAATATAGCGTCCACCAGTAATCAGCGCAAGATTTTCAACTGGACGGAAACGTAGCGAACCATATAAACCCGTTTTTTTATTGGTTGTTTGATTTATGGTTTCCCACTCAGTTGGCGGATAAGCCCATTCTGGTGGAGCAACATGTTCAAAAGCATTACCATTTCCATAGTAAATCCAGTTCTCTTTATAGTCCTTCGTGCTGTTACTGTGGTCAATACCTAAAATCACATCATGCTTTTGATCAAATAAATTAAAACTGCCTTGTAGGTTTAAATCGACAGTGGTTTCTTTAAAATCAGTTTTACTTTGGTTACGCCACCATTGACTTTCAAGGGTTTCATAGTTGACAGCACCTTCCATTTCGGCAGTATTAATCCCATCATCACCAATATTGTGACGGACATTAAATTGCGTTTTCCAGTCGTCATTAAATACATGTTGTACATTTGCAAACAGAGAAATATTTTCACGTTCCATCCATCCCCAAGGTGCGCCCATGGTTGTACTACGTGGTAAATTCAAATCTTCGCCATCTTGCCAACGGGGTAAACTGGCATTAAAAGCATCGGTTTTATCTTTTTGGTAACTTGCACCCGTAAATAAAGTGGTTTGTGGGCTCAGTTCAAAGTTGAGTGCTCCGTATAACATTTCACGGCGGTTATGAGTCGGCTTATAGAAAAAGTCTTGGTCTTGGAAAACCGCAACAGCACGGCCTTGAATAGTTTGCTCAGTATTTAACGTGCCTGTGCCATCAATTTCAGCACGATAATTATTCCAGCTACCGATGCTTAGAGTAGAATTGATTTCAGTTTCAGCCTTGGGGCGTTTTGAGGTTAGATTAATGACCCCGCCAGCTTCTCCTGCACCAAATAGCCCGTCAGCACCACGAAGTAAAGCCACGGATTCATATTGCGCCATGTCTGCATTATTGTTTCTATCCTGAACGCTTGATGTACCACCGCCATCGTAACGGATATTTTCTATTTTTAGACCACGAGAACTATAGTTGTTATTTAACCAGAGTTGTTCTCGTGTCACACCTGTGGTTTGCAGCATCACATCATCTAAGGTTTTTAAACCTTGTTGATCCATACGTTCACGCGAGATGACCGTGACGGATTGGGGCACTTCTTTTAAGTTTTGTGCTGATTTTCCAACATTAACCATATGTTTGTCAGAAGCTGCAACCATTGAAATAGTGGGTAATTGAGATACCCCGAATTCATTTTCACTGCCGGATACGAGGTTTTTATTGCTTAAATGAGCCGCTTGGCTATAAATCGGTGCTAATTGCACTATTTGAGCATCTTTTTTTTCTGTGATGACCTTGGCTTGAATACCATATCCACCAGTGGCTATTTTTACTGGTTGTAAGTGATGTGGTGCTAACAATAATACCAGAGCTTGCTCAGTTGAATAATGACCACTTAAGCCCGAACTTTGCAATTTAGAAAGAGTAACGGAATCATAGCTAATCGTAATACCTGATTGTATGGCCAAATCTATTAGAGCTTGATCAAGTGAAGTTTTTGCAATGTAAATATTATGTTCAGTCGCTGCATATATAGATGTTGTTGTCATGCTACATACAGTGAGTGGTATGCCTAAAAAAATGGTCTGCATGGCAAGGGCCAATGCATTATTTACTCGATATTCCTTCATGAGATTTCTCGTCTGCGAGTATGTTTCTCTAATAAGTCGAACAAGTACAAATAAAAGCTCATTTATTCTGTAGTTTTTTTTAATTTATAATTTAATCAAATTAATCTTGAGTGAAATAAAAATAGGCACCCAAAGATGCCTATTAAATCCTTGCAATAATATGATCACTTACCAATCATATTTTAACCCAACTCTAAAATTGGTGGGTGCACCATAATAACTGTTACCTGTTGTTAAATAATATTTTTTATCAAAAATATTATTTAAATTTAAGTTTGCCGTTAAATTATTCATTATTTTATAGCGTGCCATTAAATCTACAACGCTATATTCACCTTGTGTGAATTTTCGATCTGCAGAATGGATTTCACTTTGCCAACGAATACCACCACCTATCGTGATTGCTTCATCCAAGTAAGGGAGTGTATATGTCGTAAAAATTTTGGCTGTATTGCTTGGAATATTTGGATTTAATAAATTTCCTTTACTATCTTTGCTTAAATTTCGCGAAAAACTGCTCGAAATTTGCCAAGTGTCACTTAATTTTCCAGTTGCCTCTAATTCAAAACCGCGAGTTTTTGTTCCAGATTCGGCTCGGTAAGCTTGGGAACCATCTGGAGCAAGCACTTTAGAACCATTTGAATTGTCTGGGATAGCAACCGCCAGATTATCTTCTTGAGTTTCATATATTGCCACGCCAATATTGAATTGATTATCAAAAAAAGCACCTTTTATACCGAGTTCAGTACTATTTCCGTCTAATGGATCGATATAATTACCAGCCAAAGTTTTTCTATCTTGAGGTGAAAAGATATTGGTATAGCTGGTATAGGCTGACCAATAATCATTGAAATCATAAATGAGACCGATATAGGGGATAATTTTATTATTTTCTTGTCGCGTTGTGGTGGTAATCGTATTTTCTTTATAATTATTATTTTCTTTTTTAAGTTTCCAGTTTTCTAATCGTGAACCTACCAATAATGCCAAGTCATCATTCAATTTAAAGTGAGCAGCTGCAAATATTGATGAGCTTGTATTATCTTCTTTTGTCCAACCTACAGCAGGATTGTAAGGACGGCTAGGTGTATTGCCATCCCATTCATAAATATTTTTAATCGTTCCACTCCATCCATCAATCCACCAATTGGTGAAGTAGGGCTGACTATTACTACTTTTTGTTAAGGTTGAACCCACAACAAGGTCATGCGTTTGCCCCAATAAGTCAAATGAGCCATTTAATGTGATGTTGAATAAATTTTGGATGGGCTTATATGCCCAATGGGTTGAATAAAGTGAAACACCGCTTCCAGTGTCTTTATTGGGTGTTCCTCCACTGGCGTAACCCACCAATTCATCTGACTCTGTAATAATATGCGCTAAAGATGTTTTTAATTTCCAATGATCAGACAATTGATGATTCACGTCTGCAAATATTGAAGTGGTTGCTCTGTCAGAATATGACCAATTGGGTGCAGCTGAATCAGAGCGCGACCAGTTTGTCCGTGTTCCATCGCTATTAAACGCGGGTAACCCGCCACGTGCTTGACCTGTGATATAAATTTGTTGATAACTTAAACCTAAACTCGCTTGAGTATTTTCAGTTAGATCTGTTTCAACAACACCATAAGCAATTTTACGTTCTTCATTAAAACGATCTATATAGGAATCTGAATTTTGATAAGCAAAGACTGTACGCCCCCGAACACTGCCTGAGTCATTAAGCGGGGAAGACACATCCAGATCAGTACGATATGAATTCCAAGAACCGACATCTGCACTTACAGACGCTTTAAAGTCTTGTAATGGTTTCTTTCTGACCATATTAATACTGGCACTCGCCGTTCCAGCACCCGTCATTAAGCCTGTTGAACCACGAACGACTTCAACTCGGTCGAAAAGAGCAGTATCTTGGCTTTGAAAAATAGAAGAATACGTACTGAGTAATTTCACCCCATCGAGTAAATAACTATCAACACTTTTCCCACGTGCATAGATGGGTGAACTATCTGACCCTACATTACCCGATTGATTTACAGTCAAACCAGCGACTTGATTGGCCACGTCAGTAATTTGAGTTAAGTTTTGATCATCCATTTGTTGACGTGTCATGACACTTACAGATTGTGGTGTTTCTTTTAGACTCAGTGCCAAGCCTGTTGATGCAGTGGTTGCTTTTGCTGTATATGAACCAGAGCCTTCGGTTGTTAGAGACTTTCCTTGATTTGCCGTTAAAGAAATGGTTGCTAATTGTGCCGAATCTGTTCCTGTAACTGAACTTTCATTTGCTTGATTCTGATTGGAAATTTGATATTTTGCAGTATTGATTTGAGCTTGAATACTATAGCCGCCACTGGATGTTTTCACGGAATTTAACTGATTTGGTTGCAATAATAAAGCCAATGCTTGATCTACAGAATAATTTCCCTTAAGTGCTGCGCTCTTTATTTTAGAGAGGGATGCGGCATCATAGCTAATGGTTGTTCCTGTTTGAATAGCAAGCTGTTTAAGAGATTGGTCAAGGGAAGTATGAGCAATCGAAATAGCATATATATTGGCCGCATAGAGAGCAGTGGGAGTAAAGCTGCTTACAACTAAGGGCATTCCCCATAATACTGCCCGTATAGCCATTGCCAAGGTATTTTTTGCCTGATAATCCTTCATGCTGTTTCTCGATTAAGAGTGTATTTCTCTATAAGTCGGATGTAGCAGAAAAAAAGGTCAATTTTTTATCTTTTTTTTAATCTTCAGCACATAAGGACTATAAAAATTCAAGTCAAGTTGATGTGAATAAGCCAATGTTTCTAAACTTTGCTGTGTATTTTGTAGTGAAAAAACACCAGAAACGGGGATTGCTTTAAGACTTTCATCCAAAAAATAAGTTCCTTTCTTATAACGATAGAGTTCAGATAACACTTTTTCTAATGGCCATTTTTCAACCACTAAAAGTCGTTGAGTCCAATAAGGATGCTCATTTTGTAAAGCAGTCGATTTTGAAATATATTGGTTATCAAAAACCACATGATGACCTTGGTGAATAACATGGCTTTCTGTCAACTGCTCTGCGTGTACCGCGACAGCATGTTGATAAACACTTACTTTTGTTTTGTGACTATTTTCCTGACGAACCGTAAACTGTGTACCTAAAGCTTCAACTTGACCATCCTGTGTCTCCACAATAAAAGCACGATAATGCTTTTGTTGATCCTTGGCGGTTTGAATATAAATTTCACCTTCAATTAATTTGACCTGACGTTTTTGTGTTGAAAATTTAATCTTGACATAACTGTCACTGGATAAAATTAGTTGTGAACCATCTTCTAAAAGTACTGATTTAATTTCACCTACTTCAGTATGATAATCCGCTTGCCATTTTTCCCACGAAATACAAGAGGCTAGAAACCCAAGAAGAAATAATCCAGAAAGACTAAGTAAAATATTTCTTTTAAGCGCTGAATGAAATTTTTTTTCGGAACTCACTAAAAGTTCAGGTTGAAAGTTTGAAGGAAGGTTAGATAGGCCCTGAGTCAGCCTTTCAATGTACTGAATAGCTAAAGCATTTTGTTGTTTTTCTGCTTTCCATTGCTCGAATTGTTGAAGTTGCAGTTCAGTGACTTCCCCTGAATTCAACAAGACCAGCCAATCTGTAGCTTCATCTATAACATGCTCAGGAATGGGCTGAGGAGCAGACATAAATACCCAGATGAAATTGAATTAATGTTCGGAATTATAAAGATTTATACAGGCAAGGAAAGCCTGTTTCATATCGCGTTTAACCGTCGCTTCAGAAATACCTAATTTTTCAGCAATCGTATAATAAGTCAAACCATCTAATTGCGATAATAAAAAAACTTGAGCTGTACGTTGTGGGAGTTTTTCTAGCATGAGATGAACTTGATATAAAGTTTCGCGAATACAAACCTCATGCTCAGCGGAAGGATAAAATTCTTCGGGTAAATAGGCCAGTGCTTCTAAATATAAACGTTCAATATGTTGACGACGCCAATGGTCAATGATCACATGTTTCGCTATACCCATTAACCACGCTTGCGGTTCTTTAATGCTCGTAAAACAATAATTACTTTTTAAAGCGCGATAAAAAACTTCCTGACTTAAATCTTCTGATTGATGGTGATGCTGAAGTTTATGCTTAAACCAAGACAATAATGTAGTTTGATGCGTTTGATAAACGTGGCTGAGCCATAGCTGTTTTTGTACATTCAGATTCATATTTTTGCCTATTGGCTTGAGACAACAATCCTAAAATTTGTCCTGAAAATTAGGAGGTGAAGGTTTACCTGATAATGTTAATAATAATCATTATTAAACACAACAACTAAAAATTACAAATCGCAACATTTATTGTGAGCTGTTTTTTCTTTTCATTCGTCTTAGTAGTAAATACCCGTAATGGGTATACAGAAGTTTCTGCATGTCAGTAGTGAATAAATAGATGAAGCCCGTGATTTCTAAACTTAATGATCAGCAGCGCTACCGCTTTATGGTACTGCTGCGTATTTTGCTTGCCTCCTTGGGCGGTTTTTGTATTGCCAACTTAACCGTGCCAGTGGTTGGACTTATGTTTCCAGAACAGTTGGCTCTTGCTGTATATGCTGGATTGCAGATGAGTTTTATAGTGTGGCTGATTTTTATCTTGGCTATATTCAGTATTAAAAATGCATTGCATGCGTTTTGCCTGACTTTAGGCTGCATTGCGGGCCTAGGTTTGTTGGCGGTATTGCTCAAGCCGTGGGGAACACTATGAAGGAAGGCTTCCGCCAATGCATGGCTTGGTTGCATACATGGACTGGCTTGGTGGTCGGCTGGGTACTGTTCTTTGTGTTTTTAACTGGAACAGCAGGTTATGTGCAGATTGAACTGACCCGTTGGATGCAGCCGGAAAGGGCTATGCAGACTGCAGCCGTTCCAGCGGAAGCAGATCAATTGGGTAAAGCCTATGCTTATTTGAAGCAACTGCCGGAAGCACAGCAGGCTGAACGTTGGGGCATCAATTTAATGTCAAGTGCTCGCGACCGAGATGAATTCTCCGTGAACTGGTCGCTGCCCGCGCAAGAAGGCCAACGCTACGGCGAATACCGTACTCAAGTTTTAGATATTAATAGTGGGCAGCCGCCGGCGCAGCAGCTCAAGCCGCGGGAAACTGGTGGCGGCGATGCGCTGTACCGCATGCATTATGCTTTGCATTATCTTCCTTATGACTGGGCCATCCGCATTGTCGGGATCTGCACCATGTTCATGTTCGTGGCGATTATTTCGGGCATCATCACCCATAAAAAGATTTTCAAGGACTTTTTCACTTTCCGTCCCGCCAAAGGCCAGCGTTCATGGCTGGATGCACACAATGTCATCAGCGTGATCGCTTTGCCATTCTATTTGATGATCACTTATAGCGGCCTAATTTTTTTTGCCAATGCCTATATGCCGTTTGGCGTGCCAATGGTTTACGGTTTTGGCGAGAAAAATTCAGAGCGCTACTATGCAGAACTGTATCCCAGTTCGCGCTTTGATACCAATGCATCAAATGTTGCGAAGCCGATGGGGCAGAGCGCACAGCATTTTGTTCCAGTCCAACCTATATTGCAGCAAGTGCAACAAGAATGGGGAGTACATCGCATTGGCAGCGTGAATTTCTATCCTGCCAAAGGTGATGCACCTCCTAAAGCAGAGTTCTATCAAATTAGTCATGACAGTATTGCCAGACAGCGCGCATCTCTGAGTTTTGATTTATCCAACGGGAAAAAAATTATTGAAAATCCCTCCAATGAAGACAAAGCACCAATGCAATTTGCCTTGGCTGTGTTGGGGCTGCATGAAGGCTCTTTTGCTTCACCGCTGATTCGGATGCTTTATGTCATTACTGGATTATTGGGTACAGCGATGGTTGCGACCGGTTTAGTACTGTGGACGGTAAAACGCAGAACAAAACAGCTAAAAGCCGAGCGGATGAGTTTTGGTCATGTAATGGTAGAGCGCTTGAACATTGCCATGATTGCGGGGTTGCCTTTAGCAATTGCAGTCTATTTTTGGGCTAACCGCCTAATTCCCATAAATCTAGCTGATCGGGCTGCTTGGGAAATCCACAGTTTGTATATCACTTTAGCATTGAGTTTCTTTTATGCGTTGTGCAGGCCAATTGCACGCGCTTGGCTGGAAATTCTAAGCGTTGCTTCTCTGGCTTATCTATTGCTGCCACTCCTAAATGCGCTGACGACAGAACGACATTTAGCCGCTTCACTCATGCATCAGGATTATGAATTGGCCAGCATTGACCTTGGATTTCTGTTTTTGGGTAGTCTTTTGGCATGGGCTACCTACAAAGTTTGGTTGAAGCGTAACGTAATTTTAAAAAAACCAGTACCTAAAGCGAAGCGCATGCCAAAACAGGTTCAGTCGGATGTAATTCAGACCAGTAAGGAGTTGTCATGAGCCTTGATACAGTCAATATCTCAACTGCCTGCTTACTCAGTTATTTAGGTATGTTTGCATTGAACTTTTCCATGGAACGTAATGCCAAATTAATCCTCAATCATGCACTTTCTTTCAAGCTAGCCAAACTCAGCTATGGCTTAGGCTGGTGCTGTTTGATACTTGCGCTGTGTACTAGCATTTTAGCATGGGGAGGCGCAGTGGGGATTACGGCATGCTTTGGCATTGCTACTGCGGCCGCAGGCTGCATCATTTTTATTCAGTCATATCGGCCCAAGTTGAATTTAAATTTTTGTATAGTTTTGCTGTGTTTGGTACTTGGGCTGCAATTTTTTCGAATATATGGGTAAGTGTTGTTCATGAGTGATCTAACTGAAAATTTAAACCACAAAAAAAAGCCTCTTGTCCCTAAATTTATATATTTAATCGGATTTATTCTTATTCTGGCGTTATGCGCAGGCTATGGATATTGGGCTACGGCGTCTTCTCAGCCTACAGAAGAATTCAGCCAATGGAGCAAGCCCGTACCCGTACGAGTAGTTGCAGTCGAGCGCCGTGATTTAAGTGTTGAATTGAAAGCAATTGGAACTGTTATTCCCGCACATATGGTGAATGTTCAAAGTCAGGTTTCAGGCGCGCTGCAAGGTATTTATTTTCAAGAAGGTTATTTAGTTGCCAAAGGTCAGTTACTGGCACAAATAGATCCAGCACCTTTTAAGGTGGCATTGGCTCAGGCACAAGGCACGCAGCAACAGAATATGGCACAACTACGCAATGCCGAGACTGAGCTGGCGCGCTATCAATTGCTGTTTAAGCAAGACTCAATTGCGAAACAACAGGTGGAGCAGCAACAAGCTTTGGTGAATCAGTTAAAAGGGCAAATTCAAGCCAATCAGGCGCAAGTGGATGCTGCGAAACTGAACCTGTCTTATACCAAAATTTATTCCCCTATTGCAGGGCGAGTAGGATTTAAGCAGAAGGATGCTGGTAATTTAATTCAAGCCAATGAAGAAGCAGGCTTAGTCACAGTAACGCAGGTTCATCCAATTTATGTGCAATTCGCGGTCGCAGAAAACTATTTAGACATCTTACGTGGAGCATCCAGTCAAGGACAGAAAGCACAAGTCAGCGCATGGGACAAAGCTGATCAAAAACAATTGGCTTCAGGACAGGTGCAGGCTTTGGATAACCAGATAGACCTTAATACTGGCACCTTAAAATTAAAAGCAGTATTCGATAACCGCGATGATGCGCTGTTTCCAAACCAGTTTGTCAATATCCGTCTGAATGCTCACACCATTCAAGATGCGGTCAGTATCCCCAGTGATGCTATTCAGCATGGCGCAAAAGGCACCTATGTCTATGTGATTAATACTCAAAATAAAGCTGAAATACGCATAGTGAAGTTAGGTGTGACTTCACAAGGACAAACCGAAATTTTAACTGGGTTAAACGGAACTGAGCGCGTGGTTTTAGAGGGTATTGACCGACTCTCTGAGGGGCATGAAGTACAAATTGTGAAGGAAAATATAAAAGCGACTTCAACACGATCGGCCACTGGATAAAGCATGAATATTTCACGTTTCTTCATTCTACGCCCAGTTGCAACAGTGTTGCTCATGCTAGCACTGTTATTCAGTGGTTTGTTGGTCTGGCGCCTTCTACCAGTTTCCGCCTTGCCGCAAGTGGATTATCCGATTATTCAAATCTATACTTTTCAGCCGGGGGCCAATCCAGATACCGTACAGCGCACAATGACGATGCCGTTAGAACGTGAGATGGGTAAAATTTCTGGTCTGAAGCAAATGTCTTCGACCAGCTCGGTTGGTGCATCAGTGATCACTTTACAATTTGATCTGAGCGCAGAATTGGGTGTGGTCGAGCAGGAAGTGCAATCTGCGCTGAGCACAGCCAGCAGCAAACTACCCAACGATTTACCGACGTCGCCGATTTATCGCAAAGTCAATCCAGCAGATGTTCCTGTTATTACATTGGCCATTAGCTCCAAGACTTTAGCACTCCCCACCGTCTATGACATGGTGGATACGCGAGTGGCACAGAAGCTTTCACAGCTTTCTGGAGTAGGTATGGTCAGCCTTGCTGGCGGACAACGTCCAGCTATACGGGTGCAAATAAATCCTGCTGCGCTTGCATCTTATAAAATGAGTGCTGAGGATATCCGTGTCGCAATCAATGCAACGAATTCCAATCAGCCCAAAGGTAGTTTTGATGGGCCTTACCGCACCACCATGTTGGATGCAAACGAACAAATTCGCTCTATTGCGGATTATGAAAATCTAATTTTACGCTGGAATAGCAGTGCACCAATCCGTCTGAAAGATGTAGCACAGGTGATCGAGAGTAGTGAAGACCGCTACATGGCAGCATGGGCAGACAGTCAGTCGGCCATTTTGGTTAATATACAGCGTCAACCGAATGCCAATGTTATAGATGTAGCTGATCAAATTAAGCAGGTTTTGCCAGAATTACAGCGTAATCTGCCTGAAAATGTACAAATTAGAGTACTGACAGACCGCACGGAAAGTATACGCAGTGCTATTCAGGATGTGCAAAAAGAGCTGGTCTTTGCTGTTTGCCTTGTGGTGATGGTGACATTTCTGTTTTTAAGAAACTTATCTGCCACTATTATTCCGAGCATCGCGGTGCCATTGTCCATTATTGGCACCTTTGTTTTGATGCATTTTCTTGGCTTCTCGGTAAACAACTTGACGTTGATGGCTTTAACCATTGCCACAGGATTTGTAGTGGATGATGCGATTGTGATGCTGGAGAATATTGCTCGTCATCGCGAATCTGGTGAAAGTCTAATGCAGGCCGCGCTCAACGGATCAAAAGAAATTGGATTTACCTTAATTTCTTTAACCATCTCGCTCATTGCTGTGTTGATTCCGTTGCTATTCATGGGCGATGTTGTAGGCAGACTATTCCATGAATTTGCTGTAACTTTGGCTGCGGCAATTGGTTTATCACTGGTTATCTCTTTAACCCTGACTCCCATGATGTGTGCTTATTTGCTTAAAGATGCAAAGCATGCGCCGCGCCGCAGCCGCTGGAGTTTGGACCGGATTATTCAACATTATGGCAAGGCGTTACAGTGGGTATTTCGGCATCAGGTACTAACATTAGCAGTGATGCTTGGCACAGTAGTTTTGGCTGGCATATTGTACTGGGTGATTCCTAAAGGTTTTTTCCCAATACAGGACAGTGGCGTCATACAAGTGATAACTGAAGCACCAGATGATATTTCTTTTGGAGTAATGAGTGAACGGCAGCAGGCGCTAGCCAGCCAGATTTTAAAAGATCCTGCCGTTGAGAGCTTATCTTCATTTATCGGTATTGATGCGCAGAATCCTAAACTCAGTAATGGACGCATTCTTATTAACTTAAAAGCACATCACGATCGCGACAGTGCGGATCAAGTGATGGTACGTTTAAAACATCAGTTCAACCATGTACAGGGAATTAAAGGCTGGATGCAGTCCGTGCAGGAGCTGAGTATTGAGGACAAAATCAGTCGTACCCAATACCAGCTCAGTCTAACCGCGGTTAAAGCTGAAGATTTGCAGCAGTTTAGTTCTATCTTTGTAGAAGCCTTACGCCAACAGTCAGAGTTCTCGGACGTAGCCATTGACGATGGTGGTCAAGGGCTACAAGCATTTATTGATGTTAACCGCGATGCAGCTGCCCGCTTAGGCCTAACTATTGAGGATATCAGTCAAGCTTTACAGAATTTGTTTGCACAACGCCAAATTGCCACTTTATATACGCAGGCGAATCAGTACCGTATTGTGTTGGAACTTGCCCCCGGTTTGACGCAAGGGATGGATGCGCTGAATCAAACCTATATCCAAAATGCCAGCGGTGAATCCGTTTTGCTCAGTTCGGTGGCTGAGATTGTACAAAAGCGTACTCCCGTTATTTTGCAACAGCAGGCGCAGTTCCCAGCATATAACATATCTTTCAACTTAGCACAGGGAATTTCTTTAGGTGAAGGAATTCAGGCCATACGCCGTGTTGAAAACACTCTGAATTTACCAGCAGGAGTCAGCCTAGAGCTGCAAGGTACAGCGGCGGCCTTTGAAAACTCATTACAGCATACTTTTTGGCTGATACTGGCTGCCATCGTAACCATGTATCTGGTGTTAGGCATATTGTATGAAAGCTTTATTCACCCGATTACCATTCTTTCGACTTTACCTTCGGCGGCTATTGGTGCATTGCTGGCGCTTTTTATAGTCAACCGTCCGTTGGATATGATTGCTTTAATTGGCATCATTTTATTGATTGGTTTGGTGAAGAAAAATGGAATTATGATGGTGGATTTTGCTTTAGATGCACAGCGTAATGAAGGTCTTTCAGCACAACAAGCAATTTATCAAGCTGCCTTAATTCGATTTAGGCCAATTCTCATGACTACGCTTGCGGCACTCGTAGGTGCCATTCCACTTATGCTGGCTTCAGGTTCTGGCGCTGAACTGCGTCAACCTTTAGGTATTGTGATGGTGGGCGGATTGATTTTGAGCCAGCTGCTGACCTTATTTACCACACCTGTGGTTTACCTATTCTTTGATCGCTTGCAAAGATCGCATCAAAAAGTCCAGCCAGTTGGATCAGTCATGAATGAAACTGGAGATGCGCCTTGAGCTTACACTCCACTCTTATTCACCGTCCAGTGGGCATTATCTTACTATCCATTGCGATTATACTGCTGGGTATATTGGCGTATTTTCGCTTACCGGTCGCGGCCTTACCTCAAGCGGATATTCCTACTATTGTGGTTCGGGCCAGCTTGCCCGGGGCTAGCCCTGAAAGTATGTCAGCTACGGTCGCCACACCCTTGGAACGCGCCATGATGGGTGTTTCGGGAGTGAAAGGCATTAACTCATCCAGCAACCAAAGTGCAACGCAGGTAATACTACATTTTGATTTGGATATTGACATCAATGAAGCTGCACGGGAAGTGCAGGCCGCTATCAATACCGCTATGCCGCAGCTGCCTTCAGGCATGCCCAGTCCACCTGAATATTTCAAGATCAATCCAAGCCAAAGTCCAATTTTTTATTTGGCGTTTAGCTCAAAATACTTATCGGCAGGCAAACTGTATGAAATTGCCAGTAACCAGCTACAACCGAATCTAGCACAAATCAACGGTGTTGGTGATGTGAGCATTGACGGGGCATCAATGCCAGCGGTACGGATTATCTTGAATCCAAATGCACTCATTTCACAAGGCGTATCGCTAGAACAAGTCCGTGAAGTGGTTGTCAAAAGTAATACAGTGCAGGCTTTGGGCATAGTGGAAACTCAGCAGCTGCGTTGGCAAGTGGCACTTTCGACCAATTTGAAAAATGCAGCGGATTTTGCCAATTTGGTCATCCATCAGCATGGCCAGACTGTCGTTCGGCTTAAAGATGTAGCAGAGGTTCAGGATGCTGTAGAAAACCGTTATGTCAGCGGTTTTCATAATGGCGATCCTGCGGTGATTATTAAAATTAGTCGGCAACCGAATGCCAATACTGTAGCTGTGATTGAAAAAATTAAACAGAAACTACCACAGCTACGTTCACAGATTCCCACCGATGCCCAGCTCAATATTGTGATGGATGGTTCAGAAATTATCCGCTCTGGACTGAATGAAGCACGTGATACTTTAGTTTTTTCAATGCTGTTGGTGATTATGGTAGTTGCATTGATGCTGGGACGCCTACAAAGTGCACTGGTCCCTAGTATTGCGATGCTGGTTACACTGATTGGCGCATGCAGCTTGATCTATCTGGCTGGCTTCTCCCTAAACAATCTATCCATTATGGCGATAATTGTAGCGATTGGCTTGGTGGTGGATGATGCGATTGTCGTGCTGGAAAATATTGAGCGCCACATTGAACAGGATGAGTCACCTGTGCAAGCTGCGCTCAAAGGTATTCAGGAAGTGGGCCTAACCTTAATCGCCATGAATTTGGCTTTAGTGGTGATTTTTATTTCCGTGTTGTTTATGGGGGGCGTGATTGAACGACTGTTCAGAGAATTTTCATTAACGCTGGTGTTTATCGTGCTTTTATCGGTTTTCATTTCTTTAGTACTCACGCCAAGCTTGTCAGCTCGCTGCCTGAAACCAATTGAAAGTGCTAGAAACAATACTTTATACCGAATCAGCCAAGGCTGCATGCAGAAGCTCAGTCATGGTTATTTTCATTCCTTAAAATGGATGCTCAGGCATAGCTATGTGGTGATTATATTGTGGAGTGGTGCTATAGCAGCATCGGCCTACTTGTATCAAGCACTGCCTAAACGGGTATTACCTGAACAGGATACTGGACGAGTTGTAGCATTTATCCGAGGCGATGACGGATTTTCTTTTCAGATCATGCAACCCAAAATTGCAGCGTTTAGCCAAAGTCTATTACGTGATCCAGCCGTTAAGGATGTGATCGGTACATCGGGGGGGGCTGGAGGAATAAGTAATTCCTTTTTAATGGTGAACCTTAAGCCCAAAGCTGAGCGTGAGGGTAAAACTTCACATGAAATTGTCGAGCGAATAAAGCAGAATGCGCCATGGCAGGCTGGTGCGGTTTTTTCAGCATGGGTCGAGCAGGAGCTTGAACTGGATGATCCATTTTCCAGTGGTAGCGGACAAGATCATATGCTTCTGCTCCAATCAGATAATGTTGCGCTGCTACGCGAATGGGCGCCCAAAGTTGCCCAAGCGATGCAGAAATTGCCGCAACTTGAAGAAGTTGAAACTGCAGGTGATGAAGGTGCGCAGCATGTCATGCTAGATATTGACCGAGAAGCAGCACAGCGTTTAGGCGTAGACATTGAAAGTATTTCTAGCGTGCTGAATAATTCATTCTCACAGCGGCAGATTTCTACCATTTACGACCAAAGTAATCAATTCCATGTGGTGATGGAAGTTGATCAGCACTTTACCCAACAGCCAGAATCGCTAACCAATGTGAAAGTTCCGAATCAACACGGTGAATATGTACCACTCAGTAACTTCGCTACCTGGTCTTATGGCATAAGCAATGACCGAATTTATCGACGTAACCAGTATGCTGCCATGGGTATTGGATATGTGATAAAGCAAAGCTACAGCGCTGAACAGGCAGATGCAGCCATTCGAGCTGTTTTGCCAAATATCATGCTACCGAATGAGATTTTCATAACCGCAGATAAAGATGTTGAAGCAGACAGCTTACAGGCAGGATTAAGTACACCATTACTCATTCTAGCGGTGATTAGTTTGATTTATATCCTACTAGGGGTGACATATGAAAGTGTAATTCATCCTCTGACGATTTTATCTACGATTCCAGCTGTCGCTTTAGGTGGATTGCTAACGCTGTGGCTATTTGATTTTCAATTTACCTTAATTGCGCTGCTGGGCATGTTCCTGTTGATTGGCATTGTAGTGAAAAATGCCATTCTGTTGATTGATTTTACTTTGCAGGAACGTCGTGCAGGTAAATCTGCCCGTGACGCAGTATTGTCAGCCGCTGCATTGCGCTTTCGCCCAATTTTAATGACCAATACAGCAGCTCTGTTGGGTGCAATTCCTTTGGCATTCAGTTGGGGCGAAGGTGCAGAATTTCGTCAGCCTCTAGGTGTTGTGATTGTTGGCGGCTTGGCACTGGGGCAACTACTAACGCTATACACCACGCCAATCATGTATCTATTGCTGGAAAAAATAGCACAGCGAGTACAATATTTGAATATAAAAAATGCTTTAAATTTAGGAAAATAGGAATAAAGTGGGATGCAGAGTTTGTTCTATAAAAATGCAATTTGTCTCAGCGGACTAATCATATTCACCGCATGTACTTCGACTGCTGTTCTGCGTCCGCCAGAATATCAAGTGCCTAAAGTTCAAGTAGATGAACAGTATAAATATGCCGATTTAAACTGGACAGCAACCAACACATTGCAGCCGACTGGTGCGAAATGGTGGCAGATTTATCATGATCCAATCCTCAGCCAGATCATGCAGCAGTTGAATCAGGAAAACTTAAGCTTACAGCAGGCACAGGCTCGTTTCCGTTACGCCAATGCATTGCTGGAACAACAGCAGGCTGCCCGCCAGCCAAGTCTGTCATTGAATACCGCTGTAAATCGCAGCGGTGGCAAAAATACAGCATCAAATAGCCAATTCGGCAGCGAAGTCCAGGCCAGTTGGATATTAGATCTATGGGGACGGGTAGGTAAGGGTTTAGAAGGTCAGCAAGCCAATCTTGAAGCCACAGATGCAGAATTGCAGGCGGTCAAATTAAGTCAGCAGCTACTGGCCACAGAAGCCTATTGGAATGTTCGCATACTGGATACGCAAATCAATATTCTCCAGCAAACGCAGCACAGTTATACTCGTTCAGTGGAAATTCTAAAAAATCAGTATATGGCAGGGCTGATTGCACGTGCAGATGTTATACAGGCCGAAACCCAGTTAAAACAGGTACAAATACAGCAAATAGAAATACATAGAGAACGGCACTTACAAGAAAGTATTTTGGCAACGCTACAGGGTCTGAGCATTGTTCAATTTCAACTGTTGCCACAAAAAATAGTGTTTCAAGTACCGAAGCTGCCGACACAACTTCCTAGTCGTTTATTAATACAGCGGCCTGATGTAATACGTGCTGAACGTGATTTAGCTGCTACACATGCACAACTTGGATTGGCGCAAACTGCATGGCTGCCAGATGTCAGTATTGGTTTAAACAGCACCGTCAATAGTCAAATTTTTAATCAATTGTTGCAGTCTCCACAGTATTTGTGGTCGGCTGGACTGAAAACTGCTACTGCATTGTGGGATGGCGGCAAAAGGAAAGCCGAAATAGCTGCAGCACAAGCAAATTATGATGAAAAATCTGCAGCTTATAAGCAGGCTGTACTCAACGGTTGGAAAGAAGTCGAAGATGCGCTGATGCAGTCTGCTAGTTTCAGGCAGCAGCAGATGGAGCAAGCTAAATTATCTGCGTTGACTGTGGAAAATGAACGAGTCGTTAAGCGACGTTATAATGCAGGTTTAGTCAGCTACCTAGAAGTAGTGAACGCTCAAAATTTAAGACTGCAAGCCGAACAAGCAGCTTTAGAACTCATGCAATTACAACTTAAAAATACAGCACAGTTAATTGCGGCATCAGGTGGAGAAATCTGATTAATCTCATTTGAGAGGTACTTTGTATATTGATTCTGAAAACTGGTTCAAGCACTTTTAGCGGATAGACTATACTGAAAATGACCTTAGATTTTTTTTAGATTGGGGTGATCGTGAATGTATTTATGCACCTTACAGCTTATAAAAGTAGTTCAGTGAACCCCAAATTTTAAAGCAGAAATTGATTCCATTCATCTCTCTTAAAGTAGATAAAATCCGTTGCTAAAAAAATTGGTATTTATCAATCAAGGTTTAAGTTTAGTTATTGCGGGTGCTGATATTTTCTAAAGTTAAGATGAAGTACATTTATTAGGTCTAGTTTTAAACGCTTCATCATCCGTATCTGGTGTAAATGCTAAGCCTTACTAATTAGGCAATAAAATTATCTTTTAAATAACTCTATCAAGCTAAACACAGGATTGTTTCTACTTTATTGAAGCAGAATTTTCTATACACGTATTTTGATAAGTCTTGCATTTTTTGGCCATTTTCATTCTACATGCTGTTATCCGACATCTGGCATGATCAATATCAAACCTTTAATTTTAACTATTTCATGCAAGTTTACTGACTTTACGTATTCAATATGGTGTGTAACAAACGGTCTACTTTTAATGCTTATTTAATAAACAAAAGAACAAACATGAATTTTACTCATCTTGGTGTTAGATAAAATCATTTTTATTCATGTAATGTTTCAGGTATAAATTACTGCATAAAGAAGTTCAGGTTTTATCTAAGAAATTAGGGTAGCAGATCACCATGAGTAAAGAATTTACATGTTCGATTAAGAGCATCAGTTTCGATGAAAACTATAGCCCTTCAGACAATACCCGTCTTACGACCAATTTTGCGAATTTGGCGAGAGGAGAGAGTCGCCAAGAGAACTTGCGCAAAACTTTAAAAATGATGAACAATCGCTTCAATAGCTTAGCACATTGGGATAATCCTAAAGCAGATCGTTATTCTATCGAACTTGAAATTATTTCCGTTGATATTGATATTGAGGGCAACGGTGAAAACTTTCCAGCGATTGAAATATTGAAAACCAATATTGTGGATCACAAAAATAATCAACGCCTTGCAGGCATGGTCGGAAATAGTTTTTCTTCATATGTGCGTGACTATGATTTTAGTGTGGTATTGCCCGAGCATAATAAAAATCAAACCAAATTGAGTACCCCAGAAAATTTTGGCGATTTACACGGTAAGCTGTTTCAATATTTTGTAAATTCAGAGGCATACAAGGCAAAATTTAATAAAGCACCTGTCATTTGTCTTAGTGTTTCAAGCAGTAAGACTTATCATCGCACTGCAAATCAGCATCCTGTTTTGGGTGTTGAGTACCAACAAAATGAATTTTCGCCGACAGATCAATATTTCGCGAAAATGGGTTTAACTGTTCGTTATTTCATGCCTGCAAACAGTGTTGCACCTTTAGCATTTTATTTTAGCGGTGATTTGGTCGATGATTACACCGATCTTGAGCTGATCAGTGCGATTAGCACGATGGAAACATTCCAAAAGATCTACCGTCCTGAAATTTACAATGCCAATTCAGCGGCAGGTCTAGTGTATCAACCAAGTTTGAAATACCAAGATTATTCATTGACTCAAATTGTGTATGACCGTGAAGAACGTAGCCAATTGGCAGTTAAGCAAGGCAAATTTACTGAAGAGCAGTTCATCAAACCGTACCAAGAAATTCTTGCGCAATGGGCTAAGAGCTACACCGCCAAACAAAATGCTGCTTAATTAACCGAAATATAGAAGATTATGATGAAAATATTATTACCGACTTCAACTGCTGGTAGCTTACCAAAACCGTCTTGGCTTGCAGAACCAGAGAAACTTTGGTCACCTTGGAAGTTAGAAGGTGAGCAACTGATTGAAGCCAAGCAAGATGCTTTGCGTTTATCATTGCAAGAACAAGTACATGCAGGGATTAATATTGTTAGTGATGGCGAACAAACTCGCCAACATTTTGTCACCACGTTTATTGAGCACCTTGATGGTGTTGATTTTGAGAAACGTGAGACTGTTCGAATTCGTAATCGTTATGACGCCAGTGTCCCGACAGTCGTTGGTGCTGTGAGTCGCCAAAAGCCAGTTTTTGTAGAAGATGCTAAGTTTTTACGTAGCCAAACCGATCAGCCAATTAAATGGGCACTGCCTGGTCCGATGACCATGATCGATACCCTGTATGATAACCATTACAAAAGCCGCGAAAAACTCGCTTGGGAGTTTGCCAAAATTCTCAACCAAGAAGCAAGAGAATTAGAAGCTGCAGGTGTCGATATCATTCAGTTTGATGAACCTGCTTTTAATGTATTCTTTGATGAAGTGAATGATTGGGGTGTTGCGACTCTAGAGCGGGCACTTGAAGGCCTGAAATGTGAGACAGCTGTTCATATCTGCTATGGCTACGGTATCAAAGCCAATACAGATTGGAAAAAGACGTTGGGCTCAGAATGGCGCCAATATGAAGAAGCTTTCCCTAAGCTACAACAATCTAAAATCGATATTATTTCACTTGAATGTCAAAACTCTCGTGTACCCATGGATCTGATTGAACTTATTCGCGGTAAAAAAGTCATGGTTGGGGCTATTGATGTCGCAACCAATACGATTGAAACACCAGAGGAAGTCGCGAATACTTTGCGAAAAGCACTTCAGTTTGTTGATGCAGATAAACTCTATCCTTCGACCAACTGTGGCATGGCCCCTTTATCCCGCCAAGTCGCAAGAGGCAAGCTGAATGCTTTAAGTGCAGGTGCAGAAATTATTCGTAAAGAACTCACAACATAGAAATTAGCTATAGTGTGAGATGAAAAGGGTTACCTGTTTGTTGAATTTATTATTTATGATCGAACTGGTAGTCCTTACATCAATGCAGACGCAGTGCAAGTAATGGCAGAACTCATTTAAACCATCTCTATGTTATGAAATCATAAGATAGAGCTCAATACGAAAAAAGCTACGGTTCAATTTAGGAACAAAGTGATGATTGAAGCAACAGACTTTAGAAATGCAATGTCTTTTTTAACAAGTGCAGTCAATGTTGTGACCACGGTAGGTGCATCAGGTCGTCACGGATTTACTGCGTCTGCTGTGTGTAGTGTCACTGACACCCCTCCAACATTATTGGTCTGCATGAATAAAGCCTCTAGCTCACATGCACACTTTATTGAAAATAAAATTTTAACAGTGAATGTGTTGGCTGCTCATCATGAGCATCTGTCTAAAGCATTTTCGTCTAAAATTAGTTCAGAGGAACGCTTTAAGCATGCAACATGGACACAATTAGAAACTGGTGCACCTGTTTTAAAAGATGCTTTGGTGAGTTTCGATTGTGAAATCGACCACATTCAGGAAGTCGGAACGCACACTATTTTAATGTGTCGTGCTGTTGCAATTCAACGCAGTGAGCATGAACATGGTCTAGCTTACTTTAATCGTGCTTATCACACTGTCGGTGAGATGGAAACTGCTTAAATTTTATATTTCATATCAAATGATCATCAGCAGGTCGTAGCATGAAAGCATTTAGTCTTGAGTTATCTTGACGATTATAATAGTCAATCTACAAATATGAATAATGTGAACGACTCAGATTTTTGGCTCAATTGACAGAGCGTTCAGTATTCACTCTAGAATTTCCTTCAACGGATACATGAGAAATAATTCGGTGGGGTGCTTAACCATCTTCATTTCAATTGCTCAATGCATCAAATTGCTACCTCCACGAGAGTGGTTCATATACTATTTTTTAAATTAAGCTACGAAGTTCATTGGCTGTCTGACGCAATAATGGCAATACCTGTTGAATCAAATATTCTTCGCTTGTGAGGTTGGTTTGGGACATGCAGTTTAGAGCGCCAATCACTTGTCCTTTTGTATTTAATACGGGTACGGCCAGTGCAATAATCCCTAGTTCATGTTCTTCTTTTGATAAACAAGCATCTGATAAAGCAATCGTTTTGAGTTGTGTATAAAATATTTCTTTGTCCGTAATAGTCAAAGGTGTTAATCGTTTGAGCCCATACTTTTCAACCCACATCTGTTGTTGTTCTAAAGATAAAGCCGCCAACAAAACTTTGCCTGTCGAAGTGGCATGTGCAGGTAAGCGATTGCCTAAATGCATACCATAAGGATTGACTCTAAAATAGTCTTTTGGGGGTAGGTCACTACGTGCAATTGGGACCACTTCATGTTCATCTAAAATCACCATAGAGAAGGTTAATGAGGTTTGAGCGCAAAGTAAGTTAAGTAAGGACTGAGCTACTTTAGGTAAGTGTGCCGAGCTTAAATAAGCGCTAGAAAAGCGTAATACTCTCGGAGTGAGCCAAAAATAATGCTCATCGGTGTGTAAGTAACCTAAAAATTTCAGGGTTTTTAAATGCCGTCTAGCTGCAGTACGACTAATGCCCGTGCGTTCAGCCACTTGGGTTACGTTCAAGCGCTGACGATCAACCCCAAATACTTCTAATATTTGTAAACCTTTGGCCAAGCCTGCAATGTAATCTGCATGTCGAATCACATCTTGTGAATGAGGATGTACTACATACTGATGTTGATCATCCATGATTTATTTCCAGAATGTTGAGATGGTTTTGTCCGACTATCGGACAATCATAATGATATACGGTCAATTTTAATTTTTCTATATAGTTTAAAAGCTCATCTGCACGTAATTTTAAATAATCAATACACAAGGATGAAGTCATGCAAACTTTAAAAACCAAAGTGGCGATTATTGGTTCAGGTCCGGCAGGACTTTTACTGGGACAGTTACTCTATAAAGCAGGGATTGATCACATTATTGTAGAACAACGTAGCGCAGACTATGTTGCTTCACGCATTCGTGCAGGCATCTTGGAACAGGTTTCTGTAGATTTGCTGACAAAAGCAGATGTCGATCAAAATCTCAAAGCACATGGATTACCGCATTCCGGTATTGAAATACTGGCTCAAGGACGAAAGCACCGCGTAGATTTAGCTGCACTCACTGGTGGTAAACAAGTGACGGTTTATGGGCAGACTGAGGTTACTAAAGACTTAATGCAGGCACGTGAACAGGCGGATTTGGTTTCTTTCTATGAAGCGCATAATGTTAAAATTGATGACTTCTATGATCAACCGACCGTTAGTTTTGCATATCAAAATCAGGTTTATCAAATAGAGTGTGACTTTATAGCAGGCTGTGATGGTTACCATGGTATTTGCCGTGCCAGTGTACCGGAAGATAAAGTTAAGACTTTTGAAAAAATTTACCCATTTGGTTGGTTGGGTGTACTGGCGGATGTACCACCTGTAGCGGATGAATTGATTTATGTACAATCTGAACGTGGTTTTGCACTATGCAGCATGCGCTCCGAAACACGTAGTCGCTATTATTTACAAGTTCCAGTTACTGATAAAGTCGAACACTGGTCTGATGAACAGTTTTGGGATGAACTGAAAAATCGTTTAGATCCTGAAAGTCAGAAAAAATTGGTAACGGGTCCATCGATTGAAAAGAGTATTGCGCCGTTACGTAGCTTTGTGACAGAACCTATGCGTTTTGGAAAATTATTTTTGGCGGGGGATGCTGCGCATATTGTGCCGCCAACTGGGGCAAAAGGCTTAAACCTCGCTGCCTCAGATATTGCTTATTTATCCAGTGCACTTATTCAGTACTACCAAGAAGGCTCTGAGCAGGGGATTGATGAATATTCGGAAAAGTGCTTACAACGTGTTTGGAAAGCAGAGCGTTTTTCTTGGTGGATGACCCATTTATTACATCGTTTTGAAACCGAAAGTGAGTTTGATCATAAGATCAAGCAAGCGGAACTAAGCTATATATTGGGTTCGGAAGCAGGACAAATGACATTAGCAGAAAATTATGTTGGGTTACCTTATGAAATTCAGAATCTAAGTAAACGCTAGTAAAAATACTTTTTATATTATGAATACGAGATTAAAAAAGTTCTCGTATTTATTTAAAAATATACTGATCAGCATTAAAATTAATATAATGAGACTTAAATAATGAGCAAAATACATATCCTATTTTCTGAACTTAAGTTGCTATAGTTTTTTCAATTTTAATATTTAAACTTTAGACTAAATACAATTCCTTTATCATTGTTATATGCGCTTGCTTCCCCACTATGTAAAAGCATGATAGATTTAACGATTGATAATCCTAAACCACCAGTTTTCGCTTTGGAATGCCGACTACTATCAATTTGATAAAAGCGTTCAAATAAGTGATCTAAATGTTGTTTATCAATAAAAATATTTGTAGTTAATACTTGAATATCAAAATGATCTTTTGTGGATTTTGTTGAAATAACAATATTTTGACCTTCAACGCCATAATCAATTGCATTGATTATCAGATTAGACAGCGCTCTTTTTAATAAATCTGCATTGCCATATATTTGAATTCCCTTTTCTAATTCTAAAATAAATGTCATTCGCCTATCTTCAGCCAAGTATTCAAAATACTGGACCAATTCTAAAATAAGGTTGGATAAGTCAATATTTTCTTTTTCTATAATATAGTCACTGTCTTCAGAACGAGCGATGAACAACATATTGTCTATCATCTTACTTAGTCGCTCATATTCCTCAAGATGAGAATATAAAAGCTGTTCCAGTTCTTGTTTTGACCGAGATTGCATGAGCATAATTTGTGTTTGGCCCATTAAATTATTTAACGGGGTTCTTAATTCATGGGCAATATCTTCAGAAAACCGTGCCAATTGATCATAATTAATTTGAATTTTTTCTAACATTGCATTCATTGCTGAACGGAGTTGTTCAACTTCAACAGTAGTACTTTTAGCTTCGATTCGCTGATGTGGTTGAGTTCCCTTGATTTTATGAGTCTGTTCAATCAAGTTATTTAAAGATTTTAGCAAGTACAAACCCACCCAACGTCCGAGTAGGCTTGCCATCACAATTCCCAATAAGCTATAGAGAATCAATTTCCATAAATATTGATCTAGAGTAGATTGAGCTTCATCAAGTTGTGTACCAGCAATGAGTTGATAATATTGTTGATTAAAAAAAACTGTTTTATAGGCCAAACGCGTTGTGGCAAATTCAGATTGATTGTTCAAAAAAGTAATGTTTTTTGATTCGGCCATATCTGGAATATGGACTTTCAATGGATTAATCTCAATTAAGGTTTGGTGTTGGCTCCTTAAGATTAAAAGATTATCTTCTTTTCCCAGCATATTTTCATACAGACGAGGGTGTTGGACGAGAATTTGGAAACTTTTTTGATCTTGTAAAAAAATTTCGATACGTTCAACACGCGCAATTAAATTCTGATCCCGTTGTTTAGCGAACAGATGTTGCATGTTGTGAAAAGAAAGTAAACCAATACCAAAAAATACAATGCAACAAATAACACTGAAGGCAATACTTAAGCGTGTTGTTAGACTCAGATTCCTTAGCAGATTTTTCATTTATTTACGCTTAAACGATATCCCATACCTCGGACAGTATGAATTAATTTAGGTTGAAAATGATCATCAATTTTGGCACGTAAACGACGAATAGCGACATCTACCACATTGGTATCCGTTTCAAAGTTAATATTCCACACTTCAGAGGAAATTTGAGATCGGGTGAGTAGTTCACCTTGGTGTTGCATGAGTAAGTGTAAAAGGGAAAACTCTTTAGCGCTTAAGTCGATTTTTTGTTGATCCCTATAAACAGTACGTTCAAGCCGATATAAAATTAGATCTTCAACTTGATAATATTCAGATTCATCTCTTACACTGCGTCTCAAGAGGCTTTTGATCCGTGCTAATAGTTCAATATAAGAGAAGGGTTTAATTAAATAATCATCTGCTCCCAGTTCTAAACCTTTCACGCGATCTAAGACATGATCTTTGGCAGTGAGCATAAGGACTGGAATTTTAGAAAATGTTCTTAAGGTCTTTAATACTTGCCAACCATCAATTTCAGGTAGCATTACATCCAAAATCACTAAATCTATTTTTTTTTCTTGCAGCAACGTTAGCGCTGTTAATCCATTATGAGTAATGCTAGTTAAATAACCAGATTCATTTAAACCTTTTGCTAGAAATTGAGCAATTTTGGTTTCATCTTCAACAATAAGTATGTGCATCTAAATCATATTATCTGGATTTGTCTAAGACTACATTACAAATTCGTAATCTGATTGTCATGCAAGAACGACTTTATTTTATATAAGCTAACTTATCTCTTCATTTAGCTGAATAGAAATGATCAAAAAACTTCTATTTATTCCTGCAATTTTATTTAGTTCAATCACATATTCTGCTCTTCAAAGCAGTTATGTAATGGACTTAGCTATTGCGAATCAACTTGTGATAAACATTATGCAAGCTTGTATAGGTAGTGCAAAACCTGCGGCGGTTGTAGTTCTTGATCAGGGTGGCAATGTCATGACGAGTCAACGTCGCGAAGCAGTAGGTGTTCATAATTTGATTGCAGCACAAAGAAAAGCATTTACTGCTTATTCGAGCAAAGTCACCACATTACAGTTTATGCGTAATGCGCAGAATAGCGTTGATTCACAGAATTTAACCAGCTTACCTGAATTATTACTTTTAGGAGGTGGCGTGCCTGTAATGTATAAAAATCAGCTATTAGGTGCGGTTGGCGTAGCGGGTGCTGGTGGGTCAATTCAAGATGATCAGTGTGCTCAACAGGGTATAGAAATCACACTTAAACAAATTTAACTCGATTTAATTTAGGATAATTTTATATGAACAAGTTATTTTTATTCGCTGGCAGTTTATTTATTTCAAGTTGGGCTATGGCGCAAAACCCTCTCAGTGTACATGTACTTAACTTAGAAAGTGGATTGCCTTCGCCAGAAGTAAAAGTGACTTTAGAAGAGCAAAAAAATGGAAAGTGGATACAAATTTCAGAAGCTAAAACCAATGAGCAAGGTCGTGTAACCGCATTATTTCCAGAAAATCAAACTTTAGATAATAAGATATATAAAGTCACGTTTAAAACGGGAGACTGGTTTAAGAAAAACAAGCAAACTTCTTTCTTTCCTGAAGTTCCTGTCATTTTCCAAACGGATGCTTCGGTAAAACACTATCACATTCCCTTATTGCTTAGTCCTTATGGATATTCAACCTATCGGGGTAACTAAGCTAAGTAAAATCGTAGCTCCAACATGTATAACTAAGTAGCGCATCCGAGACATCAGATATGACGGTGCATACTGAATAGTACGCTGCTAGTGCTACTTTGAAAAAGGTAGCCTAGCAAAGCATCAATCACTAGGCGGCAAGTGGAATTAAATTATGGAGCGCTTTAACGATATAGAAAATAAATCTTCAACAAATCAATAACAGTCTATACTCACCCTCTTTTTCAGTCGGAGCTCTATGAACACAAGGTAATACCTGTTGTGTTGGATGATCTACTGCCAGTCGCCAAAGATGACCTGAGCCTAAATTCACAGGTTTTGCAGCAGATTTAGGCTGATAATGCAAGTCAAAGAAATAGTCTTCCAAAAATGCTTCAAATTCAGCTTCTGGGCCATCATGTAATTTTTTGAGTTTTTCCCTGATATCTGGAATCAAAATTTTTTGTTCAACTTGATCATGAGGCAAGATATCACTTGCAGGACCATGATAAGTACATAAAAAAGTATCTGTTTCGATAGGGGAGCGATCAATATGATAGGAATATACATCTGTTGAAATGAAATTTAGCTCTTCATCTCGTTCGTAACTTTTGAGTAAATTAAGACAAGGTGATGCTCCGAAATCAGTTAATAACTGGATATCTTTTAAGATCATTTCTCTTGCCAAATGACCTTTTTCTGAAAGTTTTAATACCAAAAGGTCCTCAACTGAAACTTCTGTAATATTCTCTTTTAGCTCAAGTTTAGCCACAATCTCTTTAAAATCGCCAACTAAATCTCTATGCCAGCAAAGGGCATTCATATCTCCATTAAAATTCGAATTTATAAGTTCAGAAAAAGTAGAAACGACTCCAATTTGAGCGTTGCCAGAAAATGTATTCTTCATATCATAATTAAATAATCCACTATGGCTAGTAATATACACTCAGTTTTATAGATAGAGAGAGACTAATTAACGAGTTGAATACTCTTACAGAGTATTAGCAAATACCCAATGACAGAAAGAAAGGGGGTTCAACCAATCTTAATCATCATAAAAACTTGATTATAAGTTTTTAATAGATTTGTCGCAAAATGCTAAGTGCCTGTCGTGTTATGTAAAGTGAGGGCTATTCTGAGTGTTGTAGTTTTAATGAATGCTTTTGAAGCACCCAATAAAAATACAGCATGGATAGGAAAATGACATTGAATAAAGCGATACGGTTCTACGAATCTGGTTCACCAGAAGTAATGCGTTATGAAGATGTAGAGGTCGGAGAGCCATCGGCTGGGCAAGTACGTTTACGCCATGTTGCTGTTGGTTTGAATTACGCAGATACATATTTCCGTAACGGTACTTACCCAATTCCATTGCCAAATGGCATGGGCGTAGAAGCATCTGGTGTAGTAGAAGCAGTTGGTGAGGGTTTTAACGACTTTCAAGTCGGCGATCGTGTCACTTATACCGGCTTTTTAAATACCTTGGGTGCTTACAGCACATCACGATTAATTGATGCAAATGTTCTCATCAAGCTTCCTGAAGGAATCTCATGTGAAACTGCTGCTGCCATGACTATGCGTGGTTTGACGTCTGCCTATCTTATGCGCCGGATTTATGATTTTAAAAAAGGCGATACGATTTTATTACATGCAGCAGCAGGTGGTGTCGGCTTAATCGTTTCACAATGGGCAAAGCTACTTGGTTTAACTGTGATTGGGACAACATCTTCAGAAGAAAAAGCAGCGATAGCGCGCGCTCATGGTTGTGACCACGTCATTAATTATAGTCATGAAAATGTGGCTGAACGTGTACGTGAACTAACCAATGACCTTGGTGTCAATGTCGTTTTTGACAGTGTTGGTAAAGATACTTTCATGGCATCTTTAGACTCTTTAAAGCGACGTGGTTTGTTGGTGTGTGTCGGTACAGCATCCGGTCCAATTCCAGAATTCAACCCAGTTTTGTTGGCAATGAAAGGTTCACTGTATATGACCCGTCCAGCACTGGCAGATTACATTGCAGACCCCGTAGAGAAACAGGAATTGGCCAACGAACTCTTTGATCATGTCTTAAATGGTCGAATTAAAATTGAAATTAATCAGCGCTATGAACTCAAGGATGCAGTTCAGGCCCACCTTGACTTAGAAGCACGTAAAACCACAGGATCATCAATTTTTGTAATTTGAAAAGGAATTTCTTATGCAAATTGAACAATTAAGCTGCAACATCGGTGCAGAACTCAGCAGTGTACGATTGAAAGATGCCATTTATGATGATGGCTTATTCTCTGAAATTCGTACTCAGTTACTCAAAAATCGTGTTTTATTTTTTAGAGATCAAGATTTAACACGGGCAGAACATATTGCCTTTGCTCAGCGTTTTGGACAATTGGAAGATCATCCTGCAGTCGGTAGTCATCCAGATTATCCCGGTCTGGTGCAAATTTACAAAAGTCCAGATAGTCCAGTTGATCGCTATGAAAATGCTTGGCACAGTGATGCGAGCTGGCGTGAAATCCCCCCAATGGGTTGTGTGTTGCGTTGTGTAGAAGCGCCACAGGTCGGCGGAGATACCATGTGGACCAATATGATTTTGGCTTATGAAAACTTACCAGAAGAAATTAAAGCGAAGATTGATGGCTTACGTGCACGTCATAGTATCGAAGCCAGTTTTGGTGCAGCAATGCCGATTGAAAAACGTTTAGCATTGAAAGCGCAGTTCCCAGATGCCGAACATCCTGTGGTGCGTACTCACCCAGAAACGGGTGAGAAAATACTGTATGTAAATGCATTTACAACACATTTCACCAATTACCACACCAAAGAGCGGGTTCGCTTCGGGCAAGATGCCAATCCGGGAGCCGCAGATTTACTGCGCTATTTAATTTCGCAAGCCTCTATTCCAGAGTATCAAGTTCGTTGGCGCTGGAAGCCCAATAGTATCGCCATTTGGGATAATCGTAGTACACAGCATTATGCCGTCATGGATTATCCAGCGTGTCACCGCAAAATGGAGCGAGCAGGGATTATTGGCGATGCCACGTACTAGGTTTTAACACGAAACCATTTTATTTAATTCTCAATTTATAAAATATAAAAGGAATTTGGATATGCAATTCTTAGATGATTCTTTGCACCCAGAAAACATGGAAAAAGTGGTAATTACAGTTGCACCTTATGGCCCTGAGTGGATGCCTCAAGATTTCCCTGAAGATATTCCTGTCACGATGGAAGAGCAAATTGCCAAAGCTGTAGAATGCTACGAAGCAGGTGCAACAGTTCTACATTTACATGTGCGTGAGTTAGATGGTAAAGGTTCAAAGCGTTTATCTAAGTTCAATGAACTGATTGCAGGTGTACGTGCAGAAGTACCTGACATGATTATTCAGGTCGGTGGTTCAATTTCATTTGCACCTGAAAGTGACGGTGAAGCGGCAATGTGGTTGAGTGATGATACTCGTCATAAATTGGCTGAACTCGATCCTAAACCTGACCAAGTAACAGTTGCCGTGAACACCACACAAATGAATATTATGGAGCTTTTATATCCAGAATATTTAAAAGGCACATCACTTGAGCATCCTGCAATTCAAGCGGCTTACGCGGAAATGACAGTTCCTGCAGGTCCTGAATGGCTAATTGAGCATTTGAAGCGTTTAGCAGCAAATGGGATCCAACCCCATTTCCAATTGACTGGTATGCATGGCTTGGAAACGCTTGAACGCATGGTGCGTAAAGGTCAATACATGGGTCCAATGAACTTAACTTGGATTGGTATTGGCGGTGGTTTTGATGGGCCAAATCCATTTAATTTCTTTAACTTTATTCATCGTGTTCCAGATGGTTGTACTTTAACCTCAGAATCTTTACTGAAGAATGTCCTGCCGTTTAACACGATGTCCATGGCAATGGGTATGCATGCACGTGTGGGTAATGAAGATACAATCATTAATCATAAAGGTGAGCGTTTCGGTTCGGTTGATCAGATCAAACAAACCGTACGTATTGCGCATGAGTTAGGTCGTGATATTGCAAGTGGTCAAGAAGCACGTGAAATTTACCGTATAGGCGTGCAGTACAATAGTATTGAAGAAACTTTGCTCGCAAATGGTATGGCACCGAATCGTCAAGTCGGTCAAAAAGGTGTGCCACAGCGTAAATAATAGAGTAGACCAAATGGAGTTTTGGTCTGCTTATATATAACGTAAAACAATGAATGCACTGCTTTGAAAGAGTGCACTCATCGCTCAAACCAGTTCAATAGAAATTATAAAAATACATGGAGGTTGTATGGGTGCACATCAATATGTGTCTGCAAGTAGTGCAGATTCGTCGATCGATATACCGCGCCGTTATGCTTGGTTGGTTTTCGCTTTAACTTTTGGCTTGCTCATTTCTGATTATATGTCTCGGCAAGTACTGAATGCCGTGTTTCCTTTAATTAAAAGTGAATGGGCATTGACTGACAGCCAACTGGGTTTACTCAGTGGAATTGTTGCCTTGATGGTGGGTTTACTCACCTTGCCTTTATCTTTACTGGCAGACCGTTTTGGACGTGTGAAAAGTTTAACCATCATGGCGGTGCTATGGAGTTTAGCAACATTAGGCTGTGCTGTTGCTGAAACGTATCAACAGATGTTTATTGCCCGTTTTATGGTCGGCGTGGGTGAAGCCGCGTATGGCAGTGTCGGTATTGCAGTTGTGGTGGCAGTATTTCCACGTGAAATGCGGGCGACATTGGCCAGTGCCTTTATGGCAGGCGGGGTGTTTGGCTCATTTTTAGGCATGTCCCTAGGGGGCGTAATGGCTGAGCATTTTGGTTGGCGTTGGGCCTTTGCTGGCATGGCGGTATTCGGTCTTATTTTAGCTTTGCTTTATCCAATTGTGGTTAAAGAAAAAAGAATTGCATCACCGCGTGTAAAAGATGCGAATGGTCAAAAAATTAAACCAGAAAAAAGCCCATTAAGAAGCCTCTATTCAAGCAAATCTGTAGTAGCAACTTATATTGCGAGTGGTTTACAGCTGTTCGTTGGTGGTACGGTTATTGTGTGGATGCCAAGTTATCTCAATCGATACTATGGCATGAGCACAGACAAAGCGGGTATTACAGCAGCCATTATTGTGTTGTTCAGCGCTGTTGGTACTATTTTATGTGGCATGCTTTGTGATCGTTTAGGCAAAGATCGCCCTGACCGTAAAGTACTTTTGGCCATCATTTATTGTTTAGGTGGTTGTGGTTTGTTAATGACGGCATTTTCATTAGAAGCAGGAACGCCTCAACTCGTACTGATTTGTTTGGGAATGTTTATTGCCTTAGGCACCAATGGTCCATCCAGTGCAATGGTTGCCAATTTAACCCATAACTCTGTGCATGGAACAGCTTTTGCGACTTTAACTTTAGCCAATAATTTCTTAGGACTTGCGCTTGGACCACTATTGGTTGGCAGATTGTCCGATGTTATTGGTTTACATAACGCGTTCCAATTAATGCCTTTAATGAGCATTGCAGCCGCTGCAGTATTCTTCTACGCAAAACGCCATTACCACCGTGATATGGAACATGCGAATCAGCAGACTTTAATTCAGAACAATTCACAGAAGATGGAGGATCAATCATGAGCCGCCAATTACCAATTGATGTATTTTTTGATTTTATTTGTCCGTGGTGTCTCATTGGAAAGCGCCAGTTGCAACAAGCTATTCAAAAGCTACAGCACAGTCATCCAGATGTAGAAGTGGTTTTGCGATGGCACGGTGTACAACTGCTGCCTCAGATTCCACTGGAAGGCCTTCCATTTGAAGCTTTTTATTTAAAAAGATTGGGTAGTGTAACGGCGATGCGGAGGCGTCAAACTCAAGTACGTCAAGCTGCAAAAGCTGTGGGGGTAGACATCGATTTTGAACGTATTTATCGCATGCCCAATACGGCCAAAGCCCATAGTTTATTGATAAATGCTTTAAAAATATCCAGTCCTGAACAAAGTGAAAGACTGTTGGAAGGGCTATTTTCAGCTTATTTTCAACATTCAGAAAATATTGGCGAATCTGCGGTACTACATAAAATTGCCACCTATTGTGGCTATGCAGAAGACGTTATAGATCAAATTTTAACGCAACCATACTTTCCTTTTTTCTCCAAAGATACGGGCGGAAAAGGAGTCCCATACTTCGTTTTTGATGGCAGTTTTGCTATGGCGGGTGCACATCCAGCAGATGCATTTTATAAAGCCATGCTTGATGCCCTCGCAGTACAAGGACAGGCCGTATGACATTGCGTTTTGAAGTATCACGCGAAAAAGTACCTGAATTAGGTGGGCGTACTTTTTTAAAAGTGGAAGATAAATTTTTGGTGTTATTTAATATTAATAATCATTTTTATGCCATTGATGATCGCTGTCCCCATCAGGGAGCCTCGTTATTTAGCGGTAAATTAGAAGGCTGTACCCTTCAGTGCGGTGCACATGGCTTACGTTTTGATTTAGCCAGTGGATTTATGATGAATTCAACCCATTTAAAACTCTCTTCTTATGCAATTGAAATTGTAGAAGAAAAACTATTCATTGTATTAAATCAGGGAGAGTGACATGAATGGTTTAAGTCGAATTAATTCTAGTTATAAAATGAATTTGGCACAAAAGATTCGTGAATTAGCGCCTGGTTTTGCGGTGAGTTTAGTTGCTGCTGCCGCTGCCAGTTTTTTATCAGAGCATTATGGCGCACCCGTCATGTTATTTGCTTTGTTGCTGGGGATGGGACTTAGTTTTTTATCTGTTGAAGGGCGCTGTAAAGCTGGAATTGAATTTACTGCACGTACCGTAATGCGTATTGGTATTGCACTGCTCGGAATGCGTATTACTTTAGAGCAAATTACAGCTTTGGGCTGGCAACCTGTGGCGCTGGTGGTCACACTCATTATTGTCACCATTTCACTATCGATTGTGGTGGCGAAAATCATTGGTTTTCAGCGGCTTTTCGGCATGTTAACAGGAGGAGCAACTGCAATTTGTGGTGCTTCAGCAGCCTTGGCACTTTCGGTTGCGTTACCGAATCATCCACAAAAAGAAAAAGCAACATTATTTACCGTGATTGGTGTTTCTGCTTTGTCTACCATTGCGATGATTGTTTATCCCATGATTGCGCAATGGCTTGATTTGTCACCTCAGGAAGCTGGGATATTTCTAGGTGCAACGATACATGACGTTGCACAAGTAGTCGGTGCAGGATACAGCATGTCGACAGAAACAGGCGATACGGCAACTGTGGTTAAACTAATGCGTGTCGCTATGCTGTTACCTGTCATTGTTTGCGCGGCTATGATTACCCGAATGCAAGGTACTGAATCAAATGGTCAGCGACCACCCTTATTGCCTTGGTTTGCGGTAGGATTTTTAATTCTAGCCTGCATTAACAGTACAGGTTGGGTACCACCAGTTGTGCAAGGTGGTATCAATGAATTATCCCGTTGGTGTTTGATTATTTCGATTAGCGCACTTGGAATGAAGACCCAGTTCAAGGAGCTGGCCACAGTGGGTATTAAGCCTGTACTCTTCATGGTAGGAGAAAGTATTTTTCTGGTGATATTGGTCTTAACATTAATGCATTGGTTATTTTAGATTTATGTTGGTTTTACGACATAAAAATTAACACAATTGGTCGCTTAATGAATGAGGTTGATTGATAATACAAATGACGTTCTTCATTTTTAAATCGTGTGCTTAATTATACGATTTAAAGCAACTCTCCATCGCGATGTGTGGATTTAATGAATAAAGAAGTAAAAGAGGCATAAATGCCTCTTTTTTTAGTGTAGTAAGTTGTTTTAGAACTCTTAATGACTGTTTGAATGGTTATTACGCCAAGTTGTAGGGGAAGTACCAAACTGGCTGATAAACCAGCGTGTAAAAGAACTTGGCATAGAATAACCTAAAATATCGGACACTTGACCCAGTGAGTAATTCAGGTTTTTAAGATAACGGAAAACCAGAACACGTCGCACATCATTAATTAATGTACTAAAACTGGTATTAGAGGCTTCCAAGCGACGCTGTAAGGTGCGAACGTTCACTCCATGCGTATTTGCAACTTGTGCAATGGTGGCACGGCCCATAGGCAAAAGTAGATAAATACTTTTACGAATATCAAAAATAATTGATGATTCATTTTCATTTTGTAATAAATCAATATCTAAATAACGCTGTGCATGATCCGCCATTGCAGTGTTGGCTTGAGGATTGGTTTTATCCAGCTCAGCAATGGTGCAAACAATGCCATTAAACTCACTTCCAAAATTTAAAGCACAACCAAATATGCGTTGGTGTACAGACAGATCATGAGGTGCATTATGGGTAAAGTGTACACTTAAAGGATGCCATTTTTGAGACAAAAGCGCACCACAAAAACGATGCGTAATACCTAAAGCCAATTCAATGGCCTGACGGCTATAGGCTGAAAATTCAGAGATAACTTCTATACGAATAACCACAGTATTGCCAATTTCTTCCAAATAAATTTCAAGCGCATTGTTGATAATATTACGGTATCTCACAATGGTTTGTAGCGCGTCCCGTAAAGTATGTTGATAACTTAATAATAGACTCAGCTCGCCAAAATCTGACAATTGACGCTGTTCGGCCATATGTAAACCAAACACTTCACAGCCACTGATAACTGCAGATTGTTCGAGTAGACTGATGGCTTTATCCACTGGAATACGCTGCTTAGTATCATTGAGCTGCGCAGGATAAATACCTGCACTGGATAATAAATAATATGGATTAAGGTCTAATCGCTGGCTAACATCAAAATAGTTTTTGAGTACTGCTGTATGAGCAAGTGGGACCATGGTTCTCTCCCTGTCATTCAATCAGCCATCCTGACTGAATTTATTTTTAATCAATATCCATTACTTTTAAAAGTATCAGTTTTTGCGACTAAATTGTGCTGATTTTTGTTCAAAATTAACCTCATTTATATTTTAAATAAAAGTTCCTCTTTGTTCTTAGCTGATAGTTCCTAAGCTTTGCATTGAATCATGACTTTAGATTTGCTCATGATTATTCAATTGAAGCCTCAAGTATTGTCTATTTATTAGATATCATCACCAAGCTCGTTAAAAATTAAAGACCAATCTAAGTTCATTCTGTAATGGGTCAATTGGTGCTTTTAAAAGAAAATGAATTCAATAATTTGTCATTAAATGATAAGTCAGTGTCGCTCAAAGTGTATTGTTTCATCAGCCATCAATTTATGTTGAATAAGAACAAGCCTTTTCCCAAAGAATGGCAAAGTATAAAGGCATACATATGGAAAAAATACTGACTAAAGCGACGATTTTAATTATTCCTGGCTTGCGAGACCACGTTGCAGAACATTGGCAGACTTTACTTGAATCCCGCTTGGCTAAAGTCCGTTCTGTGCCACCTGCAGAAATAGATAAGCTCAATTGCGCGAGACGTGTGGCACGAATTCAGACAGAACTGGAGAAAATTGAAGGGCCGATCATTTTGGTGGCACACAGTGCAGGTGTATTGATGACGCTACATTGGGCGATGCAACATCAGCACAATATTCAAGGCGCGTTGCTTGTCGCACCGCCTGATCTTTCACAAAATTGGCCAGTCAATTATCCAAGTCCAGATGTACTAAAAACGGAAGGTTGGAGTCCTTTACCAAATCAAAAACTACCTTTTTCCAGTATTGTTGTTGCAAGTACCAATGACCATTTAGCAACATTCGAAGCGGTACAACACATGGCAAAAACTTGGGGCAGTCAACTGGTAAATGCTGGTGCGGTCGGTCATCTTAACCCTGCTGCTGGTTTTGGCCCTTGGCCTCAGGCTGAACAGTTGATTCTGCAACTTGATGCCTAAAACATAAAAACTCAAAAATTATTAATTTAAATATATAAATTAACTCATTATTTTTAATTTTTCTGTTCTTTTTTTTTGTTTATATGAGCATGAATAAATTAAAAATATAGAGAAAATGATGGTGTTGAAATGGTTTAACAACAAATGACTGAAAGACTAATTTTTGTGACCAAATGACAAATTTGCACATTTTAGAACAGGTAATTTATATCTCAAGCTAAAGGATGGCTTAAACAATAAAGATCAAATGACGTGAATTATCTCTACGAAATAGATTCAGGATGTGAGCTATATCGCTCTGATTTGGTCCCGGTGTAACGTAGGCATATTCATCAATGAATAAAAAAACATATCGATATGGAGATGGTATGGCCCGTAAATTTGTAAAAAATAAGACAGATGATTCCCCAAAAACCCAATTGACAAAATTGAGTGTCTTGATGGGACTAATATTCACGGTTTCTTATGCTCAAGCCACCAGTTATACATTGAATGATCAATGGAAGCTTGAAACCAAAACCAATATCAGTCTTGGGCATAGTTGGAGTACTGAAGACCCTGATTCATTTATGCTTTATAAGCCAGATGCGCAAGACATTGGTAAGGTCGGTACAGGGATTGATATCAATGGTGACAATGGCCGTGCTAATTTTCAGAAAGGTGATCCGATATCGCAAATCTTTAAAGGTTTGACTGAAGTTCGTCTAGAAGGTCAGCAGCAAGGTGCTGTATTGAGTGCCAAATACTGGTATGACCATGCCTATGAAACAGGACAAGGGGATTTTACTCAATTTGATGATTCTGAGTGGCCGCGCCTCGTAAAATATAAAGGCATTGATCTTTGGGATGCTTATATCTGGAAAAACTTTAATTTTGAAAATTCAAAAAGTTTAGAGTTGAAACTGGGCAAACATGCATTGAATTGGGGGAAATCTCAATTTTTCCAAAATGGACTCAATAGTGTTAGTGCATTTGATTATGCTGCGATGAATAGACCGGGTGGGGAGGTGAAAGAACGAATCATTCCCGTGGAAATGTTCTCTTTTGTTGCTGGGTTGACTGATAAACTTAAAGTCGAAGGTTTTTATCAATTTAAATTTAGACCTTCCGTGGTGGATGGTTGCGGGACATTCTTCGAAGTCTCTGATGTTTTTGCAGAGAACTGTGGCCCGTTATTAATTGGTGGTCCCGGGTTTACCACAGATCAGGCAATCAATGGTCCTCTAGATTTTACTGTGGCGCGTTTACCAAGTGAATATGCAAAGGATAGCGGTCAATTTGGTATAGCCATTAAACAAACGATTCCAAGTCTTAATAACGCTGAACTTGGCGCTTATTATGCAAATTATCACAGTCGCATTTTGCATTTTGATGGAGTGGTGGTTTCTGCGCCAGGTGCAGCCAATTATCATACAGCCCGTATTGTTTCAGTTTATCCTGAAGATATTGAAATGTATGGCTTAAGTTTAATGGGAAAAGTGGGTAAAACTGCTATTTTCAGTGAATTAAATTATAAGCCGAATATGCCACTGCATTTTAACAGTACAGATATGGTCTATGCTCAGGCTTTATACCCTGATACGCCATTGACCCAACCTGGTGAAACATTCGCATTGGGTCAACGAATTAATGGTTTTGCTCGTGTGCCTGTCACTCAGTTTACATTGGGTGCTGCAAGTACGATTCCTAATGTACTTGGGGCAAGTGCTTTATCTTTAGTGGGTGAGCTGGGCGTCAATCATATTGGTGATACCGATAAGTATAATTTTGGTCGTAGTGGTGCATTTGGTCGTAGTGGTTTATCTACGGGGGCGTATGATCCATCAAAACCAGAGACCTATTGTATTGCCTCTAAAACTGGTGGCCTATCAGATGAAGAAATTAAAAACTTAAATGAAAAATATTGCAATGATGATGGTTACTTTGAAGATTGGTCAGCAGGTTATCGTTTGCGTGGAGCCTTGAGTTATAACGATTTACTTCCTCAAACCACAGTATCACCAAGTTTAATGTTTCGCCATGATGTGCATGGCTATGGTCCAAATTTCCAAGAAGGTCAAATGGCAATTTCTGTCGGTGTTTCTGCAACATATCAAAAGAAATATACCGCTGAAATTGGTTATACCAACTTCTTTGGTAACAATGAGTTTAGTATTTTAGATGACCGTGATTTTGCTTCATTGGTATTTAAAACGAGTTTCTAATGCATTTCAAACTCTGGTTGCTTAATTAAGATTAAACCTGAATCAGTCATGTGTAAATCACATGACTGATTTTGTAAGTTAAATTTTAAAAATTGATGAAATAATTACGTACAGGTTTGGAGCAGAGATCAATATGCACAACATCGAATTAAAACTGCAAGAGCAATCTAATCCGATTGGTATTTTGAACCTTATTGCTCATTACTTAGAAGAACTTCACTTTGACGCACGAACTATTTTTGAAAGTTTTGATATTCAGCGTGAAGATTTAAAAAATAACTTATTGCCTATTTCGCTACAGACACAAGGTCGTATTTTTCAAGCAGTAGAACAATTAACCCGCTGTGATCATTTAGGTTTATTGATCGGGAAAAAAGCACAATTTTCAAATATTGGTCCTTTACGGTTTTTGGTACTCAATGCAGCCACCATGCGTGATGCAATACAAAGCCTATTTCATTACGGTAGCATGTGGTACAGAGGACAAAAATTAGATTTACAGGAGGATCAGGGCTATGCACGCATTTGTATGCATATTGATGGGGATATTCCCGGAAAAGAACAATATCAAACAGCGTATTTAGTGGCAATGGTGTCGATTATTGAACTGATTTTGGGCAAGTCTTGGCGTCCATCCTTTGTGCGTATTTCTTACCCAAAGCCAAAATGTGCGCATTTGTATGAAAAAGAGTTTGGTTGTCCTGTCTGGTTTGGTCAATCTCAGCATGAAATTTTGTTTCCACAAGAGCAACTAGATCAAAACAGGGTCGGACATGATCACCAACTTGATCAATTTTTGCGTCAACATCTCTCAGAACTGCAAAGTCATGATCATGTCGATATGATTAGCCAGATTTGTAAAATTATTGAAGAACTCTTACCTCATCGAAATTGTAATGTTGAACGAGTCGCTGAGTATTTTTCTATCCACCGTTTTACGCTGTACCGCTATTTAAATCAGTATCAAACCAATTTTGAATCATTACTGGAAGCCACTCGAAAAAAAATTGCAGTTAAATTATTAAAGAATAAAAAATTGATGATTATAGAAGTTGCAAATCAAGTGGGGTATGACGATCAGGCAAATTTTACTCGTGCTTTTAAGCGTTGGTACGGTATTACACCGGGACGCTGGCGACGGATAAATATTCATGTATCAACGGTAGTTTGAACACATCACATTATTTTTAAATGCTGTAATTTTGGTGTCCTGAATTTGATGAAATCATTATTTTATAACTATATTTGAGATTAAACCTCAAATGCCGTGATGAACGTCCATGCTTTTCTTCGATTTATCGATATTACTTTTTTGAATATCATTTATTTATACAAATAATCAATTAAAACAAACTATTATAATATTTAGTTTTTTTTGTCTATAAGTGACGAAATGACAAATCATGATAACCAAATGACAAATTTAGAATAAAAAAAAATTGTATTTTAAACACCGATCACTGAATGAATGCACTGTGAATCTTCAACAATAAGTCGAAAAAGATTTTAAATAAGGATGTTCTTGATGATTGGAAATATGATGTTTCAGCCTTTACTGATCAGTAGCCTCATTGAGCATGCGGCAACTTATCATGCAGATACGGCTATTATTTCAAAAAACACCGATGGTTCGATGACACATAGTTCTTGGGGAAATATTGCCAAAAACTCTAAACGATTTGCCAATGTTTTACAGTCATTCGGTTTTACGGTGAGCGATAGAATTGCCACGTTGGCATGGAATAATCATCGTCATTTAGAAACTTGGTATGGCATTTCAGGCAGTGGATTAATTTGTCATACCATTAACCCAAGACTTTTTCCTGAACAACTCACATATATTATTAATGACGCAAATGACAAAGTTCTGATTTTTGATAAAACTTTTCTCAACTTAGTATTGTCAATTAAACAAGCACTTCCATACGTTGAATATTTTATTTGTTTAGATGCATATGATGAAGAAATTCACAACGCTTTTCCTGAAGTCCTGTTCTATGAAGAATTAATTGAAAGTCAGTCTGCACATTTTGATTGGCCCGCATTAGATGAAGCTAAAGCCTGTTCACTGTGTTACACATCGGGAACTACGGGACATCCGAAAGGGGTTTTATATAGCCATCGTTCAACTGTCTTGCATAGTTATGCCACATGTTTGCCTGATTCTTTTAATTTTTCAGCCAAAGACCGCATCTTACCTGTGGTGCCTATGTTCCATGTCAATGCATGGGGAACGCCGTATGCTTCAGCTATGGCAGGATGCAGTATGGTTTTACCGGGGCCGATGCTGGATGGTGCAAGCTTAGTACAGCTGATTGACCAATATCAGGTAACCAATGCTTTAGGCGTGCCAACCATTTGGCAATCTTTATTAACTGCTGCCCGCCAGTTAAATTCTCAGCTGAAAAGTTTACAACGTAATGTTGTGGGTGGTGCAGCGTGTCCACCATCAATGGTACAAGCATTTAAAGATGAATTTCAATGTGAAACGATTCATGCATGGGGAATGACTGAAACCAGTCCCGTCGGAGTCATTAATCAACTTAAAGCCAAACATTTAAAATTGAATGAATCCAAACAATTTAAATTGCGCTTTTCACAAGGTCGCCCACCATTTGGTGTCAATATTCGTCTCAGCGATGATGAAAAAGGACATACAGAATTAGCAAGAGATGGGCAAACTACAGGACATTTACAAGTTAAAGGGCATTGGATTGTTGAATCCTATTTTAATCAGTTCACGCATGCTTTAACAGCTGATGGCTGGTTTGATACAGGTGACATGGCAACCATTGATCAAGATGGTTATATGATGATTAGTGACCGCTCCAAAGATCTAATTAAATCAGGTGGAGAATGGATTTCATCCGTCGAGTTAGAAAATATTGCCATCGCACATCCTGAAATTGACATGGTTGCTGTTATTGCAGCAACGCATCCAAAATGGGATGAAAGACCTGTTTTAATTGCAAAAAAATCTACGACAAGTCAAATTACTGAAGATCAAATTTTAGCTTTATACACCAACAAAATTGCGAAATGGCAAATTCCTGACAAAGTTGTTTTTGTAGATTCAATTCCTGTTGGCGGTACAGGTAAAGTGCTAAAAAAAGATTTACGTGAAATTTATGGTTCAATTTTATTGGCAGTGGAATAAACATTTTTATTCAATGAATAAATGCTTAAGGAAAGGAATATGACAGCACAAAGATCTGCAGGTTTAAGATTTCGAGAAGCACTAAAAATAGAAAAACCCTTACAAATTATTGGTACGGTCAATGCTTATGCCGCGATGATGGCGAAGGAAGTGGGTTACAAAGCCATCTACGTTTCAGGAGCAGGTGTTGCCAACTACTCCTATGGCTTACCTGACTTGGGAATGACCAGTTTAGATAACGTTTTGGAAGATGTACGCCGAATTACCGAACGTGTCGATACGCCTTTACTGGTCGATATTGATACAGGTTGGGGTGGAGCATTCAAC
>NZ_FMBK01000015.1 GCF_900095025.1 Acinetobacter albensis | reverse complement strand
ATCATTGTCAAGAAAAAGCCATAAAAGTTTTAAATGAAAAATTAAGACTTTTAGAACTAGATATAATGAAAAAAGATCAGGAAATACAGTTAACTCGAGAACTTAGTCAGCAATTACCTGAGATAAATTTCTGCCTAAAAAATCATATAAAAAACAGTCAAGATACTATTACAAAAATCAATAACAAGAAAAATATTATATCTAATATTATTAAAAATATAGAATCATGTATTTATTAAAACAAATAAAATGTTTTAATAATATTAATTATATCTATAATAAAAAATATAATCCAATATAATAAATTCTTGCAAAATCTAAAAAAACAACTATTTTAAGATAATGTTCAAATTATTCTTATTACTACTATGAAGACTAATCAGAAAATCAAAGATGATTTTGAGAAAGCCGGAATAACGATTTCCGACTGGAGCTTAAAACATAATTTTTCAAGAGATTTAGTTTACAGAATTCTAAATACAAATCGCTTACCACGACGTGGTGAAAGCAAAAGAATTGCTATCGAACTTGGATTAATTTCAGAGGAGAAAGAAAAATGACTTAATAAAAAATAAAGCGGATTCATAGAATCCGCTTTACCCGTTTGCAATCAAGAGAAAGCTAACTAGTCGTATTTTTAGTATCTCTTGATTGCACTAATTAGTCAAGATTCGACAAAAAATTACAGTCGAAGGATAAATACATTTATTTATTTTAGAGGTTCTAAAATGGGATTTAAACCAAACCATAGAAAAAAATTCAATATATCCAATTGCTTAAAAACCCAACTACAAGAGGCTTTTGAAAAACCAATAACCATTTCTGGGCAGTTTCTGGGTATCCGAAATATATATCACGGTTCATTTAACAAACGTACAGTTATTTTTACAAGCTATAAAAATGGGGGAGCTTTTTCATTAGAAAGCCAACTTGAGCTAGCACATGCACTAAACTTAGAGCGTGATATGAGCGTGCTAAAGTACAGAACTCAAGCTCTAAAAGTCACGCTTTCAAAATCAATGTATGCGATACCAGATTTTTTAATTTTAAATAACTTACATAACTATGAAGTACATGAGGTTAAATCAAACTTAAAATCTCTTTCGAATGAAAAAATTGAGAAGCTAGAAATAACTAAACAAGTTTTAAAATCATTTAACATTAACTATAAAATATTTGATGAGATAGCATTACCTAGCAAAAAAGAAGTTAACTCGATTCTAAGAATTTATAAAAATATTAAAAATGTTAATATAGATAAAGATAGAATAATTCAAGCACAAATATTAACAGAAGGCATAAATAAAAAATTCACCTTCTTACTAGAATATTTATCAAAATATAAATATTCATATAATGAAATATGTTATCTAGTTTTCTATAAATTCATAAAATCAAATATTGATATTTGAGGTCTTATTATGACAGACTTATTAATAACACCTCATTTTGGTATGAAATTTATATACAAAAATAGTGAATATGAAATTGTCTCAATCTATCTTGATAGAGTTGGAATATCATCAGTCATTGGAGGTAAAAGAAAAGATTGGTCCAGAGATTTTTTTGATGAAATTATCAAAAAAAACTTAATAACAGTTACTTTTAGTAGAAGTAAAACTCTAAAAAGCTCGAAAGAATATGAAGTATTAAATAGAAAATACAGATACGTAAAACAAGCTTTAGAAAATACTCATTCACCTCATAGTCAGGCGAATCTAAATAATACTATAGCTATTATTTCTCAAAATATTAATGATTTATTTCCCCCTACCACTAGGACACTTTCTAATTGGATTCATGCATATATATCTAGTAATTTCGACATTAGAAGTTTGACTGACCAAAGAAAAGGTAATCTCTCTTCTCGTAAGCCTTTAATAATAAATCAAGCATTAAGCATTGCTTTAGAACAATCGCTTGAGCGTTCATTTATGGATAGTGCTGACGATATAAATAGAGAAATGGTTCAATATTTAAATGACAATCAATTGCCATATGCTAAGGAAGAACTATATAGCTTAAGACAGATTCAACGATTAAAAAAACTTCATTTTGATCAATATAGTAAGGATAAAGCTAAAAACTCAACTCGTTTTGCACAAAATAACTCTAAGGCTACGGGGCAAAAAATAACTAGTGAAGGTTTTTTAAATTTAGTAGAAATTGATTCTCATCAGCTTGATTTAATCATACTCGATGATGAAACTCTAAAAATAAAATGTAGACCTTGGATCACTGTGGCTATAGATATCTTTACAAGAATTATTTTAGGATTTTATATATCTGAATCTCCGCCAAACTCATTCACTACACTTCAAGCAATGAAAAATATGGTAACTACATTTGGTGTTCCTGATATAGTAATTCCTGATAACGGATCAGAATTTATAAATAATTCAGTTTTTGCACTAGCAAGAGAACTTCAAATAACGCTTGAACCATCACAAGTTAAAACACCTGATAATAAACCATATGTAGAGCGTTTTTTTAGAACATTAGCTCATAACTTTATACAGAAAATTGATGGCACAACTTTCTCGAATAGATTTCGTGTAGAAGAATATGAATCTAAAAAATTTGCTTCTCTGACTCTTTCTCAAATTAAAGAATGTATTTTAAATTGGATTGATATATATCATAAAAGTTTACATTCTGGAATTAGTCGTGTGCCTATAGCTAAATACCATGAAGCTATAAAATCATATCGTCCGATTGTAATAGATGAGGAATATGCAGATTTTATCTGCCGAATCCCATATTTCAGAATGATATCTAACGGACAGGTTCAATATGAAAAATTATTTTATTATTCTCATGCACTTAGAACACTTGAAAATAAAAATTCAAGGAATAGTACTATTTACGTAAATGAGTCAGATCTAAGTAAAGTCTATGTAAGAACAGATGAAAGTAATGAAATAATTGAAGCCATTTCAACTGATCCACAATATACATATAACCTTACACTAGATGATCACATTGAAGCACAAAATATAAAAAAACGTATAAAAGAACAAGATCTAAAAAATTATCCATTTTCTGAAAATGTGTTAGCACGTATTACGTTAAATAAATTAATTATTAGCTATAAAAAACAGAATAAACTTAATCGAAAAAAATTTATGGATTCACACGATCCATTAGAATTCTTAACGCCTTTAGAAGCTAGTCCTTCTAAAAAAATAATTAATCATCAATTAATTACGGAAAAAATAGAGTTTGGAAATTTCGATGAATTCTCATATGAATCATTGAATGGGGATTCTTATGAATACTAATATTTTATCTACCATAGCAAAGTTAGACTATTGTATTATTACTCATAAAGAGTATAAAAATGCTATTGATGGTATTTTTAGGTGTTGGGAAGAAACTCTATTTTCACCAAACAAATCAATTAATTGTCTTCTAGTCGCTGAAGGTGGACTCGGTAAAACCACTATATGTAATAAAATACTAGAAAACTTTACTGATGAAGTTATTTCCAATGAAGGCTATTCAATCGTCATAAAACCTGCTTTTTATATCCAAATACCAGCAAAGACGAATATCGATAATTTAACAAAGCTAATGTTGCAGAAACTAGGTGATATTAATCCTTCAACTGGTTCAACATTTGATAGATATATAAGACTCGCTCAAAAATTAAAAATTAGTAGAACAAAGTTAATAATTTTTGATGAATTTCATCATGTATATTCAACAGAATCATCACACAAAAAATACACTACAAGTAATGAGAATATTGCGAATTGGATCAAAACCTTAGGTGATGCGAATAAGATCTGTATATGCCTTGTTTCATTACCTCAATATGTAGAATTATTTTTACGTGATAGTCAACAGAGTCGACGCTATAAAGATCAATTTTATTTAAACCCATTAACAATTAATAATGATCCAGAAAGAACACATATCAAACCATTTATCTATCAAGTTCAAGAGTTTATTCGAAATGAAATGCAAATTTGTACGGAAGACATAGCAGAGGATAGGTTTGTATTAATGTTATTTATTGCGACAGCTGGCTATCATGATTTTTTAATGTCACTGATAAAACGCGCGCTATTTTTTCAATTAAGTACTAATTCTATAGTATTAACTCCTGAGCATTTTGCTAAGGCATGGGAAACAGATATTACTAGCTCAGTACGTCTATCAACAACTAATCCTTTTAATATGTCTGAAAAAGAACTTTTCAGTTTCTATAAATCAATTCATTAATTAGATAAAATATGACACTTTTATATATACCTATACCACTTCCGAGTGAATCTGCTGCGAGTCTATTACTTCGAGCATCTTATAAAAATGGTTATACGTCTCTTTCATCATTTTTAAATGCTTATGGCTTTCCAGTACATACTAAAAGCTTAAACAGTATGTTAAGTGACCAAATAAAATTTGAAAAAATAGCTTTAAAATTAGGCATTTGTAAATCTAGTATCAATATTATTCCAAGTATATATGGACCAACAAAAAGATCACAACGTATGTGGAAATCAAAGCCGATTTCTTATCACTTTTTTTGTGCAGATGGATCAAAACTATGCACTGAGTGTATCAATGAAAATGGTATATTAAGAACTGAATGGTTATTAAAACACTTAACTTGTTGTATAGTTCATCAAACAAAATTGATAACCGAATGTAACTATTGCCGTCATACTATTAATGCGAATCGTAAAAAAATTGATGAGTGCTATAAATGTCGGAAGACTTTTATCTTAGACACATCGAAAAAATTATTAAAGTATGAAACTGAAGCAAACAGATGGTTTTTAGATCAATTATCATCTGACAATTTAAATTTAGTGAAATCGATAAAGATTTTTCTATCAGCTATACAAGCCACCTATATCACTTTTAAAAATTTTGTTATTGATGAACCTCCAATACTACTAACTTATTTATTTTTCTCAAATTTATCTAGCGCAGAAGAAATTTTTGTTAAAATTATTAATAATAATAAATCTCATGGACACCCTAAATTATTGTTAGTCCACTTTTTATCGTCTATGGATCCTAAAATACATCAATTTGTAAATGAAATATTTAAAAAATACACATTTAACGGTTCTGATTTTGAAACACTGAAAGATGATTTTGTGTTAACAAAAAGAACAACAGCTATTCTAATTAATGCTAATCGTGCAAAATTAGATGCAGATGAATTTTCATTTTTAAAAGGTGAATACGGATTTTCAGCTAAAAAGGTGAATAACTTCTTGCTAGATGTTTTACATCCTGATCCAATTAATGCAAGAGAAGAAGAAAAATATTTAACACTAAAAGAAGCATCCGAAGTTCTAGGAATTTACTATGAATTAACATCTAAGCTTTTTTCAACAGATCAAATTTTAATAAAAAAGGTTATTCATAAAGACAATAAATCATATACTGTCATTACTAAAAAGGACTTACTAAAATTTAATCAGGAATTTATAACTGTCCATCGCCTAGCAAAAGATTTGGGTGTTCTTACTCAATATCTTACCGCAAAACTAAGATCTATCGGTATTGAGGCTATACATGGTCCTTTAATTAATGATGTTAAAATTGATGTTTTTAAACGTGCGGATATAAAGCATTTGACTCATGAAAAAATCGTTGAAATAAAAAATTATGACACGAGATTTGGTTATAAATCCTATATATACAACCTAGATATAAATGAGTTAAGCAAAGTTTCTTTAAAACTAAAAATCCCTATTAACGATGTAAAAAAACTTATTAAGCATAAAATATTGAAATCATATAAAAAGTCTTTGCTACAGTCTTTATATATAGATGAAGAGTCAATAAATTATGTTAACAATATTCTTAATAGTGACAAATTTATCAATTTTAAAAATATATCTTCTTTTATTGACTGTCCACCTAATTGGTTAAAAAAATACTGGATTGATACTAAATACCTAAAAATTATTGATTTAAAAATCTATAAGTATGTTTCACATTCGGAATTAAACAATATTAACAATTTAAGAAAAAACTACTTCACAGGAGCTGAAGCAAGCAAATATTTAGGTATGCCTCATCAACATATAACAAATTTAAACTCACAAGGACTAATCAAAGCTTATCATTTTGGACAAGCAAAAAAAATTCGACTTTTTTTAAAAACTGACGTTTATGCAATCAAACCAAAACATGGGTTTTAATAGAGTTTTGCATAAGTCATTTTTTGAGCTGTATTGAAATCACAATGAAAGTGTCCTCTCCTTCTCCCCCCAAAAAAAGTGACTTTCAACACTCATTTTATTACCAATGAGTGATCGTTTTTTGACTTTTGTAAGAACTCTAATAAAAACCAATAAATGAAAAGTTATATGACGTTTTCTATAATTTATGAAAACTTATATGTCGTTTAATGAAATTCTAAAAGTCGTACTTATACGTAAGCTATTGAATATATCTTTGAAAAATGAAATTTCATTTGTCGTCTTACGTTCGATAAAAAACCGACATCTATGTCGGTTTTTTATTACTTATTTTTATCATTTAGAAATAAACATTAAAAGCAAAATTACTCTAAGCGAATACTTACTGTTTAAGCAGGAATTCGAAGGACTTGTCCTGGAAAAATATCATCTGCATTTTTTAACAAAGGACGGTTTGCTTCAAAAATTTTATTATATTGGTTACTGTCACCATAAAATTCTTTTGAAATTTTAGATAAATTATCACCAGACTTAACAGTATAAAACTTACTTTCTGGTTCTGGTGTCGCCACTGTCATCTGATCATCAACTTGTGCAACATGATCAACATTTCCGACAGCTAAAATAATTTTTTCACGATCTGCCTGAGTTTGGACTTGTCCTTTTACAGTCGCTAAATCAGAAGCCCCATTATAAGTGACTGACAAACCTGTTACAGGTAAACCTAAAGCTTTAATATGACCCAGCAACTTATTCGCAATTTCTTGCGCAGAAGGTTCTGCTGGTGTCGTTGGAGCGGCTTGCTGTTCAGCTGGTGCTGTATTCTTTTTACCAATACCTTTTACAAAATCAAAAAGACCCATTATATTTCTCCGTAGTTTTTATAAGTGCAATTAAAAAGTCTGCTCTTTTTTATACCTAAAATTTGTGACGAGAAAGGTTGTCTTTAGTAAATTAAACGTAATTATATGTAATTGAAAATTTAGTAATTTTATTTATTAATATAATATTCGAATTTGAAAATTTCTTCTTAACCCACTTTAAAACTTATCCATCATTATATATTCGTCATAAATAAGAGTATTTAAGACATCATTAGCTTGATTAAAATTATTTTTTGCAAATAAAAATTGATGATCTGATCATTTTTTCTTATAAAAAAAGCAGCCTTACGGCTGCTTTTTCTCGATCAATTCAATAATAAATTATTGAGCTTGAGCTGTAGGTTGTGCAATAACTGTACGGCTACCAGAAATTGTCGCGAATACACGACGGTTCATAGCACGGCCTTCTTTAGTTTTGTTGTCAGCAATCGGTTGATCCCAAGCAAAACCTTGAGTAGACAAACGAGCTGGATCTACATTGTATTCATTTACAAGTGAAGATTTAACAGAGTTAGCACGAGCCAAAGATAAACGTTCATTCAATGCACGTGGACCAGTGTTGTCTGTATGACCTTCGATGCGAGCAGTAGCGTTTGGATATTCAACTAACTTTTCAGCAACTTTAGCAATTTCTGGCTTGTATTGATCTTTGATGTTTGATTTATTTGTATCAAAGAACACACGAAGTTCCATGTTAAGGTCTTCAGTCAACTCTTGTGGAGCTGGTTGAACTGGAGCTACAGGTTCAACTGGAGCAACTTCAACTACAGGAGCAGCTGGTTTCAAGTGACCACCAAGAACTACGTTAAGACCAGCTAGAGCTGTATAGTTCCAGAAATCTTCATCGATGTTATAAGTAGCACGAGCTTCTGTACGTAAAGATAAAGCATCGTTTAAGCGCCAGAAAGCACCAAGACCTGCATTACCTAAAGTACCTTCTTCTTCAAGACCACGTGTATCACGACCAGCAGCGCTATCAAGCTCATACTTATAGTGACCAGCACCTAGCAATACGTAAGGTTTGATTTTGCTGTCATAGTTTTTAGTAATCAAATCAGAAGTAGCATAAAAGTTACCATTGATTTGAGTTTGTTTATATTCGCCTTGATTGAAATCTGAATCACCCTTAACTTGGTTATATTCAGCTTCAAAACCTAACCATGGAGTTAATTCAACACCAAGTGCAGCACCAACGAATAAATCGTCTTGAAGCTCTTGACCACTGTTGGTTAAGTTGCCACGGCTGTTGTTGTGTTGCGAATCTTGGAATGTATAACCAAGCATTAATGGAGTAACAGTTACGCCCGCGTTTGCAGCAGCTAAAGGAGCAGCTACAAGCATTGCCAATGCAATACGACTCATTTTCATGGATTTATCCTCCAGAGATAACAATTGTTGTTCAAACTTAAGCCTAAAATTTGACTATTTCTGAGATAGGCTTTCTTATACCCCAGTTTTATTCTTAAGCTATTCACTGTCAATCATACAAGCACTTTATTTTTTCCAAGTGCTTGATAATTTTAATCAAGTGAATTATTGACAAAATTACTTACAATTTCCGTTGTAATTCGGTAATTTTTTACTCAATTTTTTGTTGTGAATAGCTTATTGTCACTTGCAATTTATTTTAACAGTTTTATTAAAAATGAAGTAATAAATCGTATTCTTAAAAAAACTATTAAAAACAAAATATTAATAACACAAACCACTTAAAATAAATACCTTAGAAGGCTGTTTGTATGTTTTTTAGACAAATAAAAGCGTTTACCCTGATTGAACTTATCGTCACAATCACTATTTTAGCTATTATTACAACGATAGCACTGCCCCATTTTCATGGATTACTGGCAAAACAAGAAATTAAAAGCACCACCCACAATTTGATCATGAGTATGCACATGGCCAAAAATCATGCCGCGATTCAACATAATAATGTGGTGATTTGTCCAAGTGCAGATGGTTTAAATTGCCAAGCCAATAGCTGGAACTCAGGCTACCTTGGTTTTATGGATATCAATAAAAATAGACAAGTCGATGTAGATGAAAAAATTATTTTCACACGTGCCATAAATTTGAAATATGGCAATCTTGATTGGCGAGGAACTTTAAGTATCCCAAGTCTAACCTTTCAAGCAAGTAATGGTCTGCCGAATGGTTCAAATGGCAGCTTTTATTATTGTTCTAGCGATCAAGTCACTCACTCTAAGGTTGTATTGAGCCGTATGGGACATATCCGTGTTGAACATTCAGTGAATTGCTAAGAACCCATCAGTCCAAAGCTGAAGAACAATCAGCCTTTATTCCTGTGGATTTTTCAATATACTGCTTAAGTTGGAAAAATAATCCACTAGAAAAGTCAATCACGGAGATATAACAATGACAGACATCGTAATTGTAAATGGTGCACGTACAGCAATGGGCGGTTTTCAAGGAAGCTTAGCCAATGTCACAGCACCTGAACTTGGTGCAGCCTCTATTAAAGAAGCTATCGCACGCTCAGGATTACAACCTACAGATGTTCATGAAGTTATTATGGGTTGTGTGCTTCCTGCTGGATTAAAACAAGGTCCTGCTCGTCAAGCAATGCGTCAAGCAGGCTTGCCTGATTCAACAGGTGCAGTCACCATTAATAAACTTTGTGGTTCAGGCATGAAAGCAGTGATGCAAGCTGCTGATATGATTAAAGCGGGTTCTGCTGAAATTGTAGTTGCAGGCGGCATGGAATCAATGACCAACGCACCTTATGTTTTGCCTAAAGCACGTGGTGGTTTTCGTATGGGTCATGGCGAAATTAAAGACCATATGTTTCTTGATGGATTAGAAGATGCTGAAACAGGTCGTTTAATGGGTTCTTTTGCCCAAGACATGGCAAATACACGTGGTTATACACGTGAGCAGATGGATGCATTTGCAATTCGTTCATTAGAACGTGCTCAAACTGCAGTGAATGAAGGTTATTTTGCAAATGAAATTGTTCCTGTGACTATTTCAACACGCAAAGGTGATGTGGTTGTTGATAAAGATGAACAGCCTTTCAATGCGAATATTGCAAAAATTCCATCTTTACGCCCAGCTTTTGCTAAAGATGGCACGATTACAGCAGCCAATGCTAGCTCTATTTCAGATGGTGCATCTGCTTTAGTCTTAACTTCTGCTGAAAATGCGACAGCAAAAGGCTTAAAGCCATTAGCAAAAATTTTGGCTTATGCATCAAACTCACAACACCCTTCAGAATTTACCATTGCCCCTGTAGGTGCAATTGAAAAAGTTCTAAGCAAAACCGGTTGGAACGCACAAGAGGTTGATCTTTGGGAAATCAATGAAGCATTTGCCATGGTCACCATGTGCCCAATCGATGACTTCAAACTTGATCCAGCCAAAGTCAATATTAACGGTGGTGCTTGCGCATTAGGTCACCCAGTCGGTTCAACAGGTTCACGTATTATCTTAACCTTGATCCATGCTTTAAAACGTACAGGCGGCAAAAAAGGGATTGCTGCTTTGTGTATTGGTGGTGGTGAAGCGACTGCTGTAGCAATCGAAATCCTTTAAATCGCTTGTTGTAGAACAAGATAAAAAATCCCTCTCAAATAGAGGGATTTTTTATCTTTACATTTTTTTATTAAGGTTTCAGTCTGAGCCTGTTAAATTGGAACACTCAAAAAACAATAAAATGGATAATTAGACATGCAACTCAATCACTATCTTAATTTTCAAGGTGAAGCCGAAGCTGCTTTCACTTTTTATAAATCAGTGTTTGGTGGAGAATTTTCCGTCATCACGCGTTATGGCGATCTACCACCTGAGGAAGGTGTCCATCTTTCTGAAACCGAAAAGAATGCCGTACTCCATGTATCATTGCCGATTAATGAATATACGGTACTGATGGCTTCTGATATTCATGAACAATTCTGTGCAGTAAATACTGTCTTTACCAAAGGCACTAATCACTATATTTCGATTAATTTAGATGCCAGTGAGCAAGCAGAAGCACAACGCTTATTCAATGCTTTATCTATTCACGGTCAAGTCGAAATGCCTCTGGAAAAGGCTTTTTGGGGTGCGCTATATGGTGCTTTTACCGACCAATTTGGAGTGAAATGGATGGTGAATTGCCAACTAGAAGACATGTAATATTTTCTTTTAAAAATAAAAAAGCCGACATCCAGACGGCTTTTTTATGTTCGACTTAAAGGTACTTAAGCCCCTGTTTGATAACTCGCTTGAGTAACTGCAGTTGATGCTTGATAAGGATGTTTAAAATCATTTAAACCCGCAGCAGCTTCAACAATATCTTTACCTTCTTTCACCACAAAACTATCAAAGCCAGAACGCTTCAAATAATTTAAGACATCTTTAAAAATATCGCCTGTCGCACGAAGCTCTCCTTGATATCCTTGACGGCGTAAAAGTGCTGCAAATGAATAACCACGTCCATCGTTAAAGCCCGCAAACTCAATCAAGATAGTATCAAATTGATCAAGTGGAAATTCATTCACTTCAGGCGAATCATCCACAGTAATGTATAAGGCTTTTTTGCCTTGGACATTTTCCAATTGATCCAATTGAGCTGTTGTTAAAACAACATCACCTTGTGGCAAAATCCCATCTTCAGCAATTAACTGATAAGTGTTGTCTGTAATTGTGCCTTCTTTAGAGAGCACTTGTAATGCGGTATTAAGCATATGCACGCTCCTTAAAAGGTTGAATGCCGACACGGCGATACGTTTCAATAAATTCTTCACCCTCGTTTCGAAGGTCTAAATAAGTATTTAAAATCTCTTCAACCACATCAGGCACACGATCGGCTGCAAATGATGGCCCTAAAATATCACCAATTGATGCATCATGGTCGGCATGACCACCTAAAGTAATTTGGTAGAATTCAGCACCTTTTTTATCGACACCCAAAATACCAATATTACCGACATGGTGGTGACCGCAGGCGTTCATACATCCTGAAATATTCAGATCTAAATGACCCAAGTTATATACAGTATCTAGGTCATCAAAACGACGTGAAATGGCTTCTGAAATGGGAATTGATTTCGCATTTGCCAATGAACAGAAATCACCCCCTGGGCAACAAATAATATCGGTGATAAAACCAATATGTGCACGGGCAAGGTTATTTTTTTCAAGAATTGTCCATAATTCAAATAAGTCTTTTTGCGGCACATCAACCAATGAAATATTTTGTTCATGTGTGGTACGAAGTTCACCAAAAGTATACTGATCTGCTAAATCTGCAATCAGGTTCATTTCTTCAACAGTCATATCACCTGGTGCAATACCCGCACGTTTCAGGGAAATAGTCACAATGCGGTAGCCTGTCACCTTATGCGGATTGGTGTTGATATTGAACCACTGTTTGAATTTAGGATTAGCCGCAAACTGTTCAGTGAAATCTTCATCAGCATAAGCTTGATAATCAAAGGGCGTAAATTCTTCATCCAATTTTTTCAAGATTTCAGGCTGAATTTTTAAAGTCTGAATCGTATGGGCAAATTCAGCTTCTACTTTTTCAGCAAATACTGCTGGCGTTAAAGCTTTTACTAAAATTTTGATTCGTGCTTTATATTTATTATCACGGCGCCCATGTAGGTTATACACACGTAGTACAGCTTCTAAGTAAGCAATTAAATCTTCACGTGGCAAGAAATCACGAATAAAGCTACCAATCACTGGGGTACGACCTAAACCACCACCCACTTTAATTTTATAACCAATTTCACCTGCGTCATTTTTCACGATATAGACACCAATATCATGAAATGAAACTGCGGCACGATCAGTTTCAGCCAATGCAGAGACCGCGATTTTAAATTTACGCGGTAAAAAAGCAAACTCTGGATGAAAGGTTGACCACTGACGGATCAATTCACAAGTTGGACGCGGATCCGCAACTTCACCTGCAACCACACCCGCATATTGGTCAGTTGTAGTATTACGAATACAGTTACCCGATGTTTGAATCGCATGCATTTGAACAGTTGCAAGTTCTGCCAACATATCTGGTACATTTTCTAAAGCTGACCAGTTAAATTGAATATTTTGACGGGTTGAAACATGTGCATAACCACGGTCATAATCTTGTGCTAACTGTGCAATTTTGCGAAGCTGATGAGCATTCATCAGTCCATAAGGCACAGCAATACGAAGCATAGGCGCATAACGCTGAATATATAACCCGTTTTGCAGACGTAATGGACGATATTCTTCTTCCGTCAATTTACCCGCTAAATAACGTTCTGTTTGGTCACGGAATTGAGCAACACGTTCATTGATGAGTTGCTGATCAAAATCAGTATATAAATACATGGCGGACAGCTAGTAGTTTCATTATAACGGCTCACAGCATAACCAGATTTAACCTATCAACGAAATGCGTTTTTTACATATTTAATAGCGGTTTTATTGATAAGGCTAGCAAAAACCCTTTACAGTTAAAGATAAACAGTTCAAATCAGCCACTTTCAGTGAAAGCAATATTATTTTCATTTGCTTATCATTATTTATCATATAAACATAATTTATTGAGCCGTAACTCAAAAATGCGGATTTAAAACATTTTAAGCATATTTTTGAAAATCAGCTGATATAAAAAAAGCCTGACGAATCAGGCTTTTCTATTTAAGTACTTCAATTATTTTTGATCAGGTAAGGCATAAGCCACGAGTGCATCACCCATTTTGGTTCCAAATGAACCGTGACCACCTGCCATAATCACAACATATTGCTTACCATTGCTTTCATAAGTCATAGGCGTTGCTTGTCCACCAGCAGGTAAACGACCTTTCCATAACTCATCACCATTGGTCACATTAATGGCACGAATATAATTATCCTGCGTACCACCAACAAACATCACATTACCCGCTGTCGAAATCGAACCACCCAGCATTGGCACACCCATTTTAAAAGGTGGCAAAGGAATGCCTGGCATACTGTCACGGATGGTACCAATACGACGTTTCCATGCAACTTCATGCGTATTTAAATCCACACCCGCTACATAGCCCCAAGCAGGTTGTTTACACGGCAAACCAAATGGAGAAAGAAATGCACTGATTTCTACGCCATAAGGTACACCATACATAGGTTGAATACCTTGCTCTGTCCCTGCACCTTTCGCGGTTTGTTGACGATTTGGATCTGAAGGAATAAGTTTAGTGACAAATGGCAAGCCAATCGGATTCATGACCGCAATTTGACGATCTGGATTGACAGACATACCACCCCACTCAAATACCCCTAAATTACCAGGGAATACCAAGGTGCCATTTTCAGATGGTGGCGTATAAATGCCATCGTAATTCAACTTATGGAATGACACTCGGCAAATCAATTGGTCAAACATGGTTGCGCCCCACATTTGTTTATCCGTTAATTTCTCTTTTGGTGCCAAATCAAAATCAGAGAACGGCTGCGTTGCTGAATAACGTTCACCTTTGGTTTGTGGACCCAGTTTTACCGTCTGTGGAACAGGTTTCTCGGTAATCGGTACAATCGCTTCACCAGTACGTCTATCCAAAACAAAAGCATTCCCTGTTTTGGTCAACACATAAATAGCAGGCACCATTTTACCTGTTTTGTCTTTAATATCAGTCAAGGTCGGTTGTGAAGGCACATCCATATCCCACAAATCATGATGTGTGGTTTGGAAATCCCAAATTAATTCGCCTGTAGAAGCATTCAAAGCAAGCATCGAGTTTGCATAGCGCTCGCTCAACTCAGTCCGGTTACCACCCCAAATATCTGGCGTACCCACACCTGTTGGCACATACACAATATCCAATTTCGCATCATAGGCCAAGGGTGCCCATGCATTCGGTGAATTTTGAACATATTTTTGACCCGGTGCTGGAATCAAGTTCGGATCTTCTGCACCCGTGTCGAATACCCAAAGCAATTCGCCTGTATTGACATCATAACCACGAATCACGCCTGATGGTTCTTCAGTCGAATAGTTATCGGTGGTTGAGCCGCCAATAATAATCGTAGTTCCTGTGACGATTGGTGGTGATGTTGGAACATAACCGCCCGGATATGGGAATGGCATATCTTTTTGAAGATCGACTTCACCATTTTTACCAAAATCGGTACAACGCTGACCATTGTCTGCATTAATCGCGACCAAACGTCCATCATTGACAGGCAAAATCACTTTACGTGGACATTGTGCAGAAGATGATTTCACATTTTGTAAACTCGCTTCGAAACCCACAGTATTGTTGGCATCATAATAAGATACCCCACGACAAGTTAAATGCTGGAACGTATTGTCCGCTTTAAGTTTTGGGTCAAAACTCCATTTTTCTTTACCTGTGGCTGGATCAAGTGCAATCAAACGCTGGTGAGTGGTACAGATATACATGTTGTTACCGACTTTAATCGGAGTAACCTGATTGGTGGTTTCACCAGAATCATTTTCTGTTTTCATCTCACCTGTATGATAAGTCCAAGCCACTTCAAGGTTTTTAACATTTTCCGCATTAATTTGAGTTAATGGGGAATAACGCAAACCCGATTGGGTACGACCATATGCAGGCCAGTCTTCATTCGCGACACCAGGAATAGCCTGTGTAGTATCGGGTTGTTTCGTGGTTAATGTGCCACGAATTTCCTGAGGATCATTAAAAATAGAATAAATCATGACAGCAATGGTGATTGCCAATGAACCTGTTAGAACCATCTTTGCAGTTTTGCTTTTCACAAAACCACGGGTCACTGCAGGAATAAGCAACCAAAGACCAAATAAGCCTAAAATATCTAAACGTGGTGCTAAAGCAAAAAAGTCTGATCCAACTTCCCAAAGCCCCCAAATAACTGTACCTAACACAAATACAGCATAGACAATCAGCGCCGAACTTTGTAACTTTTGCAATAAAACCGCAGTAGCGATGAAGAATAGACCTGCAATAATGTAGTACCAAGAGCCACCCAGTACTGCAAGCCAAATTCCCCCAATCAGTAGAACTAAACCAAAAATTACAGCGACGATCACTGTAATGGTTTTTAATCCTGAACCTGAAGATGGAGTACGCATATGAACCACCTATTTCTAAAATTCTTTTGAAAAACCCATAGCTTTAAAAACTATAGGTGCCTTATATGAGTTTTTAGATATTAAATATCTCAGTGAATCTCAATAAAAAGGGCATATCTGCCACTTTTATTGAGTGAATTCATTCAAATATTTATCATCTAGAAACTAGAACACTGTTTGTAATTTAATCCCACCTACCCACACGTTTTCGCCGTCTTTATAAGCGCCTACATGACGAATATATTGAATATTTGGACGTATAGTCAGCCAGTTGTTGGCATGTAAACCGTAATACACTTCTGCATCATATTCTTCACGACGACCATCGTTCAGATCATCATTCATACGAATACGTGCAACCCCAAAAGCCAATTGATCCTGAGGACGAGTATCCATCAAACCTGTATAGGCTAATCCAATATTTTGCATATTGCCGACTTGATTGGTGTTTGAATCATGAACTGTTAAATTCACAAAACCAGTCAATCCACGCTTTGCATCACCTTGATGAGTAGTAAGTTGCTGTTTCGCGACTACCCACATCCCATGTTTGTGAGAGGTTTGTGAAATTGTATTAATGTCTAGAGCATCAGCCGTACTGTAATAGTAGCCAAGACGGTATTCACCAGAAAGCTGATCTAAACCCAATTTGGGTGTCCAAACTATTTCAGCTGGAATGATTGCACCCTCAGAACCATCAGTACTGAGATTAAAACCTTGACTCCGCTTTAAATTTTCAGGGTTATATTCATATACACCGACTTGGGTATAAAGATCTGGACGTAGTTGATATTTGGCTCGAACTGCCCATTGGCTCACTGGCCAATTATACCATTGGTCACCGACCCAATTTCCTACTTGAGAACCGCAAAGTGCTAGATTTTGAAAATCACAGTCAAAGCTGTTGAAATCTTCACCTTCACCAAAGCGCCCTACTTTAATATCTAACTTTTGATCAAAAAATTGTTTTTTAATCCAAAAATCAGTTAAGCGCCATGTTTGCCCACGCCCCCATACTTCTTGGGTCGAGCTTAAATGTCCATTAAGTACATCTGACGTTTGTGACAGGGAACGGCCATTTCGCTGTGTAATATTAATTTGTGCTTCAGTATATTGCCAACCTAAAATTTTATTTAAATCGAAGTGTGCTCCGACTGCAAATTGGTCAGCATACTCTGTACCATGATCAGAAGCAGATTTTGCATCCAATAAGGTCGCCATTTCACCTGTATAACTGAAACTAAAATCATAACCTTGTTGCTGTAATGCAGTTCGTTTACCATTCCAATCGCCCAGCATCCATGGACTTTGTGAATTGAACATTTCAGCAGCGTGAACACTTGGCACAGCAACACTGAATAACCCTAAAGATAAAGCAAACCCTAAAGTACTACTTAATTTCTTCACAATAAGTACTCTATATAAAATTTTGTAATAGATATAGGGTACTCTTGTTTTTTATGTAACACTTACAAAAAATGTTAGTAAATTGTTTTTTATCAATATTTATTTATATTATGCATCACAACTACCATTCACCAGCGCCCAGTTTTTGACCTATATATTGATATTTTGTTTTAGATCGGGAAAATTTGATCGGACAGGCCAGTTGCGTTTCAGTCTGATCACTTCCGACAGAAAGAGGAACTTCCACTGTCCACCGTCGCTCCTTGGCCAATTCAGAATTAAAAGCTTCTTCTAAGTCTAAGACCGGCTCAACACAGACGTCTTGATCTGCAAAAATAGCAGACCACTCTGCAAATGTTTTGGTGGAAATTTTCTCTTGGATGGCTTGTTTAAGAAGGTGCTGATCTGCTTGATTGAATGAGTTGCCCAGCTGCAAAAGTAGAGGCAAATCAAGAATGCTGGCTAATCCAGACATAAATTGTGGTTCCAAACTTCCAATGGATAAATAACGAGCATCTTGTGTTTGATAATAATCATAAAATGCACCGCCATTTAAAAGCCCTTCTTCTCTGTACTGAGGCTTTTTTCCAGCCAATGTTGCCGCCGCAGCCATACTGTTTAAAACAGCACTACAATCCGTCATTGAAATATCAATATATTGACCTTTTCCGCTGTGCAGACGCTCTATCACTGCGGTTAAAATAGCAATAATGGCATGTAAAGAACCTCCAGCAACATCAGCGATTTGAATGCCCATAGGTGGAGGTCCACTCTGCTTTCGACCACTCTGTCCCGCAATACCTGATAGAGCCAAATAATTAATATCATGACCTGCTTTATTTTTATAAACTCCTGTTTGTCCGTAGCCTGTTATAGAGCAATAGATCAAACGTGGATTAATTTCTGCAAGTGTTTGATAGTCTAGCCCTAATCTTTTCATTACCCCCGGTCTAAACTGCTCCACCACAATATCAAATTCAGAAATTTTACTTTTGATTAGTTCAATATTTTCTGCATCTTTTAAATCTAAAGCAATCGACTGTTTATTTCGATTCAAATAGCTATGTGAGGTCGCTTGACCGTTGGCATAAGGTGGAAATAAACGAATTAAATCGGGGCGTAAAGGGGACTCTACATGAATAACATCTGCACCTAAGTCAGCAAAATAAAGCGTAGCAAATGGTCCAGGTAAAAGTGTTGAAAAATCGAGAACTTTTAAATCGTTTAAAGCAGCATCCATATTTTTTTCACTTTATTTGTGTTAGTTTTTTATTGATATTAGAAAGATACAAACAACAAAACAATGTCATTTTCAGCCATTTACCTTGATAATTCAGGCAAATTAATATGTAATTATGTTAAAATATATATTGTAAATTGCCAATCAAACAATTTTTAGCGTCATTTAGGTCAATTGCCCGTGAATATAAAAGAGACAGAAGAATTTAATATGAGTCGCGATACAATTAGTATCCACTTCGTCAATGCGGCTCTGGCAGGCGTTAAACGTCTAGGAATGGATGTTGAAACTTTATTGTCACATGTTGGCATTGAGGCGGAATTATTACGTCAACCTAAAGCACGAATATCCCCGGAACAATACACTCGTTTTATAAAAATGTTGTGGATGGTGACCCAAGACGAACACATGGGCTTTGGTTTACAGCCCCGCCGTTTGGGTACTTTCGCGATTATGTGCCAACTCATTATTCATGCGAAAACTTTAGGCCAAGCTCTAGAGCTCTCGGCTCAGTTTTACAAATTGTTTGGAGATGAGTGGTCTGTCGTATTAGAACGTGACAAACATGAAGCACGTCTTGTTCCTTTTGTTCCAAAAGAACTTGATCCAGATCATTTTATTACTGAAAGTATGCTAATGATTTGGCATGGTTTAGCTTCTTGGTTAATTGAACGCCGCATCCCACTGGAACGTGTACATTTTGGTTATGCTCGTCCATCGCATGCAGATGAATATGATGCTTTATTTTTTGCACCAGTCATGCAGTTCGATACACAACGTACCGAAATTACATTTGCAGCAGATTATCTCGATTTACCCATTCGTCAAACTGAAGAAGATCTTGAAGAGTTTTTAAAAGCAGCACCAGCCCAACTCTTGGTCAAATTTAAAAATACCAACTCTTTAACTTCACGTATTCGTGACGTATTAAAAAGTCAAATTGGTGAAGAAATGCCGACGCTTAATGACGTGGCTTCAATGCTCTATCTTTCACCGCAAACTTTACGTCGTCGCTTAGCAGCGGAAGGCAAAAGCTACCAAGGGGTAAAAGATGCACTACGTCGTGATGCTGCTATTCATCTCTTGTTAAATCCAAAGTTAACTTTAGAAGATGTGGCTCAACAAGTTGGTTTTAGTGAGACCAGTACTTTTCATCGCGCATTTAAAAAGTGGACTGGGGTTACTCCAGGTTTATATCGTCAATTGCATGGTTATCATTAAAAAATAAATATTGCTAAAAAGCCTGAGACCTCTCAGGCTTTTTTATTTCAATTGCTAACATTTAAAAATTTTCAAGCTTTATTATTTTCGATCTAAACAATACAAAAAATAAACTTGAATGCTTAATCTCACCCTCTATTCAAACACTCCAACTGGCCAAAAAAATCATTTGATCTGATTCGTTCTTGTCATTGCACTTCAAAAAATTATCATTACACTCAAAAATATAACAATTTAAATGCATAAAAAGGATTCAATATGAGCGAGGCATATATCATTGACGCCATTCGCACACCACGCGGAAAAGGTAAAAAAGATGGTTCACTTTATGAAGTCAAACCGATTACGCTCTTAACCACTTTGCTCAATGAACTAAAGAATCGCCATGATTTAGATACATCAAAGGTCGATGATATTGTACTCGGCTGTGTAACCCCTATTGGTGACCAAGGTTCAGACATTGCTAAAACAGCTGCAATAGCGGCAGGTTGGAGTAATGATGTCGCAGGTGTTCAAATCAACCGTTTCTGCGCATCTGGACTTGAAGCGGTCAATATGGCAGCGCAAAAAGTTCGTTCAGGATGGGAAGATATCGTGGTTGCAGGCGGCGTTGAGTCCATGTCTCGCGTACCAATGGGTTCGGATGGCGGTCCTTGGGCTTTAGACCCAGAAACCAATATGTCAGCCGAATTTGTTCCACAAGGGATTGGTGCAGACCTCATTGCCACCCTAGATGGTTATAGCCGTCAGGATGTGGATACTTTTGCAGAGAACTCACAAAAAAAAGCCGCCGCAGCGCAAGCAAATGGTTATTTCAAACAATCGATCATCACGGTAAAAGACAAAGCTGGTGTCACAATTTTAGCGCATGATGAATTTATTAAACCGACCACCACTGCGGAAAGCTTAGCCAAACTTAACCCAAGCTTTACCATGATGGGACAAATGGGTTTCGATGCGATTGCCCTACAAAAATATCCTGAAGTTGGACAGATCAATCATGTTCATCATGCGGGTAACTCATCAGGAATTGTAGATGGTGCTGCGCTAGTCTTGATTGCGTCAGAAAAAGCAGTGAAGGAATACGGTTTAAAACCACGTGCCAAAATATTATCAACGGCATTAGTCGGTTCAGATCCCACCATTATGTTGACAGGCCCTGCCCCTGCCGCACGAAAAGCTTTAGAAAAAGCAGGTTTAAGTATAGAAGATATTGATTTATTTGAAGTGAACGAAGCCTTCGCAGCGGTGGTTATGCGTTTTATGACCGAGCTGAAAGTCGATCCAACTAAAGTCAATGTCAATGGTGGTGCAATTGCTATGGGGCATCCATTAGGTGCAACAGGTGCAATGATTTTAGGCACATTATTAGATGAACTAGAACGTCAAGGCAAAAAGCGCGGCTTAGCAACTTTATGTGTTGGTGGCGGTATGGGCATCGCAACCATTATTGAATTGGTATAAGGAGAATAAAAATGAGTGCAATTCAATATGAAAAAAATACAGATCATATCGTCATTTTGACTTTAGATTCTCCGAATCAATCTGCCAATACCATGAATTCAGATTTTCGTGCTGCTTTAGAAGATACAGTTTCTAAATTAAAAGCTGACGCAGAAATTTCAGGGATTATTTTTCGTTCTGCCAAAAAAACTTTTTTTGCAGGAGGTGATCTAGATGAGCTCATTCAAGCTCAACCTGAACATGCGACCGCTTTCTTTCACATGATTCAGGACATGAAGGCGCAATTGCGCTATATCGAAACTCGCGGTATTCCTGTTGTTGCTGCGTTGAATGGGACAGCCTTGGGTGGTGGCTGGGAACTGGCGCTCTGTTGTCATCGCCGTATTGCTTTAAATGACGCTAAGGCTAAGTTCGGCTTACCTGAAGTGACGCTTGGTTTATTGCCGGGTGGCGGTGGAATCGTACGTATGGTACGCCTACTGGGTCTACAAAATGCATTTCCTTTTCTGATGGAAGGCAAACAATTTGGAATTGATCAGGCCAAAGCGTTAGGCTTAATTCATGATACTGCCGAAACCGAGCAAGAACTTTTTGATAAAGCTATAGCTTGGGTTAAAGCAAATCCAATATCACAACAACCCTTTGATGTAAAAGGCTACAAAATTCCGGGTGGTGATCCAAAAACTCCTGCCGTAGCACAAGTTTTAGCGATTGCCCCTGCCATGTTACGCGACAAAACCAAAGGATGTTACCCTGCGCCTGAAGCTATTATGGCTGCAGCAGTAGAAGGTGCTCAAGTAGATGTAAATACCGCACTAACGATTGAATCACGTTACTTCACTTATCTCGCGACCGGCCAAATTGCCAAAAATATGATTGGAACTTTCTGGCATGGTTTAAATGCGATTAAAAGCGGTGCAAGCCGTCCTCAGAATATCGAAAAATCTAACATGACCAAAGTAGGAATATTAGGTGCAGGTATGATGGGTGCAGGCATTGCGTATGCAACTGCCAGTAAAGGTATTCCAGTGATTCTAAAAGATGTATCCCTTGAAAATGCTGAAAAAGGTAAGGCCTATAGTCAGAAATTACTTGATAAAAAAGTGTCACAAGGTCGTTTATCAGCTGAAAAACGTGATCAAACCTTGCGTTTGATTACCGCCACGGCCAATGCTAAAGATTTACAAGGCTGCGATTTAATCATTGAAGCTGTATTTGAAAATCCTACACTGAAAGCGCAAGTGACTCAAGAAGTCGAAGCTTATTTAGCACCTGGTGGTGTGATGGCTTCCAATACCTCTACTTTACCTATTACTGAACTGGCTAAGGCCAGTCAAAATGATGCAAATTTTATTGGACTGCATTTTTTTAGTCCTGTCGATAAAATGCAACTGGTTGAAATTATCAAAGGGCAAAATACCTCAAGCGAGACTTTAGCCAAAGCTTACGATTATGTGCAGCAAATTGGGAAAACGCCGATTGTGGTCAATGATAGTCGTGGATTTTTTACCAGTCGCGTGTTTGGCACATTTGTGCAAGAGGGCTTACGCTTACTTGCAGAAGGTGTCCATCCTGCCAAAATTGAAATGGCGGCGCTCAAGGCGGGTATGCCAATAGGGCCACTTGCCATTCAAGATGAAGTCTCACTTACACTTTCAGAGCATGTCGCTGCAGAAACACGCAAAGCATTACAAGCAGAAGGCAAAAATTTAGCACGTTCAGGTGCAGATGATGTAATCGAAACGATGATTCATCAATTTAACCGTAAAGGCAAAGCGGCAGGTGCTGGTTTTTACGAGTATCCTGAAGGTGGAAAAAAATATTTATGGGCTGGCTTAAATCATTGGACAAAAGAAAATACAATTTCTGAACCAGACATGATTGATCGTTTCCTGTTTGTTCAAGCTTTAGATACTTTACGCTGCTACGAAGAAGGTGTACTAGAATCGGTGATTGATGCAAATATCGGTTCTATTTTCGGCATCGGTTTTGCCCCTTGGACTGGTGGTGCAATACAATTTTTAAATCAGTATGGTGTAGAAAAAGCCTTAATTCGCGCCAATGCTTTAGAAGCACAATACGGCGAACGGTTCCATGCGCCACAATTACTTCAAACTCAAGCTGCATCGGGACAACCCATTCAATAATCAAATGATCTAAGCTTAAAAGCAGATTACGCCTTTTTCAACTTAACGCCTGATGAAGATTATCAGGCGTTTTGTATTTAATCTTTTAGGGTTTATTTCCTATATTTTTGAATTGATAAAATATTCAGCCAAACATGCTCATTTATGTTATAAAATTACATCTACTTAGATTCTTTTTTATCCAATTTTAGGATGTACACATGTCTGATAATTCTTCTCCTGAAAAATCTCCATGGGGCTGGAAAGCTTTAATTATTGCTTTCATACTGAGTGCTTTTTTCTTGGGTTTTTTCTATCTTGCCGTAAGTAATGAACCCGATTACATGCCAAGCCAACAGCAAAAAAACACCCAACAACATGCTTTTAAAAATGCCCCTTCTATGTCGCAAGAAGCATTAGAAAAAGCCAAACAAGATCAGGCGAATCGTGAAGCAGGAACAGCACCTGTTATGACTGAAGGACATGCGATGAATGCAGAACAACATGCAGACATGAATATGGCTCAACCTGCTGAAAAGACTGAACAGGGTCATTAATTTAAGCTCAGCCTACATTCAATAAAAATGCCACATCAATGTGGCTTTTTTATGCGAAAATTTTAGAGCTAAACTCATTACTTAAACGAGGTAAAGCCTTGTCGCATATCAATATGTGGAATCCCGCAATCTAAATACTCAACACCTTCTTGCTTAAAACCCAATTGTGCATAAAATGGTAGGGCATGAACTTGAGCAGATAACTTTAAAAAATCACGTTCTTGCTGTTTGGCTTGCTCAATGATGGCTTGCATCAATAATTTTCCAATTCCCAAGCCGCGATAGGTCTTTAATACCGCCACACGCCCCACACTGTTATTTTTCAATAAACGTGCCGTCGCAATTGCCTGATTTTCATCATAAACGATAAAATGTAATGAAACAGCATCGTCGGTATCCCATTCATCCTGAGCAGCGATTTCCTGTTCTTGAATAAACACTTGCTCACGAATATGTTTGGCATCCTTTTCTAATTCAGCCCAACTGCCTGCGTATATTTTAAAATCTGTCGCCAACATGTGTTTTCCTCAAATAAAAGTGGCCTTGCAACCACTTAATTAATTCTAAACTAGACAACGCTCTAGATTCAAATACCTGCTGCCTCTCTGATCCTATAAAGCCATAAAGACAGTATTTTTATGATTTAACTTTCTCATTTGGATTAAATTATTGAAATTCAAAGATAAGGCTAGGTCATTTATTTTTATCCTTTACGCAAAGTTAAATAGACATTGCTCCTAGATTTAAAAATCAGCCTTGCATTTCAGCCACTCCAACCCGATATTAGACTCATCTATCAATACTTGAATTCCGCATGCCTGAATTGCCAGAAGTTGAAACCACTAAAAATAGCTTATTACCTTTAATTGATCAAAAAGTCATTGCTGTAGAAGTCCGTCAATCCAGTTTACGTTGGCCCATTCCTGACAATATACAAAAATTGTGCGGACAAAAATTAGTGAAATTGACTCGTCGTTCTAAATATATTATCGCGGAATTTGAGCAAGATACGATGCTATGGCATTTGGGTATGTCTGGGAGTTTTCGCGTTTGTGATGCTCATACAGAACTGCGAAAACATGATCATTTGATCATTCAATTTAACGATATGCAACTTCGCTACCATGACCCACGTCGCTTTGGTTGTATTTTATGGCTAGATGAATATTCTCAAACTAAACTGATTGATACTCTAGGGCCAGAACCCTTAAGTGAGGCGTTCAATGCAGAATATTTAATACAAAAATTGAATAAAAAAAATGTCGGTATTAAAGTGGCAATCATGGATAACCATGTCGTGGTGGGTGTGGGAAATATTTATGCCACCGAAAGTTTATTTCAGTTAGGCATTCATCCTGCACAACCCGCATCGAGTCTGACATCAAGTCAAATCGAAAAATTGGTGATTGAAATTAAACGCATCTTAAAACAAGCGATTGATTTGGGTGGGTCTACCCTGCGTGATTACAGTAATGCGATGGGAGAAAATGGTTATTTTCAGCAAACTTTACTTGCTTATGGTCGTTCGGGTGAAATGTGTGTGAACTGTGAAAGTACTTTAGAAAATTTAAAGCTCGGGCAACGTGCCAGTGTATTCTGTCCACAATGTCAGCCTTTAAAACAGGTTAAAATCATCGCGAAGCAAAGAGCACTTAAAGGAAATAAAATATGAAATCTGCGATCGTGCGTCATATTTTAGTCAAAAATAAAGAATTGGCAGAGCAACTGAAAAAGAAAATTCAGGCAGGCACAGATTTTGCCAAAATTGCCAAACAACATTCGACCTGTCCATCGGGGAAAAAAGGTGGTGAACTCGGGGAGATAAAAAAGGGACAATTGGTCGGCTCAATTGATAAAGCAGTATTTACATTGGCTGAACGTGAATTGCACGGTCCAATTAAAAGCCAATTTGGTTGGCATTTATTAGAAATTAAATTTCGAATGGATTAATCATTTGCTTCATTTTGCAAAAATTAGATTTTTTGGGAATGAATATTTTATTTTACACATTATGAAATGTTAAAAATCATAAAAAACGGCACATCGCATGCCGTTTTTGCTTACGCCTATTATAACGGTGGACGTTTTTTAAGTTCGTCACGAATTTCACGTAGCAATTCAATATCTGCTGGTGTAGTCGGTGTTTCTTCGGCTGGCCCTTCTTGTTTGCGTAAACGGTTCATCACTTTAACCAGTAAGAAAACCACCCAAGCCAAAATCAGGAAGTTTAAAAGAATGGTTAAAAAGTTACCATAAGTCAAAACATTAATACCCGCTGTTTGCAAAGCATCTAAGGATTGTAAGTTATTGGGGTTATCACCCAGTACAAAGAATTTCTGGGTGAAATCGACGCCGCCCCCTGTAATCACAGAAATTAAAGGCATTAAAATGTCTTTCACCAATGAGTCGATAATTTTACCAAAAGCACCACCAATGATGACACCAATAGCCAAATCCATCATATTGCCTTTAATGGCAAACTCTTTGAATTCTTGAATAATACTCATAATTTTCTCCAGTTTTATCTTTCGTAATTTTCTTTATTAAGATACTTAACACACCCGACTGCGCTCTTATAAGTTCGGCACAGCACAAAATCCATTATAATCTACTTGAAATGGCCTGTATTAAATATATTAAATTGCGAATTTTAAACAAAAAAGTGCCGTCAATTTTTGACGGCACTTCTGATACAAAACGTTTATCGTTAATAATTTAAAAAATTATTTACCACGGTTACGTTTACGATCATTTTCAGTCAACCAACGTTTACGAATACGAACTGACTTTGGTGTAACTTCAACTAATTCGTCATCTTCGATGAATTCAAGCGCTTGTTCAAGCGTGAAACGAATTGCTGGGGTTAACGTTAATGCTTCATCTGTACCAGATGCACGCATATTGGTTAATTGTTTCGCTTTAGTTGGGTTCACAGTCATGTCGTCAGAACGTGAGTTCATACCCACGATCATGCCTTCATATACTTCTAACTGCGGTTCAGCAAATAGACGACCACGGTCTTGTAAAGTGAACAATGCAAACGCTAAGCAAGTACCGTTCACCATTGAAATAAGTACACCGTTTTGACGCTTCGCTACAGTACCCGCTTTCGCTTTACCATAATGAGAGAAGCTTGAAGTCATAATACCAGTACCAGAAGTAATGGTTAAGAATTCAGAACGGAAACCGATTAAGCCACGTGAAGGAACAGTTGCTTCAATACGGATACGGCCTTTGCCGTCAAGCTCCATATTGGTCATTTCGCCTTTACGGAAGCCCATTTGCTCCATGATTGAACCTTGATGTTGTTCTTCAACGTCAAAAGTTACATTTTCATACGGCTCTTGGATTTCACCATCAATTTCTTTCATGATTACTTCTGGACGAGAAACACCCATCTCGAAGCCTTCACGACGCATTGTTTCGATCAAAACAGAAAGGTGAAGTTCACCACGACCAGAAACTTTAAAACGGTCTGGAGAATCAGTATCTTCAACACGTAAAGCTACGTTATGAATCAATTCACGATCAAGACGTTCACGAATGTTACGCGAAGTTACAAATTTACCTTCACGACCAGCAAACGGTGAGTTGTTGACTTGGAATGTCATCGAAACTGTAGGTTCGTCTACAGACAATGGTGGCATTGCTTCAACATTTTTCGGATCACAAATGGTGTCAGAAATGTTAAGAGCATCCAAACCAGTAATACATACGATATCACCCGCAGATGCATCTTCAACGTCTACACGGTCAAGACCATGGTAACCCATGATTTTTAAGATACGGCCGTTACGTGTTTTGCCTTCTTTATCGATCACAGTCACTTGGGTATTTGTTTTCACAGAACCACGTTGAATACGACCAATCCCGATTACACCTACGAAACTATTATAGTCAAGAGATGAGATTTGCATTTGGAACGCACCATCAACATCAACTTTAGGTGGTTCAACGATGTCTACAATTGTTTCAAACAATGGCGTCATGTCTGGCGCCAAGTTATCTACTTCAAGACCAGCAATACCATTTAAGCCTGAAGCATAAACCACTGGGAAGTCTAACTGCTCATCCGTTGCACCAAGGTTATCGAACAAATCAAATACTTGATCCATTACCCAATCCGGACGCGCGCCTGGACGGTCAACTTTGTTTAATACAACGATTGGTTTCAAACCACGAGCAAACGCTTTAGACGTTACAAAGCGAGTTTGTGGCATTGGGCCGTCTTGTGAGTCAACAAGAAGAAGTACACAATCAACCATCGACATTACACGTTCAACTTCACCACCGAAGTCCGCATGTCCTGGGGTGTCGACGATGTTAATACGGTATTCAGTATCTGTACGTTTATCTAACCATTTAATTGCAGTATTTTTCGCAAGAATGGTAATACCTCGTTCTGACTCTAAGGCATTTGAATCCATTACACGTTCAATCTCACCCGCGCGATCACCGAGAGCACCTGATTGTTGCAAAAGTTTATCTACAAGAGTGGTTTTACCATGGTCAACGTGCGCAATAATTGCGATGTTGCGGAGAGTTTTAATATCTGACATTTAAATATTCGATATGCTTGAAATCTGAGGGCAAATTATACAGAAAAATACTCACTTTTAGTAGTGACAGTTTATTGACAGTTACAAGTTTTTTTGACAAAACGGAGTTTTTTCAGTTTGTAATGTCCTGTAACTCGATTAGAATAACGCCAAATTGCTGCTGTACCTTTCTCAAATGTCTGATTTAAAAAACTCTCCCGCGCAAAAAGATGATCTCGATCTGGTTTACGGATTAGATGATCGCCCTCAACCATTTATCGCTTTTTTAGCGGCTCTACAACACCTACTGGCCATTATTGTGCCAATTGTTACTCCTGGCTTATTGATTTGTTTGGCTTTAGGCGTTTCAAAACAAGATACCAACATGATTTTATCCATGTCATTGGTCATTTCGGGAATCGCCACTTTTCTACAATGTAAAAAAGTCGGCCCTTTTGGTGCAGGCTTACTCATTGTACAAGGTACCAGTTTTAATTTTATTGGTCCTATTATTGGCATTGGTTCAGCCATGGTCGCTGCGGGCACGCCTGTTGAAGCTGTTATGGCCTCTATTTTCGGGGTAGTAATTGCAGGTTCATTTATTGAAATGGGCGTATCGCAAATTTTACCTTGGATTAAAAAACTTATTACCCCTTTAGTGACTGGTATTGTCGTTCTACTCATTGGTTTAACCTTAATTAAAGAAGGTTTAATCAGTATGGGTGGCGGTTATCAAGCCATGGGCGATAAAACATTCGCCAATAGTGATAACTTAATCATGTCATGCACAGTACTGGCGATTATTATTATTTTAAATCGCATCCGTATTACTTGGGTCAAAAGCTCAGCGATCTTAATTGCCCTGATTATTGGTTATGCATTAGCAGGTTTTATGGGGCATCTAGATTTTTCAGGTTTAAAAGATGCTCCGCTTATTCAAGTCCCAACACCGATGCACTTTGGTTTAAGTTTCTCTTGGAGCTTATTTATTCCGATGGCATTTATTTATCTGGTCACCTCTTTAGAAGCCATTGGGGATATTACGGCAACTTCTAAACTCTCTAACCAGCCTGTAGATGGTCCAACATGGATGCAGCGTATTAAAGGTGGCGTGTTGGTGAATGGTGCAAATTCTTTTTTAGCAGGTATTTTTAACACCTTCCCTAGTTCAGTTTTCGCCCAAAATAATGGTGTGATTCAACTGACAGGTGTCGCCAGTCGCTATGTTGGAATCTGGATTGCTGTACTTTTAGTCATTTTAGGTTTATTCCCCGCTGTTGCAGGTATTATTCAAGCTGTTCCACAAGCTGTACTCGGTGGTGCTGTTATGGTGATGTTTGGTGCTGTGGCTGCCTCTGGGATTAATATTCTTTCAGGTGTAGCATTAGACCGTCGCGCTTTATTGATTATTGCCATTTCTCTCGGTCTAGGTTTAGGCGTTGCACAAGTTCCACAAATTTTGGAACATTTACCTGAACTATTCCGTAATATTTTCAGCTCAGGTGTCGCGACAGGCGGTATTGCAGCATTGTTATTAAATATTATTCTTCCAGAGTCGAAGAAATAATTTCATTTCAGCATCAACTCTGCCCAGCATTGTCTGGGCAGAGTTTTTCAATGGCGAGATAAAAAATGGATCCAAGAAGTGAGGTTGTCATTCGACAACACGAATATCTTTCTGGGCGAGTACTTTTGGTCAATGCACCGACAGATGAGCTAGTATCTCATTTAGACCCAGAGATTACTGCGTCTTTATGGACATGGAATTTTAATGAGTTCCAATATTTTCAAGCACAACAATCCAAAGTGCATTTTGGCGTAAACTTGCCAGAAAACGATTTCGATCAAGCGATTATATTCGTACCGAAATCAAAAGAACTTTTAAACTACTTACTCCACAGTGTAGTGACTCGTCTAAAAGCGGGTGATTCAGTTTTCTTAGTTGGTGAAAAAAAAGGCGGCGTAGAACGTGCTGCAAAACAACTTCTACCTTTTGGCCAAGCCAGCAAACTCGATAGTGCGCGTCATTGTCAGATGTGGCAAATGACTGTTAAAGCCACGTTGACAGCGAAAAAACTCGAAGATTGGGCACAATATTATCCAGTACAAACACCTCAAGGTGAGCTCACTATTTGTGCACTACCGGGAGTGTTTAGTCAAAACCGCTTAGATATTGGCACGGCTGTTTTACTGCCTTTTTTATCTCAAGTGACATCGGGTAAAATTGCTGACTTTGGTTGTGGTGCGGGTGTAATCAGTGCTTATTTGGCGAAATTAAATCCCAAAAATCGAATTTTTGCGATGGATGTCGATGCCTTTGCTTTGGCCTCGACCAAAATGACTTTTGAGAAAAATAATCTTTCACCAGAGCAACTGGAAATTACTGCGGTGACTGGTATTGAAGATGCTCCCCTGTTTTTACATGCGATTGTCAGTAATCCACCATTTCATCAAGGTATTCACACCGACTACAATGTCAGTGAAAACTTGTGTAAAACTGCACGTCGTCATTTAAAATCAGGTGGTGAATTGTGGATGGTATCCAACCGCTTTCTCAATTATCCCGCTTTAATCGAACAAAATTTTGGTCAATGTACTACAAAAGCCGATCAGCAAGGTTTTAAAGTACTGTTCGCCCATACACAAAAGAAATCTTAAGGAATATTGATGAGCGATACAGGTCAAACGATGCAGCTACAGCGTAAGCTGGGTGCTCGCCATCTCAATATGATTGCCATTGGCGGCTCCATTGGTACAGGTTTATTCTTGGCTTCGGGTGCGACCATTGCCAATGCAGGTCCTGGAGGTGCATTACTTGCCTATGTCCTGATTGGCGTAATGATTTATTTCTTAATGACGAGTTTGGGCGAACTGGCAACACATAACCCCACTTCAGGCGCATTTTTTACCTATGGTACAAAATATGTTGAAGGTGGTTTTGGTTTTGCCTTGGGTTGGAACTATTGGTATAACTGGGCCATTACCGTTGCCTTTGAACTGGTCGCGGTTCAATTTATTATGAAATTCTGGTTTCCAGATATTCCCGGATTTTATTGGAGTGCGCTGTTTCTTGGCGTAATTTTTGCGATTAATGCCCTAACTGTCAAAGGCTTTGGTGAAACTGAGTTTTTCTTTTCATTGGTTAAAGTCATTGCCATTATTGTGTTTATTGTTATCGGTATCGCCATGATTGCAAAAATCATGCTCACACCCAATCTGGTCACTTTTTCCAACTGGACTAAAGGTGATGCGCCATTTGTCGGTGGCTTACAAGCCATGATTGGTGTCGCCATGATTGCTGGATTCTCATTCCAAGGCACCGAAATGGTGGGTGTTGCTGCGGGTGAATCAAAAGATCCGAAAAAGACTATTCCTATTGCCATCAAACAAATTTTCTGGCGTATTTTATTATTTTATATTGTCTGTATTTTTATTATTGGCACTTTAGTGGCTTATGATGATCCACGCCTCTTACAGGCAGCAGCCAGCGATAATATTACTCTTTCACCCTTTACCCTTCTGTATGAAAAAGCAGGGTTTGCGTTTGCAGCAAGCTTAATGAATGCCGTCATTTTAACGGCCATTCTATCGGCAGGTAATTCCGGCATGTATTCATCTACTCGTATGTTATTTGATATGGCACGTGAAGGTCGTGCACCGAGATGGTTTGCTAAGTTAGACCCGCGCGGCGTACCGATGAATGCGCTTTATGCAACCACAGCCATTGCTGCATTATGTTTCTTAACCACTTTTATTGGTGAAAAAGAAGTCTTTAACTGGTTGCTGAATATGTCAGGTATGTGTGGATTTATTGTTTGGCTCGGCATTGCAATTTCACACTATCGTTTTCGCAAAGGCTATTTGGCTCAAGGTTATAAGCTTCAAGATTTAGCCTATACCGCCAAATTCTTCCCTTTTGCACCGTGGTTTGCTTTTATTCTTTGCTCTATCATTATTCTAGGTCAAAATTACGAAGCCTTAATGGGTGGAAAAATTAATTGGCTAGGTCTACTTTCAACCTATATCAGCATCCCACTATTTTTGTTGATTTGGCTCAGTTATAAATGGAAATATAAGACCAAACTTATTCCCTATCAAGAGATGGATGTTCAGCCAGTACATGTTGAACGTGATGAAAATTAATTTACCATCACACGATGCCTGAATGTATAGCACTCTTCACTTTAGATTTACTCTCAGTGATAGAGTGCTATTTTATGATCTTTCAAGCTTGATTAGAAATTTTTTAACTGATCCATTTGATATTTGCTAAAACATGAGACATAAAAAAGCCACCCAAAAGGTGGCTTTTTTTCAGCTAGGCTGAAACAACAATTAACCTAGTTTCTTAGAAACATAGTCAATTGCAGATTGTACAGTTGTGATTTCGTTAGAATCTTCATCAGGGATAGTGATGTCGAAATCATTTTCGAAAGACATAACAAGCTCAACCAAGTCTAAAGAGTCAGCACCTAAGTCATCCATAAAAGATGCTTCGTTTTTAATCTCTTCAGCTTTAAGACCAAGTTGTTCTGCAACCGCTTGTTTGATACGTAGTTCGATATCGCTCACAGGAGTTCTCCTCATTGCTTGTGGCGTTTTTAATGCCGTTAGTTTAATTGAATATCTTGTTTTTGGAAAGTTTTATACTTGAGCTTAGCTCATATATAAACCGCCATTCACATGTAAAACAGTACCAGTGATGTAACTTGCTTTCTCGCTAGCTAAAAAGCTCACTGCATTTGCGATATCTTGTGGATCACCTAAACGGTTCAAAGCCACTTGATCACTCATTTTCTTGCGAATTTCTTCACTCAATTGCTCAGTCATTTCAGTTGAAATAAAACCCGGCGCAACTGCGTTTACGGTAATTTGACGACTGCCCATCTCTTTTGCAAGACTACGACCAAAAGCTTCCATTCCTGCTTTCGCTGCAGAATAGTTCGCCTGACCTGGATTTGCAAAATGTGCAACCACAGAACTAATATTAATAATGCGACCAAAACGTGCTTTCGTCATGCCTTTTAAAACACGTTTAGATAAGCGGTAAACGGCTTTCAAATGAATATTGAGAATATCATCCCAGTCATCTTCAGACATACGAAGTAACAAATTATCTTTGGTAATCCCTGCATTATTCACCAGTGCTAAAACAGGGCCATATTGCTGTTCAATTTCGGTTACCAATGCATCAATGGCAGTGCCATCACGCACATCTAACATTTTGCCTGCACCATTTTCAGCAAATGCTACAGATAATTTTTCTGCACCTGCCTCAGATGTTGCCGTACCGACAACAAAATAACCATCTAAAATAAGTTGCTGAGCAATGGCTGCACCAATTCCTCGGCTCGCACCTGTCACTAAGGCAACTTTGCGTTCTTGTTGTGTCATGCGATTTTCCCTTCAGCCACCAAAATGGTATTTAATGCATCTTCAAGACGGCTTTTGCTGTCCAGTGGCAATGCTTTTTCGATATGTGGTAAACGCTTTGCAAGATTAGCAAGTACATTACCTGGACCACACTCTACGATATATTGTACCCCTTGATCTTGAAGGTACTGCATGGTCTTGGTCCATTGCACAGATTGATATAATTGTGCGGTCAATGCCTGACGCAATGCTGCTACATCTGTTGCAATTTCTGCATTTACATTTTGTATTACAGAGAGGTTTGGCAGCTCAATGGCCGTTTGTTCCAAAGCTTGCGCAAACTTTTCAGCAGCTGGTTTCATCAATCCACAATGTGAAGGCACTGAAACGGGTAAGGCAATTGCCTTGCCGCTGTTTTCTTTCGCCAAAGCCATGACTGCTTCAACTGCCGCTTTTTCACCAGCAATCACCACTTGACCTTGTGCATTATAGTTAGCCGCATCTACTGAGCCTGCACCTTGTGCAGTGATCTGCGCGCACAACGCAATAACCTGCGCATCGTCTAAGCCTAAAATAGCGGCCATGGCACCCTGCCCCTGTGGAACAGCATCTTGCATGAGTTTTCCACGCAAGTTCACCAGCTTAACTGCATCACCTAGACTCATCGCACCAGCCGCGACCAATGCACTGTATTCACCCAGTGAATGACCAGCAAGATATTTAGGTGCAACACCACCTAATTCTAACCACACCCGCCATAATGCGATACTTGCAGTCAGCAATACAGGCTGTGTAAATTCTGTTTGGTTTAAACCTTCACCGCTTTGCGCAATCTGCCACAAATCAAAACCAATCGCTTCAGATGCTTCAGCAAAAGTATCAGTCACAGTGCTAAATTGTTCTGCGAGTTCAGCTAACATTCCCGCTTTTTGCGAACCTTGACCAGGAAAAACAAATGCAGTTTTCGTCGCTTGAGCAGCTTGCTCGAGTCGTTTAGACGACATATAAAAATCCTTTCATGAACCTAAGCTCGTTTATGGAGCGAAATTTAACACTTAATTTTTGTTTTGGTAATTGCCAAATACAACAAAAAACAGCAATAAAAAAAGGGAGCTTTCGCTCCCATTTTTTTCACTAAGCTTTAAGCCTAATGCTTCATCAATTATTCAGCAGATGCTTTAGCGAATAATTGACGACCACGGTAGATACCATCTTTAGATACATGGTGACGACGATGAGTCTCACCAGTAGCTTGGTCTACAGTTAATGCATTCTCGGTTAAAGCGTCATGTGAACGGCGCATGTCACGGCGAGAGCGACTTTTACGGTTTTGCTGAACGGCCATGATGGCTCCTTACAAAGATCGAAAAAATGGATCAGAACAAATTCAGTTGTCTTATACTTAACAGTATAACACAAAAATTAGTTAAGTTTACCCTTCAGATTTGCCAAAACATCAAACGGATTATCCCGTTTTTCTTCGACAATTTCCTCATCGGCAGGCTGGTGCTTATGTCTACAAACATCATGTTTGGGCGACAAAGGCATCAGCAATAACAACTCATCTTCTATCAGTGCGAGTAAATCAGCCGACGCAGGCGCATCAATGCTACCTTTTGTCGTTGCTTCACTTTCACCTAAGACAATGAAATCAGCATCCTCATCCAAGCGCTCTATCAGTGATTCATCATCCACAAGCGCTAAATGAAAGTCTGAAACGAGCGGAATTTCAACACTGTTTAGACAACGTTGACACTCCATTGGAACTTTCGTTTCAACATGACCACTTAACCATACGATACGATGATACGCATCCATTGATAGCTTACAGTCTATGTTAATCAATTGATGATCAATTGATCCAACAGCTTCACGGGAAATGCGAACAAAGCGAGACAATGGCAGGGTACCTGACCATGTAAAGCCTTGCTCAGCCCATTTAAACGGCTCAATCTGTGCCGGAAAGGTATTTGCTGACATAATTAAGGCGGCAATTCTACAAATTCATGGGTACTCTGTCAAAGATTAAGATACAATTTTGTACTTATTTAGACAGATCATTTGGGTAATACAAGTCATGCATCAGTTGCAGCCGCAACCTGAAGTCACCACTTCATTACATTTAACCACTCATTCAACCCCAAATTTTGCAGCGTGTTTAGACCATGTGCAACTTTTATCATGGGCTAATCTACAAAAAGAAGTTCAACAAGTCGATTGGCTTATACTACACTTTAATCACTGGTTTTCCCACCTAAATGTGATGCTTGTGCGTGGAGATTGTGAACCTGAATATTTTCCTGCAACATCAAATCATCCCGCCCGAATTCAATTTGCCCATGGTTTCTTTAATAGTGCTCTGCATGAAATCAGTCATTGGAGCATTGCTGGCGATCAAAGGCGTTTGTTACCTGACCTAGGTTATTGGTATGCACCCGACGGTCGGACGGCGGAACAACAAGCTTTATTTGAACAGGTCGAAATTAAACCGCAAGCCATTGAATGGCTCTATGCCAAAGCCTTTGGTCGAAAATTTCAGGTTTCTTTAGATAATTTAACGGGCGATGGCGGCAATGGCAGTCATTTTAAAGACCATGTTTATGCTCAAGTTCAACAATATTTTAAAGGCGAAGCTCAACTTCCACGTGATACTGCATACTTTATTCGGTGTATCTGCAACTGTATACGAAGTGGCAAAACATTACAAAGTGATGAGTTTCAACGCGAAATGTTAGATTGAATTACATAAACCCATCACAGCTTGAATGCAAGACTTTGTAAACTCAGTAGATAATGCCTAATAAACATCGGGAGAAAATAATATGCTGCATCTAAGAATACATCCTGATAATCCTCAACCTCGTTTAATCAGCCAAGCAGTAGAACGTATCCGAGCAGGCGATGTAGTGGTCTACCCCACCGACGCCGCTTATGCAATTGGTTGTCAAATCGGTAATAAAAATGCCATGGAGCGTATTTCACAAATTCGTGGTTTAGGTCCAAAACATCAATATGCTATTTTGTGTTGCGATTTATCGGATATTGCAACTTATGCCAAAGTCGACAATGCCATGTATCGCTTACTTAAAAGCAATACCCCTGCGGTAACCACTTTCATTTTACCTGCAACCAGTGAAGTGCCTAAACGTTTAATGCATCCGAAAAAGAAAACCATTGGTTTACGTATTCCAAGCAATCCAATTTGTCGAATGTTATTAAGTGAATTAGATGAGCCTTTACTCACCAGTACGCTGATTCTTCCCCATCAGCAAGACCCTTTAGACGATCCTTATGAAATTGAGATGGAACTGGGCAAACGGATAGATGTTTTTATCGATGGCGGACTGGGTACGTTAAGTACCACCAGCATTGTCGATTTATCTGGTGAGCATCCTGAAGTCATTCGTCGCGGTGTGGGTGATGTAAGCGCTTTTGAATAAGCGCTTTATTTTACGTTGTTGAATACTGTAGAACCAATTACAGACATGTTATGCAATGCTCCAAATAATCCAGTAATCATTAAAATCACGCCATCTTGCCCTGTTTGTTCATTCAATTACTCAGGGGAACCTTTTAAATTATTTTGCTACTTGAGTGGTTAAATCAGTTAATCGTTTCTTCTGTTTACCATCCATATCAAAATTTTCAGGACTTAACCACTGTTGATATACCGTTTCTAAGCTTGACCATTCTTCATCTAAAATGGAAAACCATGCCGTATTGCGATTTCGACCTTTGGCTATCCGATCTTGACGAAAAGTTCCTTCATACTGGAAGCCAAAACGTAAAGCTGCGCGTTTCGACGGTTGATTTAATTCATCACACTTCCATTCCACACGCCGAAAGCCCTGCTCAAAACATGTTTTCAATAATAGATAAATCACTTCGGTTGATGCAGTTGACTGCTTCATTTGATGTGAAAAATAAACATTTCCAACTTCAATAGCACGATGCGCAGAACGTTCATTAATCAAGCCAATCCAACCAACAATCATATGATTGACTTCAATTAAATAATGCACAGTTCCCTTAAAGCCAAAATAGTCTTCTAAAGCAATGTGTAGTTCTTCAGCACTCTCAAAATTTGAATACGGTAAATATGTCCAACAACGACGATCCTCTTCCGTTTTTACACACTGCCAAATTTGTTGAACACGCTCTTCATTGAGTGTCGTTGCTGACAAATAATGTAATGTGACATTCTTTCCATATAGATTTTCGACTAAGAGATGGACGGGTAAAGAATTAGATACAGGAACACCCACAATTTGACCATATTCATTTTCTTGTACTTTTTGATAATGCTTCATATCTAATCACAAAATATTTCATTCATTTTATTTTGCACAAAAATTTTCTTTTATACTAGAAAAGATATATTTAACAATAACATTTTGCTGATTGTTGTTGTCTCAATAAATATTCCCTATTTATTTTAGGTTTTTCGTCGTTTTATTGAATTTGCCAATTTATTTGAAGTACATTTTCCTTTAGACTATGCGAATTAATTCTGTGCTTTTTCTCATCACCCTTATCCATCCTGAAAGCTGATCCGAAATAGCATCTTCATGCCTTTGAAAATTCGCGTGGCCTATAACTGTAATGAATCAACCGATCCATAGTCCTATGGAGCAAGCTTCACACATCCGTGTTATGGATGAGTGGCAAGAATCATTTCCAGAGGATTTATACATTCCTCCTGCTGCATTCGAAATTCTGCTTGAACATTTCGAAGGACCACTCGACTTTCTGATTTATCTGATTCAAAAAAATGGTTTTGATTTATTACAGCTTGATATTGCACCCATTGCAGCTCAATATTTATCTTACATGGATGCAATGAAGTCGCTCAATATCGAGTTAACTGCTGACTATATGGTGATGGCAGCGTTATTGGCTGACTTAAAATCGCGTTTACTGCTTCCAAAACCAAAAAATATTTCTGCGCTTGAAACTGATCCTAAACAAGAATTGATCGATCGTTTAGAAACCTACTTAAGAGTCAAACAAGCCGCAGAACGTCTAGGTCAAATTCCTGTATTAGAACGTGACACCTTTCCAACCAATGTTAGTTTAGGGCAAAGTACACATCATAATGAAGGCTACGAGATTGCTCAGTTACGTGATGCTTTATTATGTGTATTTAATCGTCCAGAACCAATTACGCATCAAATTTTACAAGAACCGGTATTACTTGAAGAACGGATCGCTTTTATTGAACGTTGTTTACGCTCAGGTGAAATATTACATTTTGAAAACCTACTTAAACCCAGTCAAGGTCGCATGGGTATAGTCGTGACCTTCATGGCTATTTTAGAACTTACACGCCAGCAAAAAGTGAATATCATTAGCACTGGTATTGAAGCACCTCTTAGCATTCAAGGTGTGCTAGCATGAACAATAATCAAGTTTTATCTTTGTCGGTTGCAGACAATCAGCATGAAATTTTAATGCAGCTTGAAGCTATTATTTTTGCCAGTGAGACAGCTGTTTCCCTTGCACGCTTAAAAGAAGCATTTCAAAATACTTACAACAAATCTGAGTTGCGTCAACTTTTACAACAACTGGCCATGCTACAACATGGTCGATCGATTGAACTCATTGAAACTGCACAAGGTTTCCGTTTTCAAGTTCGGGCTAAATATCGCAATGTCATTACTCAAGTATGGCCAGAACGACCAACTCGTTTATCGCCAACTTTGCTCGAAACACTTGCTGTTGTTGCTTACCATCAACCCGTAACTCGAGCAGATATTGAACAAATTCGTGGAGTGTCAAACAATAGTCAAATTTTAAGATCATTGTTTGATTGGAACTGGATTAAAGAATCTGGTTTTAGAGAACTCCCAGGAAGACCTGCGTTGTTAGTTACAACGCCACAATTTTTAAATGCATTTGGCCTAGCGTCTTTAAGCCAACTGCCTCCCCTACAGGATGCCAAGGAAGCTTTTATGGCGCTCGATGCTCACGCACCGAAGTCATAAATAGGTGAACTGTTGATGATAATTTCTAAGGTTATGCTGTCATGAGTGAAAAATTACAAAAGGTGCTTGCACGCGTTGGTCTGGGTTCTCGCCGTTATATGGAAGAAGTCATTGCCGCTGGACGTGTCAGTATCAATGGAAAAGTGGCCCAAGTGGGTGAACGTATTGAACCTGCTGATGAGCTTCGCATCGATGGTCGCAAGGTACAATTCCAGATTGAAGATGAAATTCGTCGTCGCGTTCTGATTTATTACAAACCAGAAGGTGAAATTTGCTCTCGCAATGATCCAGAATCTCGTCCAACCGTATTTGAACAGCTTCCTTCTATTCCAGGTGATCGCTGGGTCATGGTCGGTCGTCTAGACATTAACTCGAGTGGGCTTTTACTGTTCACAAATGATGGTGAATTGGCGAATCGTTTAATGCACCCTTCAAATGAAATTGAACGTGAATATGCCGTGCGCGTGATGGGTGAAGTTACACCACAAATCAAAAAAAATATGACTCAAGGTGTGGTTCTAGACGACGGTCCAGCCAAATTTGAATCATTCTCTGAAATTGGTGGTGAAGGCATTAACCGCTGGTATCAAGTCGTAGTCAAAGAAGGACGTAACCGCGAAGTACGTCGTATTTTTGAATCCCAAGGTCTTAAAGTCAGCCGCTTACTGCGTACTCGTTACGGTACAGTCATTCTTCCACGCGAACTTCGTACGGGTCGATGGATAGAACTTGATAAAAATGATATCGACAACTTAACCAAATCGGTTGAGTTGAAGCCACGTCAGGGCACAGGTCTTTTCGGTATGGCAAAACGCCGTAACGAACGTATGCAAGATAAACCCATGGCAGCACGTCGTGGTGGTTACTTACGTCAGCAACGTCGTGATACAGATGGTGAAGCTCAACAAACAGAACAACGTCGTGAGCCACGTCAAACTGGTGCTGAGAATACGCGTAGCGATAAGCCTTTTAATGCTCGCGCTGTCCGCACAGATAGCCAGAACAATAGCCATTTTAACAAACGTAATGACCGTTCAGAACAACGTAATGATGACCGTGGTCATCGCGTAACGCATGAACGTAACGGAAACACGATGGATAACGAAAACCGTGGTGAAAACAAATTTGCTCAACGTAAACCTTTTGGCATAAATAAAGGCTTTAAAAAGTTTTAATGATGCAAAATTTTAAATCAAAGTAGTTTATTTTATTAAATGCCAATCAGTTCAATATTGATTGGCATTTTTTAAACGCATTATCTTGTTTAATACATGAAATGCTCTTCATCACTGCTTAAAATATGAGATATAAACAATACAAGATGTCTTTTATACAAACTGAAAAGGATCTATTTTAAAAACTATGAACGAATTAACCTTACACCTAATGAATGGTTTCTAATTTTCAAAACAGTTTTTCCTTAAATAAAAAGAATTTTTAAATTACAGGAATATCGATCCATTTTGCCTTTGGAAAATGTTTAATCAGATAATTCTTTAAGAATTCAGCCGTATCTTTGGAAATAATCGCATCTTGAGACTCATCATTTAAGTTATACGCCAGCGCATAAAGGTCTAGACCACGCTGTTTCATCGCTTCCAGACTCAGTAAAGTATGGTTAATACTGCCTAGCCGACCTGAACTCACCAAAATCACAGGAAATTTTTTTTCTGCTACGTAATCAATGGTCAATAGCTCTGTCGTTAAAGGCACCATTAAACCACCTGCACCTTCAAGCAAAACACATGAATAGTTTTCGGTCAGCTGCTGTGTGGCATTTTCTATTTTTTTAAAATCAATTTCACGCCCATCAATTTGAGTGGCTAAATGCGGGGAAGCAGGATAACTAAAAATTTCTGGCATCGTCAGTTTGCTGTCATCTTCAGGGAACCAGCCCATCTGCATAATTTCTCGATGCTGCTCAATATCTTCAGATCTATCTACATTTCCCGTTTGTATTAATTTTTGGGTAATGGTTTTCGTCCCTTGTTGATTCCATAATTTTGCCAAATAACCTGTTGCATAAGTTTTACCAATCCCTGTATCAATACCACTAATAAAATAAACTTGTGCAGTCATGACTTGCTCCGTGCGATACAGTAAATAGGGTGATAGCTTAATGTATACAAGCATTCACCTGCTTGATTGATCTGTGAAAATTGTTGATAGTCTTGATAAAATTTTTGCAGTGATTGTTTGGTCCAACGATGTTTAGATGCTGTAGCAGTTACACCTGTAGCTTTTAAATGTTGCAGAATATACTTAGGATGTGGGAACGTCAAAGTTTCTATATGTTCAGAAAGATGCAATATTTCAAAATTTTGAGCAGTCATTTTTTCCTGAATCTCTTCAATATTTAAATAACTTAAACCTTGACCTGTGAGCGCTTTAATTTCTGTTAAATTGTGCGGCCCAAAAGTTGAAAAACAAAAATAAGCATCTGGTATTAACGCTTCAGAACATTTTTTAAAAATATGCTCGATATTGTTCATCCACTGCAAAGCAGAACTTGAAGTAATCAAATCGAGCGATTGAGGAAAGTCGAGTTGCTCTACATCTCCAATTAACCATTCTATATTTTGTAAATTGGAAAAATGCGTTTTTACTTGTGGATAAAGATCATTGAATACACAGTGCTTCATCTCAAAATTTTGCATCAACAAATGACTGAGATTGCCTGAACCACAACCCATCTCAAAAGTTTGGTTAAAACAGCGCTGAGGCAAATGATTCAACATCAAGGTCAGAAGTTGCTGGCAAATCTTTTTTTGAACGACTGCATGTTCCGTATAGCTTTTCCCTGCTTTAGCAAAGCGCTGCGCGACTTGAGTTTTATCAATATTTAACATACAAAACTCACAGCATTTCAACTAACTGATCAAGATCAGTCTGATCGATTTGCGTATTTAGACAAATACGTAATCTGGAACTGTTTTTTGGTACGGTCGGCGGCCGAACGGGCATGATATAAAATCCTGCATGCTGCAACTGTTTGGCTTTTTCTACCGTTTTTTGTGAATCCCCAATAATCACAGGCACAATGTGTGAAGTGGATGGACATTCAAAACCTTTGTGCTGGATTGTATGTTGTAAAGATTGACTAATAGCGTGTAAGTGTTGACGCTGTGTGCTGAGCTTTAAAGCTTTTTGAAAGATGAAATGCGTCCATGCCATGCAAATCGGTGGCTGCGCAGTACTAAAAATAAGTGGTCGCATAGCATTGATTAAATATTCACGGATAATTGGATGACACATCAAATACCCACCGACCGAAGCCAAAGCTTTACCAAATGTTCCAACCAAAAAATCTATCTCATCTATAACATCATACTGTTCAGCACAGCCTAAACCTTGCTCGCCGCGCACGCCTATTGCATGCGCTTCGTCGACATACAGCATCACTTTACTAAATTGCTGTTTAATCCGCACTAATTCCGATAAATCGCTTTCATCACCATCCATGCTAAAGATCGATTCAGTGACGACAATAATTCGATCAAAACTTTCATCGACATGATATTTTTGTAACAGTTGTATCAAATGATTTAAATCATTATGACGATAGCGCAGATATTTTGCTGTAGATAGGCGAATACCATCAATGAGACTGGCATGAACCAATTTATCTGCCAAAATTAATGTCTTGCTGTCACTCAGTGCAGGTAAAATACCAATATTCATATGATAGCCACTATTAAACAATAACGCAGCGCGACCACGAAAGGCATGAGTTAAACTATTTTCCAATTGCTCATATTCAGGGAAATTTCCTGTTAATAAACGAGAAGATGAAGAACTCATCAGCCGATATTCATTCGGTGTTTCATCAAAAAATTGTTCACGCAGATGAAGATTTGACGCTAAACCCAAATAATCATTCGATGAAAGATTAAGCATACTTTGATGATTAATCTGAATGTTACGACCATCCTGTATATTGGTCGTAAATTGACGCAGATTACCTTGCTGCTTTAGTTCATCTAGCTTGGCCGCATAATGATTTAATAGGTTCATGCTACACCTTCTTGCATCAGTATGACCACTTCAACCAACTGTTCTAATAAACGGTTTAATTCAGTTTCACTGATCACATAAGGTGGCATGACATAGACCAATTTTCCAAACGGTCGAATCCAAATCCCTCGTTGGACGAATTTCTGTTGTAAGGTCTTCATATCAACACTAAAAGTCAGCTCCACCACACCAATGGCACCTAAAATACGCACATCTTGCACAAAATTAAGGGTATAGAGTGGCAATAAATGCTGTTGTAATTGTTTTTCGATACGTTGAATTGTCGCTTGCCAGTCTTGTGCCAATAAAATCTCGGTGCTTTTTACGGCAACAGCACAAGCCAAAGGATTGGCCATAAACGTTGGGCCATGCATAAACACACTGGCTTCACCCTGACTGATGGCTTCAGCGACTTTTTGACTGGTTAAGGTTGCAGAAAGCGTCATATAGCCGCCCGTTAATCCTTTCCCGATACACATAATATCAGGTTCAACTTGAGCGTGTTCCCAAGCAAATAATTTTCCTGTGCGTCCAAAACCCGTAGCAATTTCATCAAAAATTAACAAGACTTGATACTTTTCACAGAGCAATTTGGCTTGACGTAAATATTCGGGATGATAAAACCGCATCCCGCCTGCACCCTGCACGATGGGTTCTAAAATTAAGCCGGCAATATTCTTGTGTTGCAATTTTAATATCTGCGCTAATTCGGCAATATCTGACTGATCCCATTCTTCATAAAATCCCACTTTAGGTGCGGGTACAAAAAAACGATTGGGCAAACTTGTGCCAAAAATTTGGTGCATACCCGTGACTGGATCACAAACCGACATTGCATTCCATGTATCACCATGATAGCCCGAACGTGGCGTGACAAAATTGGTTTTAATCGGTTGACCCAGTGAAACCCAATACTGCACTGCCATTTTCAAAGCAACTTCTACCGCAACGGAACCTGAATCGGCATAAAAAATTTTATCTAAACTGGGTGGAGTTATTTTAAGCAGTAATTTTCCCAATTGAATGGCAGGATCATGGGTAAACCCACCAAACATGATGTGTGACATTTTTTGTAATTGTTCGGTCACGGCTTGATTTAATTCTGGATGGTTATAACCATGAATGGCACACCACCAAGAGGACATTCCATCAATTAATTGACGGCCATCCTCTAACTCTATAATCGCTCCATAGGCTTGCTTTACCTTAAACACAGGTAAAGGCTGAGTCATAGAGGTATAAGGATGCCAAATATGCGCAAGATCAAATTCCAGATCAGTTGTTTCGGTCATCCTTAACTCCGTATATGCAGCAAAAACCTAGGTCCTTGATCTTAAACCTGCACAGATAAAAAATAAATTGCGATATTTACCACTTATCCTGATGTTTAATTTATTTCCTGTAAATATTGGCAGATTTTGTCAGTTATTTGCTGTGTTTGAAATAATGGACATGCATGTGAACCTTTAATCCCTGTCACTTTTAAAAACTTCGCTTCGAATTCAGCAAATTTCTGCGTAATCTTGTAATCAACTAAAGTATCTTGCTCTGCAAAAATATGGTATTGATGACCTGCATATTTTTTTAAGATACTGACGGTATTTAATTTTTCCAATAAAATTAAACCCTGTTTTAATAAAGGAATTGGCTGAGGTTGAATTAAATTTTGTAAAGTCAGGAAGTCTAGTTTAAGCGTACTCATGCCCTGACACATCATATATCCAAATTTCTTTAAAGTCGCAATGTGATCTTGTTCAAAAGAGTGTTTAAATTGTTGAAAATTGAGTGAACTCATTGCAGTTTGCCAAGTGGTATCGGCAACAAAGCAAGGATTAGAGGCCAAACTAATGAGAACTTTTTGCTCGGTGTATCTTAATTCAATTTGCTCAACCAAGAGTGTTGCTAACTGACCACCTAATGACCAACCAACAATCACATCAAAGCCATGAGCAAGAGCTACTTTTTGCTGTAAAATATGTTGGTCTAAAGCATTAAAAATATTCCATAGCTCGACGGCATGTCCTCGTTGCTCTAGTGCTTTTTTTAAAGGTTCAAGTGGCTGAATTCCGCCCCCCCAACCTGTAATCAGTAAAATTTTTTGCTTCAATGCTAAGCTCTTCTTCAATCTCTTGAGTCGCAGTATAACGGCTTTTATTTTTAGCTTTTAGTCTTCAATACTAGAGCCTATCTGCTCAGTCTAGCAATCATTGAGTAGAAATAATTTTTTGCTAGTGCGTTTTAAACTATTTCTGTATTTTATCCAGATCAAACGTGCTGTTTCGGCCTACTTACTGAGCATCAGCAATATTTTTACACGCACATAAACCAATAAATAATCTTGATCTTCGAAGTCTAACTGGGATCGCGTTTCTATCCGTCCATCCTCCGCGTGACGTGTTTTGATAGCTTCACTGTTACGAGTATTTCATTGTGTTTGCCATGCCTCAAGCGAGGCTACAACATTCGGTTTTCACTTGATTCATGTTGCGCCAATATCCTTGCTGTTCTGATTTTTGTCGTAAGTTTTAGTTTTACGATTGTTGTTATCTACATCAAGAAACAAATACCCATACATTCTTATCCACATTCAATTTTAAATCTTGGTAAAATCAAATGATTCTCGATGAATCTTATAAAGTATATATGATGAACTACAATAAAATATTGAATATCGGTCTAGTTTGCATCAGTACAACCTTTGGGGCTATAACACTGGGTCATGCTGAAAATTCGGTTTTAAAAAAAGATGTAAACTCCCAAAAAGAATGGGTGGGCAAAATTGCGCCTGCCTTTAAACTTCAAGATCAAAATTCAAAATGGCATTCACTTAGCCAATATAAAGGCAAATGGGTTGTGCTTTATTTTTATCCGAAAGATAACTCACCCGGGTGTACGCAAGAAGCCAACCAATTCAAGGCACTCTATCCACAATTTTTAAAAAATAACGCCGTGGTGCTCGGTGCCAGTTTAGATGATGTTAAATCTCATCAAAAATTTTCTGAAAAATTAGGTTTACCTTTTCCGATTCTGGCCGACAATAATCACCATCTGGCCACTCAACTCGGCATAGTACGTAATTTAGGCGTAACTAAAATTGCAAAACGTGAAAGTTTTTTGATTGATCCTCAAGGGACAATTGTTTATCACTACAATAGTGTCAACACACAATCCCATGCTGGCCAAGTTTTAGCAGATATTCAAAAACTGTCAAAAAATAATGTTAAACCAGTCAAATAGATAATCTTAAAAGTTTGCTTTCAGCAAAAAGCCCAGTATGTACTGGGCTTTTTGCTCAAAAATTTACATTCTACATTTGTGATTGAATATAGTTTTGTAAACCAATCAATTCAATCAGACGAATTTGTTTTTCTAACCAATAGGTATGGTCTTCTTCAGTATCCGACATTTGCTGACGCAACATATCGCGAGTAACGTAATCGCCCTTTTCTTCGCAAAGTTTTACGCCAATCGCTAATTTTTCACGTACATGATATTCAAGCTTTAAATCTGCTTTCAAACACGTGATTACATCTTCACCCGTTTCAATATCATCACGATTCATATTCGGTGTGCCTTCCAAGAAAAGAACACGGCGAATAATCGAATCGGCATGCGCTGCTTCTTCTTGCATCTCATGATCGATACGTTCAAAGATTTTAGCTAAACCCCAATCTTCATACATACGAGAATGAATGAGATATTGATCACGAGCAGCCAGTTCGCCACCGATCAACATATTTAAATAGTCTATGACTTCTGGATTGCCACGCATTTCAAATTCTCCTACCCTTTTTCAATAGTATGGCCAAAACAGCTCCTGAATGCAAAAGATAAATTATGTAAGTTTATGATTTTTATAAAATAAAAATGAGAAGCATACGCATTTTCACTTTACCGCATCTCACTTTTTATATAAAAAATAAGCCTTTGCGTCATTCAGAGCATTTTTATAGATCTGTTTTCCATCTAAAACTATTATTTTAAGATTTGTAACGATTACAAATGGTTCTTATTCATGGGGAGACTGAGCAGAAAGACTTTATGAGTCTTATATTATGGATGAAGTAGGCTCAACCTAGATGTACTATGCGATTAAAATTAAAGTTTTATACGGATGCTTATCTAGACAAATGATTACTCCCAAATCATTTGAATGATTTTACTCATTATAAAAGATCGCAAAAGCAACACTACATACTCTACTAAAAGATTGAATCAATATTAACCCCACCGTCTTAAATTATTTTAAAAATGAAGCGCAAACTGTACTGTAAAAGATAAATGGTTTATTCAATTGAACTCCATTTTTGGATAACAATTTAACTGAAATTAATATTTCTATTTTCCACATTTATCCATTTAAATGAAATAATTAAACTCAAACTTCTCGATAGTTAAACTCATCGAAAATGAAGGACATAATGCTATAAATTATGTCCTTCATAATGACTTCTTATTGAATCAAGGATGCTTTTAGACGCATAAGACTTTTATAAAATTTTATAAAACTTGTCCATATTCTGCCATTAAGCTTAAAAAATCAGTTTCATTCATCACTCGTATGCCTAACTTTTCAGCTTTTTCAAGTTTTGAACCTGCTTTTTCACCTGCAACCAAACATTTTGTTTTGCTCGAAATACTCCCACTGACGCGTGCACCTAAGGCTTGCAACATATGGGTAGCATCATCACGTCCCATTTGACTGAGTGTGCCTGTAATCACCCAACTTTCACCGTTTAGAGGCTGACGCGTTGGCGCAAGCGGCGCATCCCAGTGTATTCCAGCATCCACTAAACGCTGAATCACCTCTAAATTGTGCTCGGCCTGAAAAAAATCGACAATCCATTCAGCTGTAATATCACCGACATCTGGTGTTTTCTTTAGTGTATCCAAATCAGCAGCTTTGAGTGCCTCAAGCGTCTGAAAATTATTGGCTAGCATGCGTGCGGTGGTTTCACCTACACCACGAATTCCAAGTGCATAAATGAAAGCAGCAAAAGTTGTTTTTTTACTTTTTTCAATCGCATCAAATAAATTTTGAACCGATTTTTCACCCATTTTTTCTATCGTGAGCAATTGTGCGCGATGCTCATGCAAACTATAAATATCGGCGACATTTTTTAATAAATTCAGGTGCAATAAAGATTCTACCCAGCGTTCACCTAAACCCTCAATATCCAGTGCCTTACGTGATACAAAGTGACGAATCGCTTCTATACGCTGTGCAGCACAGTATAAACCACCTGAACAGCGTGCTAAAGCTTCACCTTCTGGCATAACGACAGGTGACTCACAGACAGGACAAGTTTCTGGTAAATGAACGTCTAAAGTATTTTCAGGACGAAATTCTAACCACACTTTTTCTACTTTAGGAATAACATCACCGCTACGATATACACTGACAGTATCGCCAATACGGACATCTAAACGGTGAATTTCACCTATATTATGCAGTGTCACATTAGAGACAGTGACGCCACCTACCGCTACAGGATTTAAACGTGCGACTGGCGTTACCGTTCCAGTACGTCCAACTTGCCAATCAATATGTTCAACCGTGGTTAAAGCCGCGACTGCTGGAAACTTATATGCAGTTGCCCAGCGTGGTTCACGACTTAAAAAGCCCAATTGCTGCTGTTGTTTTAAGTCATTGACCTTAATGACTATTCCATCAATTTCAACACTCAGCTTTGCACGTTTTAAATTAATCTGTTCATATTTTTCTTGAACATCCTGAATACTATCGCAAACAAAATGACATTCGCCTACAGCAAAACCAAACTGCGTCAACCATTCCAAACTGTCAAACATCGTGGTTTGTTTATGATGAGGCTCACACTGTGCAATTCCATAAGCATAAAATGCCAAAGGTCTTGATGCTGCAATTGCTGGGTCTAACTGACGTAAACTGCCTGCAGCAGCATTTCTTGGATTGGCAAAGGTCTTTTCACCTTTGGCTGCATTTTCAATATTCAGTTTTTCAAACCCAGCTTTAGGCATAAGCACTTCACCGCGCACCTCCAAAAGCATAGGGACAGGTATCTGAGAAGAAGAAAGAAACTTGGGTAAATTACGAATTGTTTTTACATTTTCAGTAATGACTTCACCTGTTTCACCATCGCCTCGGGTGACACCACGCACTAGAATGCCATGCTCATACCAAAGTGAAATGGCTAAACCATCAAATTTGAGTTCAACATCGTATTGGATGTTTTGATTGGGTAATCTTTCTTCAGCACGACGTGCAAAAGCAAATAAATCATCTTGATTAAAGACATTGCCCAAAGACAACATAGGTACAACATGGGTAATCGTTTCAAATTTAGATAAAGCTTTCCCGCCTACTTTACGCGTAGGTGAATCTGGGTGTACCTCTTCAGGATATTGTTCTTCTAAGGCTTTGAGTTGGTGAAAGAGTTGATCATATTCACTATCTTGGATGGTTGGTTGATCCATGACGTAATAAGCATGATTATGCTGGGCTAAAATTTGGATCAATTGACGCATTTGCGCTTTGATCGTTGAATTTTGAGTCATGTCTTCACCATAAAAAAGGGCGGTGTATTTTCCGCCCTTAAAAAATATTCAATCTATTTGCTATTATAGAAATCACGCCACTCAGTTTCAAATTAAACTTCTGCTGCATGACCTGAACGGTAATCAATCGCTTGATGACGCCATTGTTCGCGGAGCTGTGGGGTAAATTCCTGATTGTTTTGATCATAAACCGTGCCGTCAATTTCACGGGCAATTAAACGCGAAATACTATCCATCGTATCAAAAGCATTTTGTACATCGCTATGCGGTAATGCCAAGAAAAAAGCTAAACCTTTGACTTGTTCAGTCGAGAGCGTTTCTAAGTCAAAACCTGCTGCACCTTCATCTGTAATTTGCAACACTGAAAAAAGCAATTTACTTTCATCTTGGCTATAGCGGTGAAAACATGCCATTTCACCAAAGCGCAAACCATATTTAAGCAAGACTTTTAAGGTTTTTTCACCTGAAAGCACTCGACGTTCTGGATAAATATTGAGGGCAATAAAATCAACCGCAGTCGATAATGCACTTTCCTCATCCACACGTTGCTGTTCATGTAAATGCTCATCTAAAATACTGCTTTCATCATCAAATTCTGAAATTTCAGCTTTTTCAATCTGAGTATTTAAACTAAATTCTGGCAGCGTATTTTCTTTTCCTGGTTGAGCTTGTAATGTTTCAGCTGCCATCAGGCCGTCTTGGACAACGCTTGGGTTTTTAGAGTTTTGATCTTGAATCTGTTGGTCACTGAGCGCTTGTTGTTCGATTTCAACTGAATCAGGCATTGCGGCAATTGTTGGCTGAACACCAACTGCTTCCGTCATTTTCTCTTCAGAATGTTCAAGCTTCTCATTCGTCACCACGGGTACTTCAGCCAAAGTTGGTTCTACCCGTGCGACCGCTTCAGCTTTGCTACTGTGCAATTGATCGCGAACATGACGTGGAATCACAGGTTGCTGGCTATCTTTATCCATATGCAAGTTTGATTCTAATGACGGTGCTGCATCAGTAGGTTTTTTAAACAAAATTCTTAAGCCGAATAGCATAATGATAACGGCAATAACAATACCAACGATGGTGGTGACTTCCATATTATGACTCCGCGACTAAACCGTATTCTTTTGCCTGTTCCAAATCGACAGTAACTAATTTTGATGTCCCAGCTTCTGGCATGGTAACACCTAACAAATCGGTTGCCATGGTCATTGCAACTTTATTATGAGTAATGTAAATGAATTGCACGTGTTCAGAAAGCTCTTTTACCAAATTACAAAACCGACCGACATTGGCATCATCCAAAGGCGCATCAACCTCATCTAAAACACAAAATGGTGCAGGATTTAAACGAAAAATCGCAAATACCAAAGCCAATGCAGTCAGGGCTTTTTCTCCACCCGACAATAAAGCCAAAGTGCTATTACGCTTTCCTGGCGGACGTGCCATCAATTTTACACCTGACTGCCAATCATCTTCGAGGCTTAAACTCGCTTCTCCACCATCAAACACTTTTGGAAACAAATCTTGTAGCTCTAAATTCACTTGATCAAAAGTATTCATGAACAATTTACGGGTTTCTTGATCAATACTTTTCATGGCATTTTTCAATTGATCAACCGTTTTCTCCAAATCCTGCATTTGATGACTCAATTGCGTAAAGCGTGTGGAAATTTCTTCATATTCTTCAGAAGCTGCCAAATTAACTGGGCCCAACTTGTCAAATTGCTGCTGGGCTTTTTCAAGTTGTTTTTGATGCGAAATGACATCAATACTTAAGCCACAGATCATTTCACTATTTAAAGCGGTGAGTTGTTCTGAATAATGTTGAAAATCGGATTTTGCCACTTGCCAAGCCAGTCGTTTTTCTTCTAATTGCCCACGTAACTTTTCATCTTGTTGCTGATGTTGATGACGCTGCTCGGTCAACTGTTGCTGTTTTTCTTGCAAATTATTCAGCTCAACTTGCCATTCGCTCCAAGTTTTTTGTAATTTTTCAGTCATTTCTGCTTGTTGATGGAACTGCGTTTCCAATATCGGCAATTCCAACTGAACCGGATCAATTAACTTTTTAGCCTGTTCTATTTGTAGCATAATTTGTTGATATTGCATTTTTAAAAACGAAATATCTTTTTCAAGTAATGCCATTTGCTGCTGAGTTTGAGTACTCTGACGGCGCAGTAACTCTACATCCTGTTGAGCATGCTGTTCTGTCTGCTGATTCTGTTCCAGCTGTTCACTGAACTGTTCAAGCTGAAACTGCAAATTTTTATAATTTGGTAAAAGTTGCTCAAGCTTTAAATTTAAAACATGTAAATCAATTTCTAAATCATCTTTTTGCATCGCATCTTCTTCCAACTGTTCATCAAGTTGTTGAAGTTGACTTTGCAACTGCTGTTGCTGCATAGAAAATGCTTGCAGCGTACTTTGAGCCTTCGCCATTGCCACATCAATCATTTGCAAGGCTGTATGCTGTTGCTTTAAGTTTTCCTGCTGATCTTGAATATTTTGTTGGAGTGTTTGAATCTGTTGTATCACTTCAGGTAATTGCTGTTCAATACTTTTAAGCTGCGCTAACTGGACACTTAATATTTTTTCAATTTCATCTAAACGAATACGATGACTTAAGCTCCCTTGTCCCGCTTGACTGGTTTCATCGAAAAACAAACCTACCACCCAATCCGCAGCAACCTGATAACCATCTAGCGTTAAAATGGATTGCCCCTGTCTGAGTTGGGTTTGTAAGGACAACGCATGATTTAAATTTTCTGCGACAGCCACCTGCTGCCAAAGCGAATGTTGTGGTGATTCAATCCAACTGGCTAAACAAGGTAAATCCGCCAACTGAATCGTATCTTGTTGTAAGCTATTTATTTGAAGTTGACGTGGTATATTTTCCATAATGCCATGGTCGGCATCCACTACATTGGCACCCAACCACTCTGCTAAAAACTTTTCAATTAAATTGGCATGTACTTTGGCTTGCCCCTTCAACTTCAAAACGTGTGCCAATTGCACCACATTATCCAACGCTTTTGGGCTATTTTTCACCAATAATTGCGTCAGATTTTTTTGTTCCGCTTGCAACACATGAATAGCAGATTGTAAGTTTGAAACATCATTTTTTTGCTGGGAATACTGCGTCTGTGCATGTTTCAAATCTTGTTGCTGGATTAAAATATCTTGTTCTAGCTGTTGAATCTGTTGACTCAGTTCGCTTTTTTCAAATTCCAGTTGTTCAATATTATTCAACTGATCTTGCTGTTGAAGTTGTGCAGTCTGTTGATGCAAACTCTGTTTTTGCTGCTCAATTCGCATAATATTTTTGGCTAATTGTTCACTTTGTGCCAGCATTTGCATTTTTTGTTGTTGCATTTTCTCAACTTGAGTTTTAACCCCCTCAAATTGTTGTTCTGCATGCTGCTTTTGTGCTTTTAACTCACTGCTGCTTTGACTGTATTGATGACTCTGGCTTTCTTGTTGTTGTAATTGCTCAGTTTGCTGATCCTGCTGAACCTGTAAGCTTTCTATTTGTAATTCCAGCAACTGTAGACGCTCTTTGGTCTGTATTTTTTGTTGTTGCAACTGAGTGATGATTGAACTATTTTGCTGCAACAAAGATTGCTTTTGTTCCACCGTCACTTTCAATTCAGAACGCTTTTTTTCTGCCTGCTGCCATTCTTGTTGCAAAGGGGTCGACTGTTGAATCAGACGTTGAAATAATTCACTAGTCGCGGTTAAATCGTGTTCGAGTGTATTCAACTCAGAGCGAACCAATTTAAAAGTGTCACCTAAAGCAGTCATCTGCACAGTATATTCTTGCTGTAAACGGCTACTTTGCTCACATTGAAAAGACAAAACTTCAACTTTAATGGTTCGAATCTGAGTTTCTAATTCTTTATATTGAAGCGCACTTTCAGACTGACGTTTCAAAGTTTTGAGCTGTGACTTAAGTTCCGCAGCAATATCGTCCAATCGCGATAAATTTTGCGTGGTATGGTCTAAGTGCAATAAAGTTTCGCGACGACGTGCTTGATAACGTGAAACCCCTGCCGCTTCCTCAATGAAAATCCGCATTTCTTCAGGTTTAGCATCAATCAAACGGTTGATCATGCCCTGTTCGATCACTGCATAGGAGCGTGGTCCAAGTCCTGTTCCTAAGAAAATATCAGTAATATCACGACGACGACACTTGGTACCATTTAAATAGTAATCAGATTTTCCATCACGAGTGACTTGTCGACGCACTGCCAATTCGTTGTAAGCATTATAAGCGCCACCCAGCTTGCCATAGGTATTGTCAAAGCGTAATTCTACACTGGCCACACCCACAGGTTTACGTTTCGCCGTACCGGTAAAAATGACATCTTGCATGCTACCGCCACGAAGCTGGCGTGCACTTGATTCACCCATGACCCAACGAATGGCATCAATCACATTGGATTTACCACAACCATTGGGTCCTACTACGGCGGTACGATTCGCCTTGAAATGTAAAGTCGTACTATCGGCAAAAGATTTAAAGCCAGAAAGTTTTAAGCTGCTTAAACGCATAATGTCCTGATCAACGTCGTGAACGTCTTGCCCATGCAAGTTCGATTTGTTTCATCCGTGTCAGAGATTCCAACACAAGGTTACGCAAGTGTCGACAAAAATCATCCATAAATAAAGTAGCTTGTTGTGATTTTCGGATCAAAACTGCATCAGTCACCAACTTAAATAAATCAAATGATTCTTGAAGCTCCCGTCGAGAGATATTTAAGGTTAAAAAATAACTACGGCGCAAAGATGGCAACAGTTCTTGATAAAATTTCATCAAGTAAGGATTAGCCACCATTTCATGTTGCTGGGACATACTTTTAAAAATTAAATCATAAAATTTTTCAGTATTGCCTTGACGGGTCTCCTCATGTAATTGAGCCAAAAGTTCTTGAAGTTTTTCCGCTTCATGGGTACGCCAAGTTTCTGCCATACGCTGAACAATTTGACCCAATAATAAAGCACTCATGTCAAATAAGGCACGCATTTGTTGGGCCGACATTTCGGATACAATCGCACCCCGTCTTGGATAAATTTCAATCAGCTGGGTTCGTTGTAGTAAAAGCAAAGCTTCACGTACAGAACCGCGACTGACATCCAGCTCAGCCGAAATTCTGAGCTCCTGAATCCGCTCACCCTCCACCAATTCGCCACGAATAATTTGCTCACTGATATGCTGTGCAATCTGTTCGGACAAACTCTCCCGTTCTTGTTCTGGCATATTCGTCCTATTTTGTTTTTATAAGATGAAATTTAAAAATTTCATCTGTGATTATTGACATCGTACTTTGTACTGATTTTTTAAGCGAAAGAAAATGACATTGTTAGACAATTTTAAGTCTTTAAAGCCAACTCTAAATTTTAGTTTTTAATTAGACCGAGGTTGAGGACTCAATCATGAATTTATTCTATCAATTGAGCGATTTTCAGCTCATTTTAGACTTTAACTTCTAGATTTATGTATTTTGAACGAGTTGTTTGTTCTCAATTAGCGTATTCAGAACAAAGGAGCATTAAAGAATCAGACTCCTTCTATCTTGCACTTCATTTGAAACAACCTTTCATTCGCTCATAAAACTGATTTATAACCCTTTTTGATTGATTTTCCTTAAAATCTAGATACATAGCTCAGTTTAAATTTAAAAATAGACCGAAACACCTTGATAAATAAAATATAGGCCGACCGCTGTGAGTAGAGCGGCAAAACATTTTTTCAACATGGCCGCTGAAAGTTTATGCGCGACTTTTGCACCCAGTTTCGCGGTGATGAAACTCATAACACTGATGCCAATAAAAGCATAAATATGGACATAACCAATACTATGCGGCACTTTAACTGCTGTATTTGAGCCAAACCACATAAAACCTATTGCACCTGCAACGGCAATAGGTAAACCACCTGCAGCCGAAGTAGCCACGGCTTTTTGAATGACCACACCATGACGAAGTAAGTATGGAACAGTCAAACTTCCGCCACCAATACCAAATATTGCTGAGGCAACGCCAATTCCGCCACCGGCAAGCATTTGCTTGGTATTAGAAGGTAAAGACTGAGTCACATCGACAGACTTACTGGCACCAAAAAACATACCATATGCCACCCAAACTGCAAAAAAACCAATTAATAACTGTAAACCTTGACCAGACAAATAATCAGCAATTCCTGCACCTAAAAATGCACCTAAAGCCAAACCCGGCGCTAAATTACGAAAAACCTGCCAAAGTACTGCACCACGTTTATGGTGTGCTGAGACCGAGCTAATTGAAGTCACAATAATGGTGGCCAAAGATGTGCCTAAAGCCAAGTGCATAATCACGGAAGGATCATAATTGAGTTTAGTAAATACAATATATAAAATCGGTACAATGATCAGACCACCACCCACTCCAAATAGGCCTGCAGCAAAACCCGCCATTGCACCAATCCACAAATATATGATTAACTCCATGATTCACATTCCACTATTGCTTGATTTAAATGGATTTAGAGACCCGTCAACTGCAAAAAATTCTTGATGACGCTGGGCAAAACCCCGAAGTGTTAATACTCAAACCCGTCACAACATCCACCAATGATGATGTGCGTGAAATCGCAATCAACGGCATTCAAAGTGTTTTGGTTTGTAGTACAAAGCAAACCCAAGGTCGTGGACAACGCCAACGGCAATGGGTTTCGCCAGAAGGCAACATCTATTTAAGCACATTGTTGAATACAGAAACACCTATTGATGGCCGACTGGCTCTTGAAATTGCACTGAATATCTTACAAATGCCGAGCATTAAAGACTTAAACCTACAAGTCAAATGGCCAAATGATTTGTATAGCCAGCACGGGAAATGGGGCGGAATTTTGGTCGAACCCCTCTCTCCGAATCAAGTCATTGTCGGTGTTGGAATCAATCTAGAGCCGATTCCCAAAGACAATATTGAACAGCATGCGACATCGCTTCGCGAATTAGGCCTCGACAATATTTCGCGTATTCAGTTAATTTCCGAACTTTATCTGGCAATTCAACAAGCCAAATCTTGGTTTGATCATAATTGCTATAATTTGGCGGCACGTTTTAATCACTATGCAGCTTTTAAAAATCAAGGTGTTGAGTTTGAACATCATGCGGGTCTTTGTTCAGGCATTTTTTTAGGAATTCAAGATGATGGATCGGTCAATATTGATACTCACGCAGGTTTAAAACAATTTTATCAAGGGCGTTTGCGCTGCTTAGACAGCTCTACTTAGAGAAAGACAATGAAGAATTTATGGCTAGATATTGGGAATACGCGCCTAAAATATTGGATTACCGATAATCATCAGATTATTGAACATGCAGCTGAAATGCATCTTCAATCTCCAGCCGATTTACTTTTAGGCTTGATTCACCATTTTAAAGATTTGAACCTGAACAATGTCGGTGTTTCTTCAGTTCAAGATCAAAAAAATAATGACCGTATTCAACGTATTTTAAAAACCTTAAACGTTCCCATTATTTTTGCCAAAGTCCATGCTGAATATGCAGGTTTAAACTGTGGTTATGATAATACCACTCAACTGGGCATTGACCGCTGGTTGCAAGTATTGGCAGTCGCCCACAATCCGCAGCAAAACTATTGCATTATTAGTTGTGGCACCGCGTTAACGATTGATCTTGTCGATGGGTTACAGCATTTAGGCGGATATATTTTACCTAACCTGTATTTGCAACGTGATTCACTTATTCAAAATACCAAAGGCATTAAAATTCCTGATGCGGCTTTTGACCAACTCACGCCAGGTCGAAATACCATTGATGCAGTTCATCATGGCATTCTCTTGGGATTGGTCAGCAGCATTGAAAATGTCATGCAACAATCCCCCCGAAAACTTATTTTAACGGGTGGTGACGCACCTTTATTTGCCAAGTTTCTATCACATCATCAACCACATATAGAAACTGATTTATTGCTCAAAGGTTTACAACGCTATATTCAACACTCTCGGCAGAACTTATCTAAAGCTTAAATAAGGCTGGATAGCCTGCCAAACTTCGGGCAATTCTGTACAGCCTTCTGAGTCAATAAAATGACCTTGATGCTGTGCAGAAATCACCGTCGCCTCTAAACTTTGTGCTTGTTCCAAACTAAATTTGGGTAACACTCGATCATCCCCTTGAGAGTAAATCACTGTACGATGTTGAATCTGCTCTTTTAGAAACTCAAAATTAATTTCTGCCGCATCGATAAAAGGGTTTACCTCATCAAGCCGACCTAAACGACCATTAAAACCTGCCACAAGTACCAATTGCTTTATTTTTTGTTGATGCAATTTTTTTGAGAGAAAATGTAGGGTCGCTATACAACCTAAACTGTGCGCAATAAAAATACTGTTTTCATTGATTTCTTCAATCTGCTCATCCATTTGTTGTTCCCACACCTCAAGTCTAGGCGTAGTTGAAGGATCAAGTCGCAGTACTTTTAAACCAACCTTTTCTTGTTCGGCTTTTTTTAACATCCAAGGAAACCAGTTTTCTTCAGGACTCGCTGTATAGCCGTGGATGACATAAACTTGTGTCATTATTCTGCTCTTTTATTTTAAATATCATTGAGTGTGCCGCAAACCCCTCTGATTTCGGGTAACTAAATGTTGGCTTTTTCTTAATACATCTGTGTATGAAAATTTTAAATCTATATTTAGTTAAGAAAAAAAGGCGCACAAAGCGCCTTCTTATCATTTTAAAAATTATTTTTTTGGATCATTGCCGCCAAACAATGGCCCCATACCGCCACCACCGCCAAATTGCTTTTGCATTCCACCAAGTGAACGCATCATTTTGGCCATACCCGATGGATTGGCAAATTTCTTCATCATTTTGGCCATTTGTGCATGTTGTTTAATCAATTTATTGACTTCAACTACATCCATACCACAACCTGAAGCAATACGCTTCTTACGACTTGGATTCATCAAATCTGGATTACGGCGTTCTTTGACCGTCATCGACTGGATAATCGCTTCCATTTTTTTCACTTGTTTTTCAGGGTTCGCTTGAGCTATCGCATCCTGAATTCCGGAATTGCTCATGCCAGGCAGCTTGTCCAAGAAGCCCATCATGCCGCCCATTTTATTCATTTGTTCAAATTGCATCAGCATATCTTCAAAGTTGAAGCTGCCGCCTTTTTGCAATTTCTTCGCCATTTTCTCGGCTTTGTCGCGGTCGACTTTACGCTCAAGCTCTTCGACCAGTGACAGTACGTCACCCATACCCAAAATACGCTGTGCCACACGTTCAGGATGGAATGGCTCTAAAGCATCAAGCTTTTCACCCATGCCTAGGAATTTAATTGGCTTGCCAGTGATTGCACGTACTGAAAGTGCAGCACCACCGCGAGCATCACCATCAGTTTTGGTTAAAATGACACCCGTTAACGGGAGCGCATCATTAAAGGCTTTTGCCGTATTCGCCGCATCCTGACCCGTCATGGCATCGACCACGAACAAAGTTTCAGTTGGATTAATGGCTGCGTGAAGCTCTTTAATTTCGTCCATCATGTCATCATCGACATGTAAACGACCTGCGGTATCGACAATCAATACATCAGCAAACTGAATTTTGGCTTGTTCAATCGCACGAGTAACAATGGTAATCGGCTTTTCATCAGCACTTGATTCTAAGAAAATTGCACCGACTTCGCCTGCAACCGTTTGTAGCTGTTTAATCGCTGCTGGACGGTATACATCGGCAGAAACCATCGCGACTTTTTTCTTTTGACGTTCTTGTAAAAAACGTGCCAGTTTTGCCGCAGTGGTGGTTTTACCCGCACCTTGTAAACCCGCAAGCAACACGACTACAGGCGGTTTTGCTGCAAGGTCAAGGCTCTCATTGGCCTCACCCATCATTTTTGTCAGTTGATCATGGACAATTTTAACGAATGCTTGCCCAGGTGATAACTGTGTCATCACTTGTTGGCCTAATGCTTCTTCCTTAACTTTCGCGATGAACTCACGAGTTACAGGTAAGGCAACATCGGCTTCAAGAAGTGCCATACGTACTTCACGTAACGTATCTTTAATATTGTCTTCTGTTAGCTGCCCTGAGCCAGTAACATTTCTTAAACTCTGCGTGAGTCGTTCTGTTAAGGTATCAAACATTGCAAAATCCGCTTAAAATGGTTGTTGCAAAAAAATCTTTCTTAAAATAGAAAATTTATGCATAGAATGCTATAGGATACTGTAGTTCGAGGCGAATTTATATAAATGAATATTCATCATCCTGAAAAAGGTTTGACATGATCAGTCTCCCCTTGGTGTACACGATCTTAGCGTTAATTGCCTATACCACGTCGTTTTGGTATTTGTTTATTAACCTCATGGCTAGACGTGATTCAAACCATTGGTTTATTGGCCTTGTCCTAGGCTTAGGTTTAGCCTTACATGCCACAGTTTTATACTATGACATGTTGACGCCAATGGGCGTTAACTATGATGTATTTGTACTGATGTCATTTACATCTGGACTGATGTTACTTCTGAGTCTGCTGTTTAGTACCTACCGCCCTATTTTAGCACTCAATCTGATTGGTGTACCCGTTGCTGCCGCAGGATTGATTTTAGGTTTTACCTTCAGTCAACCGACTCAATTTATTGAACAACGTAGCTGGGGTTTGGACATTCACATTATTTTGTCCCTGTCAGCATACGCTGTATTGTTAATGGCAACCATACAGGCAGTCATTTTATGGTTTCAAAATCGCGAACTAAAAAATAAACAAAAGAAACGTTTTTGGGTCAATTTACTGCCTTCTTTTCAAGCTATGGAATCGCTTTTATTCGATTTGATTATTACTGGTTTTATTTTACTCACCATCGCACTCGGTTTTGGCTTTTTCACAATTGAAAATTTCTTTGCACAACATCTAGCGCATAAAACAGTATTTAGTATTATTTCATGGTTTGTGTATGGCACGTTATTGGTGGGACATTATCAATTTGGCTGGCGCGGACAAAAAGCCATTCGTTTTACTTTAATTGGTTTTGGCTTACTGGCGGTTGGTTTTATTGGTTCTAAATTTATTTTAGAAATGGTTTTAGGCAAATAGAGCTTTTTTGTTTAGATTTACCAAATGAAAGCTGTGAAATAGTGGCTAAATATTAATTAAACCTGAAACGTCATAATTTAATAAGGCTTTTATAAAAAAATAAACAATTGATTTATATTAAAATAAGTATAATTTCAACCAATATTAAAAAAATTGATTCAATATTTGACAAAACGTTCCAAAATACCTACTATGCACCCTCAGCTTACCCCATCTCTGGATCATCCATGAGTGATGAAAAATCAAATCTTCCAGGCCGTCCTAGACAGTTTGAAGATAAAGAGATCATCGATGCCGCCGTAGCCGTTTTTAGTACCAATGGCTATGCAGGTACTTCTGCACAAAATTTGTGTGATAGTACAGGTTTAGGGCGAGGAAGTTTATATAATGCTTTTGGTAGCAAACAGGCCTTATATGAACAAGCTTTATTACGTAGTCATGAACAAACCATGGCAGCACAATTATCCATTCTCAAACAGTCAGGCCTGTTCAAAGATCAATTACGATCCCTTTTACTTTGGGGGATTGCCGAAGATCTTTCACAATCGGAACAGCACGAAGCTATGGTCTTATTCTCTGCTTTGGAAATGGGAGATAAAGATCAGGCCGTCTCTAGCCTGAATCAAGAATATCGACAACGCTTAGAGAACTCTCTCCTCGCAGTATTTGTCGAAGGGCAAGTTAATGGGGAATTCAGTCGCAAAGCTTCAGCACTTGAAATGGCGCGAGGCTTTTTAGCTGGTTACTACGGGTTACGTGTACTGAATAAAAATATTTCAGATAAAAGTTTTCTGGAAGATGTGGTTAATGGCCTTTTAGCCAACTTGTAACTGCATCACCAGCACAAATGAAATAAAACCCTCAAATTTTGTAATGATCGTTAAAGAATAGGAATGCGTTAAAAAAATGCCGTTAGCAGTATATATATTGGGTCTGGCAATTTTCTCAATTGGCACAGCAGAATTGATGGTCGCTGGTATGACCGCCACTTTATCTCATGCCTTTGGAATTAGTGTCGGTGATGTTGGACATTTAATTTCATATTATGCCTTTGGGGTCATGCTAGGTGGGCCTGTACTCACCTATTTTTTCCTCAAATATAAAGTTCAATATCGAAAAGTCTTACTGATTCTTTTAGCACTCTATGTCGTGATCCAAGGCTTAAGTGCCTTTATCTCCAGTTATGCTATTTTGGTCGTCATCCGCCTTGTCACGGGTGTTTTATGTGCAGGCTGTTTAAGCCTTTCACTCGCCATCAGTATGGCGATGGTTCCGAATCATGATCGTCCACAAGCAGCAGCGATTGTTATTGGCGGCTTTATGATTTCCACTGTGTTTGGTGTCCCTCTTGCGACGATGATTGATCAACAATGGGGCTGGCGCATTACTTTTGGCTTAGTCGCTGTGTTGGTGTTTATTTGTCTCATTCCTCTAGTACGTCTCTTGCCTAAGGTAACTGGTGGTGGGCAAATCAAAATGGAAGAAGAGATCAAAGCCTTTAAAAATAAAGCCTACTGGAAAGCCTGTGCAACAAGTTGCTTAATTTTAGGTGCAAGCTTTGCGGCATTTAGTTATTTTGTCCCTGTATTGGTCGATATTACAGGGTTTAGCATGCAAGTCGTACCCTTTATTTTAATGGCATTTGGTTTTTCAAATATTGTGGGCAATACAATTACAGGTCGCTTAGCACATCATCACAGTCTTAAAATTATGCTCATCGGACTCACTGTATTAAGTATATCTTTGTTCGCTTTTGCAATCTTTGCCGAATATAAAACAGTAGCGATCATCGCAATCATTTTGATTGGATTATCTGGTGTTCCAATGAATCCAGCCATGATGGCGAGAATTGTCAGTGTTGCGCATCCAGGCCCTATGGTCAATGCAGTTCACACCTCAGTAATTAATATTGGTTTAGGTGGTGGCTCCTATCTTGGTGGTTTAGCGATTACAAATGGTTATGGATTACGTTCAGGTTTGTGGATTGGTGCAGTATTAGCCGTGTTGGCATTAGTTTCAATTTTGCCTTACATACGTCATCGTCAACGGGGTTGGTCTTAATCTTATTTAAATCAGATTAAAGCTGAGCGCAAAATAAAAAACAGCAGAATTCATCTGCATCCAGAAAATTAGACTCTTCTATTCTAATTTTCTGGATGCATTTTTATAGCTAAATCTTCTCAAGAATTTAGCCCCGAACTGGTTCACTGTTACTTATCTGGTTTTAGTAAACGAATGACAAGCGAAAAATTCAAAGGCTTTTCAAATCGATACTAGAAAATGGGTGAAATCATTTAAAACAGCATGAAACAACAGGGCTTAGTATAAAAAATAAAACTTTAACTCGTCTCAACAACTTAATGTTTCAACTCTACAAAACACCTGCAATATCCTCAGTATAAGAGCGATAGTCAAACCTATATCACTCTAGAATATTTCAAAGCCCTTTTCCTAGACATCTCCCTGAAAAAAACGTATAACACCACTTTTTGATTTGATTGGTAACACCTCTGTGAAACTTATCCTTGCACCCATGGAAGGCTTAACCGATCCGATCATGCGTGATGTACTCACCCATATTGGCAGCTTTGATTGGTGTGTCACTGAGTTTATTCGTGTTACGAATTCAGTCTTACCAGATCACGTTTACCACACCTATTGTCCTGAATTATTAACTGAGGGTAAAACTGCGGCAGGCACTCCCGTACATGTACAATTTCTAGGCAATGATCCTGAAATGCTGGCAGCCAATGCCATTCGCGCTGTAGCACTTGGCGCACCTGCCATTGATATGAACTTTGGTTGCCCTGCCAAAACTGTGAACCGTCACCGTGGTGGTTCAGTGCTGTTAGATGAGCCTGAAGTGGTTTATCAACTGGTCAAAGCCGTTCGGGATGCTGTACCTAGCCACATTCCAGTATCTGCAAAAATGCGGTTAGGTTATATGGACAGAAACTTTACTTTAGAAAATGCACATGCAATTGAAGATGCAGGTGCTGCTTGGGTAACAGTACATGCGCGAACCAAAGCCGAAGGTTATACGCCCCCTGCATTTTGGGATCAGCTCCAACCCATTCGTGAAGCACTGAAAATTAATGTAATTGCCAACGGTGAAATTTGGACCAATAACGATGCCAAACAGTGTCGTTTAGAATCAGGTTGCAACGATTTAATGATTGGTCGTGGTGCAGTCACCACTCCTGATTTGACCCAATGTATCCGCCAAAATTTAGATGAACCGCTCATCACATGGGATGAGCTTTTAGCCCTACAAATTCGTTTCTTACATGGCCCTTATAAAAAAGAAATTAATATGGTGGGACGCTATAAACAATGGCTTGGGATGATGTCCAAGCATTACCCTGAAGCAAAAATGCTATGGAATGAAGTCAAACGTATCAAACAACTCAGTGAAATTATTTACCTGCTTCAAAGTAATTCAGCTAAATAAGATCGTCCTAGACGCTATTCTTCAAAACCTATTTAAAGGTTTCGAATAGGCTAGCCGAATGTTTCAATAATCAATTTTTTCCGTTGCGTTGTTGCAGATTAGCAACATGTAAGCGGTCTGTTTTCCAAGATTTTTCCAGAATCTCTTTCTCTATTCGCAGTTGAATTCGTTTCAGTTTTATCGCTGGAATAACCTCATCTTTAAAACATTTTACATAGTCAGTCCACGCCTTTCCTCTAAATACATTCACAGGCATCACTGTTTTAAATTCACAATCAGGCATAAATACAATCACAGAATGTAAATATTCAGAGGCAACAATATCAATCAGGACAGCTTCTAAAACCTTTTGATGTTTATAGTTTGGATGCAGTGGATTTTGAAATTTATAACTCTTCTTAAAGATTTTTTGTGTCCACATTTTTTGGCGTTCACCCCCAAAAAATCCAGCCTTTATAGTTTTTGGTTTCGATAATAAAAATGCCGTACGGGCTTAACAAGATATGATCTATTTGTGTTGTACCCGACTGCTCATCTGGTAAAGTACAATTATTGAGTAAAATATAATCTTTAGTTAAGTATTTTTTGGCATGAACACTCACAGCGAATTCGCCAAATTTCCCTTTTAAAAATGGCGTGAAGGCTTTAAAAAGACCCAATCCAACAAAAAGGAGTATCATCCACCAAAAGGTTGAAAATAATTGACCGAATATTGTTTCCATTATTTTACCATCTTTAATTTTAGATAGAATAATAACGATTATTTGATTTAAATTATTGTTTTTCTAAACAAAGTAGAATTTTTTTATTGTCTAACCCACCTGCAAATCCGACTAACTTTCCATTCATACCAACTACACGATGGCACGGCGCAATAATCGAAATTGGATTTTTCCCGTTAGCTGCACCCACAGCACGAACTGCTTTGATATTTCCCACTTGCTCAGCAATGTCACGATAACTTCGGGTTTCACTAAAAGGAATATCCAGTAAAGCTTGCCAAACTCTCTTCTGAAATTCGGTTCCTTCAAAATCTAATGGCAAATCAAAGCGCTGTCGTGTACCTGCAAAATATTCACTTAATTGTTTTTGGGTTGCCAACAAAATTGGATGATCCACTTGTTCAATCAATTCTGCTAAGCGAACGCGTTTTGGGTTTTCATTTTCCCAAAGCACCGCAACTAAAGCATTTTTTGTCGCGACTAATTTTAAAATACCAACAGGAGAAGGCATTTCCATAAAAGCGAGTTCCATTGTCTTCTCCTGTCGTAAAATTTATATTCAGTTTTATGATGATGACAGTTTCATCAACACTAATCCAGAAACAATCAAAACCGCAGCCAACATACGCATGGCAGATGCAGGTTCACCCAAAATAAAAATCCCCACCAGAAATGAACCTACTGCACCAATGCCTGTCCAAACTGTATACGCTGTACCAAGCGGTAAAGTACGCATTGCATAGGCCAGCAAAGCAAAACTCAAAATCATAAAAATGATGGTAATAATGCTAGGTGTAAGCCGTGTAAAACCTTCTGAAATTTTCATGGTGTATGCCCATACAATTTCAAAAATTCCCGCGAGTACCAGTAAAATCCAAGCCATGACGACTATGCTCCATTTAATTAGAGTCAGGTCGTCCTGACGAATTGTCTTGGCTAAACAAAAGCTACGCCAAGGGAGGTCGTTCCTCCAACAACATCTTATTATATAAATAATGAGTTTAAATGGGGACAATTTTTACATCTTTTGACTCACTTCTTCTACTAAAAATACGACTGGCATTGACCCGTCGTATTTTCTTCAGCACAAAAACTAATCTAAAATTTAAAACGAATACCTACACCATAGAATAGTTCATTTTCAGAAGACGATGATTTCTGCCATGCCGTTTCTTGAACCCCTTTGTTATATCCGTATGCCAGATCCATAAAAGGCATCACCTTTTTATTGATCTCATAACGTGTTTCCACACCCACCTGTACTGAGTTTAAACCGTTCTTTTTGGCATAGTTGGAATCGTCACTCAACATGATATTCATATCTAAATATGGCTGAACAATCAATTTTTGCGTAAGCAACAGATCACGTTCAGTTTCTAAATTAAGAGAAACTTGACGGTCTTGCCCGATATATAGATAAGCATCCGTTTCAAAAAAATACGGTGCCATACCATGAAGACCGAATACGGCATCGACTTGATCTTGATCAATTTCACGATTTGGATCATTACGATAACGGAGACCCGCCTGTACATCCCAAAAATCAGCAACATTTCGGCTATACAACAGTTTGGTATCATATTCAGCTTGCTGTGATTCCACTTTATCGGCATGAACTTTAATAAAAATTTTATTTTTATCCGTCCCAATTCGAGTCTCAAGTTCGGACTTTAATACACCCTGCCCCTCATCATTACGCAACCACTTACTTTCCAGTGTTGTCTGTTGATAAATTTGTCCACCATGTTCTTTCAAATGCGCTGCATGATCAAACTGCTGATCCGATTTATATGCAGAATCATCTGAGCCTAAATGTGCATGCTGTGGAGGTGGTACTTTCTTTTCTTCAATAAAAATCTCGGATGCTGCTGACATTTTTGGATGCTGTGAGTGATCCATCGGGATGTCTTCTGATGGCTGAGTCTGCGGTTCAGACATCGACATGGCCTGATGGTCTTCGTGGGCAAAACTCTGTCCACTGAGCAATAAGAATGATGCACTCAATGTGCTCATTGTAAATAAATTAATGATGCGCATGTGAGTCTCCTTGCTTAACTGGACTTGAGGTAGCGGGTGTCGTTGCTGCTTGATTTCCATCTACATTCGCCACAATCAATTTACTCATCATGCCTGAGGACATGTGATACAGCAGGTGACAATGAATCGCCCATTCGCCTAACTCATCTGCAGTGAGCAAAGCAGTTACCGTTTTACCTGGCGGCACAATCAAAGTATGTTTATTCGGCAGTTGACTGCTGCTTTGCCCATTTTCCAACTGCATAAACATGCCATGTAAATGCATCGGATGCGCCATCATACTGTCATTGATAAATTTCAAACGGATGCGTTCACCATATTTCACCTGTAAAGGTTCTACTTCAGTAAATTTTTTTCCATTTATGGTCCAAATATAACGCTCCATTGTGCCACCTAAACGAACTTCGAGTTCTCGTTCTGCTGGACGGATATCTTTTTGCGGGGCTAAAGATTTTAAGTCACTGTATTGCAGTGCTTTATGACCTGCGGGTGTCGAAGCATTAGCCCAACCATAAACTGGCTGTTCCTGATCATCCACTGTTGGTTTCGCTGCTGCATGTGCTGAATGATCCATCTGCTGCTGTGGCGTAGAATCAGAGTTGACTTGATGTTGCGAATGATCAGTAACTTCGGCATGGCGCATTTTCGTACGATCTATTAGCGCAGAATCGTATTTCATCATGGAGTGATCCATTTGACCATGATCCATTTGGCTATGGTTCATCTGCTTATGATCCATCTTGCCATGATCATCCGAAGAACCATGCCCCATATCTTCCATCGTCAGCAAAGCACGTGGACGTGCTTTAGGCATATGCATCACATGTGCCTGTGCAATGGCTCCATTATGCAATGTACCAATTGCAAATCCACTACGGTCAATGGATTCTGCTTCAACCTGATAGTGATCGGCCTTTGGCTCCACCACAACATCATAAGTTTCTGCAGTTCCTATACGAAATTCATCGACAACAACAGGTTGAACAGGCTGACCATCGGCACTTACCACGGTCATTTTCAAATTTGGAATGTTGACATCATAAAATGACATAGCGGAGGCATTCACAAAACGCAGTCGGACTTTTTCATTCGGTTTAAACATACCCGTCCAGTTTTGTTCAGGCGTTTTACCATTCATCAGAAAGGTATAACCAGTAACATCAGACAAATCCGTTTTCAACATGCGCATTTGATTCCACATGGAACGATCCTGCCATGTGCTTTTTAAACCGTCGCGTTTTACCTGTTTTAAAACATCGGCTACGGTTTCACGCTCGTTTTGATAGTACTCTGCTGATTTTTTCAGATTTTTCATAATCTGATCGCTGGTCGATTCATGAAAATCGGACAGCATCACCACATAATCACGCTCTGTTTGTTCATGTATTGCAACGGGCTTTTTATCTTTCGGATAAATCACCAAAGCACCATATAAACCGTCCTGTTCTTGTCCTTTTGAATGAGCGTGATACCAATAGGTGCCATTCTGACGCACTTTAAAACGATAGATAAAATCGCTTTGTGGCTTAATTCCTTTAAATTGGTTAAAACCGGGTACACCATCCATTAAGCCAGGCAGCAATAGACCGTGCCAGTGAATAGAGGAATCTTGATTTTTTAGCTTATTATGCACATGAATAACAGCTTCATCCCCTTCTTCAAACTCTAAAAGCGGTGCAGGAAATTGACCATTCACGGTAATACGCTTGAGTGGCTTGCCTGTAATGTTGACCGTTTGTTCATCAATATTCAGATGATATTCTTTAACTGCGGCACATACCCAAGAGGATGTCACCAAACATACGCCCACAAGGAGACTTTGACTTAATTTTATAGACATGACTTAACCTGTAATTTAAAAATGAAAATGTTTTTTAAATCGAGATTAAGCTTTAGGAGGACGTAAAATTTGCTGCCAGAAACCGTTTAAATGCTGGGCTGAATAGTGAAAATTGAATTGTTGTAATTGTTGAATTTCTTCTAAATTGAATAATTTAATGGTTTGTACATCTAACCATGTACTTAAACTTTGACAATGCAACTGCGCGCACTCATGACAACTTGCATGCTGCATTTGCTCATTGGCTGAAAGGTGACAATCTAGAGCAACTGGCGATTGCGTATGCTGCGAAGCATCGTGTTGTATAAGCACTTGTAAAGTCTGTGCCTCGTGACAATTCGACATTGCCAACATTTCTGCATGACTCTGTTTTACACTCAACTCAGTCATCATGGATTGATGTACTGGTTTAACTATGGCGAAGACAGCGCTACTCCACCCAATGGCAAAAGCCATGAGGCACACAAACCAAACATGTTTGCGTAATGAAGTCAGCAATGATTCATCCTTGATGGGTCGATTCAACATTTAAAGCAGTTTAACATTAAACAAAAAAATTGATCTACTTCATCTGATCAATGAACCAAAATTTAAGTTATACACATTTCTTTAAATTTATATGAATGCCATCACACTCAGATAAAATCATGCCTAATTAAACAATAAAGCTATTTTTTAAACAGCATTATTTTTAGACAACGATGATTAAACAACCATATTTTTGAATTACTTAAACCATAAAAAAGGACTCATTTTGAATCCTTTTTATACATTTAACGTCTAATTATTAAACCATTGATCGTGCATTGTTTATAAAATAAACAAGTTATCCATATAGTTATCTACATAGATATCCATACAGTTATCCATAAACTTATCCACAGACTCAATTTCGCTTATAAAAATAACTAGATATTTATAGCACCGACTTTTGCAAGCTCTGAACGCATTTCATCAATCACCATTTTATAATCAGGTTGACCAAAAATAGCCGAACCCGCCACAAACATATCTGCACCTGCTTCGGCAATCTCGCGAATATTTGCTGGTGTTACGCCACCATCTACTTCTAAGCGAATATCACGCCCCGATGCATCAATAATTTTACGTGCTTCACGCAGTTTATCTAAAGTCATAGGAATAAACTTTTGCCCGCCAAAACCAGGGTTAACACTCATCAATAAGACTTGATCAACTTTATCAAGAACATAATCCAGATAATGTAATGGTGTCGCTGGGTTAAACACCAAACCCGCTTTTGCTCCACCCGATTTGATGAGCTGTAAAGAACGATCAATATGATGCGTCGCTTCAGGATGAAAGGTAATAATGTCTGCTCCGGCGTCCAAGAAATCACCAATCATACGATCTACGGGTGAAACCATGAGATGCACATCAATCGAGGCTTGAATACCATATTTTTTTAAGGCTTTACATATTCCCGCACCAAAAGTTAGATTTGGTACATAGTGGTTATCCATGACATCGAAATGTACTACATCTGCGCCTGCAGCAAGGACACGATCAACTTCATCACCCAAACGGGCAAAATCGGCAGATAAAATGGAAGGTGCAATTAAATATGGCTTAGACATAGGGAAAACCTGACAATCTATTCAAATTGATTTAGCACATTATAACAAATTGTACCCATATTCGGTGATTCAATCCTGTTTAACACCCTTAGATTGATTATTCCAAATTCGCAACATTGCGTTCCATTTTTTTACTTTTATGAACGCATTAATCTGTTATTTTAGCTGTACACCACAAGGTAAATGAGAATGAAAAGCAATACAACCATTAATACCTCCGAAGCTGCTCGTATCGCTAAACGCCTTTTAAATCATTGGAAACATAAGTTTGAAGTGAGTGAAACAGCAGAGAAACTGAGTATTTTTATGCCTGATGCAACGGTTAACTTAACACCTCAATCAGATGCACTCTTGGTATCGATAGAGAGCACCCTAACAGATTTGAGCCACTTGGAAAGAGTAGTTCTCGACCATCTCAACCGTATGGCACAGCAAGAGTTTATCGTCACTTGGCAGCATGAATAAATAAAGGAGAATCAGATTCTCCTTTATGATCAAAATTTGCTACATTTTTAAGTTTTAATGTTCGAGTTGTACAATATGAAATTGTAAATGTTCATCAATAAAACTTTGAATAAAATAATAGCCGTGATCGTAGCCGACATGTTCACGCAAAGTAAGTGATTGCCTGACTTGTGCGCACATCTGTTTAAATAATGCAGGATTTAACTGGGCATAAAATTGATCTTGTAATCCCTGATCAATTAGAATTTCTTTAAATACTGCACCTTTGGCTTGAATCAAAGCTGTTGCATCATGCTTTTTCCAATCACTTTGTTCAGTACCTAAATACTGAGAAAATGCTTTTTCGCCCCATGGACATTGACTTGGCGCACAAATCGGTGCAAAGGCAGACACTGACTTAAATTTTTCCGGATATTTAAAGGCCAACGTCAATGCACCATGCCCACCCATAGAATGCCCCATTATGCCAATTTTTTGGGTTTGAATAGGCAGGTTTTGGTTGACCCAATCATACAGTTCATCTGCAATAAAACTTTCCATTTGATAATGCTCGGCCCAAGGCGTTTGGGTTGCATTAATATAGAAACCTGCACCTTGACCAATATCCCAAGAATCACCTTCTGCAACCTGTTCCCCTCTTGGCGAAGTATCAGGGGTAATCATAATTAACCCTAGCTGTGCGGCTAAACGTTGTGCATGTGCCTTAATGCTAAAGGTTTCTTCCGTGCAGGTTAAACCTGCCAAATAAAAAAGTGCAGGACAAGGCTGTCCCAATAAAGCTTGTGGTGGTAAAAATACTCCCAATTTTGTTTTAGTTTTTAAGACTTGAGAATCCAATGTATAAATTCGTTGCTCACCCTCAAAACACCGATACTGCTGGGTTAATTGCATAGTCATTGTCCTTTATTGGGGTTGAACATTCAGTGACGTGTTTTCTACTTTGTGCGTCAGGTTTGTTGCAGCTGGAAATAAACGTTGTTCCAATTGTGGCAGCATAAATTCCATATTTTTGCCGATTGACCATTGTGGTTCAGATGCTTCAAAACCTTGCGCCGTTTCCCATTGTGCTACGGTTGCCTTACTTTGCTCAAATGCAGCACCAATTGAATTGTTTTCACGCATGGCCTGATCAAAAAAAGCCCGACCAAAATAGGTATAATCGGCTTCATTTGAACAACCGAAAGATGCTCGATCTGCAGCAGATGCAGTAATAATTAAGGTATTATCATCTTGTAAAGCAGGAACAAAACTGCCTGAATAACACGCTGAAATCACAATCACACGCCAACGAATACCCGACTTGTCTAAGGTTTCTTTTAACCATTTGGGATCAACATCCTTTAAATCTAAAGGTGCATTTTCCATCTCAAACTGGTTAGATAAACCATGTGAAGTCATATATAGAAAGAGAACATCACTTTCTCGATTCATCTGCTGACCAATTCGGCGTAATGCCAGTTCCATGCTAGTACGTGAAGCAATTGGTGTTTCAGTTCGTGTCGCTGGATTATTAATTAACGCAAGTGAACGACCAAAAGTCCCAAAACGTGTATCAAATTGTTCTTTAATTCGTTCTATTTCAGATTTAAATACATCTTGATAACCGGCACCTGCCACACCTAAAAAGTACCAGTGCGATTGTGCAAACTCACCATATTGCACGGCTTCTAAGGACTTATTTAAAAGTCGACTTTGCGCATAAAAAGCATCTTCAGCAAAGGTTGGCGGTATTTCTTCAACTTTCCAAATCGGTTGACTTTTAACTGACATTTGCCAAACGACTAAAGTAAAAAGCGTAGCAGCGACAATCAGTGCTCTTTCCCACCATGGCCATTTTAATTCACGTGAAAAAACCCACACAACAGCCAAACTTTGCCAGACAAATAGCACCATAAAAATCATGGGTAAATAGTCATAGAACACATAAGGCAATATATCAATGAAGCCCAAGTACTGAATAAAACTTTGTAATAAAGCAATATGGGTATCCAGCACCAGCCACAGCAATGCAGGCACGAGCATTAAACGTGGATTATTAATCCGTTGCGAAAGAAATATCCCAACAATTAGAGCAATAAAAGGCCACAACGCATAACTAATCAAACCTTGCGGGTTGAAATCGCCAACCTCGCCAGAGCTTAACCAGCTAAATAAACTATTGGCACTACCGCCTAAAATCCCCCAAAAAATCAATTGTAAAATCGAAGGACGGACAATTTGTAACGATCGGCGCGACCCCAAAAAAAGCCACATCCCTGCAGTTTGGTTACTTTTAAAATCATGCCAAAAATTAATGGAGGGTTTAAAGTCAATCATAGGATTTAGAGTTAGCTGCGCCCGCGGGTTTACCCCCTAAGTGTATGCTTAGTGGTCATTTTATCAATATTATTTTTCACTATATAACAAATTAATGCTCAATATTGAGGCATTTACCAAACTACTCTATAAGATGCTGCTGAAAATAGGCATCAAAACGGCAGGCATCTCCCGACCATTGATGTTGTGGCTCCTGTTCGGCAAGAAATACAGCCAAACGTGGACGCTTCACCACCACACGTTTGGCTATTTTTTGGGCTAAAATCAATAAATTGTTCCCAAGATCCATTTCTCCATCCTCTGGCAAAAGCAAATGCAGTAACTGCATTTGCTTTTTAACCTGAGCCTGTTTTTTAATGGCTTGCTGATTTTGATCACGTTGCGGAAACATCGGATCAAGATAAACCACATCTACCGTATTGTGTTGATGTGCTTGCTGTTTCAAATAATCAGCAGAATCAGAAAAAACCAAATGAATCCGCGCAACAATTGGACTTAAAAATGAATCTTTTTCAGCATTTTTTTGCGTATCTTCCAGCAAGGTAAATAAAATCGGATGCCGTTCAACGAGTGTGACCTGCGCACCTAAATGCGCCATCAGTAAACTGTCATGTCCCAATCCTGCAGTCGCATCAATTAAACTAGGTTTCTCACCCAAATTACATGCTCGTGCAATCATTTCAGATTTTATTGATGATCTTTTTAAGCGGGGAATTTCAGCTTTCCAGTCGGGTTGCATTTTCATGCCATCGGCGCACAGCCACAGTCCAGTCTGATCTACACATAAGCCCAATTCTGGGTTCAAACGTAAGAAGCGAGCATTGATTTTTTCAACCACGCTTAGATTGACCTGTACCCCACGATCAGAAAGCACAGCAGAATAGTGCTGTGCTTTCTCTTGAAATTCTGGTTCTACAAATAAGCGGATATCGCTTACCATAATTTCCAGCCTGTCAATGCAAAGAGTAAAATGAGGAGGCCTGAAGCAATACGATACCAAGCGAAAATCATGAAATCACGCTTTGCAACATACGCCACCAACACTCGAATTAAAATTAAGGCAGATATAAATGAAACAAGCGTTCCTGTAGCAAGCACCAGCCAATCTTGATTAGTCTTGAACACATCATAACTTTGATATAAATCTAAAAGACCTGCACCAATAATGACTGGAATGCCCAAGAAGAATGAAAATTCAGTGGCTGCTTTACGGGATACGCCTAAAAACATCGCCCCAATAATCGTTGCTCCTGAGCGTGAAGTCCCAGGAATCAGTGATAATACTTGGATTAAACCAATCCAAATGGCTTCTTTATAACTAATATTTTCCACTTCTTGTGCTTTAACAACAGGTGGATTTTTTTCAATCCAGATAATAATTAAACCACCGATAATTAAACCAATCGCCACGGCAATGTCGTTAAACAACAGCTCTTTGATGGATTGACCCAAAGTCAGTCCAATCAACACAATCGGAATTGAAGCCATAATCAGGCTAAACCCTAAACGGCGACCTTTCGGTTCTCCGGTAAACATACCCGTTGCTGCACCCCAAAGACGTGCCCAGTATTCATAAATCACTGCTGCAATTGCCCCCATTTGAATGGCAATCACAAATACATCACTTTTTTCTTTGGTCCAGAAATTCATCAGTTCCGAAGCGAGAATTAAATGTCCAGTACTCGAAATTGGTAAAAATTCGGTAATACCTTCAACAATACCCATAATTGCCGCTTTGAGCAGCAGTAAAAGATCCATAGAAAATCCTAATTATGATTTGCCCTGTTCTGGAATTTTTTTCCAAGCATTATCACGTAAATACACAGGTAATGCTTGTTCAGCACTGACCCATTTTTGTTGTTGCACGTTTAAGCGAGCAATGGTAGCAATATCTTGCGCAGTCGCACTTAAGTCTTTGTATTGTATTTGTTCAGGCTGAATTAAAGCTGAACCTGAACCGACTATTTCAAACTGAACCACTTGACTTGCATTGCTATAATTCAGAAGTTGCTCTTCATCTACTGCTTGCATAATGCCGTGTTGATCAAGCTCAAAACTCGCAATATATACTTCCTGCATTCGTGCATCGAGTACGGCCGTAACTGATTTTAATCCCAGCACCCGATAAGCTGCTTGTGCAAGTGCTTGTAAACTTGAAACAGGAACGACCGGAAGATCATTTGCCCATGCCAATGCCTGAGTCACAGCTGCATTAATTCGGACACCACTAAAAGAACCGGGACCGCGACTAAAGGCAATCGCCGTTAATTCAGATGCAGATAGGCCAAGCTGTTTAAATGCCTGATCAATCATCGGGAGAATCGTTTGCGTTTGTGCTTTTGCTCGCGCATCTAATTGGAAAAACAATTCTTGGGTTTCATCTACAATAGAGACGGAACACTGCTCATTGGCAGTTTCCAACGCCAGCAATTTCATGCACGACCTTAATTAATTTAAATGTAAAAAACGATGCATATGATACTCCACTCATCCGCACTAGGCGAGATTTTCCATCTGAGGAATACAAAAAAGCCAAGCATTTGCTTGGCTGAATAAAGTCATCAAATCACAGTTCAACTCTTTCTAAGTTCTGAAAATTCTTAAAATGTTCTGCATAATGCAGCGCGGACATTTTCAGCTTAATTTCATCGGCAGGCTCTAAAGTTTTTACTATTTGCCCCGGTGATCCCATCACGACTGAATTATCTGGAATGACCTTGCCTTCAGGAATTAATGCATTTGCCCCGATAATGCAATTCTTACCAATCACTGCATGATTTAAAATGACCGAATTAATGCCAATTAACGTATTATCTCCAATGGTACAACCATGCAGCATCGCTTGATGTCCAATCGTGACATAACTGCCTATCTGCATTTCAATTCCAGCATCGGTATGTAACACTGCATTTTCTTGCACATTGGTCAAGTCACCAATTTTTATTTTACTATTATCTGCTCGAATAACAGCACCAAACCAAACACTGACTTGCCTACCCATTTCTACTTGGCCGATGACTATTGCATTGTCTGCAACCCAACCATCCCAAGGTTGATGTAAAGCTTGTGGGGTATGCCCTTTAAATTTATACAACATTTTTCTCTATTCCTTTTCTGAGCTTATTCATCACGTTTTGTTTTATTTATACGAAAAGCAGGTGAATTTAATAAAAAAGGCCACTCCTTTTGATAATTCAATCCATATTGAAAAAGTGAAACCAGCATACGAGCTGTTAATCCCCAAACAATCTCATTTTCCACTCGCATACTGGGAAAATATAAAGATTGATGGGCATAACGTACTTCATAGGGAATAGGAGGTGCATTCATCAAGCTACTTAATGAAGCAAAGAAAATCCGATCAATTTCGGTAGGTTGAGCAATTAATTTGACTTCAGGTGGAATCAATCCAACCACAGGTTTGACTAACATTCCATTACGTGCTTTTTGCATTGGCAAATCACCAATCAATTGCACATCGAAGGGATTTAATGCTGTTTCTTCATAGGCTTCACGTAACGCCACAACGATATTACTGGTGTCTTGAGGATCTCTTTTTCCACCTGGAAATGATACTTCGCCGGCATGATTTGAAAGATAAATAGAACGGCGTGTTAGTAAAACCTTGGGATTGGATTCATTGGTAATAGCAATTAATACAGCCGCTTGAGCAGGTTTAACCCGTGGAGAAAAACGTAATCTCTGCTGTAATAATTGAGTTAATGAATCATCATCCATACGTTATTCTTCCATTATTTCTTCTTTGATTCATCATAGCTGAATTTTTCTTCCAAAAGATAGAAATGATGCTAAAGTTCGATTTTTCAGTTATGCTGATCATACCTTTATCATTGATGATGAATATGAATTTCTGTGTAATTTGTGGACATAAAACAACGGAAAAAATTCCACTAGGCGACCATCAATTGCGTCGTGTTTGTACAGATTGTGGCAATATTCATTACATCAATCCTAAAGTTATTTGTGGCGCACTGGTACTTTGGGAGAATAAAGTTTTACTTTGCCGTCGAGCCATTGAACCGCGTTACGGTTTGTGGACACTTCCAGCGGGTTATATGGAATTATTTGAAACCATGGAACAAGGTGCTGCTCGTGAGACACGAGAAGAAGCAGAGGCAGAAGTAGAAATTGAACATCTTTATTGTATGTACAATATTCCACGCATTGGTCAAATTTATGTTTTATTTAAAGCCAATTTAATCAATGGGGCATTTGGTGCAGGTGAAGAAAGTATCGAATGTCGACTCTTTGAAGAACATGAAATCCCATGGTCTGAATTGGCGTTCCCAAGTGTAGAACACACACTAAAACATTATTTTGCGGATAGAAAAAACAATACTTTTGACATGCATTTGGAAACATTAGGTTCACGTTTAGATCATACGGGCTAATTTTAAAAAAATGACGGTTATAAAGTATAAAAAAAGCTCATCCATGGATGAGCTTTTTTTATTCAAAATTACTTCATTTTTACACCATAACATGATGCTAATTTAAGCTCTAAATTTCCGCCATTTAATTGCGCCAAAGCGGTATCCGCAGGCGTTACTGCATCTTTATTATTGGTATTATAAACACCTTGGAAACTGGCTAAGCTACTGCCCCATTTAACATCAGTACTACCATCTGATTGTTTAAATCTGATTACAGCTTGTCCATTATTCACTTTTAATAATTCGGATAAGTTTAAAAGTGCCCCTCCAATGACGACATCTGCACCAGAAGATTCAGTTGAAGTTTTAATGGTAGTGTTCATGCCAACCAAAGCACCATTTATTTTCTTAAAAACATCATTGGCTAAAACCATACGCATAGAAATGGTTTTATTCTCAGTAAAGGCTCGTGCCACTGTTCCTAAGCGATATTGCTGCACATCATTACCATCTATAAATGTTGTACGATCAAAGTTGTTTTCAGTACATGCATTATTTGAAGTAGACATATCATTGTCTGTAAAGCCGGACTTCATATTCGAGCGAATATCACCATTTTCATCAATCACAATACCCAGTTTCACTTCGGGTACCGTCGTATCTGTAAATTTAAACGTCAAATCTGCATACAGAGGAAAAACATAGCTCTCGCCTACTTTCACATTATTTACAGATTTAAAAACGCTTTTATCTAAATAAGTAATTGGGAAAATTTTATATAAATCTAATGACCCTTTATAAACTTCACCTGTTGTAAAATTCTGTTGCCATTTCCCAAAATCTTTACGATCTTCAGCACTCACTGTGGTTTTCTTCGTGAGTAATTTATAAAAATTCTCTTTCCCCGCAATCATATAATCATTATACAATCTGCCTTGAGTCACAACTAAAGGTTGTGAATTAACATCTGCAATATCAAATTGATAGTTTTGATCAATTCTTTTATTCACTGGATTAATCCAATGTGATTGGGCTTGCGCTGTCATACGGACAGGTTTTACTTTGCGTATTAATTCAGCATTTATTCCACTGATGGTCGATAATGAGCCTGTCATAGGCCCTTTCCACTGTAATCCACTGCCGAAAGTATAACCTTGTCGGTCGGTAATCAACAAGAAATGCCCAAAGAGATATTGAATAGAACTGTTCGTTGTCGGAGTACAATCCTCTTTGTTACAGCCCACCAAACCATCAGAACCTGACAATAAATTACCAAATGCACCGCTGGTTGAGAATAATGAAAATTCAGGTTGGTAAACGGCTGCATTTGAAATTGTAATGAGTTTTTTCACCACTTCAAAAGCTTGATCATCGCTAATTACTGAAACATCAACCCAAGGCTTAATAATCCCAATATATTGATCGTTAATAATTTGTTGTGCTGTCACTGAACTTAAAATCAGATCTAATTTGGTTCGCATTGCATCAGTAATATAAAGCACTTGAACATCTGTAGGTTCAACAATTTTACTGTCTTGTAATGCCAAAGCCTGAAAAATCTTGGCTAATTTCATGGCTACTTTGACGGTTGGATCATCTTGGGATAAAGCAGCAGCAGGTTGATTGGTCATGCCAATTGCAATATCTAAAATAGTTAAGCGTGGCGGTTGAGCAGTACTGACTAAAGCAATTGAATTTAAATCGACTACACCCAAATTAATTTTTTTATCTTTTTCACTTTTGATGAAGAAAGACACTTTATCCCCAACTCGACAACTCCCCGTTGCAGCACCATTATTTAAACTCATAATAGAAATAAAGCTATTGATCGTGTCACTGCTACAAGTGAAATTTAATCCGTCAATTGGATAATCTAAAGCGAACTGCACACATCCTTCTGTGCCTATCGTACAAGCACCATTTTCGGTACTCGAGTCATATTCTTCAGGGACAACATTGGCACTTTCTCCACCACAACCGCTTAAAGCAGCCATTAGACTGGTGAGTGCAAAAGGTAATAAATATTTATTTTTCATCCTAAATTCTCTTTTTATAGCTTTAGCGAATTGCAATTAATTTCAATTGACCGTGATTGGTCAGTGCTCTATTTTCTAAATCTATGGCACTGGCCAAAGGTGTTAATAATAAATATTGACTGTTAACAGGCACATGAATTACGCCTTCAATTTTTTCATGAGAGCGAAAGGAAGCAGCGGTATCATGATTTTTAAAGCCACCAGCACCTTCAAGTACACAGCCCTGTGCATCCAAAAAAACCACAAATGGCCAATAAAATGTTGGATTCTGTTGGCGTGAAGCATAAGAGTTAATTTGAATATTTTGAATTGCATCAGATATTTTGACAATCTCAAAGTCAAATTGGTCTTTGAGTGGTGCACGAGGCCAAATATTGACTTCTTTATTCAAACTCACAGCTTTGGCATTTTTAATTTTTTTATCTTGAAAACATTGTTGCCCTAAGCCATTTATAGCATTTTGTTGTGATATTCGATAATAAGTGGAAGATAAAGTAATCGGTCCAGTATCTTGTTTTTGATTTTTCTTAAAAAGTGATTGTAGGATGGACTGACTCACCCCTTTTTCTCTTTCAACAAGTTGCAAACGTGTTGCACCATGCTTGATATCAATCACTCCTTCAGGCATGGCATAAAAACGCTTCTTACCTTCTAAATTAAACTCTTTATCTTCTAAATATTCATTTTTAATATATTTTTCATCATCAATAATGACAAAAGCATCACTCGCTTGTGAATTTCTATCTTGTTGTACAGTTGAAGTAATCACCTGAGTTTCAGTTTTTTTCTGCTTCTGCTCGACTTTAATCGGTGTAACTGTTTGTAGCGGTTGAACTGGCTGCGACTTTACAGGAATCTGCGGATAAGGTTCTTTTTTAATCTTGTCAATTGTCGTTTTTTTCACAGGTTTTACTAACGGCTCTTGAATTACCGCTACTTGAGGAGACTTCCGTTTTATTTCAGGTTCAGGAATAGAGGCCACTGCTGGTGGTATATTTTCTTGAAGGTCTTTTTGTGGATAAGTTTCTTTATGATTACTGTCTTGCTGCTTTTTCTCTGATGTGATTGCAACGCTAGGTTTTGACTGCATCACTTCTATTTTTTTAATTTTTGGCTGACTCGGTTGTTGCACCACTATTGGCCGCCCATCAGGTCCAATAATGGTATAAAACTCACCTGCATATGAAACAGATACTTGCATCAAACATAATGTAAGTATCGTTTTTCTTAAAGAAATCCTTTTCAATTTTTTCAATTTATTTACCATCGTGTTCTATAGTTCAATCCTAGAATCGTGACTTTAGTATCGGTTTTAATATTTAAACCCGCATATGGATTTAATAAAATATTATTGACACCTGTTTGGTTTGCTAAGCTACTGGTATTCGCTGGAATTTTATCTCGACTGCGTAAAAATCCGATAGATAAATCTAAATCAGTATCTGCATCAAATTGATACCCTACACCCAATCCAAACAATTGTGCATTGTTAATAGGAATCATGGTATTACGTTTATTATCAGGAATTGCACTGGTACGTGGCTCATAGCCTGCACGTAACTTTAAACGATCTGTGGCTGAGTATTCGAAACCAATACCAAAATTCCATGGAGAAGTAAATTCCAGAGGTAAGGCCAAAGACGCATCACCAATATTTTCAGAAAGTAATTTTGCAATTTTTAAAGCTGAAATTTGTCTGTCAAATTCAAACTTGAACTTATCCCAAGCCCGATAATCGGTCCATCCTATATCAAAATTTACTTGCAAATCAGGTAGAATTTTATATTTTATACCCGTTTGAAAATGCGCAGGATATTCAAAGTCCATTGAAACCAAACCAGATTCACTGGCAGGAATAGAGTTTGGAAAGCCGAGAATCGCAGCAAGAATTTGTCCTGTAGGTGAAGACATCAATCCTTTGATTAACTCACGAGGCGCTTTCGCATTATCAATATGGTATTTACCCTTTAAACGCATTTTCGCAGAACTTTGATACACCATACCAAAGCTAAAGTCTTCAGTCGGTTCCCACAGTACACCCAAATTATAACTTGGACTTAAGGATTGTTCTAACGCAACCTGCATTTGTCCAAAACGACCAAAGGGATTCATACCCTCTTCTGTATTACATATGCCCAGCAATAAAATGTCGGTAATAATATCTTGATTTTCTTTAAAAGGAGTACAAACCACCTCATCAATCATTCGCAACATCCCAATTAACTCATTGGGAAAACGTAAATCTGTTTTGAGTCCAATCGCTTGATAGGACATACCTACGGAAGCACCGATAGATAAATGGTCATTGACCTCATAGGCAATAGAAGGTGATAAATAGGTAATGCGCTCTAAAGCAACTTGTTGCCCCATGTAGTTACCAGCATTTCCATTTTCTGTACCAAAACCAGCAACTAAGGGTGCATAAATTGCAGTTGCGAATGTGGTTTTTGAACCAGGAGGATTATAAGCAATACCTGCAGTCGGAGCGACCATCGGAATACCTTCACCCAAATCGACCATTTTCTTTAAAATGGGAACGTACAGGCTAACGTATTCTACATCCCCATTGACGGTTCCTTTAAAATCAGTACAAATATCGGCCGCGACTTCTGGACCATCGTTACAGACTAAGGGATCGTCAGAGTAGCCAAAGACATTAAACCCCTGAGGAACTGAAAATTCTCTTTTTACATCAAAATTTGCTAGAATTCCCTGCACATCGGTTTGTAAACCTTCAATTTTCGTTAAAGCTGCAGGGTTAAAATGAATGGCACTAATCCCAGGTGGGTCTGCTGTAACAGCATTACCCATACTGAGTGACCGAATATCAACTGATAAGTTAGTGCCCAATTGAGCAAAAGACAAACTTGAACAACCCGATAATATAATTGCTACAGCTAGCGGGCGAAGTCGAATTGTGTACATACGACTACCCTCTTAGCGTAATTTCTTGCCGAAGCCTAAAATATCAAGCGGGAAAGATAGACCTAGAGAAACATCTGGTGCATCCTCCGTTAATCCAATACCCACTGTGCCATTCACAATCGTTTCTGGTGAAACACGAACACCCAACGAAATTCCGAGTGTAGAGCTGGTTTGATCAGCAGGCGAATATGATTCAATTATGCCATTAGTGTTATAAGTGAACTCAGAACCGGTATTAAAACTTTGCTGATATGACATGGTCATAGATACATCATAATTAAATGAATAAGCAAAACCAAAGGCAAAACCACCACTGATTCCAGGTTCAAATTCATCAATAATACGTGAACCACGCTTCTGATTTAAGCCAGATTCTTTAAAACCATAATTGGCAGAAACAGAAGCAAACAGCACTACTGGATCAATATATTTACGCGTGCTTGCACCTACGCCAGCAGAGTAATAACCTTTACCTGTTGATAAATCCTCTGTGGCATTAATTTCATAAGGGCTATCACCCGTTTTAGTCGATACATTACCAAATAAAATCAGTGGCAGTCTTCCCGCTTTTAAAGGGAAAGGTTCCCAACGCGCACCAAAAGAAATATCACCCAATCCTGCTGTAGAAGTATCTTTTAATAAATCTGTTTTAGCCACGAGGGGCAATGAAGCAGTAAATGTTAAATTATCTAAAACACCATACTGTGCAGTAAAATTATTAGTAATAGAATGGGTTGCATTCTCTTGAACTCGAAGTTGATATAGCTGACCTTTCGCCATTTCCGCATCAATTTGAGTATCACGATAATACGTATAATCAATATCATAAAAAGATGAAATTTCACCCTTTTTGATCAATGAATACTGTCTTTCATTTGAGGTGAAAACTTCTTGTAAATTGGCTTCTTTACTGGCATCACCTTCTTGCTGCTGTAAGGCAGAAGAAGCTTGTGAACGCTCATCTACAGGTTGAACTTCGGTTTGTGCAAGAGTTTCAGATTGTGATGGTGCTGCCACAGTATCAGTATTTTTCTGATCTGCTGCCTCACTTTTTGCAAACGTGGGCGATGCTGCTAGAGTTTCAGAACTTGATGGTGTAGAAGCAACGTCTTGTTGCTCTACAACCTCATATTCTCCAAGTGCAGGATCTTCTGCTGCATACACAACCCCAATTGTCATTTGAATACTCAAAGCCAATAAAGTTTTGTTCATCCATTTACGATTCATATTTCATCCTACCATTTTTATTTTTTTAATCTGCACTGTTAAAACGTTATTTACTTTTGTAATAAAGTCTTAAGAAATTATATGTCGGGTCACCAAAATTGGCTGAATCTTCATTTAAATTTTTATCTAACCGAATTGTTGAGGCTTTATCTGCAATTTTTTCACTATAAAATTGAGGATATTGCATATCAACAAAAGCATAGCGATTCACTGTTGCATCCTCGACATGACGTAAGTCAGCATCTTGTAAAGCCAATAGACTTTTTCTTTGCTCGGGTGCGACATTAATTAAAAAGAGCGTATTATTTTCCCAAATTTCTTTAAAACGCTGCTCATCAAAACTAATATTCCCTAAGGCAGGATCGGCGACATATACTCGACCATTTTTATACGCCTTAAAGACAACAAAATGTTTAAACCCAGCATAAGAAATAGGTACAATTGCAGGTTGAGCTTGCTTGACTAAATCTGAAAATTCGCCCTTAAAGCCACCGCTTTCTAAACCCAATGCACCAACAAAACGTTTCATATCTAAAAGAGAAAAACTGCGGCGTTGAATAATCTTTTCTGTTTCGCCAAATTTCAACAATCCATTCATGGTTTGTTGCTCAGATAACTGCGTACCAACATAACCATTGAGTAATGTCGTTAATGCTGCTGATCCACAGCTATAATCATAAGCTTGACGAACAATACCGCGAAATTGATCCACTAAAGCAGGCTTAATGAGAACTGGCTCTCTGTGCATGCGATTAAAGGAGTTTTGGCGAGAATCGAGCATTTCTGTGTAATACACAGCCTCTGCTGGTTTTTTCTTAATATCAAAGGCTTCAGTGGCAAAGTAGTACATCAATGCCGAGCCTAATGCAATCTCTAACATATCTTTTAACTTTTCTATTTATCGGCATGACGCGCCTTTGTATAATATTGTTCTAGAGCTTATGCTCTACATCCATGTAACAGAAAGATAACCTTTTTTATAAAAAAAAACAGCTTTTATTTAGCCTTTTTGAAAAATTTAACATTATTTTTGTAAAAAAAAAGCGCGTGAATTCACGCGCTTTTTTCAAACCAAATTAGTGACCAGATACTGTGATTGCAGTACCAATCACATTAGCACCGAAAGCGCCAGTTGGGTTGTAATAAGTTTTCAAACCTTGCACTTCAATATCACCAATTGAAGCAGCAGCTGAACTACCTAATTTAACACCAGAAACATAAATGTCTGTACCTGTTGTATTTTTTGTCCCAGCAACAATTTGTAAGTAACCATTATTGGTATCAGTTTTACCATAAACACTTACTTTAGCATCTACAGCCAAATCAGTAGTATTAGCAGTTGCAACTTTTATGCTATCGATATGGATTTCACCAGCTGCACGGTTAGCCGCACTAGTACCATCACCCGCACCTTGTCTAGTTGAATTATCCAAAATACCCAAGTTAGTGATTTCTAAACCACCAATCATCGTTGTATCAAGAATAATCATCGCACCTTGAGGTGAAGCACCGACTTGAATGTTGGCATCCATTTTACCAGTTTTAAGGGTTAAACCACTTAGAACTGCATTGTAGTTCGCATCATCACCACCACGACGAATCGAAGTTGCACCAACAGCAGGAGCAGCATTAGAAGCTGTAACACCAATTTCACCAATTGCAATATCTAAACCAGATACTTTCGCAGCAATATTAATAAATGCAGTGTTTCCTGTACCTGTACCAGCATCCGAATCGATAGACAAATCAGCCAAGTGCCCAGTAGCCAACATACGAGTTGTATCATAAGCAGTACCCGCAGCATTTACTGGAGCAGAAATAACGATACCATTGGTTGCAGTCGCACCAGCACCATTTCCTTTAATTGAAATAGCACCCGCAGTTGATGTACCACCAAAACCCGCTGTACCCGCTGTACCCGCTGCAGTTAAACCATTATTGTCATGAATAAATAATTTTTCAATTTCAATTTTTGAAAGACCAATCCCGATGTTAATTCCATCTTGACCAGTAGTAGCGCCCAATGTAGCATCATCCATTGCTTGCATTGCCATCGCGTTTGCGCTAATTGCTAATGAAGAAACTAAAGCAAGTTTAGTGAATTTTTTCATTTCGTACTCTCCCAAGAGTATTATTTTTTTTCGATTAGGAATCACTCGATATTCACTATTGCTGTTCTTTTTTAGTCAACAGTGAATTTTCCTTGAGTGATCTTTATTGCCTCACTAAAGTTATATCTGTGTGATGTTTTATTCAACTGTTATTGGTCGTAATATTTATGTTACCGACAAACGGTATTTACGTACTTTGTGCATAAATAGTGTTATAGAATAGCAAATATCTGTATAGCCTTTGATACTTTTATCTGTATGCACCACTCTCACATCTTTCAAAAATTATTAATTAAACAATCAATTAGCGCTGCTCAAATCCTTTCAGCTTTATCATCTTTTAACCATTTGGTTTATTTAAAAAACAACAATCAACCCGTTATTGCTTTTTTTGCTTCTGAATATCTTTTGATTAAAAATAAAATTTCTCAAAATTTTAAAAGAATTACACTCTGTCAATATCAAGAACAAACTCAATTTACAGATTTTAATTTTGTTTCCAAACCTCTCAACCAAAATAATTTACATGATTTTAAGGGCGGTTTAATTGGTTTTATTAGTTATGATCATGCGGCTCAAGAATACGTTAATCTTCAAGAAAAACTACAACCCAGCTTATTTTTAGGGGTTTATCATAGCTATTTAAAACTTACTCCTGAAGGATGGACATTTTTTAGCGATGAAGAAGAAGGAGAAGCAATATTTGAACGTGTTCAGAAAGAATTAAATCGTGAAAATAAACCTTTTTTTTTATTGAACCAACCATGTACGCCAAGTTGGGATAAAAATAACTATCTGAATGCTTTTATGCAGGTCCAAGAATATATTCAAGCAGGTGATTGCTATCAAATAAATTTAACACAGGAATTTACTGCAAAAGCTGAAGGGTTATTATTGGCAACAGCTGAAGACTTTTGGAAACTCACCGATGCCCCCTATTCAGGCTATTTAAAAATTGATGATTTTGAATTACTCAGTTGTTCCCCCGAATTATTCATTGATTTTAAACATGATCGGAAAATAATTACACGGCCGATCAAAGGAACAATGCCTCGTTATAGCGACTCTACTTTAGATGAAGGATCTAAACAAAAACTGATTCAATCTGAAAAAGATCAAGCTGAGAATCTGATGATTGTCGATTTAATGCGCAATGATTTAAGCCGTTATGCCGAAATAGGATCAGTGAATACAACTCAACTTTTTGAAATTGAGTCCTTTAAGCAAGTTCATCATATGGTCAGTGAAATTACAGCAACACTAAAAGAATCTGTTTCCCCGTTAGATGTACTGATGTCCGCACTGCCTGGTGGTTCAATTACTGGTGCACCTAAAATTCGTGCCATGCAAATTATTGATGAACTTGAAGTGGCACCACGTGGTGCTTACTGCGGTAGTTTGGGTTATTTTAATGTTGATGGGACAGGTTCTTGGAATATTTTAATTCGCTCTATTCAAAAATATCAAGAAAATGTTTCATTGTGGGCCGGTGGCGGCATCACTATTGCTTCCGATGCCGATGCCGAATATCAAGAATGCTTTGATAAAGTTTCTGCGATGCTGGATTTACTCAATCATTATGCAAAAAAGAAATAAAAAAGCGAACCATCAAATGAGCGTTCGCTTTAAATTAATCTTTATCTTTTTGCAATCAGATACTGAATAATAAAATTAAACCAAGATATTATTTTTTAAAGTATCTATTAAACGCTGATTTTGCTCATCGGTACCAACCGTAATACGTAAATATTGATTAATACGCGGCTTATTAAAATAGCGGACAATAATGCCATGCTCTCTTAATTCTGCAGCTAACTCACCGGCATCTTTTTCTGCTAGTGTTGCAAAAATAAAATTAGCTTTTGATGGTAAAACCTTAAAACCTAATTCCACCAAATCATTCACTAAATTTTCACGACTATCGATCACTCTTTGACATTGTGTTTCGAAATAAGCTTGATCTTCAAAGGAAGCAACTGCTGCTACTATTGCGAAACGATCGATTGGATATGAATTAAAACTATTTTTAACTGCTTCTAAGGCCGTAATCAAATGCGGCTGTGCAATCGCGAAACCTACTCTTAAACCCGCAAGTGAACGCGACTTTGAAGTCGTTTGACAGACCACCAAATTGTCATATTTTTTAGTCAATTGGATTGCAGATTCAGCACCAAAATCGACATAGGCTTCATCAATCACGATGACCGAATTTGGATTTGATTGAAGTAACTGTTCAATTGCAGATATACCAAGTGCAATACTGGTCGGGGCATTTGGATTAGTAATAATGATGCCGCCATTGGCTTGCTTATAGTCATCTACTTCAATTTCAAAATCTTCATTTAAAGGTAAAATTTTGGTTTTAACACCAAAAAACTGACTATAAACAGGATAAAAACTATAAGTAATATCTGCATACAACAAAGGTAAATCTTGTACAAAAAATGCTTTAAAAATATGGGCTAATACTTCATCAGATCCATTTCCGACAAAGACGTTGCTCATATCAACATTTTGTTGTTGTGCAATGGCTCGTTTTAATTCTGATGCATCTGAATCAGGATATAAACGCAGAACATCGGCTGCATTTTCTAAAACACCCTGTACAGCGGCAACCACTTTGGGTGAAGGTGGATAAGGATTTTCATTGGTGTTTAATTTCAATAAATTCTGAATTTTTGGCTGCTCACCTGGAATATACGGTTCAAGTTCACGTATGCTCGGGCTCCAAAAACGCATTTGCTCTGTTGTAATTTTCATTTTTTAATATCTCGATTAAATCTGTTATAGGCTTAAAAAAAGGCCGATCAATCAGCCTTTTTTCAATCAAAACTTATTGATAACGATAGCGTGCAGAACGTGCATGCGCATCTAAGTTTTCTTCTTGCGCCAAGATATCTGCTGTTTTGGCCAATGTCTTCACACCTTGTTGCGAGCACATGATTAAACTTGAACGCTTTTGGAAGTCATAGACGCCAAGTGGTGATGAAAAGCGTGCTGTACCAGAGGTTGGTAATACGTGGTTTGGCCCTGCACAATAATCACCAATCGCTTCAGGCGTATAACGGCCCATAAAAATTGCACCAGCATGGCGAATTTGTTCTGCCATTTGCTCGGCTTCATCTAAACAAAGTTCTAAATGTTCCGGTGCGACTTGGTTAATCAAATCAATGGCTTCTTGACGATCTTTTACCAAAATCAAAGCACCACGATTTTTAATAGAAGTACGAGCAATTTCAGCTTTGGGTAAATTGGCTAAATGTTCTTCAATCGCTTGTTCAACTTCATTTAGCAGTTGCTCATCTGGTGTAATAAAAATCGCTTGTGCAACGGTGTCATGTTCTGCTTGTGACAATAAGTCCATCGCTAACCATTGAGCATTATTCTGACCTTCGGCATAAACCAAAATTTCAGAAGGCCCAGCAATCATATCAATGCCAACTTGACCGAATACGGCACGTTTTGCTGCAGCAACAAAACGGTTCCCAGGACCAGTAATTTTATCTACACTTGGAATCGTTTCTGTTCCATAAGCCAGTGCAGCCACAGCTTGTGCACCGCCTATGGTAAATACTCGACTTACACCGGCCAAATAGGCAGCAGCTAACACAAGTGGATTTAACTCACCCTTTGGCGCAGGAACCACCATAATAATTTCAGGTACGCCCGCAACATGAGCAGGAATTGCATTCATCAAGACTGAGGATGGATAAGACGCTAAACCACCAGGTACATAAATTCCAACCCGGTCAAGCGCTGTAATTTTTTGACCTAAGGTATTCCCCAAATCATCTATATAAGTCCAGCCTTCTTGTTTCTGAGCTTGATGAAACTCACGAATTCGATTCGCTGCCAACTCTAAAGCTTCGCGGACGTGATAATCCAAACCATCAAAAGCAATTTCTAATTGTTGTTGAGTCAGTTCAAGTTCTGAGAATTGATGCGCAGGATTTCGATCGAACTGTTGAGTCAATTTAAGAACATGAGCATCGCCATATTGACGAACATCAGCAATGATTTGCTCTACAGTTTTTAAAAGTTCAGGGTCACTCACTGTTTCAAAAGCCAATAATTCAGCAAATATTTGCTTAAAGCTTTGATCTTGAGTCGATAAACGTCGCATCAATTTACCCACAAGGTTGAATATGGAAAAGTTAAGTTTACCTTGTTTCCTAAAGTTTGTGGGTAGCAATCACGCATCTATTCATGCTGTTTTAACAAAAAAAAGGACGAAAACAGCAAATATTTTTTTCACCCGTCGATTTAAAATGAGTATAAAAAAAACCGCCACAGTGTGACGGTTTTTCGAAGTGGTATATATGAATACTAGTTTTTACTTTCACGCGCTTCAACTGCTTTTTCAAGCTGAGTCAAAATTGGATTTAATAAAGCTTGTTTGCGTTTAAAACTGGCTTTATTCACAATAAGGCGTGAAGAAACCTTACAAATTTCTTCAAGTGGCTCAAGACCATTGGCACGCAATGTATTACCTGTATCGACCACATCAACAATGTAGTCGCCCAATCCCACTAAGGGTGCAAGTTCCATCGAGCCATACAGTTTAATGACATCTACTTGTTCACCTAAACTCGCATAGTATTGACGCGTTAAATTGACATACTTAGTTGCAATTTTTAAACGGCCTTTTGGACGAACCATGCCAACTTTGCCTGCTGTCATGAGTTTACAGTTGGCAATTTTTAAATCCAGCGGTTCATACACATTTTGCGCGCCATGTTCCATCAGCACATCTTTACCTGCCACACCTAAATCAGCTGCACCGTTCTCTACATAAGTCGGTACATCAGAAGCACGTAAAATCAAAATACGGACTTGCTTATGCGTAGTGGGGAAAATCAATTTACGTGATTTATCTGGATCTTCCAGCAAGTTAATGCCTGCTGTTTCAAGCAATGGTAAAGTTTCTTTTAAGATACGCCCTTTGCTTAATGCTAAAGTTAAACCATGATCAAAATTGCCGATTACGTCAAAGTTTGGATCATCGTTTCTCATATCGCTCATGCACTTACTCGCTTAATTCGGGCACCTAAACCCTGTAACTTCGCTTCAATATCTTCATAACCGCGGTCAATATGATAAATACGGTCAATCAATGTTTCTCCGTCCGCAGCCAAGGCCGCTAGAACCAAAGAAAATGAAGCACGTAAATCTGTTGCCATCACAGGAGCAGCAGACAGTTTTTCTACGCCTGTCACTACTGCATCATTACCTTCAACCTGAATATTTGCGCCCATACGTGACAATTCAGGGACATGCATAAAACGGTTTTCAAAAATCGTTTCTGAAATAGTGGCAAATCCACGACCAATCGCATTTACAGCCATAATCTGTGCTTGCATATCCGTTGGAAATTCTGGATGTGGAAGTGTCTGAAAACTCACAGCTTTCGGACGTTTACCCATCATGTCCAGTTCAATCCAATCATCACCACGCGTTACTTCTGCACCCATTTCTTCGAATTTATCTAAAACAGCTTCAAGTAAAGATGGGTCGGTATGGGTAGTTTTAATTTTACCACCAGTGATTGCGGCAGCAGCAAGATATGAACCTGTCTCAATACGATCAGCCACCACGGCATATTCACAACCATGCAAGCTTTCTACACCAGTCACCACCAAAGTGTCAGTATCTAAACCTTCAATTTTTGCACCCATGGCAATCAGCATTTGTGCAAGGTCAGTAATTTCAGGCTCACGAGCAGCATTGCGTATGGTGGTGACACCTTCAGCCAAAGCCGCAGCCATAAGAATATTTTCTGTTCCACCGACAGTAACCATATCAAAAATAACTTCACCGCCTTTAAGACGTCCATTAACTTTGGCATGCACATAACCATTTTCAACTTCTATTTCAGCACCTAAAGCCTCTAAGGCTTTCAAGTGTTGATCTACGGGACGTGAACCAATCGCACAGCCGCCTGGAAGTGATACTTGCGCACTCCCATAACGTGCAAGCAATGGGCCAAGCACCAAAATCGAAGCACGCATGGTTTTCACCAACTCATAAGGTGCAAACTGATTATCCAGTGTTGACGTATCGGCTTTTACCGTATCACCTTCATACGACATCTGAATGCCAAGTCCAGCAATCAGTTTGACTAATGTACTTACATCTTTTAAATGTGGAACATTGGTCAACGTCGTTGGTGTATCAGCCAGAATCATAGCTGCAAGTAAAGGCAAGGCTGCATTTTTTGCACCCGATATACGCACTTCACCTTCGAGCGTAACACCGCCCTGAATTAAAAATTTATCCATTTATTTTTAAGCTCCGAATAAGCTTGCTTTACGCCATTCTTCTTGAGTCATTGCACGAATAGTGACGGCATGTACTTCGCCGCTGGCAATATATGAATTTAACGGAGCATAAACCGTTTGTTGACGTGCAACTGGGCGCTTTCCTTCAAATTGTGCATCTACGATTCGAAGATCAAACTTACCGCCTTGCCCACTAACTGCAACTTCAGCCTCTGGAAAAGCAGCTTTTAAAATTTCAGTGAGCTGTTCACTATTCATCACAAAGACCTCTTATAGGATCAACGGTGTAAAACCTGCCATTTTACTATAAATATGGAAAATAAATCAGGAATGTCTTACATTTTATATATAAAAAAAGAGGTCTTTATAAAACCTCTTTTTATTCAAAATAAATCAAATATTCACTAAGGGGGGAACAATAGCCTGCATTTCACGATGCTTATGAAGTTGTCTTTTTAATTTATCTGTTAATTTTTTAATCGAAGTATACATATCATCAGCACTGGCCTGAGCAAACATTTCAATCCCAGGCAAACGTATAATTGCCTCCGCAATATGGTTAGCACTGCCTTTTTTAGAATGTTTATCAATCTGATGATCTTTTGAAAGCTTCACCTGCATACTATTAACTTGATCTAAATGTTTGATCATTTGCCCAAATTTAAGGCGAATATCTTCTTCAATGGCAGGAGTAATCGTTAAATGGTGACCACGAATTGTTATTTGCATAATTCTATCCCTCACCTTCTTTTAGGATAATAAAAGAATAATCGGGCTGAGTTAATGAAAGTAAAATTTTATCTGCTTCACATTAAATCATTGCAACTATTCCTTAAGTAAAAAGAGATTCATTAGGTTGTCATAATGAATCTCTAGAATAGCCATATTTTAAATTTTAGATCAAGACTTTTCGTTCAGATGATGAGGGAATATGTAACGACTCTCGATATTTTGCGACTGTTCTTCGCGCGACATCAATACCATCATCTTTTAATAAATTAGCAATAATATTATCTGACAAAGGTTTACGCGGATTTTCTTCAGCAATTAATTTTTTTATTTTAGCACGAATGGCAATTGAGGAAGCCTCTCCCCCAGTGGTTGTAGACACATGACTGGAGAAAAAATACTTTAATTCAAATAAACCACGCGGAGTGAGCATATATTTATTGGTCGTGACTCGTGAAACAGTAGATTCATGTAATTCTACTTCCTCTGCAATATCACGCAGTATCAAAGGCTTCATCCCTTCAGCACCGATTTCCAAAAATCTTTTCTGATGCTCCACGATACAAGTCGCAACTTTTAATAAAGTTTTATGACGCTCATCTACACTTTTAATAAAATTTTTGGCATCCAACATTTGATTACGCAAATATTGATTGTCATTGCTTTGATCAGCGCGTCGAATCATATTGGCATAAAACGAATTGATTCTTAATTTTGGAATCACATCAGGATTTAATTTAACCTGCCAATGATTGTTCTTTTTCATCACCACTACATCGGGTATTTGATAGTCTGAATCTTTATTCTCAAACTCCATTCCTGGATAAGCTTTTAACGTTTTTAATAATTCCACCGAAGATTTCAATTGTTCTTGATTTAAACCTGTTTGCTTGATCAATTTTTGTAATTCATTTGAAATTAATAACTCATAATGAGCCAATAAAATGATTGCTTCACGACGATATGGTGTTTCTGATGGCAAACTTTCCAATTGTACCAATAAGCATTCAGCCAAATTACGCGATGCGACACCAGGCGGATCAAGTCGTTGAATATGCTTTAAGACAACAACAACTTCATCATTTTCGACTTCAGCCGCATAATCCATAGAGTCCAGTAAATACTGAACGGATGTCGTAATTTCATCGAGATCAGCATCTAAAAAGCCTTTTTCATCCAAAGCATCCACAATACAATGGGCAATTAAATTATCCACTGGCGAAAAATGTAATAAATTAATTTGTTCAAGCATATGTTCTTTTAAACCCAGATGACCGTGACGATTATCTTCACGCTCCTCATATTCGGGTGAACCTAAACTTGTTGGTTGATGGGTATAAATATCATCCCAATCTGTATCTACAGCCAATTCATCAGGAAGTGTATTTGCATTTAATTCATTGGTAAGATCTTTATTTTCATGTTCATTTTCTTTCTGCTCTAAAGAAGCTAAACTCTCAATATTTAACTGATCCTCTACTTTATCTAATAGCGGATTACTATCGAGTTGAAGTTGAATTTCTTGTTCAAGTTCCAAACTAGATAACTGAAGTAAACGAATGGCCTGCTGTAACTGCGGTGTAAGCGATAAAGAGTTAGCAACTTTTAATCCAACCGATAACTTCATACAATTCCTAAATTTTTAAAATTATTTACAAGCAATTTTTATGCCTAATTATATTTTTATAGCATATAACTTAAAAAATTCCTACAAATGCTGTTCGTTATTATTTATTTATTTCACTTTCCAGCTTTTTAAATTATGTATAGAAAAACCCCCCTCAGTCTTTTGACTGAGGGGGGTTTAGAATAATGAGCTGGCGA
>NZ_FMBK01000020.1 GCF_900095025.1 Acinetobacter albensis | reverse complement strand
CGAGTAATTTCTACCATCAATCAATGAAAATAATTTCGATCAATCAATCAGTAAAAATCCACACAAGTTGTTCTTCATAAGCTCTTAATGATCTTTCTTATTCCTCGTCAGAATAAGTCGCTCAACAACATAAACTTGAAAACTCAGCATCTAGCGCTTCGTACTTTCCGTCTATCTCGTCGGGATGCAGCGTATTCTATACACTTTATAACAGCGCACAACCCCTATTTATCAAAAAATGCTAAAAAGATTATCAGTTGCTTATTTTTTAATCCAAAAAATCTTTTTATCAATTTTCTAATAGAAAAATGTGCAGTACACCCTTTAAAAAAGATCCATGAATAGATTAGTTAGATTGTTCACCTAACCAATTCATAAATTTTTGACGTTCAATTTTGCTCGATTTTTTCCATAACTGAATAAGTTCTTGATCAGTTGTTGATATAGAGCGATTTTCTACGGATTCTGTAACAGAAGTTTGACTATACACTGGCGCAGGTTGATTGAGCGGAATTGATTTTTTTTGAGTAAGGTCGGTCACTTTTCCAAATAGACTTCGAGATAACCACGGCTTTTGCTCTGTATTGGCACCTGTTTGTTGGACTAATATTTTTTTATTTTGATCAAATAATGCAATCACAGGCTGTTCAGCATATTTTTTTGCAGTTTCGTAATTTGTTGGTGCATTGACTAAATTTAATGCATAGCTTTCACCATCTTTTAATAGCGGTGTTGTTAATGTAATTACACCAGACTTCACAATGTCATGCTCTCCATTCAGATGTTCAAAATATTGGTTATATCGAACACTTAAACTATTTTTACCTGCATCAACTTTATACTGATTATTTTTCGCACGAAACAATCCTGTATTCACCTCTTGATCATTTACTGCCAAAATTTTTATTTCTTCTGGTGCTGTAATTGTGACTGCTGAAAAGGTGGTTACACTGGCTAGGATTAATGTAATTGCAAAAATTGATCTTATAACCATTTCATTTTCTCTTTGTTCATCATTAAAATTTGATTGCACTATGCAACGCATAAATGACGATTTTATGACAAGCTGATTATCTATATACGATTATGTCCCAGTATTTGTTCAGATAAGCTTTTTCATTTAAAAGCTATAAGCACTATTGATTAAGTAAAATTTGAAAGAGAAAACAAAAAAGAGCACTTTAAAAGTGCTCTTTTCATTCAGTAAAAATAAATCTTTAATCAAATTTTTTAAAACGAATTGCATCATCAATAAAGGTTTTCTCGCCAGCCGAAGCTTCAATTGAACCAAATACCAACTGCCCTCGTAATTTCCAGCTTGCAGGAATATTAAAAGTTTTTGCTACTTCTTCATCAATAATTGGATTGTAATGTTGTAATGAAGCACCAATTTTTTGCTCTGCTAATGCATTCCAGACTGAGAATTGTGCAATGCCTGTTGAATGCTCAGACCAAATTGGGAAATGTTCTGCATACAAAGCAAACTGCTCTTGCAATGATTTTACCGTATCCTGATCTTCAAAAAATAAAGCTGTACCAAAACCAGCTTCAAAACTCTTAATTTTGGTATTGGTACTTTCAAACGCTGCTTCTGGTACCATTTTTTTTAAGGTTTCACGCACAATATTCCAAAATTGTGCGTGAGACTCACCATATAATGTCACAACACGTGAAGTTTGAGAATTAAACGCTGAAGGACTATGGCGTACTGCTTCTTTAATAATTTCTTCAATTTGATCTACTGTTAATTCAACTTTTTTACCGATTGCATAAATTGTACGGCGTTGTTTGATTTGGTTTAAAAATGGCATGAAATAGTCCTCTTTTAATTTTACTAAATGTTTTCAAGATAAATTGATCTTAAACCAACTTTAAGGCAGATACATGACCAAAACAGCAACATTATGTTTTATTTATAGAACAATCATGCAAAAAACTTGTGTGCTTATTATTGAATGATTTATTTTGAATTGTTTTTCACAATATCTATCATTATAAAAAACTCCGCATAATGCGGAGTTCTCAAAAAATAAACTTTTACTTTTCTGTCTCAAATAAGGCGGCAACAAATGACTTAGCAGAAAAAGGACGTAGGTCATCAATTTTTTCCCCTACACCAATGAAACGTATAGGTACATGTGTACGACTTGCAATATTAAATAGTACCCCACCTTTTGCAGTTCCATCCAGTTTAGTAATGGTTAAACCGGTGAGTCCTACTGCTTCATCAAACACTTCTACTTGATTAATTGCATTTTGACCTGTACCTGCATCTACAACCAACATGATTTCATGCGGTGCTGTAGCATCAATTTTTTGCATCACACGTTTAACTTTAGTCAATTCTTGCATTAAATGACTTTTATTGTGTAAACGCCCCGCAGTATCGGCAATAAGTACATCTATGCCTTTAGCACGCGCACTTTCAAAAGCATCAAAAATTACAGAGGCGCTGTCTGCACCATGGCCTTGCGATACCACTGCAATATTATTGCGATCACCCCAAATTTGAAGTTGTTCTGTTGCCGCTGCACGGAATGTATCACCTGCAGCAAGCATGACTTTTTTACCTTCACCTTGTAAACGTTTGGCAAGTTTACCAATGGTTGTGGTTTTGCCTACGCCATTTACACCCACCACTAAAATTACAAATGGTTTTTTATTTGGATCTATATGTAAGGGTTTAACACGTGGTGCAAGTAAAGCGACCAATTCTTCCTGTAAAGCTTTGTAGAGTGAATGTGAATAGATTAAATCCCCACGTTCAGTACGTTCTGTTAGGTTGGTGATAATGGTTTTAGTCGCTTCCACCCCAATATCTGCAACCAATAGTTGTTCTTCAACTTCTTCTAATAATTCATCATCAATTTCTTTACCACCAATCAGGATATTTACCATCCCATCAGCCAGATTTTTACGGGTTTTGGTCAAACCGACTTTCATCCGATTAAAAAAGCCTGTGCCAGAAGTTGAAATATCTTCTGAATTGGTTTCCGTAGCGACAGGTGCAGAAATAATGAATTCTTCTTTTTGAGTTTCAATAATAGGAACATTTACCGCAGGTAAATTCGGTAAAGTGACATCGTCATCTCCGATATCAGCATCAATCAAAAATTTATTTTGCCCATTAGATTGCTGTTGCATGCCGAATCCTTGAAAAGCATTGTGTTAAAAAACAAAGATTCTAGCATAGATTCTGCTTGCAATGCCTTGTAGACACGTGACACACGAAAAACGAACAACTTCACCTTGCTTTCAAAGCCAAATTTCTTAAAAATGATGATAAATATAATTTATTACTTTGGTTAAGCCTGTGTATAAAAGCTTTTTTTCACTTTTTCCAAAGCGATCATTTTTGAGCAAATCTATTTTAGCCGTTGGTTTTTTCATATTTTCAATTCAATCTCATTTTACTTATGCTGAGACTCGGACTGAATTAGCACGTACTACATTTGAAACAACGTTGAAAAATGGACTCAAAGTCATTATTCGTGAAGATCACCGTTCACCTATGGTCATGACTCAAATTTGGTACGGGGTAGGCAGTAGTGATGAATCTGGAAACTTGTTGGGGATTTCTCATATTCTCGAACATATGATGTTCAAAGGTACGCAAAAAGTTCCAAATGATGAATTTACCCGCTTAAGTCGTATGTATGGCGGCAGTATCAATGCTTCAACTTTTACCAATTATACAAATTACTATCAACTTTATCCGAAAACCTATTTTCCTTTGGCTTTAGAACTTGAAGCAGACCGAATGCGTAATTTACTTTTACGCCAACAAGATTTTGAACCAGAAGTTAAAGTGGTTATGGAGGAACGTCGTCTACGCACTGATGATAATCCCCGATCTTTGGCTTTTGAGCGTTTCAAATGGATTGCTTATCCAACCAGTCATTACAGACAGCCTGTGATTGGCCACATGAAGAACTTACAAAATATTCAACTGAAAGATGTGAAAAAATGGTATCAGGATTGGTACACCCCCAATAATGCGGTGTTGATAATTGTAGGTGATGTCGATGCTGAAAATGCCTTGCGTCAAGTACAAAAATATTTTGGCGACATCCCTTCTCGCACTATCCCACCGAGAAATGATGTATTGGAATTTGATCGAGTCGGTTACCGCCATATGGAACTGAACTTGGCTGTAAAAGTTCCCAATCTTTATATGGCATGGAATGTTCGTTCTTTGGCTACTGCAAAAAACCCACAAGATGCTTATGCTTTAACCATTATCAAAAATGTACTGGATAGTGGCATTTCCTCAAGACTACAAGACCGCTTAGTAAGAGACAAAAAAGTTTTAACGGCTCTCAGTGTATCTTATGATCCTTATAATCGTGGCGATAGTTTATTTAGTGTTTCTGCTTTACCCGCCGATGGGATAAGTTTACAAGAGGCCGAGAAAGCCATTCAAGATGAAATTAACATCTTAAAAACCGAATTAATCCAACCAAAAGAAGTGGAACGGGTTACCGCTAAATTCGTTGCCAATTTAATCTATAGCCAAGATGATATAGTCGGGCAAAGTAAAATGATTGGAAATTTAGAAATTAATGGCTTGAGTTATCGTTTAATTGACCAATTACCGCAGCATTTTGAAACCGTCACCCCACAAGATATTCAACGTGTAGCCAATATTTATTTTGTACGTGACAATTTAAGCACTTTATACCTTTCTTCCGAGAACAAAACACAGTAATGAAATTTTATATGCTTAAATTCGGTTCTATTATTTTATTGAGTTCTACCTTGTATAGCGCATGGGCCAGTGCAGATGTAAATATAAATACAATGATTGATGACCATCCGAGTGATTTAAAATCAATTCCGTTTTTACAAAGTTTAAAAATCAATCCTACGCAACTTCAATTTCGTGCGCCTTATGTTCATGAACTTAAAAACCGTTATCGTGTTCGAACATTATTTGTTGAGTCACAGGACTTACCAATTATAGATATACAGTTAACCTTTAATGCAGGTGCAGCAAGGGATGAGGAAGTAGCAGCTGGCTTAAATGGCATTGCCAATATGGCGGCTCAACTCATGGATGAAGGAACTGAAAAATACAATGCTAATGAAATTGCAGGGGCATTTGAACGTGTAGGTGCGCAATTTAGTGTCAGTGCTTATCGAGACATGTTTATTGTGAAATTACGGGTTTTATCTGACCCTAAAAAACTTGAGCCTGCTTTAGGTATGATGATGGAAGTTCTTAATCATTCAACCTTTAAAAAATCCAGTATCAATTTCGTTTTAAGCAATACCCAAGTGGGACAAAAACAAGTCCAAGAAAATCCCAGCCGCCTCATGAATATTCAATTTTATCGGGCATTATATGGCAAGCATCCTTATGCAGAACCTATAACTGGCACTCAACGTAGTATTAGTAAAATTACACCTGTGCAACTCAAAAAATTTAGTCAGCAATTCTTAGTGACACAAAATTTAAATATTGCCATCACAGGCAAACTTCATCCTAAAGAAGCATTAAAACTATCTGAACGTATTGCAGGTCATTTACCACAAGGTAAAAAAGCCAAACCATTGGCGCTACCCATCGATAAAACACACTTTGACATTCGTCATCTCAACTTTAATTCTACTCAGGCGCATGTAATTTTGGGACATTTGGGCACAACTCGATTTGACTCAGATCGTTTAGCCTTGGAAGTGACCAATCAAATGTTTGGCGGAAGTGGTTTTAACTCCGTACTCATGCGGGAATTAAGGGTTAAACGAGGTTACAGCTACGGTGCTTATAGTAATTTCTCATTTACTCAAGCACCGGGCATATTTAGCTATAGTTATTCCACTCGTGAAGATCAGTTGATCGATAGTATTCAAGTTGCTCATCAAGCACTGGTCGACTTTGTTAAACAACCTATAGACCAAAAACAACTTGAAGAAACAAAGGCAGGCATGTTACGTGCTTTTCCCAATACTTATAGCAGTAATGCCAATATTAATGCGCAATTGGGTTCTATGGGATTCTACAATCAAAGAGCAGATTATTTGACTGAGTATCCAAAATTACTAGAAAAAATTACTGCTCAAGATGTCCAAAATGCAATTCAAAAGCATTTGCATCCAGAGCGTTTAACCGTAATTGTGGTCAGCCCTACATTTGATAAATCTACACTTGAAAAAATATTAGAGAGAAATTTAATTCGCCCTACTCCACCAAATACATTACCGACAGCAGATCAAGTTCCAAAAACTATTTTTTATCCGCCTGAAAAGGAGGCAATTGATGAGCCTGTTTTAATTCCCACTGATACGCCTGCATCAACTTAAAATATTGCACATGTGAAACTTTATGCTGCTGAACCAGCATTAAAGCAATGACCTGAGTATCAGGATAACTCGCTTGGGTAGAAAGATGAATAATATTTTTAAATTGTAAAACTGAAATAGGACGATAAAGCGCAAAAGAAGCAAGAAAAAGGATAATCGTGATAATGAACACAATAAGAATGTTATAAAGATATTCCAGCTTTAATTCAGCTTTAAACCTAATAATTTTTTGTATAGCAATGTGCATAAACTACCTCAAACTTCGGGTAGTGTAGGATGGGATATAAATTAGTACAAGTAACTTTGCTCAACTCCTTGGTATTTAAATCAAGAAATTGAGCATTCGCTAAGCATTTAGCCCATCAGGTTTCTTATAATGGCAAAATAAAATACCAATCCAATAATTGCGAGCACCAATATAATCGCAAAAGCGCTTAAACCTTTTTCTGCTTCAGGCGGGTGTAAATCATCATCGTCAGCAATACGTTTTAATTCATCATTATAAGTTAAATAAAATTCTTCACGTTGCTGTGGATCGAGCTGGCGCGTGAAATCATAAACCCGTTTTCTTTGCGCGAGACAAAAATCCCCCAAATGAATTTCTTCATGAAAAACAGCCTCATCTAAATTTTTACGATGCTGATGCGCAAGTTGTATTATTTGTGATGTTGTTGGAGGTAAATCAAAACTGAGTCCGTCAAATGTTTTATTCATGTTCTTCTCCTTATGTATTTATCTTTCAGTATAACTATATTAATAAAAAACTATTTTGTGCATTGTTTAATCGTGTAACCTTGATTTTATTTATTTTAACCACATATATTGTTTGACAATTCAAGTTTATTGTAATATTACTTTAACAATACTAAATTATAGTAATATAAAGACAAACTGAAAATTAAGTCTTTTAAAGCAATCATAATTACAATAAGGAGTTCTATATGATTCAACAAATCTCTCATCAAGACCTAGAACATGTTTATGCAAATGCAGTCAATACCATTCAATCTCAAATGATATTTGCAGAAGCAGTTCAACAATTGGAAGAAGTCGCACGTGCTGGACATGGTAAAGCTGCCTTATTCTTAGCAGAACTTTATTATCAAGGTTTTCGCGTAGAACGAGACTCTCTTAAAGCTCAGTATTGGCAAAATCTAGCCACTCTCCAAGCTTAGTAAAACGTCACTCAGGTGGCGTTTTTTTTCATCTATACTTTTTTGAATACATATTTGTTTACATTGTTTCTCAAAGCTTACACTGAACTTTCACATAAAATTATTACAATAGATACTGAAATCACAAACTATTTTTGACATGAATCAGATCAATTCATTACAACCACTGCCTAAAGATTTATTTTTTAAAATTACTATTTTAAAATCGATGATGTATTGCGGTGTACTTTGGGGACTTTACCATCAGCAAGGTTGGGCAATGATGTCAGACCATGAAGATTTTATTTTTCCATTTTGGCTTAATAATGTTCAAGCCCATAAATATGCAAAACTTCACTGGCCAAATTATACGCCACGTAAAATTACCTCTCAAGATTTTCAGGAATCCCTTTTACCAACCTTGACTCGTTTAAATGTAACGCCCGCTTTGTGTAATTCATCAAGTCAAAAATTTAAATTGACCACTCAACAAATGCGTCATTTCTTTTTTTCTGAGTCATACAAACCTGCTTAAACCGACATAAATCGTAAATAATCAAAGATAAATTAAATTTTTGATTTGAAAAGTATTTGCATTTTACTGATTTCGCGCTAAGTTGAATGTAGAGCAATTCATAACAAAGGATAACCATAAATGAGTAATGTAGCCCAAGTTATTCAGGATAAAGTTGAACGAACTATTTTTACAATTAGCCCTGAATCTACTGTACTTGAAGCAATTTCACTAATGGCAGATAAAGGTATTGGTGCGTTAGTGGTGACTGTGGAAGATAAAGTGGTGGGGATACTTTCTGAACGCGATTACACTCGTAAAGTGATTTTGATGGAACGTACTTCAAAAGAAACCACCGTAAGTGAAATTATGACGTCTAAAGTTTTAACCGTCACTAAATCCACTACTGTAGAAGATTGTTTAAGTTTAATGACAGATCGTCATCTACGTCATTTGCCTGTGCTTGAAAATGAAAAACTGATTGGTTTAATTTCTATCGGCGATTTAGTGAAAGCTGTTATGGATGATCAACGCAAATTGATTGATCAATTACAACAATATATTGCAAGTTAATGAATCGTATTTAAGCAAAAACCTCTCATATCGAGAGGTTTTTTGAACTTTAAACTTTTAAAACTGAGAATTAACGCGCCAAATACTTGGTCATATCTTCTACGCCTTTCAGAGTCATCGGATACATATGATCTTCAAAGATTTGCTTTACCTGTCCAATCGTATGCGTGTAATGCCAATAATCATCTTGTTCAGGATTAAGCCAAGCCGTTTTTTCAAAATGTTGACGTAAACGTTGTAACCAGACACTACCGGCTTCATCATTCATATATTCAACCGAGCCACCCGCTGAAGTTAACTCATAAGGTGCCATACTGGCATCCCCCACGACAATGACACGATAGTCTCGTCCATAGGTATTAAACAAGTCCCATGTATTCATACGCGTATTTGAACGTCTAATATTGTCTTTCCAGACATAGTCATATAAACAGTTATGGAAATAAAAATACTCGAGCGTTTTAAATTCTGTTTTTGCGGCACTAAATAGTTTTTCACATTGGGCAATATGGGAATCCATAGATCCGCCCACATCAAATAACATCAAAACTTTTATTCGATTACGGCGCTCTGGCACTAATTGAACATCTAAAATCCCTTGCTTGGCGGTTTCACGAATGGTGCCATTAATGTCCAACTCTTCAGCCGCACCTTGACGCGCAAATTTACGTAAACGACGCAAGACCATTTGCATTTGGCGTGTACCTAAAATTTGTTCATCATCCAAATTTTGATATTTGCGCTGTTCCCAGACCTTCACTGCGGAACGTTTACGTCCTGGGCCGCCTATACGAACACCTTCAGGATGGTCACCAAAGGCACCAAATGGCGATGTACCACCCGTGCCAATCATTTTGTTACCACCTTGATGCTTTTTGTGTTGCTCACGTAGACGCTCTTCCAGCATTTTCATCAGCTCTTCAAGAGAACCTGCTTTTTTGAGTTCTTCACGTTGTTCAGGTGTCAAATGTTTTTCAAGTAGCTCTAAATCAAACCAGTCTTTGGGTAACTTGTCGACTTGTTTCAGCAAATCATCCAAATCAAAAGTTGAAATACCCTCAAAATAGTCTTTCATAGCTCGGTCAAATTTATCAAAGAAACGCTCATCTTTGACCATCACCGTTTTAGCAAGTTGATAAAACTCATCTTGATCTGCAAAAACCAAACCTTCACTGACCGCCTGATTTAAATCGATCAATTCTCGCGTCGAAACGGGTACGCCGTAACGTCGTAATGTATAAAACAATCGCACGAACATGAGCGATGTCTCCTGCTTATCGACGTGACATAAAGGCTAAACGCTCAAGCAATTGTACATCTTGCTCGTTTTTAATCAGCGCACCATATAACGGTGGAATAGCTTTTGATTTATCGTGATTGCGCAATACATCTTCTGGCATATCATCTGCCATAAGCAAACTTAACCAATCAATTAATTCTGAAGTTGAAGGCGGTTTCTTTAATCCTGGAATTTGACGAAGTTTAAAGAAAATCTGTAAAGCTTCATTCACCAAAGTTGCGGAAATTTTTGAGAAATGCACGTCAATAATATCGCGCATTGTGGCTTCATCAGGGAATTCAATATAATGAAAAAAACAACGGCGTAAGAAAGCATCAGGCAATTCTTTTTCATTGTTGGATGTGATAATCACGATGGGGCGTTGCGTTGCAGTGATGGTTTCTCCCGTTTCATAAACATAGAAGGACATTTTATCCAGTTCATGTAAAAGGTCATTAGGAAATTCAATGTCTGCTTTATCAATTTCATCAATCAACAATACACAGCGCTCTTCGCTTGTAAATGCTTCCCACAATTTTCCAGGTTTAATATAATTTTTGATGTCATAAACCCGATCATCACCTAACTGGCTATCACGTAAACGCGATACAGCATCATATTCATATAAACCTTGCTGCGCTTTTGTGGTCGATTTGATATGCCATGTTTTTAGTTCAAGACCTAAACTTTGCGCCACTTGCTCTGCAAGTAAGGTTTTACCTGTACCTGGCTCACCTTTGACTAAAAGTGGTTTTTGCAACGCACGCGCAGCTTTAACTGCCAATTTTAGACTTTCAGTCGCAATATACTGATCTGTACCAGCAAAATGTTGAGTATCAACAGACATGATTTAACCTTTATTGTTTTTAATTAAAGTGGTGAGCTATTTTTTGTGACGACAAATTTTTTTTTGTTGAGGGAATATTTTGAATATAAATAACCCACAACCAAACCCAAACCGATTACAAATAAAATAAGTGAGGCATTTGACCAGACCAAACTATTTTCTTTGGTCAAAATACCAAATAACAATCCGAAAATAGCCGGTGCGATGGAAGCATTATTTCCTTCAGACACTGTCGGTGTAAGTAAAATTGCAAATCCAATGATCCACGTGATAGCACCGATGGGCTTAGGCAAACGCTTTGCTATCGCATACCATGACCAAAGAAGAATAAAACTGCCCAACAAATATACCGTAATCGCAATGCTATCTTCAGGAATTGAATCAAGTAGTGCAAAGAAACTATTCATTATACAACTCCTGAATTCATTTTAAGCACCACGCAACCCTTCTGGTGCAGCTGCATTCGGATTAATTAATCCCTCTGGTGGGACTTGAATAAAAAATCCTTTATTTTGAATAGAATCCATCACATGTAAAACATTCACACGAGACAATTTACGCTGTTCTGATAATTCCAAATCCATTACAAATGTTGCACGACCAAAAGCGGCACGCATAGCTTCAGGTAAAACCTCAAGCGGATTTAAAGCATCAGTTTGGTTTTCGGTAGACTCAGGACGGGCGATATAAAGATACATTTCATCTTTTTTACTGGATTTATAAATTGAACAGTGCATATTTAGAACGGGACTCATAAAACTTAGCTCAAGCATACAACAAAAAAAAGACCGATACATGAATGATTATTAACGCATCGGTCTAGATTTTGTATAAATGATAATTCTTTAATCAATCGCTTTAAAATTATTCAACGACTTTCATTTGACTAGACAGGTAATTTTTATCTGCATGCAATACCTTAATTAAAGGCTGAGTTAGCAACTCATATCGCCATCCTAAAAGATAATTAGGTAAATCTTGTTCATCGTTATGAAAGACTACATGCTGATATAAAGCATGCATCCATTTTTTACGTATCAATACTTCTTTTGGAATATCAGTTTCTTGCATAACAGCCTGAATGACCTGCTCCACATTTTCACTCATTTCTTTGGATGAGTTACGAATTGGGCGTACTAAACGAAGTGGCCATTCTGCTTGTTCAGGTAAGCAATTGAGTAAATCTAAAATGGTTTTACCATAATCACGCACAATATTTTGACGAATATCTTTAATATTACACAGCTGAAAATGATTACGCGGATTTTTTTCAACCAAGTCAATCATGGTTGAGGATTTAAGAATAAAACTACGTGGATAATTTAAAGCTTTAACCATTTTCTCACGCCATACTGCCAGCTGTTGTAATTGCATAAGCTGACGACGCGAATGACGATAGTTCCCCATATCCAAATAAAGTAACTCTAATGGAGTTTCTTGACCAATTTCATACGTTAAATGACGGCAATCTTCGAGGGCAAAATCTAATACATTTTTTTGGGCCAATTGATGCTGAATAGTCTTGGATAAATCCATCAAATACAGAACATCATTTGCCGCGTAACTAAGTTGTTCGGGGCTAAGTGGACGTGCCAACCAATCTGATCGGGTTTGATCTTTATCAATATCGATATCAAGAATTTGTTTCAAAGCATTTTGATAGCTGACTTGTAAGCCATGACCTAAAAAAGACAGTCCAACTTGGGTATCAAATACATTATTTAATGTTTTTTGCTGCGCATAATGATAAATCAGATCGATATCTTCACTACAAGCATGAAAAATATTTTGCTGCGCTTTAAATAATTTTTCCCAAAATGCAGACAAATCTAAACTTGTACCATCGAGCAAAAAAACCTGTTCTGCAACATTAATTTGAAATACACCCAATTTAGGCCACAAGGTATCTACCTTGATAAATTCTGTGTCTAGCCCATAAATGGAAGTGCAATTCATTAATTGCAAAATATTTTCTAAGTCTTTTTGTTGCTGAATAAACTGAAACATATTCCCGAGTCGAATGTAAGATTCTCTTTAAAAGTATATTAACCTATATATAGCATTTAGATATAAGAAATTTGACGACAAACATAGCGATTGCTTATATTTTTAGTGTCTAAATTTTGAAATCATCATTTTTTATATATTTTTTGTATAATTTCAAAATTGATTTAAAATCATAAGTTAAAAAAAATTAAATCAAAATATGATGAAATAAGTGCTTTTGCACTTACTTCATTCGCATACGATTATGTACAGCTTGGCTTAATGTATGACTATCAACATATTCAAGTTCACCACCCTGAGGTACACCTTGAGCAATTCTGGTCATCTGCACAGATAAATGCTTGGTGGCTTCTACCAAATAATGTGCCGTTGCCTGACCTTCAACTGTCGCATTGGTCGCTAAGATGACTTCAGAAACATGCCCCTGACTCAAACGTTGAATTAAATAAGGAATACCAATTTCTTCGGGTCCAATGCCATCCAATGGGGATAAATGCCCGCCCAATACATGATATTTCCCACGAAAACTTCCACTTTGTTCAATTGCCATGACATCAGCAGGTGATTCCACCACACACAGCAACTGATCATCACGCTCATGCGAAATGCAGATGTCACAAACTTCATTTTCAGTCAAGGAATGACAAATACTACATTCATGAATATAAGTACTTGCTTCGTTTAAAGCATGTGCCAGCCCAATTGCACCTTCTCTATTTTTCATAATCAGGTGTAAGGCCATGCGTTGAGCCGATTTTGGCCCAACACTCGGCAAAATACGTAAAGCTTGAACCAGCTGATCAAAACGATCACTAAACACTAAACGTCTTCCTTAGAATAAACCTGAAAGGCCTGGTGGTAAGCCCATACCAGAGTTTGCTGATTTCATTTTTTCTTCTGAAATTGTTTCAGCTTGACGCGCAGCATCATTCATTGCAGCAGCAATCAAATCCTCAATCATATCCGCATCATCTTGCAAAAGTTCAGGACTAATCTCAATTCGTTTGACTACATTACGGCATGTCATCGTAACTTTTACCAAACCACCACCTGCTTCGGCATGCACTTCAGTTTGCGCTAACTCTTCTTTTGCCTTTTTCATGTTAGTTTCAACGTCTTTTTGCATACGCTGAGCTTGCTGCATTAACATGTTAATGTTCATAAAAATCTCCGAACAAATAATTTTAAATTAAAATCTTGAATTAGATGAGGTCTAAACCACGACTTAGATCGCGAATAATATCATCAATATCTTCTAAACCAACAGATACACGAATTAAACCTTCACGAATACCTGCTGCCTCTTTCGCGTCGACTGATAATTTTCCATGCGTTGTGGTCGCAGGATGCGTAATAGTGGATTTTGCATCACCCAAATTACCAGTAATTGAAATAAATTGGGTATTATCGATGATTTTCCACGCCTCGTCACGCCCACCTTTTACTTCAAATGAAACGATCCCACCAAAACCTGTTTGTTGTTTGGCAGCAAGTTCATGTCCAACATGTGCTGGCAAACCTGCATAGTAAACTTTTTCGACACTTTTATGTGCAACTAGGAATTCAGCTAATTTCTGTGCACTTGCTGAATGTTCGCGCATACGTAAACGTAAAGTTTCCAGACCTTTTAAAAATACCCAGGCATTGAAAGGGCTCATTGAAGGTCCTGTAGTACGTACATAACCAAAAACTTCTTCAAGTAATTGGTGATTGCCTACGACAGCACCACCCAAGGCACGCCCTTGCCCATCCAAATATTTGGTTGCAGAATACACCACTAAATCTGCACCAAACTTAAGCGGTTGTTGCAAAACTGGTGTACAGAAACTGTTATCAATTGCAAGTAATGCACCATTGGCATGTGCGATATCAGCCAGTGATTGAATATCTGCAATTTCAGAAAGTGGATTTGACGGAGATTCAACAAATAGTAATTTAGTTTCAGGTTTAACTGCATTTTTCCATGCATTTAAATCTGTTAAGTCTACAAAATCGATGCTTACACCAAATTTAGCAATATATTTTTCAAATAAAGAAACGGTTGAACCAAATACAGCCCGTGAACAAATAACATGATCGCCCAATTTTAGATAAGACATTGCAACTGCCATAATCGCAGCCATTCCTGTGCTGGTCGCAACAGCACGTTCAGCGCCTTCTAAAGCAGCTAAACGTTTTTCAAACATAGCAACCGTCGGATTGGTAAATCGAGAGTAAATATTACCGGGTTCTTGACCTGAAAACTTAGCTGCGGCTTCTGCGGCATTTTCATAAACAAACGATGAAGTCAGGAAAATCGGTTCTGCATGTTCACCTTCGAAACTACGGGTATGACCTGTACGAATGGCTAAAGTATCTAATTGGTATTCAATGTCATCTTGTTGGCTCATTTATAGTTCCCCAGTCCTGAACTGTGTTAGCGAATAATGCCAACATTTTGAGCGCCTAATGTATTTAAGGTCAAGGTATAATGCATAAATATCACCTACACTTTCAGTAATTCATTCATATATCACTCGGCTTCTTATGATTCACATTAGAAATAAAATGGCAAAACATAAAATTAAGCTGAAAAATTTATCTACCCGTTTATTTAATTCTCGGTCACTGGTTCTGTCACAGACGACGCCTTACGATATTATTGCCGAATATAAAAAAACACGCATTCGTTACTATGCCTCACCTAAAAAGGAATACAAAGAACCGTTGGTTTTTGTTGCTCCACTTGCCATTAATATGGCCATTTACGATTTATTTCCTTATCGTTCATTAGTGAAACATTTTCAAAATAGTGGTTTTGATGTGTATTTAGTCGAATGGGGGCAATACAATTATAAAGATCGTTTTTTAAATTTCATGTCATTTATTGATGATGCAATTCCACATTGTATAGATCAAATTCGCAACCATTCGAACAGTGATCAAATTTCATTACATGGCTGGAGTATGGCGGGTATATTTGTATTGTTATATACCGCATTAAGGCAACCCCATTTTGTTAAAAATCTCATGGTTTTGGGTAGCCCTATAGATAGCCATGCATCAGGAAGTACGGGTAAAATTTTTCACACTGCCAATCAATTACTGGCCAAAAATAAAACTCTGCAAAACAAACTGTATTCGGAAATGATACCAAAGCATTTTATCCACTCTCCTGGCTTATTAAATGCTCTTGGTTTTAAAATGATTGACCCGATGGGATGGATTCAAAGTCAAAAACAACTTTGGTTCAATCTAGACAATAGACAAGCACTTTATGAACATGCCACTATGGGTGCTTTCTTAAATCAGATGATTGATTATCCGGGCGGAATTAACCAAGATATGCTATTTAATATTTGGCTCAGAAATCCGCTGAAAAATGGTGTGATTCAATTACAAGATCAAAAAATTGAATTAAAAAATATCAACTGCGCTTTACTAGTGGGTGCAGGTCGTAGCGATCAAATTGTATCAGCAGAAGCAATTCAGCCATTAACGGAATTGACCAGCAGTCAAGATGTTACATTTAAGCTAATTCCGGGCGGGCATCTAGGAATGATATCCAATCAAACCACTGCCAATGAGTTCTGGCCAGTCATGACCAGTTGGCTTAAACAAAGATCAAGCAGAATATAAAGGATAGAAAATGATTCAATCAGTTGCATTTATTGGTTTGGGCGCAATGGGTTACCGAATGGCGGCACATTTACCTCAACATTTTGATACGGTCTATGTGTGGAATCGTAATTTTGAAAAAGCCCAACAACACGCAACTGAATATGGCACTCAAGCAGTGGACCTACATCAAGCTGTTCAAGCAGATGTTATTTTTTCGTGCCTGCCCACCAGCAAAGAAGTCGAACAACTCATTGCGAGTGTAAGTATTAAATCGGGTGCGATCTGGGTCGATTGCACCAGTGGTGTGCCTGAATCTGCTAAATTTTTATCTGAACAACTTAAACTACAACAGGTTGATTTTCTCGATGCTCCTGTTAGTGGTCAAACCATTGGGGCGGAAACTGCCACGTTAACGGTTATGGTCGGTGGTGAAACTACAGCTTTTGAAAATGCACTACCCGCCATTCAAGCTTTTGGTAAATTGATTAAACATGTCGGTGGTGCTGGCACAGGATTTTCAGTTAAAGCAGTCAATAATATGCTTTTAGCTGTAAATTTATGTTCGGTTGCTGAAGGTTTTACCGCTTTAAAAGCGCATGGTGTTGATCTACATGCAGCTTTAGACTGCATTAATGCATCCAGTGGCAAAAGTGGTGTGACTGAAACAGTATTACCACAACGTATTTTAAACCGTAGTTTTCCGCTTACTTTTGCTTTACCACTCTTGGCTAAGGATACAGGTATTGCTTTAGATTTAATTCGAGAGGCAAAACTATCTGCACCTGTTATTGCTTTAACTCAAAGCCTTATTCAAGCTTCCAGTGATTTGTCTAATCAAGACAGTGACTTCTCAAGTGCTGTAAAAATTTATGAATCATGGAGCAAAATCACTTTAGAGTAATTTTAACGATCTAATCAACTACTGAGTTAAAGCATATTCCAGCAATAAGGCGCAAAAATAGTACTCAGTAATTTTAGAAGAAACTAAAAACAAAATATTTTTACCCCATTATTTTTATCCAGATAAAAATAATGGGGTAATTCAGAAGACTCATTTTAGAAACAAGCTTTTTTCTGCCTGACGTCGATTAACGAGACCTTGCATGCGCTTACCTCCAGCATTTATCCACACATCAAATTGCTGTGCCGCACCATGCCTATCATCAGCATTCAGCTTTTTCACCAAAGTTGATTGACTAAATGCAGTCGCTCCGATGTTATAAGCCAATGATACCAGTGCATCGAATTGATTTTGATTCAGCGGCACAGTCACCTTATTATTCACTATTGTTTCAAATCTTTTCAAATCATGTGTCATATAAGCTTTAGCTTGTGATTCTGTACAGCTATCCCCTTTTTTGACTTTAATACCATTTGGGTAAAGCGTGGTACCAAATCCAATACTCCAAACGCCCACACCATCGTCATAAGCCAAAAGTCGTTTCCCCTCGAAACCACAAATTAGATTTACGCCAAACGAACTTGTCCTCATCTGGTCAATCGCACTAGCTGACATATGGGACAAATTTGAATCTGTCGCTGTTGCGATGGCTTGATGGTCAGCATCCACATTTTTTTGAATGAATTTGCTTAAAAAATCAAAAATTCGTTTCACTTATTCAGCCCTTTTACTTTGCTTTTAACTGTAAACAATTGATTATCACTGTTTCAAGTCAAAACCTGTATCAGTGTGATTGAATTGACCTATTGAACGATACTATTCAACACTTAAAATTACACCGTTATAGTTTGAGTAAACTCACAGTCTTTATAGCAGTCTTTGGGTAAGTTGATTTACATAGTTCTTTCAAGCCAGTAATCTTTTCATTTTAGTCAAGAGTCCCAAGATTAACTGTGCTGAATATAAATAAAACTTAAATAACTATTTCAAAATAGGATTTAAAAGCAATTGATATATAACATTTTTATTATTTTTCAAATCAATTATGAAGTAAAATTACAATTGAGCAATAAGTCGCCATTGAATAATCATAATAACAACCTAATATTGTGTTTATATAACTACACAGTATTAAACCTGAGGAAACTTTTATGAACAAGTTTATAGTTGCAATGTTTGCAAGCTTTGTGACCTTAATCGGGGCAAATACATTTGCAGCAAGTGCAGATCAAGAATGTCAAAAATTAAAAAATGATCATGATGTCATTTATGCATCAAAAGGTTTTTGTTTTAAAGATAGCGAAGCAAAAGCGAAATTCGGTAATGATAACTGCTATACCACCAAACCGAAATTTTCTGAAAAAGAACAGCAAAAACTTGACACCATTAAAGAACGTCAGAAAGAATTAAACTGTAATTAATTCTGAACTCAATGACTTTCAAGGAATAAAAATGGTTTACGATGATCAAAACATTTTTGCACGCATTATTCGTAATGAACTGCCTGCAATTAAAATTTATGAAGATGATCAGGTTTTGGCCTTTATGGATATCATGCCACAAGCCGAAGGTCACACATTGGTTATTCCCAAATCTCCTGCTATAACTTTGCTTGACCTTGCACCTGAAGCCGCAGCGTATACCATTCAGATTGTGCAAAAGGTGGCAAAAGCAATGGAACAAGCACTTGAAGTTAAGGGTATTGTACTGATGCAACTTTCAGGTGCGGCAGCCGGTCAAACTGTACCGCATGTACATTTCCATTTAATTCCAAGCTCCATTCATGAATTAGGTAAACATGCTTTACACATGGGTGACCAAGAAAAAATTAAAGTTTTAGCTGAAAAAATTAAAGCTGCACTTTAATTTTGAATACTTAAAAAATGAAGCTTAGGCTTCATTTTTTTATAACTCTTTAATAAAAAAAGAAATATAAAAACAAATATCAAACTCAAACACGTCATGAAACTGTCATTTATCTTTCACTTCACTGTCACAAATTTTACAGATACTGCTTAGCAAGTTGGTTAGCTTCTGTAACTTTTTGTACTCAAGCCGACTAAAAAGAAAAGTTAAGCAAGGCTAAGGCCATTAAGAACAGTGTTTTGGAGAAATCTCGATGAAAAAATTGCTTCTCGCTGCAGCAGTTACAACTTTAAGCTTAAGCGCAGCACAAGCGGCGCCAACTTTATACGGAAAGTTGAATGTAAGTGTTGATAGCTATGATAATGGTAAGGATACTGTTACTGAATTAAACTCGAATGCTTCACGTTTAGGTGTTAAAGGCGAAGAGAAATTAACAGAACAACTTTCTGCTGTCTATCAAGCTGAATGGGAAGTAGACGTAGATGGTGGTGATGACGTATTTAAAAAACGTAATATTTTCGCTGGTTTAAAGTGGGCTAATCTCGGTACTTTAAAAGCAGGTATCATGGATACCCCATTTAAAGATGCTGGTACTGGATACCGCGACGTATTTAATGATTATGCTCACGCTGACATCAAAGAAATGATGTACGGTGAAGAACGCATAGAAAATGTCATTGGGATTGAAACAGATCCTAAACTATTGGGTGGTTTAGTCTTTGCACTTCAAACTCAACAAGGTGAGTCTACAAGTGATACCACTAAATATGTAGATGGAAAACGTGACAGTTTAGGTGATGGACTTTCTACTTCACTTTCATATGCCAATAAAGATATCGGCTTTGAAGGCGTTATCGCAGGAAACTTCAAGTCGGTAGGTGATTTTGCTGCGGTGGGAATTTCAAATGCCCCTGCTGATGCAATCCGTGTAGGCGGATCTTTTGATCTTGGAAAAATTGGTGCTCCTGGTTTATCTGTTGGTGCGATGTGGCAGACTGCAGAGATTTCAGACTATAGCAATATTAAACCTTTCACGGTTACACCTGAATATGCAGGTGATTATAACAAAGTTGAAGAAAATGCATGGTTAATCTCTGCAACTTACAAACTTGCAAATACACCATGGACGCTTAAAGCTCAATATCAACAAGCAGATACGGACTACGCAGTGCTTGGCGGAGCATCTGGTGATAGCTCTGTAGACCAATGGGGTATTGGTGCAGACTATAAGCTTAATAGCCAAACCAAACTATTTGCGAACGCCGTTCAACGTGAATGGGATAATTCACCGAAGAAAGGTAATGCTGATGAAAGCGTTTATGGCTTAGGCATGGAAGTTAAATTTTAATTCCAAAGTAAACTTTTAACTGTTCAAAAAAAAAGACCACCTTAGGGTGGTCTTTTAGCAATTTATAATTCTATTCAAACGATTTAAATTTTTGCACAAGTTCAATATAGCTAGACTCAGAATGAGGATTTTCTATTTTAATTCATAGCATTTATATTCTTATTTCACCATCACTCATATCTACTCTTATTAGAAATGCGCTTGTCACATTCAACAAAACATCCAATCGTGAGGATGCAAAGATCATAAAAAAACTAAAATATTCATAAATAAGTCAGAAAATTTGTTCTCATCAATTGCTGAATAAAAGATTTAACGATGACTATGAATGGACATTACAATACCCATACTGGCTAACATTGAAATTACTGCTGTACCACCATAACTCATTAATGGTAATGGATCACCTGTTACAGGCAGAATACCGCTCACCATTCCTGAACTTAAAAATACAAAAAAGAAAAAGGTCAGCCCAATTGCACCTGCATATAAACGTCCAAAATTATGAAAACTATTAACTCCAATCATAAGACAACGAATAATAATTGCAGCAAACAAGCTGATCAGCAAAAAAACACCAATAAATCCAAATTCTTCTGCATAAGTGGACATAATAAAATCAGTGTGATGTTCAGGTAAATAACCTAAATGAGACTGAGTACCGCCCAAATAACCTTTACCTGTAAAACCACCAGAACCAATTGCAATTTTGGATTGAATAATATTCCAACCTGCTCCCAAAGCATCTGACTCAGGATCAAATAAAGTTAACACACGCTTTTTCTGATATTCCTGAAACACAAACATCCATAAAGCAGGTGCTGCAACAGCCAAGGCTGAGAATGCACCCGCAATCAGTTTCCACGACATGCCACTTAAAAATAGAACGAAAACACCAGGAATAATCAGTCCAATATTCATATCGGGTTGTAATAATACCAATACAAAGGGAATTAGCATCAACACCAAAGCCACAATAATATCTAAAAGTTTAGGTGGAAATGGACGTCTTGAGAAATACCATGCCATCATCAAAGGCATGGCAAATTTCATAAATTCGCTGGGTTGCATACTGCCAATACCAGGCAATGATATCCACCTTTTAGCCCCCATGCGCGTTTCACCTACCACCAACACCAACACCAACATCAACATGGCCAATACATAAAAGTAAGGACTGATGGCCTGATAAACTTTAGGTGGAATTTGCGCGCAAATAAATAATGCAATAAAACCAACACCAAAACTAATGGCTTGACGTAATACCATTTGTGAATCTTGTCCAGATGCGCTGTAGATGACCATCAACCCTAAAGCGGAATTCAGAACCAAAAAACATAATAACCATGGATCTAAATGCCATTTTTTCCACTTCGATGAATTGTCTTTAATGCTTCTACCATCACGTAAAGAGTGACGTAAAAAACGATACTGCGGTGATGGTATCATTGGAAATATTTAAACATAGAGAGGAGTTGATAAATTATAAAATTAAAGCTAGGCAGATAATACATCTGGAGGCTTTTTTTATTTTATTTTTGTGAGGATAAAATGAGTTTAGCCAATTCTAAATCATCAGCATAGGTAATTTTAATATTGTCTGAACGGCCCTGCACTACTTTTACAGTTTCACCTGTATATTCTAAAGCACTGGCTTCATCGGTAATATTGATGCCACTCAACAATGCTTGTTCAATCGCAGCTTTTAAGACACCTAATTTTGCAATTTGTGGTGTCTGTGCTTGCCATAAATCATGACGACTCACAGTTTGACTAATGGTATTTTGCTCTTCAACACGCTTCAATGTATCACGAACAGGAATGGCTAAAATTGCACTACTCTTTTCTTGTATTGCCGCATTAACCAACTGATTTAAGCAATCTTGAGTGACACATGGACGCGCTGCATCATGCACCAAAACCAAATCATCTAATGAGGCAAATTGACTTAAATATTGCAAAGCATTCAGCACCGAATTAACACGCTCAGCACCACCTTCACAGAAATGAGCTTTCTCGGATTGCGCAAATTTTAAAGTGTGAATTATTGAATCATTTTCACTCGAAGCCAAAACATAACCCGAAAGTGGTAAACAATTTAAACGAGCCACAGTATGCTGTAACACCGTTTGACCTTGAATGATTTGATATTGTTTTAACTCTGTTTGAGAAAAACGTCGTCCAGAACCCGCCGCAGGAATAACAGCCCAAAGTTTAGGGTTCATTTACTGTAACTTCTTGATTGCCATCTTCATTTGTTCTTAAATCAACGTTGGCATTTGGATCAATATAAACAGGTCTATATTGTGTTCCAATCATACTCATTTGCACAAATGTTTCATGCGGTTTAATCAAACCCAGATCAAGGCGAGCATGTTCTTCAATGGCTTCGATACCATTTTTCAAATCAAACACTTCTGCTGCCAGAACACGATTACGTTCTTTTAATTCTGAATTAATTTCTGTTTGTTGTTGAATTTTTTGCGCTAATTTTTGATGATCATGGAAACCACCCTCACCAAACCAAAACAAATACTGAAACCCCGCGATCAAAATGATCGCAAGGCCCAATAATACTTTACTCACGATGGAGTCGAATATATTTAACATGAATGACATTGCAGTCGCTTAGTTCAAACCTTTGAATTCAGCTTTACCGCGGTAAGCAGCATTTGTCAATTCTTCAATACGAAGCAATTGGTTATATTTCGCAACACGATCAGAACGGCACAGTGAACCTGTCTTGATTTGACCCGCAGCAGTACCAACAGCAAGATCCGCAATGGTTGAATCTTCAGTTTCGCCAGAACGGTGTGAAATCACAGTAGAGTAACCATTTGCTTTCGCAAGATAGATTGCATCTAATGTTTCAGTCAACGTACCAATTTGGTTGTATTTGATTAAGATAGAGTTACCAACTTTCTCATTAATACCACGCTGAAGAATTTTTGGGTTGGTAACGAACAAGTCATCACCCACCAACTGGATTTTGTCGCCAAGGATCGATGTTAAGTAAGACCAACCTTCCCAATCTGACTCATCCAAACCATCTTCGATTGAGATAATTGGATATTGGTTTACAAGACCCGCTAAATAGTCAGAAAACTGGTTGCTTGTGAATGCTTTATTACCTTCACCTGCAAGAATGTATTGACCATTTTTGTAGAATTCTGAAGATGCACAGTCAAGCGCAAGCATAATGTCAGAACCTGCTTTGTAGCCTGTTTGACCAATTGCTTCAAGAATGACCGTGATCGCTTCTTCGTTTGAACGCAAGTTTGGTGCAAAACCACCTTCATCACCAACAGCAGTGTTTAAACCTTTTTTGTTTAGCACTGACTTTAAAGAATGGAAGATTTCAGCACCCGCACGCAATGCTTCAGAGAATGAAGAAAAGCCAACAGGCTCAATCATAAATTCTTGAATATCTACATTATTGTCTGCATGTGAACCACCATTGATGATGTTCATCATAGGCACAGGCATCGTCAAAATTGATTGACCACGTAAATCTGCGATGTATTGGAACAATGGAATTTTCTTTTCATCAGCAGCAGCACGAGCAGCAGCCAGCGATACAGCTAAAGTTGCATTTGCACCCAATTTTTCTTTGTTTTCAGTCCCATCCAAAGCAATCATCGTGTTATCGATGTCTTTTTGTTCAAATACTGATTTACCTAATAAAGCATCACGGATTAGCGTGTTTACGTTGTTAACCGCAGTTTTAACACCTTTACCTAAATAACGTGCTTTATCGCCATCACGAAGTTCTAAAGCTTCACGAGAACCAGTTGAAGCACCAGATGGTGCACATGCACGGCCAACTACGCCAGATTCTAAGATTACGTCTGCTTCGATGGTTGGGTTACCACGAGAGTCCAAAATTTCACGTGCACGAATGTCAACGATTTGACTCATGAACTATTCCTCAGTTGATTAATATGAGCTGCATTTCAAGCAGCACAAGAGTATAAACTCAGTGTGTATCTAACTTTTTGAAACCTTTAACTAAGGTATCCAATTCTTTTAATTGCGCCAAAAATGGCTCAAGCTGCGACATACGTAATGCACATGGACCATCACATTTTGCATTCTCTGGATCTGGATGTGCTTCTAAGAACAAACCAGCTAGACCTGTTGCCATACCTGCACGCGCCAAGGTCGTGATTTGTGCACGACGCCCACCGGCAGAATCCGCACGTCCACCTGGAGTTTGAAGCGCATGGGTCACATCAAAGAATACTGGCACATTCATTTCTTTCATGTGATCAAAGCCCAGCATATCTACAACCAAGTTGTTATAACCAAATGCTGAACCACGTTCACACAGAATAAGCTTGTCATTGCCTGCTTCTAAACATTTATTTAAAATGTGGCGCATTTCATGCGGTGCAAGGAACTGTGCTTTTTTGATGTTGATAATGGCATTGGTTTTTGCCATCGCCTCGACCAAATCGGTCTGGCGACTTAAAAACGCAGGAAGCTGGATAATGTCAGCCACTTCAGCCACTTCAGCTGCTTGATATGGCTCATGTACATCGGTAATGATTGGCACATTAAAATGTTTTTTAATGTCCGCTAACCACTCTAGTCCTTTTTCCAAACCTGGACCACGAAAAGAGGTCAAGCTTGAACGATTGGCTTTATCGAAGCTTGCTTTAAATACATATGGAATATCTAGACGTGTACAGATATCCACATAGGTTTCAGCAATTTCAAAAGCTAAATCTTTTGACTCAAGTACATTCATTCCGCCGAACAATACAAATGGCAAATGATTTGCCATCTGGATATCGCCTAAACGTACAATTTCTTGTGGTTTTAGTGGTGACATTTAAACTTCCTAGTATATTCCTAGACCAACATTATTTATTCTTTTGAAACTGCTTTTTCGCAGCCTCAATAAAACTCGCAAATAATGGATGCCCATCACGTGGAGAACTTGTAAATTCCGGATGGAATTGTACAGCAATAAACCAAGGATGTTGTGGTATTTCAACTGTTTCTACTAAGTGTTGTACAGGTGAATAGCCCGAAATTTTCATACCTGCCTCTTCAAGTGCAGGAATAAAGCGGTTATTCATTTCATAGCGATGACGATGACGTTCAATAATGTCAGCACTGCCATAAATCTCACGTGTTTTTGTACCTTCAACCAATTCTGATTTTTGAGCACCTAAACGCATGGTTCCACCTAGATCCGACTCTACAGAACGTTGCTGAACCTCACCACGCTCATCTAACCACTCAGTAATTAAACCGATTAATGGAGATTTGGTCGAACGATTAAATTCTGTAGATGTTGCATCGACAATACCCGCAACATTCCGTGCATATTCAATTACAGCAAGCTGCATACCTAAACAAATACCGAGGAATGGAATACCATTCTCACGAGCAAATTGAATAGCTTTCATTTTGCCTTCAGTACCGCGCTCACCAAAACCACCTGGAACAAGAATCGCATCAGCATCTTTCAATACAACCGTTACATCTTGACTTTCAAGCTCTTCAGCATTGACATAGTCAATTTGAACTTTAACGCGATTTTTAATTCCCGCATGCAGTAAAGCTTCATTTACAGACTTATACGCATCTGGAAGCTCAATATATTTACCAACCATCGCAACACGCACTGTGTATTCAGGGTTAAGTAATGCTTCCACCACATTATCCCAATCTGTTAAATCAGCTTCAGGAAGGTCATAACCAAAACGTTCACAAATTAAATCATCAACATTTTGTTCATAGAAAGTACGCGGAATTTGATAAATTGAACGCGCATCTTTACAGACGACAACCGCACGTGCTTGTACATTGGTAAATAATGCAATTTTACGTGTGGTATCAGCATCTACATCATATTCAGTACGACAAATTAAAATGTCTGGCTGAATCCCAATCGACAACAATTCTTTTACCGAATGTTGTGTAGGCTTAGTTTTAAGCTCTGCTGCAGATTTAATATATGGAAGTAACGTTAAATGCATGAGCATGGTACGTTTATGACCCAGTTCGACCATCAGTTGACGCACAGATTCCATGAATGGGAGAGATTCAATGTCACCTACCGTACCGCCAATTTCAACAATCGCAACGTCATAGCCTTCACCTGCGCGAAGAACACGTTCTTTAATGTTGTCTGTAATATGGGGAATAACTTGAACAGTTCCACCAAGGTAGTCACCACGACGTTCTTTATTCAGTACATCTTGATAAACACGACCTGAAGTAAAGTTATTGAGTTTGGTCATTTTCGCACGACGCAAGAAACGTTCGTAATAACCCAAATCTAGGTCAGTTTCAGCACCATCTTCTGTGACAAAAACTTCACCATGCTGGAAAGGACTCATTGTCCCTGGATCGACATTAATGTATGGATCCATTTTGACCATGGTTACTTTTAAACCACGGGCTTCTAAAAGTGCAGCAACTGAAGCAGCTGAAATACCTTTACCGAGTGATGAAACTACACCACCAGTCACGAAAATAAAATGGGTCATTGGGTTTCTCGTACAATCGAGCCTAAATCGGCCTGCAATGTTGCGCAATTTTACTTTACTCTGTACCAAGAAAGCAAAGTCAATCCGCATCAATTCATAGAACAATAAGCAATTGATTATTCTATCAGCATTTCCGATAAAAAATTAGAGGGACTGAAGAGGATTTTTATATTCATATTTGCTGTTATAATAAGGGCATCTTAATTAATGCTTAATTTTGTGAATTATGAATAAAAAACTTTTACTTTGTGGTGTGATCGCAGCAAGCTTAATATTAACGGCATGTGTCAAGAAAGAAACACCGAAAGACGATGAACAAGAACAAGTCGAAACAACCCAACCGGCGCAGAGTTCTGAGGCAGTAGAATCTACTCAGTTTGAACCATTAAACTCAATAGATAATTCAGAAGCTGAAGTTCCGACACAGGTCGAAGTTGAACGAACTGAAACTGAAAATACAACGACTGAAGTTCGTCGTGAAGTACGAGATGTTCCGCCACAAGCGCCATCTAAACCAGAAGCACAAAAGCCAGTTGCACCTAAAGCCGAAGATAAACCAACGTCCGCAACATCGAATCAGTCAAACTCAGATGCTCAATCTGAAGATGATGCAGTTGCCGCTGCAATTGCTGCCGCAACACCAGCGCTGAATAACTAAATTTAAATAAAAAACCCAGTGTAGGACTGGGTTTTTTATTGACTACATTATTTATATCGCAGTTTTAAATTTCTTTTTTACATTCTTATTGATTAATAGTTAAAACTTACAACCTCATAAATACAAATAAATCTCATTATCAGAAAGGATTAATAAAATAAAAATGTATCACCAAGACTATTAAAGTAATAATAGCCATGAATAAATAAGTATTTACCGTATTAAAACTTTTAATAAATTTAATAATATTCATTTTTTGATCCTATCTAATAATTTTATCTTAAATAACTCAATAACACACAATAATACAATAAAAAACACGACAAAACAAAAGTACAAATTATTCACTCTTGTATAACTAAATAAGAATTTTTATTAAAAATAAATACATAATCTTGAATGTTTTCTCAAAAAATAAAAAGTCCCAACAAGCATATAATTATTTTTATTAATATAATTCATAATATATTTAGAATTTCCAACCAAAAATTTTAATATTTTTAAATAGAATTTTAATATTTACATTAAAGTGAATATTATATTTTAGAAAATATTATCAATCGCACTTATAAGGTTTCACTATGTTTAAAATTAAAAAATTATTCTATTTATTTATTTTTACTCCTTCACTGAGTTTTGCCACAGTCGGCGGTCCTCAAAATATAGAAATACTTGGATATGAAAGCCAAGACCAAAAAGTCTATTTGCTCAAACATTATCACGATGGTCGAGGTCGCCTGCCTCAGCTTTATTATTATCAATTCAAAAATAACAAAACACCTGAAAAAATAATTCAGGTCAACTCTTTATATATCAACCCAAAAACCCAAAAAATTGATTACGATCAAAATAGTCAGTTATTTGATCAAGAAATTCTTAACATTAAAAATCGACTTCAGCCATTAATAAAGCTCGCTCCCAATACAGTCAAAGCTCATGTACTCAATAAAATTACTTCTAAAGAAAAGTCTTGGTATGACCCAAATAAATTTATACCCAAATATACGTATACCTATCAGTTAAGAAGCAAAAATTATCAAAGTCAGAAACATCAAGCTCTAGCTTATCAGCACGGTATAAGCATTTCTCAAGTTTATAAAATTCCACATCAACAGAAAGTTTTGGCAGTGGTTAAATATTTAGGCATTCCTTTTGAAACAGGTTATACCCTTGAATCTCCGATATTACTCATCCCTAAAAAATAAAACCTCCGTAGAGGTTTTATTTACATTGATTCATCTTATGCAGCACTACGCGCTT
>NZ_FMBK01000014.1 GCF_900095025.1 Acinetobacter albensis | reverse complement strand
CCTAGATTTAACCCTTTAAGCTAAATCCTTGTTTCTCAACAAGTTTTAATCAACATCACCGCCGATGGATGTGCATTCTACAGCATTTTAATCACCATACAACCCCTTTTTTATTTTATTTTATTAAAAATGCTTCAAATGTTTATTTATTCTTCTATTTGCTAAATTAAATACTAGGTTTTGCATGCAAAAGGTACAGAATGTGCAAAATCATCTTTTATTTTTGCTTGTTTGTTTAATTAATCAATAAATACTATTTTGGCAATAATAGACTTCTATACCTGATTTAGAGTCGAATTAATATTTTTCATTTAGCATAAACACATATAAGGAAATTTTTAACTTAGCAGAGCTATAAAGAATCCACCCAAAACCAACGTTATTTTATATGAAAGATAATTTTTATAAATTTTAGACATAAAAAAACCGCATTTAAGCGGATTGATTACTTTAAGCTGTATAAATGGTCGGAGCAGTAGGATTCGAACCTACGACCCCCTGGTCCCAAACCAGGTGCGCTACCAAACTGCGCCATGCTCCGAAAGTGGGGTGAATGACGGGATTCGAACCCGCGACAACTGGAATCACAATCCAGGGCTCTACCAACTGAGCTACATCCACCATTACAACTTAGATTCTATGATATCAAGCTACCAATGGTGCGCCTGACAGGATTCGAACCTGTGACCATCCGCTTAGAAGGCGGATGCTCTATCCGACTGAGCTACAGGCGCATGAGCAATGATATAAATACCACGGAACTTTGCCTTGAAGAATTGGTCGGAGCAGTAGGATTCGAACCTACGACCCCCTGGTCCCAAACCAGGTGCGCTACCAAACTGCGCCATGCTCCGATTCATCTTAGCTTTCGTACTACACATTGTGCGGTACGGTGTGCATTCTAGGCGTGACGCCACAAGACGTCAACACCTATATTCAAAAAAAATTAAAAAACCACTTCAAATGTATATTTATCAAACACCTTAGATATTTTTCAATCAATTTTTAACGTTTTAAACTCGCACTAAAGTCCAACATACGATCGAGCGGTAGTTTTGCACGTTTTGCAAGATCACGATCAACCAGTATTTCTTGGTCACCCTTTTGCAAAACAGATAAAATTCCATCCAACTCATTCATAGCCATCCATGGACAGTGTGCACATGATCGACAGGTCGCACCTTCACCTGCGGTAGGTGCTTCAATCAAGGTTTTATTCGGTACAGCTTGCTGCATCTTATAAAAAATCCCTCGATCTGTGGCCACAATTAAAGTTTGCTGTGGCAAAGTTGCTGCAGCTTTAATCAATTGTGAAGTACTCCCGACCGCATCTGCAACTGCAATCACTGATTCTGGTGATTCTGGATGGACCAATACTGCTGCATCTGGATAGATTGCTTTCATATTGGTAATTCCACGGGCACGAAATTCTTCATGAACAATACATGCGCCATCCCAAAGTAGCATCTCTGCGCCCGTTTTTTTCTGGATATAACGTCCTAAATGCTGATCAGGTGCCCAAATAATTTTTTCACCTAAACTATCCAAATGCTCAATAATTTCGACCGCACAACTTGAAGTGACCACCCAATCAGCACGGGCTTTAACCGCAGCAGAAGTATTGGCATATACAACAACGGTATGATCTGGATGTGCATCACAGAATGCAGAAAACTCGTCTACAGGACAACCCAAATCGAGTGAACAGGTTGCCTCTAGCGTAGGCATGAGCACAGTTTTTTCTGGCGAAAGAATTTTTGAAGTTTCCCCCATAAATTTCACCCCAGCAACCACCAAAGTTGATGCCTCATGGTCACGACCAAAGCGTGCCATCTCTAATGAATCAGAAACACATCCTCCTGATAACTCAGCCAGTTCCTGCACTTCAGGGTCACAATAATAATGAGCGACTAAAACAGCATCACGCTTTTTGAGTTCCGCTAAGATTTGCGTAAATTTTTCCTGTTTATATGCTTCACTTAAATGAATATTTTTAGGCTCACCTAAACGATCTAAATGCTCCTGCACAATCGATTTAGCGTCATTGGCAATTAAGTTGGTCGCATCACTCATAAACATGCTCTCTAATTTTCATACTTGCTTGACCACAAACAGTATCTTTAATCCCCCATCAAAATGGCGATATGCTTTTTTGATCAAGGGGTAAAATCATTCCATTATAAAAAAGCCTCACAACGGAGGCTTTTATCATTCCATCAATTTAAGAACGGTAATCTGCATTAATCTTGACATAATCGTAAGATAAGTCACATGTATAGACCGTATCTTTTGCATCACCTCGGCCTAGATTGACACGAATCAACATTTCAGCTTGCGACATTACACGCGCACCCGCTTCTTCGGTATAGTCCGCTGCTGCACCACCGTCTTTACAGATTTGCACATCATCTAACCAAACTTGAATTTTTTCAACATCTAAATTTTTAACGCCTGCGTAACCAATTGCAGCCAGAATGCGCCCCCAATTTGGATCAGAAGCAAAAATGGCGGTTTTCACCAAAGGTGAATGGGCAATACTATACGCAATATCACAGCATTCTTGTGTATTTAAACCACCTTCAACGGTAATGGTGATAAATTTGGTCGCGCCTTCGCCATCACGAATAATGAGTTGTGCAAGGCGTTTCATCACGCGAGTCAAAACATCCAAAATCACTGCATAGCGTGAATCATCAATAGATGAAATTTCTATTCCACCCGCTTGACCGGTAGCAATCAAAATACATGAATCATTGGTTGATGTATCCCCATCTACGGTAATGCGGTTAAAAGAAACATCAACCGTTTCTTTTAATAACAGTTGTACCAATTCACGACTAATCGGTGCATCGGTCGCCACGTAACTGAGCATAGTCGCCATATTTGGACGAATCATACCTGCACCTTTGGAAATACCCGTCATGGTATAAGTGATGCCATCTATTTCAAATTGCTCAGATGCACCCTTAGGCAAGGTGTCTGTGGTCATAATACCAGTCGCAGCATCTAACCAAGCATCTTCTTTTAAAGAATCAAGCGCGGGTTGCAAACCTGCGGTCAAACGCTCAATAGGAAGTTGCTCACCAATGACACCTGTTGAAAAAGGCAGAATTTCATTTTGAGATATATTCGTGAGTTCAGCCAGTTTTATGCAGGTTGCCTCAGCATTTGCTAAGCCCACTTTTCCTGTTCCAGCATTGGCATTCCCTGTATTAATTACTAAATAGCGGGGATTGGTGACCTGTAAATGGGCTTTACAGACATGTACTGGCGCAGCACAAAATGCATTTTGGGTAAATACCCCTGCAACATGAGAACCTTCAGCAAGTTCAAAAATGACAAGGTCGCGTCGGTTTTGATAGCGCACATACGCTTCAGCAGAACCAATTTTAACCCCTTTAACCACATGCATCTGTGGCATTGTTACGTCGCCCACCGCCATTTTTAAACGTCCAAATAAGATCATCAGAAAAAGACAGCTTAGTAGAAATTCAATAAAAAATCGAGCGTAACACCCGCTTTGCTTTAGTTTTTATTTTAGCGTGATGTATGTTGATAAAAATCAGTCACCACCTGTTATGCGAAGCAGTGAAAAATAAGCATAATAAATGCTTTTCATTTTTGAGAAAATAACAACAAAGTTTTCACTCAAAAAAGCTATAAAGATATTTATAGCTATTAAATAACCACATGGCTTTAAAACAAAAAAAGCCAGTTAACTGCTTAACTGGCTGATATTTATCCGAAGACGAATTAATACAACACAAGCAATTTAATTTGAAGCCAATTGAGCAGATTCACCTAACAATGTTTGTTTCGCTTTTTCTTGGCTTGCAGTCGACAATGCAGGATTAGTGGCTACGATACGACCTACATTGGCTGCATTTGCAGCAGTAATTGCCGTAGTTTTCAATACAATAGGACGTTGATTCGGATTAGCAAAAGTATAACTAATTCCTGTGCGAGGACTCATCACTGTGATGTTATCATCCTTCACTACAGCTTGAGCAGTTGTTGCACCACGAGCTGCTTGAACTTTATCTAATGTCGTGGTTTGAGATGGACTGTTTGCAAAGGCCAAAGAAGGAAGAGCCAAAGCTGCAATTATCAAGGGCTGTAATACTTTTTTCATTGTCTTTCCGCTTTTCAGAGTTAGATATGCAACTCACTAAATAACATTTAATCGCATAGGCTGCAATCCCATTCAATATTTGTAAAATAAAACTTTCACAATCCATAGACATAAAAAAGCCACTTTAAATATCCGTCTAACATGAGTCAGAGAAATACCTAAAGTGACCAATTCATTTAACTTAAACTAAATTTTACCGTGACACTGCTTGTATTTTAAACCTGATCCACATGGGCACGGTGCATTACGACTTGCAGGTGGAACAATATTTTGTTGATCAATCGGTTCGAATTGACTTTCATCACTTAACAAATTGTCGTTATTTTCAATTGCTAAGCCATCAAAATCAGCATGTGAAAGATTCAATTGCATAGACTCGGCTTGTGCTTGTTTCTGAGCTTCCATTTCCGCCAGCTCTTCAGCAGTCGGCACATGTACACGCGATAAATCAGTAATGACATCCGATTTAATCACAGCAAGCATATTTACAAACAAGTTGAAAGCTTCTTTTTTATACTCTTGTTCAGGATTTTTTTGCGCATAACCACGTAAATGAATCCCTTGACGCAAATAGTCCATAGCTGCCAAATGCTCTTTCCAATGACGGTCTAATGCGCTCAGCATAAAATGACGTTCTAGCATGGCTGCCGATTCATCACCCATTTGTCCACGACGATCACGATAGCGTTTTACAATTTCATCTGAAATACGTTCAACCAAAGCTTCTTCATCTAAACGACGATCTTCCTCTAACCATTGATTTACAGGCAAATCAATACTTAGATCATCACGTAAAGCACGCTCTAAACCATCAATATCCCATTGATCATGAATTGATTCAGGTGGAATATAATTTTCAATCACACCTTTCATGACTTCGTGATGCATTCCTTCAATGTAATCTTGTAAAGTGCTTTCGGTGAGTACTTCATCACGTTGAGAATAAATGATCTTACGTTGTTCATTGTTGACATCATCGTATTTTAACAAGTTCTTACGAATGTCAAAGTTACGCGCTTCCACTTTACGTTGCGCATTTTCGATAGAACGTGACACCATTTTGTGTTCAATCGCTTCATCTTCTTTTAGACCCATTGCACGCATCATACCGACCACGCGATCACCAGCGAAGATACGCATCAAATCATCTTCAAGCGATAAGTAGAAACGTGAAACACCTGGATCACCTTGACGACCTGCACGACCACGTAACTGGTTATCAATACGGCGCGATTCATGACGTTCAGAACCAATAATGTGCAAACCGCCTGAGCTTAACACCATGTCATGCTGCTGTTCCCACTCGGCTTTTAAACGCGCTTCATCTTCAGTGGTATAATTTTCAATTTTAGCCAGTTTTGCTTTCCAGTTACCGCCAAGCAAAATATCAGTACCACGACCCGCCATATTGGTGGCAATCGTTACTGCATTAGGCGAACCTGCCTGAGCGATAATATCTGCTTCTCGTTCATGTTGTTTTGCATTCAATACTTCGTGAACGATGCCTGCTTCTTTCAATTTATCAGACAAAATTTCTGATGCTTCAATGGTCGCAGTACCAATCAGGATAGGAGCAACGCCCGCTTCATGAACATTTTTAATTTCTTGAATAATCGCATCGTATTTACCATTACGATTTAAATAAATCAAATCGTTCATGTCATTACGAATCATCGGACGATGGGTTGGAATCAATACGACATCCAAACCATAAATTTCTTTCATTTCCGCAGCTTCAGTATCGGCAGTACCCGTCATACCTGAAAGCTTTTTGTACAGACGGAAGTAGTTCTGGAAGGTTGTGGTGGCAAGCGTTTGGTTTTCAGGTTGAATTTCTAGACCTTCTTTTGCCTCAACAGCTTGATGCAAACCTTCTGACCAACGACGGCCTGGCATAGTACGACCCGTATTTTCATCGACAATAATGACTTCACCATCATTGATGATGTAATGCACATTACGCTGATATAAATAGTGAGCACGAATCGCTGCGGACACATGATGAACCAAGTTCAAGTTCGCTGATGAGTACAGGCTCTCGCCTTCTGCAAGTAAGCCCATACGAATTAATTCGTCTTCGACTGTTTCATAACCAATTTCAGTCATTTCAACAGTACGTTGTTTTTCATCAATCCAGAAGTGCCCACCATCGGCCACTTTTTCTTCTTTTTGAGTTTTTAATTGTGGAGGAATGCTATTGATTGCTGCATACAATTGTGAAGAATCATCACTTTGACCAGAAATGATGAGCGGAGTACGTGCTTCATCAATCAAGATCGAATCGACTTCATCAATAATGGCATAGCTTAAGCCGCGTTGCTTTTTCTCAGCCAGTGAAAACACCATGTTGTCACGCAGATAATCAAAACCAAATTCGTTGTTGGTCCCATAGGTGATATCAGCACGATAAGCTTCTGCTTTTTCGGTCGGATTTTGCATGGAATAAATAATACCAATGCTTAAACCTAAGAATTCAAATAACGGGCGGTTTAACTCGGCATCACGCTGTGCCAAATAGTCATTCACGGTGATGACATGCACACCTTGACCACCAATCGTATTTAGATAACAAGCCAAAGTCCCCATCAGGGTTTTACCTTCACCAGTACGCATTTCTGCAACTTTACCTTCGTGAAGTGTAATACCACCAATCAATTGCACATCATAGTGACGCATGCCCATGATGCGCTTTGCAGCCTCACGACATACAGCAAAAGCTTCAGGCAATAACTTATCGAGATTTTCACCTTTATTGTAGCGTTGTTTGAATTCTTCGGTTTTTGCAGATAAGTCTGCATCGTTTAGTGCAGATATCGTCGGCTCGAGCGCATTAATCTTATCTACGATTTTACGCATGCGTTTGAGTTCGCGCTCATTTTTGGTACCGAAGATGCCTCCGATCAGACTTGCCAACATGAATAGACTCTCTAAATCTTGCTTGTCGAATGAATAAATTTTTTCTCAGTCGTTATTATGGTGCTAGAAATTTGAAGTACAAGGGTTTTGCACAAAACCCATCAAAAAATTCTTGCTTCACAGAATCTAGCACATGACAGCCAAGGGAACACAATGTAACAAATTTTAAACAGCCAATATAGTCATAAAATTTGTCATTTATAAACATTTTACAAATTCTTCCATAGCGCTATATTCCAATTTTTCACAAAGAAATACAAAAATGCTATTTTCTTTGCAAAAAAAAATACGCCATATTGAGTCTTAAGAAAATTATAAATACATCATCTGAGGTGGTTAAAAATGACATTACGTTTAGGCGATATTGCACCAAACTTTGAGCAAGACTCAAGTGAAGGTCTGATTAATTTCTACGACTATTTAGGTGATAGTTGGGGGATTTTATTTTCACACCCTGCTGACTATACGCCTGTGTGCACCACTGAACTTGGATTTACCGCAAAATTAAAAGACGAGTTTAGCAAGCGTAACGTAAAAGCGATTGCACTCTCGGTGGATGATGTCGAATCTCATAAAGGATGGATTAATGACATTAATGAAACGCAAAATACCACAGTCAATTTTCCAATTCTTGCCGATCAAGATCGTAAGGTCTCTACCCTGTACGACTTTATTCATCCCAATGCCAGCGAGACGCTAACTGTACGTTCTTTGGTCATTCTTGACCCAAATAAAAAAGTGCGTTTAATTATTACTTATCCTGCATCTACTGGGCGTAATTTCCATGAGGTTTTACGTGTGGTCGATTCTCTTCAACTGACCGACAACTATAAAGTCGCTACCCCTGCAAATTGGCAACAAGGTGAAGATGTTGTCATTGTACCGTCTCTAAAAGACGAAGCAGAATTGAAGCAGCGCTTTCCTAAAGGTTATACAGCAGTGACACCTTATTTACGCTTAACCCCACAACCTGAGCAAAACTAAAGCACTGCTTTAGTTGCAGCGTAAGGCAAACGAAGTGCGTAGTAATGGATAAGTGCAGCACCGCTCCACCTGAACGCAAGATGAGAGCTGTGCTAAAAATAAAACACTGTCTTATTTTGTCGCAAGACAAGCGTAGTTTCGGATAAAAACACACTGCTTTAATTAAAGCGTGATGCAAACGGAGTATCAAAATAAAGCCAGTATTAGTTGCTGAAATAGAGGATTTAGATGACGAGCCAAATCCTGATTTCTTTAAAAAAACCTGTCTAATGACAGGTTTATTTATTTCACTAAGCATTTGAATTACAAAATCAAGTTGGTATTTCAGTTATAGTCCGTTTATAACTAGACTCACTTAACGTTAAGAATAAAGCGCGTGATTTACAATATTCATCATTTGCATTGTGGCACTTTGTGCCCAATTTGTGGCCCCTTATTTGGTCAAAAAGGATTACATGCCAAAGTAGTTTGCCATTGCCTTCTTGTTGAAACTGATCAAGGTCTGGTTTTAATTGATACCGGTTTAGGTATTCAGGACTATTTATATCCCCAAGCACGTCTAGGTCATATGGCTTTACGCTTAGGACGTATTGAGCAGAATCTCGATTTAACAGCAATTGCACAAGTTCAAAGTTTGGGATTTAACCCCAAAGATGTAAAGCATATCCTTGTGAGCCATCTCGATTTTGATCATGCTGGAGGAATTTCTGACTTTCCTCATGCGATCGTCCATGTATTATCCAATGAATTTAATGCAACACAAAATTTGCTCTCTGTTAAGAATCGAATGCGCTATAAACCCCAACAATTCAAACAACATCGTTACTGGAATTTTATTGAACCTAGTCAAGGTGATGCTTGGTTTAACTTACATCAGGTTCAAGGGTTTAGTTTATTTCAGGATGAAATTTTAATGATTCCCTTATTGGGTCACACCCAAGGTCATTGCGGAATTGCCATAAAAAAACAGGAGGGCTGGTTATTTTTTTGCGGAGATGCGTATTATTCACACCTACAACTCAACCCTAAAAATAAGCTTCGAACACTTGATACATTGGAACGTATTTTTGCCGAAAATAACGCTATGCGTTTGGATAATTTACACAAAATTCAATCCTTGGCTCAAATCACGACAAATATTGAGATTATTTGCGCCCACGACCCCATTGAACTGGCAAGGTATCAACCATGATCAAAAAAACTGTTCTTGCCATTTTGATCAGTAGTGCTTATTTAAGCGGTTGTGTCAGCACCTCGAGCATACCAGTAGAACATCGTCCACCCCACTGGGGTAAACCCTTAAATAGTGAACGTAATTTTTATCAAATTAGTGAGCAAGTCTTTCGTAGTGAGCAACCGCAACCAGAATTGATTGCTGAATTAAAAGCCCACCAAATTGATATTGTTCTAAATTTAAGATCGAGAAATCCTGACTTAAAGATTCTTCCAAATACTGACTTTCAATTGATTCATGTTCCAATTCACACATGGGCCATGTCTCGAGAAGATTTATTACTGGTCATGCGACATCTTCAACAGGCAAAAACATTGAATAAAAAGGTGCTCATTCATTGTTATCATGGCTCCGATCGTACTGGTGCTACGATTGCCATGTATCGTATTATTTTTGAGGACTGGTCAATTGAAGATGCATTAAATGAAATGAAGCATGGTGGTTATGGTTTTCATCCAATTTGGATCCATATTGAAACACTATTCAGCCCTGAAAATATAAAATGGATTCAACATCATCTGTCAAATCCATCTTAAAAGTCGATTTAAGCAAAATGCTGCCTAATGACTGACTCAAAACAGTTTAGCGCTTATCTAAAGGCACCCACTCAATGACCCAAGCCGACTTCATATTTAAACCGTCGTCTGTATTAATTTTTTTACGTGCAGCATCTGCTGCATCTCTATCTTTAGAAGGGCCAACCATAATTCTAATCCCTTTCGAAGTTGGGCTTTTGGTGACTTTATAACCTTTGGCACGTAGTTTAGAAGCAACTGCATCTGCATTCGCTTCATTGGCAGCCAAAGCCACCTGTACCATCCATTGCTTCTCACCATTTTCCAATAAATCACGTGCTTTTTCAGCTTCTGCCTTTTTCTTGGCAGCAGCTTCTTGCGTTTGTGCTTTTTTCTTTTCTGATTCTTTACGCTCTAATTCTTTCTGTTCGGCAGCTTTACGTTTACTTTCAGCTTCTTTGGCTTTTTCATCCGCTACTTTTTTCTCAATGGCTTTTTTCTCAATCGCCTTTTGTTCAGCTAACTTTTTTGCGGCATCAGCCTTGCGTTTTTCTTCAGCTATACGTTTATCTTCGGCTAGTTTCTGATTAGCCTCAGTATTTTGTTTTTGAGTTTGCTGTTGTTGTAACTTTTTTTCGGCACTCAATTTTTCTTCAGCCAAACGTTTCTGTTTGACCTTTTCATCTTCTATCAATTCAGGTGGAATATTGTCTGAACTTTGCTGTGCACCTAAACGATGTGCATTTAATGCCGCATATTCTTCGGCAGCTTTTCGTGCTGCATCAGCTTCCGCTTGTTGCTGCATGATCAAAAACTCAGCCGCACGTGCTTCTTGCTCTGCCACCGCTTTTTCACGACCACGGCGCTGTTCTTCAAGCAAACGTTTTTCTGTTTCTACATCCACTGTTAACGGTTGTAATTGAACCATTTCACCTTCTGCTACAGGTTTTTGTGGCTCAACCAAAGCCGCTTTTTCTGGAGCTGAATGATTATTTTGATAGATTTCTTCTTTGCCTTTTAAAAGCAAAGCGGCCAACAACACACCGCCACCTAATAAAACAACACCACCCATCCAGCGTTGTTTGTTATTCATTGACATTCTTCCAAATACTCCCATACCGCTTCTAAGGTATGAAACGAACCACATACCAAGATCAGCTGATTATTCTTTGTTTCATTCAGCGCTGATTTAAAAGCCAATTGAACACTTTTAAAGTGTTGTACTGTTTCACCTTGTAATGCGTCATCAAGCTGCGCTATTTCAGCTGCTCTCGGAGCTATTAAGGGTGCAATTTTCCATGTTGAAATCGTATCTTTCAATAAATTTACGACGGAATTAATATCTTTGTCGGCCAACATGGAAAAAACACTAATCACTTCTGTGTACTGTTTATGGTATTCCAAGAATTTTCGCAACTGCTTTAACAAAAACTCAACGCCATGCGGATTATGTCCAGCATCAAAAATCACCGTTTTACCTTGAATTTGACGAATTTCAAAACGGCCTTGTAAGTATGCTTGCTGAATGCCTTGAGTAATTGCAGCTTGGGTTACGTGGACTTCACTGCTTAAAATAGCAGCAACTGCTGTTGCAATATTTTCAAGTGCTAAGGAACCCATCGGGAGTTTTAAGGTCGTGCCTGAGGATGCAAACATCCACGCCTGACCATCGTCGGTATATTGATAGAAATAATCACGATCAGCGACATAAAGTTTCGCCTCACATTCTTTCACTTTATTTTGAATAGCATGCGGAAGTGACTGTAAACCACCAAAAATGACAGGAATATCTGGTCGGATAATCCCTGCTTTTTCAAAAGCAATTTTTTCAATGCTATCGCCCAGCCAATCAATGTGGTCGAGTCCAATATTGGTAATTACAGCCACATCTGGATCAACAACATTCACTACATCTAAGCGACCACCTAGACCGACTTCAAGCACCCAAACATCACATTGTTTATTTTTAAAAATGACAAAAGCAGCCAACGTGGTTGCTTCGAAAAACGATAAGCTTAAATCACACGCGCGACGTGCTTGATCCACTTGTACAAACGCATCCACCAAAGTTTGGTCATCCACTTCAATCCCAGATAACTTCACTCGTTCATTAAAACGGTAAATATGCGGTGATTGATATAATCCAACTTGATAGCCTTGTGCATTTAAAATAGCCGCCAAAGTGGTGGTAGTTGATCCTTTACCATTGGTACCCGCTACAGTAAAAACTTGGGCATTTGGACGAGTTACTCCGAGTTTTTCTGCAACTGGAATAACGCGCTCTAAACCTAAATCAATACCCGTAACGTGAACATGGCTCCAATAATTGAGCCATGTGTTTAAATCATCTGTTGCAAGTGGAGCTGTGTTCAAGACAAATTCATCAGTTTCGCGACAATACGATATACAGTATCACGTAATGCGTGACGATGAACAATCTGATCGACCACACCATGATCAAGCAAATATTCAGCACGTTGGAACGGTTCTTCCAATTTTTCACGAACTGTTTGCTCAATCACACGTTTACCCGCAAAACCAATCATGGCTTTAGGCTCTGCAATATGTACATCACCTAACATGGCCAGTGAAGCGGTTACACCACCATAAACTGGATGAGTTAAAACCACTAAATACGGTAAACCTGCATCTTTCATACGTTGAATGGCTGCTGAAGTACGCGCCATTTGCATAAGCGACAACATGCCTTCTTGCATACGTGCACCGCCTGATGCAGCAAAACAAATTAAAGGCTGTTTATCTTTAATCGCACGTTCAGCTGCTTGTACAAAACGGTCACCTACAACTGTACCCATTGAACCGCCCATAAAGTCGAATTCAAACGCACATGCAATTAAAGGAATTCCTTTCAGTACACCTTGCATTACCACCAAGGCTTCAGTTTCACCGGTTTTCTTTTGCGCTTCAGACATCCGCTCTGGATAGGGTTTACTGTCTACAAATTTTAATGGATCTTTCGCGACAAATTCTTGACCAAGTTCATTTTTTACCTGATCAAAAAACCAGTTCAAACGTTCGCGAGCCTTCATACGCAAATGCTCATCACATTGCGGACAAACATAGGCATTAAATGACATGGCTGTACGTGTCACTAAGGCATGACATTCAGGGCATTCGATTGTTGGCTCTGTAAATGTTGCCTTGAGTGCAGTTTGCTCATCGGGAATGTGAATACCTGGAACATGACGTTCCGTCCATGGCGTCGCTGGGCTCAGAATTTTGCCTGATTTCACTTCTTGATTCATACTAACTCATCGAGCGCAGCTCGAAGCTCCTTGACTTTATTAACCGTTTCTAAAACGGCTTGTTCTGGCGCTAGGTTTGCAAATTGTTTGACAAAAGCACTGCCTACAATCACTGCATCAGCGGCTACACCCATTGCTTTTGCAGATGCAGCATCGCTAATACCAAAACCCACACCCACAGGAATATCAGTCACAGTTTTAATTTTTTGGATACGAGCCGCAGCTTCAGACACATCTAAAGTTGCTGCACCCGTTACCCCTTTCAAGGAAACGTAGTAAATAAAACCACTGGCTTGATTGGCAACATGCTGAATACGCTCATCAGTTGATGTCGGTGCAAGTAAAAAGATTTGGTCCATATCAAATTTCTTTAATACTTGATCAAAATCCTTTGCTTCTTCAGGCGGTAAATCGACCAAAAGCACTCCATCAACACCACATTCATTGGCAATGGATACAAATTTTTCATAACCAATCACTTCAACAGGGTTTAAATAACCCATTAAAACGACAGGCGTTTCTGTATCTTTTTGGCGAAACTCTTTGACCATGTTTAAAGCATCTAAAGTATTGGTTCCGCCTGCCAAGGCACGTTCTGCTGCAAGAGCAATCACTGGACCATCTGCCATTGGGTCAGAAAATGGAAGACCCAGCTCAAGCACATCTACACCTGCCTCAACCATTTGGTGTAACAATGGAACTGTTACTTGAGGATGAGGGTCACCAGCCATTACATAAGAAACAAGCGCTTTACGTTGCTGAGATTTAAGCTGTCCAAAACGAGTGGCTAAACGTGACATAAGGTGTACTTTCCTTGAATTATTTAAAAACTGAGGAGTTGGCTTTGTAGAAATACAAGACAACGCATTGTAACGCTATTTTTTGCCCATTGAATAGAGCTTAAAATATTCACGCTACGCTAAACTGACAATCTCATTTTTTCAGAACAATCCGAGAAACCCATTTACCGATATTTATGACTTTTACTCAATGATCAAAGATGCCTAATTTTGCGCTTTAAAAAAATATTCAATATAAAGATAAACTTATTTTAATCCATAAAAATATGATAAAAATAATTAAGTTAGCTCATACTTTTCATCTTTCATCTAATAGCAAAACCTGCATTACCTTGCGCACGATTTCGTTTTTTTCCTTTTTATGACATGCGATCTTCACACTCAATGATCAACTTATCGATGATCACTGCGACTTATTCTTATATTTCTAAGCACTTTTATTTGTCATTTCTAACTTGTCTAAATAGCTTAATTTGTTGTTTACGTTGTAACAACGTGTGCCCCGTATAGGCTTTATAAGCCCGTGTTAAAGCGGACTGGTCTGAATATCCTAGGTGCATCGCCAAATCAGTCAGACTCATATTTTGCAATAAGAGCTGTTCACAACGCTTCATTCTTTCAATTTCAATAATTTTTTTAAATGATGTCTTTAGCTGATCAAGCTGTCGCTGTAATGTTCGTGTCGATAAATACAGTTCTGCCGCTATTTGTTCAATTTTAGGGATCTTGTTTTCTGTCCGTAAATAATCAGCCGCCCAAGTATGAATATATTGCGCCAAACTGATCTCATTGGGCTTTGCTGCAATTGCTTCTTCTGCCTGCTTGGTCAATAAATGAATCAGCGAAGGATCCGCTTGTTGTGACGGTAATTTTAAACTTTCCAAACTTAAAACAAGTTGATATTCGGACTGTTTAAACAAAACCTCAGCGTTATAAAATTTTTGATAATGATAGATACTGTTTTGTGCTGCATGGGCAAAATGAATAGATTTCAATAAAGGCTGATTAAAATTAAAGATTTGACGCGCCAAGGCCACAATACAGGCAAATGTCATTTCATGTATTAAAGCGTATTTTTCATGAATACATGGCCAAGATAAATGAATTTCATCTCCCGACTGATACACTTGCAAAGTCGTTGCAGCCGAACCATCAATCACCAAACGACTAAATCGCATGACATAATGAATCGCCTCGGCCACGCTATGACTTCGAGAAGCCATGTAACCCAATAATCCAAAATGTTCTGGACGAATATAACGTGCCATGTCAAAAATGAGTTGCGGACAGTCCAAATGCTGTTGGGTGCGCTGCACCAACTCTAAAAAAAAGGTATATGAAGACTGAGTATCTATCGGCAAGCTTAAAATATGCTCTAATTGTTCACGCTGATTGTGCATGAAATCAAGCTGTAAGCCATTTAGACCACGTTCGATCAAATACATTTGCCAGAGTTGAAAATAACCATTCGGTATTTGTATTTCTTGCATGACCCAACTCAATATTGATTAGTAATGTTGACATACGATATTTTCAGTTTGTCATAAAATGTATAAAAAATGGCAAGTACTGTCAAAACAAAATTTTAAAAGCCCGACATACTGGGTTTATCTCAGGCCATTTAAGTAAAATAATATGAATGCCATTATGCAATATCAAGTAAATCCTGTGGTTCGAAGTAATCTTGACTTTAAGCTCGATGAGATTCCCCGTTTTTGGTTTGGCGGAGATCCATTTATTACCCGTATGTTTGATGCATTAAGCTTGACCTTTCCTGATGGTGAACGCTATTTCATCCAATCTGTACGTTTGTTTCGTGACCAAATTAGCGACCCCGATCTAAAAATGCGTGTCGCTGATTTTATTCGTCAGGAAGCTCAGCATGGTATTGCACACGACAAAATGAATCAGGTCATGAAAGATCAAGGCATGCCTGTGGACCAATTTATTCAGCGCTTAAAAAAAATATTCAAATTTGAATTGGAACAGCGCTCTCCGCAATACAACATTGCAATGACTGCAGCAGCTGAACATTTGACCGCACTGATGGCAGAAACTTTTTATGGAAATAAAAATACCCTCAAAGATGCACATCCGTATGTACGTGCTTTACTCGCTTGGCATGCCATTGAAGAAATGGAACACCGCGATGTAGCTTTTGATGTCATGAAGCAAGTGGGTGATGTACCTGAATCATTGCGTAAATTCACCTTAGTCTGGACCACATTTCTAATGTTTGGATTCACTCTGTATCGTACTAATATTATGCTTAAATACGATGGATATACTGCCTTAGAGCGCCTTAAAATGAATATCAAAGGCTTGCCTTGGTTTTTTGGGAAAAATGGCTGTATTGTACAAATGAAACAACAATATCGAGATTGGTTTGACCCAGACTTTCATCCAAGTCAGCATCCTATTATTGCCCAGTACGATGTTTGGGTAAAAACCTTAGCAGAAACAAATGATCCAATTCAGGCCGGTGAAGCTTTTTGGCAAGCCGCACAAGGTTAAGCATTTCAAAGCGATAAAAAAACCAAGTTCTCATCACTTGGTTTTTTTAGGTTCAACTTGATGCATTACCATTTGGCATAATGTTGTTCTATTAAACCATATTCATTGGAAAGTATAATTTCTTGATCATCTTGCTGGATACTACCGCTAATTTTGGCCTGCCACTGGCTAAACTGACTTCCAACCCATCTTAAATTAAGGTTTTCATAACGACGCCAACCTGTTTCTACCGTCAAATTAAGTTTTTGATCAAGCGATCGAATGGTCCAACATCCTTCAGATTGTAATTGAAATAAAACATCACTTTGCGGATATAAAATCCCATTGATCCATAAACAATTCTCATTGCCAAAACTTTCATTGACACCCGATGCTAAATTTAAACCAATACGCTTATTGTGTGTATCCCAAAAATTGCAAGATAACCAAAACCAAGCCGTTTCTGGTCGCAGAAAACCACAGGTATCATCTAAAGAAGCAAAGGTTTTTTCATTGAATTGAATGGTTTTTCCCTGCTTGTTCATAAAATACCCTTCACAAGTTAAGGTTGTTAACTTTTGGGTATATGTCCAACCATTGGTTCCCGTTGGACTACACATGCTTAAAGGGTCTGTTCCAGCGCAAAAAATACGTGCACTCAGTTTAATTTCACCATGTTTGGTGACATGGATATAACGCACACCGTTGGCATGTTGCATTTCAATTTGAAAAGGTGACTTTGAAAAAAAGCTTTGGCTATACAACGGTTGCTCATCGACAGAGGTATGACGTGCCAAGAAATGTGTGGCATTCCATTCTAAAACTTCATCGGTTTGATGATTATAAATATAGATAAAACCATGTCCTGCCCAAGCAATATCGGCAATTGCCAAGCCAATCGTGTAATGCTCATGCTGAATACAACAAAACTTAAATTTTTTATATTTTAATTTTTTACGCCAGCCTTTAAGTACATCGCCATAGGGCGTTTTATATTGATACTTATTTAAATCGATACTTCGAGGTAGTGTACTAAAGCGTCCATAATTAAGTTGCCCATTTGATTCAATCAAATCCATTTATTAAATTCCATCTAGCAAAGAGATTATAAGTTGGTGGTCTAATTATGCCCTGATAATGCGCATTTAAAATGACTCCTGCTTTTATTTCATCGAAAAAATACAAAAAAATTAAGTTATTCAATTTCAAACTCAACTAAAAATAAGTGGCTGAACCCTAAAATCAAACTCAAAGTCAGACATTTAGATTGTGAGATAGGTGTTTTCCCAACGATTGCCACAAAATGTGCCTTCTTTTAATTCAACATAACGTCCGTGAATTTGATCAATCGCAATACAATCATCAATCTCTAAGACTCGATCAGTATGCGGCTTTTGCCATTGCTCAGAAAAATACGCTTTACCACGCTGTTTTGCGACCATTCTGTTTTGTGCAACGACTAAAATATAACGATGTAATTCACCAAATTCACGCGAATCATAGCCACCTAAATTGATCAACCAAAGTTTATTATGGGCCTGATTCGGCTGAGTATTTGTGAATTGGATTTGATAGTGCCTACCTTCAAATTCGATGCCATTTATTTGCGCCCATGCATCAATATGTAGACCTTTTTGTTCAGCAAACCATGCTTGTTTTAATTGTGGATAAACATCCTCAAGAGAATAACCCACAGCCAAGACCACATCGTGGACTTCTGTATTGGCACGAGCATGACGGCCACCGAGCATGACAATAAATAGGCTAGGCATTTTCTGCTCCTTTTTAAATTAAAATGCACATGCGGAAGTTTTACAATTTATAGTTCAAGTAGATCATCATATTACTTTGGTTTCACTCAAAGTCGCCAAAGACATTTTTTATGTTTGCGAAACTCGGTACACCCTATCTTTTGAGCTTACTCTATCGCAAAAACTGTATATTTCAACTGACCGTCTACCTCAAACAATTGCAAATGGTCTTTTCATCCATCCAATAACCATATTAATTTTCAGCTTTAATTTTTCAATCCGAATGCTATACATGACAAAAAAATCGTGCTGAGCTTTCACCCAACACGATTGTTTAAATCCCCTCTCCAAACCTCCACCAAATGGGGAGGCTTCAAAGAAGAAATTACATCTCAACCATTTCTACACCATCAATACGTGCAACCGTCATTAAATCTTTATCACCACGACCTGAAACAGTCGCAATAATAATTTGATCTTTAGACATGGTTGGTGCAAGTTTCGTCACATACGCCATCGCATGTGCACTTTCAAGTGCAGGAATAATACCTTCAATTTGCGTCAAATCACGGAAACCTTGTAAAGCTTCATTGTCAGTAATCGGAACATATTGAACGCGATTCATATCTTTCAAGAAACTATGTTCAGGGCCAACTCCAGGATAATCAAGTCCCGCCGAAATTGAATGCGTCTCCATAATCTGACCTTGCTCATCTGACATGAGATAAGTGCGGTTGCCATGCAATACACCGACATGACCTGCATTTAAAGGTGCAGAATGCTTGCCTGTTTCAATCCCATGACCTGCGGCTTCCACCCCATACATTTTCACATCTTCATCATTCAAGAATGGGTAAAACAAGCCCATTGCATTTGAACCACCACCGACACAAGCAACCAGTGCATCTGGCAGGCGACCTGCTTGTTCCTGAATTTGCTTACGTGCTTCGCGACCAATAATGGATTGGAAATCACGAACCAATTGTGGATAAGGATGTGGTCCCGCTACAGTACCAATCACATAATAGGTGGAATCCACATTAGTGACCCAATCACGCATCGCTTCATTCATGGCATCTTTCAATGTTTTAGAGCCACTTTGTACGGGTACGACAGTCGCACCAAGTAAACGCATACGGTATACATTCATGGCTTGACGTTTGACGTCGTCAGCACCCATAAATACGACACATTCAAGGCCTAAACGTGCAGCAATTGTTGCAGTCGCTACGCCATGTTGTCCTGCACCTGTTTCCGCAATAATACGTTTTTTACCCGACAATTTTGCGAGCAATGCTTGACCAATCGTATTATTGACCTTGTGTGATCCGGTATGATTTAGGTCTTCACGCTTTAAATAAATTTGCGCACCGCCTAACTCTTTTGACCAACGTTCAGCATGATAAAGTGGGCTAGGACGTCCCACATAGTAGGCTAAATCACGGTCGAATTCTGCCAGAAACTGTGGGTCATCTTTCATGCGGAAATAAAGCTTTTCTAAGTCTTCCAAAGCCGCCATCAGTGTTTCTGACACAAAACGTCCGCCATGGATACCGAAATGCCCTTTGTCATTCGGGAATTGGGTATAGTCAATCACCTGATTGTCGTGATTAATACTTTGCTGATCCACGTTGGACTCCTTGCATAAAGTGTTCAATGAGTTGTTGGTCTTTTATACCTTTTGCGGATTCTACGCCTCCGCTCACATCGACTGCATAAGCACCAGTCGTTTTTATAGCCTCTTCAATATTGTCAGGTTTCAGTCCACCTGCCAAAATTAAAGGAATATCCAATTTCGGGAACTGCGACCAATCGAATTGATGCCCAGTTCCGCCTTTAAGATCAGGATGCCAAGCATCCAATAATACGGCACTTGCACCCGCCTGTTGGTAGTTTTTTATAATTTTTATAATATCAAGGTCTGGTTTAACCTGAATGGCCTTGTACCAACGACGTCCTACAATTTTTGCAATATCGTGGCACTGTTCTGGAGATTCATCGCCATGAAATTGTACGATATCCAAAGGCACATTTTTTAAAACTTGCAAAATTTCGTCGCTGCTTGCATTTACAAACAAGCCAACCAACTGAACATAAGCGGGTATGTGATGAGCAAGTTGTTGCGCTTGCGAGAATGTCACATAACGAGGACTAGGCGCATAAAATACAAATCCTATCGCATCTACACCGGCATGTACGGCTGAATGAATATCTTCAATTCGCGTGATTCCACAAATTTTGGCACGAGTCCGCATACGAGTCGCTCTATGTTTTGGTTTTAAATTTAGCCTAAATCAACCAGTCTAAAGATTGGAGGCAAATCATTGTAATGCAATTTTAAAAACTTGAGTAAAGTTCATCCTCAATATTATTTACATACATTGTGTAATTCACATACAAACTTTATACTGCGCGCAAAATGCAGCAAGTCTAAGCATTCGCTTTAGGGAAGTTGGTGAAAGTCCAATACTGCCCCCGCAACGGTAAAAATGAAAAGCATATCAATGAAATCTTTTTTAAGATTGACACCACTGCACGACCGTGTGGGAAGGTGGATATGCAAATATCCTAGATATTACATTTAAGTCCGGAAACCTGCTTGTTGCGCCTTTAACTCAATCATTCACGGGGGGTGAATGTATGGAGCCTAAAATATGTCTAATTTATTTCAACCGACTGCACTCGTCGGTGCAATCGCTATTGCTATGGGTTTCTCCATATCTGTACAAGCAAATACAAATTCTTCTGTTAATGCATCTTTAGAAACTTTAGTGGTTACAGCATCGCGTTCAGAAGAAAAGATTAAAGACGTACCTGCAAGAATCTCTATTATTGAGCCAAAAATTTTAGACCAATCTCCTATAGCGGAATTACCACACTTACTTATGAGTGATGCCTCTATCGATATGATGCAATATGGTGGTTATGGCCAAGCTGCTTCTATCTTTACTCGCGGAACAAACTCTACACACACCCTTGTATTACGTGATGGTGTTCGCCTAAATACAGGCTCTGCTGGTGCAGCTTCACTTGCTTTTATTGATACTACTGATATTAAACAAATTGAAGTATTAAAGGGCCCTGCCTCAGTACTTTATGGCACAGATGCAATTGGTGGTGTTGTTCAACTTATTTCGAAAACGCCCGAGAGAACTAGTGCTTTTGTCACAGGCGAGATGGGTGAGCATAATACTTATAAGGCTGTTATCGGAGCTGATGTAGCCGAAAATGGATTTTATGCACAAATTCGAGGTCAACGCTTAGAATCTGATGGGACACAAGTCACAAATTTGAAAGATCCGAGTATAAAAACAGGTAACTATGACCAAAAAGGATTTAGTACAAAAATAGGCGTAGAAAAAAAACAATATGCGGCGTCTATAGATTACTCAGAAAATAATGGACAATCTCAATATATCACAGACAATGACACATATACTGGTGTCAAAAATGCCACTCAAGATTTTAAAAATGAGATTATTAATATTAAAGGCCGTGTAAATATCAATGATGATATTTCGGTGCATGCTCGTTTATCGCAATTTAAAGATGATCTGGAGCAAAATGAATCTCAAGATGCTATTTACAATACGACTAAAGAGGCTGAACTCTATAGCAAATGGCAATTTAGTCCATCACAAAATCTTTTAGTGGGAGTTGCACACAAGAATATTGAGTCTGATGTACTTTCTGGTAGCGCTCCGTACGGTGTCGACTATCTAAAAGATGTTGCAAGTACAGGCTACTTTATTCAACATCAATACCAATCTGACAAACTACATACTCAAGCCGGAATTCGTGTAGAAGATCATGAAACATTTGGGACACATACTGTAGGTCAAGTAGCTGCACGTTATCGACTTTTGCCTCAAACTAGTATTTACAGCAATATTGGTACAGCATTTAGAGCACCAACTAACAACGATTTATATGCATTAAACTGGGGTGGTAATCCAGATTTAAAACCTGAAGAAAGTGTTTCCTATGAAATTGGTTTAGATCAGATTATTACTGATCAATTTACATTTAGTCTATCAATATACCGTAATGAAGTAGATAACTTAATTACTTGGCAAAATGGGAAAAACTTTAATGTGAAAGAAGCCACTTTTACGGGTGGTGAATTAAATCTTAATTGGGCTAATGACGACCTATTTTGGAATTTAGGGTATGCCTATGTGCAGCCTAAAGATAAAGCTACTAACACCGACCTCAATCGCCGTCCTCGTCAAAGTTTGACTTTAACGACAGGGCTCCAAAACGAAGTGTATGGTATCAGCACTTCACTTTCAGCCAAATCTAGCCCCCAAAATAGCTCAGGTGTTTCAGGCTATGCTAATATCGACATCAATGCTTTTTGGAATATCAATCCAAATATAAAAGTATTTACTAATATTCAGAACATTGGTGATGTTGAATATAAAACAACCTCAGCATCACAATGGGGGCAAGACATTTACTACATCAACGGTGGTCGCCTAGCCTCTGCGGGTGTGACATTCCGTTATTAAGATCTAAACTCAAAAAATACATTTAAAACAGCGCAGTTTATGGATAATGTTCTGACCGACATTATCCTTTTTTATAACTTTAAAATTCTAGGAAACACTATGGGCCACCGTTTAAGTAAAATTTACACCCGTACAGGCGATTCAGGCACAACAGGACTTGGTGATGGTTCACGTGTTGCCAAAGATGATTTGCGTATTGCGGCTTTAGGCGATGTCGATGAACTCAACTCTTGTATTGGTGTGCTACGTGCCCAAATTACAGCAAGCTCAATTCAAGATAAAACAATGTGGGATAAGTCTTTAAGCTTAATCCAACACTGGTTATTTGATCTTGGTGGTGAAGTGTGTATTCCAAACTATCATTTGGTTTTGCCTGTTTCTGTAGATTTTTTAGAAACTGAAATAGACCGTATGAATGAAGCGTTACCTATGCTCAAAGATTTCATCTTACCTTCAGGCAGTCTGTCTTGTAGTTATGCACATCAAGCGCGTTCAGTTTGCCGTCGTGCAGAACGAAGCCTCATGACGGTTCAGAGCCGTGACCAAAACATTCAACCTGCGTCATTACAACTTTTAAATCGTCTTTCAGACTGGCTCTTTGTCGCTTCACGTGCTTTACAACGTGCAGAAGGTGGCAGTGAAGTGCTTTGGCAAAAGAACATCAATGACACGATTTAATGATAAATTACTGTCTAAAAGTAAATTTTTAACAGTATGATAAAATGAAGTTCTTGCTAAAACTAAGACTTAAACAATTACTAGACAGATGAAATGAGTATGTGAGTTCATTATGAAAATTATCGGACATCGTGGCGCGCGTGGTGAAGCACCTGAAAATACCTTAGCTGGATTTCAATATATTCACGCTTTAGGCATCCGTGCAGTTGAATTCGATGTTCGACAATTAAAAGATGATGAACTCATTATCATGCATGATGATAATTTTTTAAGAACGACCGGAATAGATCAACCACTTTATGATTTAAACAGCACTGAATTAGAGGCCTATAACCAAGCCAATATCTGGATGGATTGGGACACACAAATCACTCCAACTTTAACGCAAACTCTAAATATTATTCATGATTTTGAACATATTGAAGTGGAAGTCAAAGCTGTTGCAACCAAAATTGAAGCGGAAAAACTCGTTTTAGCATTACAAAAACAACTGCAAGGTTTTGAACAAACGACCGTAATTACCAGTTTTGATTTAAAAATTCATCAAGCTTTAGAGCAGCAAAAATCGAGCTTCAAACGCGGCCTGTTAATTGAAGAAGATATTAAGGAACTTGCCATTGAACAAGCTTTACAGCTGGGTTGTTGTCAAATAGGCTGGATGAATCAACTCGCAACCGATGAGATGATTCAAGCCACACAAAAAGCGGGATTATCTATGAGCGTTTGGACAGTCAATGATATTCAACGTGCAAAGCAGCTTCAAAAACTTGGCATTGATGGGCTAATCACAGATTTCCCCAAAATGATGTTAGAGAACCTACACCCTTAAAAATAAAAATATATTTGTTTTTTGAATGAACAACCTATATTTATTGTTACAACAATCATTGATAAAGCATTGATCCTCTTGGTGTGATCAAATAACATACACTCTCAAATCAAATAATCCTTGTGGTTGTATTTTTAATTAGCTTTATCGTCCTATCGCTGAGATGCAAATAAGTCCTCTTATTCTTCGGTAAAATCAATCAATTCCTGCTGTGATTCTGTTACTGTTGAGTACAATACAACTGTACAATAATGTTAGTGAAAATTTATTCGCTCATGTTAATATCGATGAATCTTAATCCTTATAAAATGTATTGAATTAAGACATTTATTTACCTTACCTTTAAAAGGTTCTAGGAGTGCTGTTGGAGATGAATGCTCCCTTACCCAAAGCCCCAATTAACTGGATTGCAGTATTCGCATTGGTTCTTTTACCAATCGTGGCTGTAATTGCTCTCCCTTTGTATGCTTATCATCATGATTTTAGCTTAGGCGCATGGATCAGCTTATTTGTACTACTTGGTGTGAGTAGTTTGGGAATTACTGCGGGTTATCATCGCTTGTGGGCACATCGTGCTTATGAAGCCAGTTTGCCATTAAAAATTATTTTAATGCTAATGGGGACTTTTGCCGTTCAAAATAGTATTTTGTTCTGGGCATCGGGTCACCGTACGCATCATCGCCATGTCGATGATATCGATCAAGATCCTTATTCAATTAATAATGGTTTTTGGTATGCGCATATTGGATGGATGCTTCGCAATTATCCAGCAGCAGAATCAAATTATAAAAATGCACCCGACTTACTTAATGATAAAGTCGTCATGTTCCAAGATAAATATTATATTCCCCTTGTCGTTGCAGTTCATGCGGTTATTTTAACCACGGTGGGTTGGGCTGTTGGTGATATGTGGGGTGTATTATTATTGGGCGGCTTACTTCGTCTCATTTTAAGCCATCATGTGACCTTCTTTATTAATTCACTTTGTCATATGTGGGGCAAACGTCCATATACCGACGAAAATACTGCACGTGATAATTTCTGGTTAGCCATCGCCACTTGGGGTGAAGGCTACCATAACTATCATCACATCTTCCAATACGACTACCGTAATGGCGTAAAATGGTGGCAGTATGATCCAACGAAATGGCTGATTTGGTCATGTTCAAAATTAGGCTTAGCCAAAAACTTACGTCGTATTCCAAGCTTCAATATTAAAAAAGCTGAATTGGCGATGCGTTTTAAATACGCAGAACAAGATTTAGCGGTGTATGGTCATAATGTGAATGAAGATTTAGCCACTGCAAAACTTCGTATTGCACAAGAGTATGAAGCATTTACACATACCTTAAATGACTGGGCGAAGCTCAAAGAACAAGAAATTCAAGCCAAAAAAGCATCTGTAGCCGAAAAAATTCACCAAATAGACCACAAGCTTAAAGTGGACTATCAGTTGGTTGAACAACGTCTGGCCCATCATCACAATAGCTTAAAAATCTTGGTTCGTAGCATCAAAAAGAATCCTGCATCTGAATAAATAAAGAATAAGAAAAAGCCCCCATTTTTTGGGGGCTTTTTTATTTATAGAATAAAATAAGCTGCATAAAAATAAGGCTGAGGCGTTCGTCCAAATGCGCGAAAATACGTAAAAAATTAGATTAAATCTTCTAAGTAATGACGACCTACTTTTTTGATTGATACAGAAATACAACTTTGTGTTTGAACATAAAATGAAATCACATCATGCGACGTTGTATTGTACATTTTTATCCCTAAATTCTCTTTCGTCAGATTGCAAGTTTGCTATAGTCAACCTCATCTTCTTTATCTTTAGATTGTCTTATGCAATTTAATCCGCGTTATGTATTGCTCAATCCCAAGCTCTTTCATCATCAATTGCCGAAACCCTTAAAAAGTGCAAAAGCGGGCCATTTTAATGAAGCACTGGCGCATCAACTCCAGTGGTCAGATCAAGATAAAGCCCAATGGGTAGAAATTTGTAGCGGACAAAAAACGTTTACTGAATTTGAACCACTGGCGATGGTGTATGCAGGCCATCAATTTGGTCAATGGGCAGGACAACTCGGTGATGGCCGTGGTTTACTGATTGCTCAAATACTGGATCAAAACCATCAAACCATTGACTTACATTTAAAAGGTGCTGGCGCTACGCCCTACTCACGTATGGGCGATGGACGAGCGGTATTACGTTCAGTCATTCGAGAGTATTTAGCAGGTCATGCCTTAAATGCCTTAGGTGTTCCCTCTAGTAATGCAGTCGGTTTTACCTCATCAGAACAAGGGGTACAACGTGAAAAATTAGAACTTGGCGCCATGATGTTACGGACTTCAGACTGTCATATTCGCTTGGGTCATTTTGAATGGATTAATCAATATCAGCCTGAATTATTGCCAGAATTTGTCGATAAATGTATTGAATGGCATTATACAGATTGTCTTAAAGCAGAACAGCCGGTTCTCGCTTTTGCGACTCAAGTAATTCAACGCACTGCTGTCATGATTGCAAAATGGCAATTGGTGGGATTTGCACATGGTGTAATGAATACTGATAATTTGAACATCACAGGTTCAACACTGGATTTTGGCCCTTATGGTTTTATGGAAAGGTTTCGACCGAATTGGATCAACAATCATTCAGATTATCAAGGCCGTTATACCTATCAACAACAACCGAGTATCGGACACTGGAATGTATGGAACTGGCTGAATAATCTTATTCCACTCAAAAAAGACTCTGCTGAAAAAGAGCAATTCAAAGCTGATTTGGCTGAATGTTTAGAACATTTTGAAACCACCTTTTTAGAACACTATACTTTGGGTTTATGTCAAAAAATGGGACTTCCATCCATCCATAAAGACAGTTTTAATTGTGGCATGGCATTTTTGCAAATTTTACAAACGGAACAGCTTGATTACACAGGTAGCTTCCTGCGCTTGCAAAATAAAGAATATGAAGCGATTAAAGATGATTGCTTAGACCGACGTCAATTTGAAAGCTTCATGACACAATATCAAGCAATTCGTGAGCATCAGGAAATTGCTGAATTGGACCAAGAGATGCAACTTGCCAATCCGCAATATATTTTACGCAATCATATGCTACAAATTGCGATAGAACGTGCAGAACGTAACGACTTCTCGGAAGTAGATCGGTTGTTTAAATTACTCAGCCAACCCTATTTAAAACAATCAGATTTAGAGCGAGTTGAAGATTTAAAACCCTTACCTAGTGATGTAGCAGAAATTATGGTGAGTTGTTCATCTTAAAGTTATTCACAAAAACCGGATCAACTGTGGATCATTTAGACATTATCCACAACTCCATTGAGTAGAGTGAGCTTATGTTTTTACATCAACTTGCCTTAAAAACAACACGAAGCTTACCTGAAGTAACTGTGACTCAGCCTTTTGGTGAGGGTTATGATGTCTTTAAAGTGATTGATAAAGTGTTTATGTTGAGCTTTCATTTACATAATAAAGCCGCAATCAATTTAAAAGTTGATCCTGATCATGGGGCCATGCTACGAGATATTTATCCTTACATCCATACCGGTTGGCACATGAATAAACAGCACTGGATTTCTGTATTTGAAGATGAGCATTTGGATGAAGATTTGGTTCAAGACTTAGTTCTAAACTCTTATGAGTTGGTGGTCAACAAACTCAACAAAATGCAGCAAAAACGGATTGCTCTATTAAAATCAGCGCCATAAAAAAGGCAGATAAGCATAGCGTATCTGCCTTTTAATTCTTCTTTAAAAGCGATTAATCTTCAGGATATTCAAATCGGTAACCTACCCCATAAACGGCCTGAATCCATTCATGACGGTTGCCCGTTTCTGCAGCATCAGAAATTTTGCGACGTAAATTTTTAATATGACTATCAATGACACGGTCTGCAACATCAAAACTGTCTGGATTAATATGATCAAGCAATTGCGCACGTGAATAGACTTGCCCCACATGTTCAAGAAATAATTCCAATAAACGAAATTCCGTTGGAGTTAGATTTAAGGTCTTTTGTTGATACCAAATCCGTTGCTGGGCTTTATCCATACGAAATAGACTATTTTGCTCAGGTTCAGCTTGACGATCCAAACGTCGTAATACCGCTTGCACACGCGCCACCAGCTCTTTTGGGCTAAAAGGCTTACAAATATAATCATCCGCACCCATATTTAAACCCAAGACACGGTCAATTTCTTCGGTTCGTGCAGTCACCATAATAATCGGTAAATCTGACTGTTCACGTACTTTACGGCAGATGGTCAGACCATCCATACGCGGCACCATCAAATCCAAAATCATTAAGCTCGGTTTACGCTGCATAAAGCTCTCATAGGCTTCTTGGCCATCATGAAACATGCTGACTTCAAACCCTCCAGCTTCCAGATAATCTCGCACCAATTGTGCAAGTTCAACTTCATCTTCAACCAGCATGACATGTTTCATGAATCTAATTCCTTATGAATCTAATTGTTTTGGAAAAGTGAGTCTGCATCGCAAACCACCCAATGGAGAATGTTCAAAACTTAATTTCCCACCCAATGCTTGGGTAATTTTAACAGATAATGCCAAACCTAAACCTGTGCCACCAGTACTGCGCGTTCGTGAATCATCAACTCGATAGAAACGTTCGCCTAAACGCGTCAACTGCTCATCACTTAAACCCAGTGGCGTGTCATCTACAATCACACTCCATTCCGTTGCGGTTTGTTGTGTATGAATATGTACTTTTCCACCCGCTTCGGTATAACGAATACTATTGCCCAGCAAGTTGACCATAATTTGTTTAAAGCGATCTATATCTAATTGTAAATTTGCGCCAGTGCCTTGAATAGAAATGGCTAAATCAGCTTGGGCAAATTTAGGTTTAAAGTTTTCAACTTCCTGTAACACCACATGCCATGGATTAACATCAGCCAAATAACAGGTCAATTGCTGTGCTTCAGCTTGCGCTAAATCAGCCAAATCCTGTGTCAGCTTTTTCAAACTGGTCACTTGACGCAGCATCGATTCAAAATGTTCAGGGGTCGGTTTACGAATACCATCCTGCATCGCTTCGATTTGTGCTTGCAAGACAGCCAGTGGGGTTTTTAACTCATGTGAAGTATCAGCTACCCACTGACGGCGTGATTGTTCATGCTGATCTAAAATGATAGCCAGTTGATTAATTTCATTGGACAAATCACCCAATTCATCATTACGATTGATTTTGACCTGATGCTGATAATGCCCTTTGGTCAATTCACGGGTCGCATTGAGCAAGCGTTGAATCGGCTTTTTAAAATAGGTGGCAAGCAACAAAGCCGCGATTAAACTGGTTAAAAAGGTTAAAGCATAAACCAATAATAAATAACGTTTTTGATTACTAAAGAAATTAATACTTAAGGCATCATCTTGATCAAGCACGGGCTTTAAGCCCAAATAACCAACCACTTTTCCATTGACTAAAATGGGGCGATAAGACACAGGAATATCTGAAGGTTCACCTACCACAAATTGCTTATTGGCATCATACAAAGACAATCGTGAACTGAGGCCTAAACGGTCAGGCAAAGAAATAAACTGCTTTTTTTTGTTTTGATTTGGAGTGGCTTCAGGCGATGGCTGTTCCGCTTTTTTATCCGAGCGAAACATATTCTTATTGGAGCTTAAAGGAAACTTGAGTCCCTCGAAAGGCTGATATTCTGAGGGTAAGTTCAACTCAATCATCTTAAGCTCTGCTTCATCTAGAATCGGCTTAGGTTGTCCAGTTTTGTCTAAGTTGGGCGATACATTCAAGATTGAGTTATCTTGAAAATATCGTTGTTGCAATGCAATATCGTACTGACGACGCAACCACCACCGAGATAACTTGTCATAATCATCTGGATCAGCTTTACCTTCAATTTGAAGAATTTGTGCCTGAATGGCATTGCCCCAGTCATGATAAACCGTATACACCCCTGCCAAATTATTCATGACATGATCCAGCTTTTGCATTTCAACATCGGCCACATATTTGGCAAAATTCTTTTGCATGGTCCAATGCAGCACCCCCAAACTAATGGTGGTAATGACTAATGTACTCAGCAGTACCGTCAAAAATAAGCGTAGGGCAATTGGAATACGGCGAATATTCAAAAGCAAGGTCTCAGTATTTTTCTCAGTTTATGATTGTAGCGAACCCTGTCTTAAAAAACTCTTCATTGTTTCTTCATCATTATTATTTATTCTTTAACTCATCTATTTATATTATTTTTCATTCGAGATAAAAACAATGAATAGCATGACAAAACTTGCTTTAGTGGGTGCCAGTATCGTCAGTATCGGTGCATTAACAGCCTGCCAATCTACCGATTCGGCCAAAGGAAATCATCATCCGCGTATGATGAAAGATCATTCATCGAAACATGAGCATAAACTTACAACTGAGCAACGCGAACAATTCCGCCAAGCACGGGGTGAACGTAAACAAGTTTTCGAGCAAATTAAAAAAGCGTGTGATGGCAAAGCTGCCGGACAAATCGTGCAAATTAAAGCAGGCGATAAAACGTTGGATGGTACATGTGCCATGACATTTAAAGCTGATCACAAAGCCATGAAACAGCCTGGACAAAAACATCATATGAAAGGCGAATACCGTTCAATGCGTGCTGATCAAACTGGTTCCATTCATCTGCAACGCGGTGAACCGATTACTGATGCCAAACGAGCCGAATTGACCAAGCAGTTTGATCAACGTTTAGCTGAACGCCAAGCGAAACAACAAGCCTTATTCAAAGCGTGTCAGGGTCAAACTCATGGCCAGACCGTTCAGGTCAAATTGAACACGCAAACGATTAATGGGAAATGTGAAGTTCGTTTCCAGCCAAAACCTACGGCCAATCACTCGCCTAGCGCAAAAGCAATGCTATAAAAATTGAATTCAAATATGTAAAGGCGCATAAATGCGCCTTTTTTTATTGGACATAAAAATTTACGTATTTGACTATTTATCACATTCAAAAAAACAGAAAAGCATTTACACTCAATATACTTAGCTATTTCAAGTTATAAATCTTTGACTTTACAGTCACCAAGAAAAAGCATGCAAACGCTTGTACCAAACCAGAAGATGTTGCACGATTAAGCCATAGAAATACGTGTCCTTTTAGGCATGTTTCAAATTTTTATTAAGATTATAAGCTGGTTAAACCAGTATTGAGGAAAATGATATGCCACAATACAAAGCGCCCTTACGTGATATGCAATTTGTTCTACATGAATTATTAAATGCTGAAGAACATTATGCAAAACTTCCTGCCTTTCAAGACACCGTAAGCCGTGAGCTGGTTGATCAATATTTAGAAGCTGCTGCTGATTTCTGTGAAAATGAACTTTCTCCGATTAACCAAGCAGGCGACCGTGAAGGTTGTACTTGGAATGATGGTGTTGTAACAACCCCTACTGGTTTTAAAGAAGCCTATCAAAAATATATCGAACTGGGCTTCCCTTCTCTTTCTGCTGAAGAGCAGTACGGTGGTCAAGCTTTGCCGGTCTCTTTAGGCAACGTTATTTCAGAAATGGTGGGTACTGCAAACTGGGCTTGGGGTATGTATCCGGGTCTTTCTCATGGTGCAGTACGTACTTTAGAACACCACGGTTCTGCTGAACAAAAAGATGCTTATTTACCCAACCTTGTTTCAGGTGTTTGGACAGGCACCATGTGCTTGACGGAATCACATGCAGGTTCTGACTTGGGCATTATTCGTACCAAAGCTGAACCGAATGCAGATGGTAGCTATGCAATCACTGGCGAGAAAATTTTTATCTCTGCGGGTGAACATGATATGGCTGAGAACATTATTCATATTGTTCTTGCACGTCTACCAGGTGCGCCTAAGGGCACCAAAGGGATTTCATTATTCATTGTACCCAAGTTCAATTTAAACACCGATGGTTCAGTCGGTGAACGCAATGCCGTTCGTTGTGGTTCAATTGAACACAAAATGGGAATCCATGGCAATGCAACTTGCGTCATTAACTTTGACAAAGCTCAAGGTTTCTTGATTGGACCTGAAAACCGTGGTCTAAACTGTATGTTCACCTTTATGAACACTGCACGTATTGGTACAGCGGTACAAGGTCTTGCAGCCTCTGAAGGTGCTTTCCAAGGGGCTCTTGCCTATGCAAAAGACCGTTTAGCTATGCGCTCACTTTCTGGTGTTAAATCCCCAGAAAAAGAAGCAGATCCTATTATTGTTCATCCTGCTGTGCGTAACATGCTTTTAACGCAAAAATCTTTTGCTGAAGGCGCACGCGCATTGGTTTACTTGTTGTCTTTACATGCGGATGTGGTAGAAAAAGGAGCAACGGAGGAAGAACGTAAATCTTCTGACAATATCCTCTCCCTGCTTACTCCAATTGCAAAAGCCTTCTTGACTGAAACTGGCTCTGAGTCTGCAAAGCACGGTGTTCAAGTGTTTGGTGGTCACGGCTTTATTTCAGAACACGGTATGGAACAAATTGTTCGGGATACCCGTATTGCCTGCTTGTACGAAGGTACCACTGAAATTCAGGCACTGGACTTGTTGGGTCGCAAAGTTTTGGGCACTCAAGGCGCAATGCTCAAAGATTTCACCAAAATCATTCATAAATTTGTTGAAAGCAATAAAGATAACGCGGCAATGCAAGAGTTTGTTGCACCATTGGCTGCTGTTAACAAAGAATGGGGTGATTTAACCATGCAAATTGGCATGCGTGCCATGCAAAACCCAGATGAAGTGGGTGCTGCTGCTGTAGATTATCTTTACTTCTCAGGCTATGTGACACTGGCTTACCTTTGGGCACGTATGGCTTTGGTCGCTCAAGAAAAACTTGCTGAAGGGACAACAGACGTTGATTTCTATAATGCAAAAGTGACTACAGCTCGTTTCTACTTCAAGAAAATTTTGCCACGTGTCCGTTCACATGTGGACGTGATTGCAGGTGGTGTAGAGCCATTACTGGCTTTAGATGCTGAACATTTCGCGTTTTAATCATAATTTAATGTTGCTTGCAACGATAAATTAACAAAGGAGGACTGGTCAGTTTTGACCGTCCTTTTTTTATGCAATCAATGCTACATTTATGTCATTCGATACAACGTGACATTGCGTTTTATTCATTATTTAGTACACGCACAACATAGGTAAAAAACAATGCCAATTTATAATGCACCGCTTGCAGATATGAAATTTATCCTAAATGATGTTTTTAATGCAGAGCAATTCTGGCAAGCCAATGAAAACCTTGCTCACCTAGATGCAGCAACAGCTGAAGCTATTCTTGAAGAAATGGCAAAGTTTGCACAAAATGTGACTTTACCACTGAACCGAAGCGGTGATGAAGAAGGCGCAAAAATTGAAAATGGTCAGGTCACTACACCTGCTGGTTTTAAAGAAGCCTTTAAACAATATGCAGATGGCGGCTGGATTGGTTTAGGTGCAGATGAAGAATGGGGCGGTCAAGGCATGCCAAAAATGCTGACTGTGCTTGCTGATGAAATGCTATTCGCGACCAATCCATCTTTTCTGCTCTACCCACTGCTTTCTGTCGGTGCAGGTATGGCATTAAATAGTTATGCATCTCAAGAACAAAAACAAACCTATTTGCCGAAAATTTATTCAGGTGAATGGTCGGGGACGATGTGCCTAACAGAACCTCATGCAGGTACTGACTTGGGGATTATCAAAACCAAAGCTGAACCTCATGCTGATGGTACTTATGCGATTACAGGAACTAAAATCTTCATTACAGGTGGAGATCATGATTTAGCTGAAAATATTATTCATTTAGTTCTTGCAAAAACACCTGATGCACCTGCAGGTTCACGTGGTATTTCCTTATTCATCGTGCCTAAATTTATCGTCAATGCAGATGGTACTGTGGGGGAACGCAATGCGGCAGGTCCAGGTTCTATTGAGCACAAAATGGGGATTAAAGCCTCCGCGACCTGCGTGATGAACTTTGATGGTGCAACAGGCTATCTTGTTGGTAAAGAAAATGAAGGTTTGGCTGCCATGTTCGTGATGATGAACTACGAACGTCTATCTATGGGTCTTCAAGGTTTAGGTGCATCTGAATTTGCGTATCAAAATGCAGCACAGTATGCCACTGACCGTATTCAGGGACGCAGTGCAACTGGGGTTAAATCTCCTGCAAAAGCAGCAGATAGCATTTTAGTACATGGCGATGTGCGTCGTATGTTGTTAAATGCACGAGCGAATAATGAAGCATCGCGTGCATTTGCCGTTTATGTCGGTCAACAACTGGATATTACCAAGTTCTCTACTGATGCCGAAGCGGTAAAAGCTGCAAATAATCGTGTAGCACTGCTGACGCCAGTGGCCAAAGCCTATTTAACTGATACCGCATTTGATGCAGTCATTGATGCACAAATGGTCTTTGGTGGACATGGTTATATTCGTGAATGGGGAATGGAGCAATGTGTACGTGACCTTCGTATTTCACAAATTTATGAAGGAACCAATGGCGTTCAATCGCAAGATTTAATTGGTCGTAAAACCATTAAATGCGGTGGTACTTTTATAGCGGAATATATTACTGAAATTCGCGATTTTGCCAATGGTTTAAATGCAACACTTAACTTTATTAAAGATGCGACACTTGATGCAGCAACTGAAGTTGAAGCCGTAACTGAGTATATTATCGAAGCTGCGCGTGAAAATGCCGAGTTTCCGAATTCAGCCGCAGTAGATTATTTACACGCGGTCGGTCTTCTCAGCTTCTCTTATATGTTTGCAAAAATTGCGAATGCTGCTCAAGCCAAAGAAGGTGATTTTTATCAAAATAAACTGGCGCTTGCACAATATTTTGTACAACGTATTTTGCCTGAACTGGATATGCGCATTCATAAAGTAAAAGCGGGCGCAGAAGTCATTATGAACTTCTCTGAAGACTACTTCACAAACCAATCTTAAAATAAGATGACATCAAACGCCTGCAAATGCAGGCGTTTTTTATTGCGCGTATTCGTCCTCCACCTCCTGTTGAATGATGTTTTTTTATTGTCTGGTATTCATGTGCATGAAATTTGCATGCGTTTTAATGAATATAAATGGTGTAATACACAAGTGAATAAACTATGACGAAGCGAAATCCAAAAGTTGAAATGATTGAAACATTCCTCGATAAATTAGGCAATTTAGCCGTCGAAACTTTTCATTATATCGCCCTATTTATTATTGGTTGTATGGTGGCATGGTCAGCTGTTCATACCGTTATTGATATTTTAACCGTCAAACAATATGCCACTATTGATGACATTTTATTATTATTTATCTATTTAGAACTGGGAGCAATGGTCGGAATTTATTTCAAAACCAATCATATGCCGGTACGATTTTTGATTTATGTCGCTATTACAGCACTCACCCGTTTGCTGATTTCAGACATCCAGCACGACCATAAAGCTGATATGGATTTGGTAATTATTACTGGCTCAATTTTAATTCTTGCCTTTGCCATTTTAGTGGTGCGCTTTGCATCTTGGAATTACCCCTCAGTCATTCGAGATAAGCATAGTGAAAAACCCTTGGTTGAAGCGAAAACACCGCGTCCACAAGATGATGAGTTGGCATAATCTAGGCTTATCATTTGGCTGAATACGTTAAACACCAATGCTTTTTATGCTGGAGATAAAAAGGCAAATGCCCGATCAGGACTAACGATTGGGCACCAAAACATAGCGGCCTTGTTCATAAGTCCAATAGGTGCCTGTCGGTGGTGCAGGTAAACCTAAACGTTGCCAATCTGTAATTAAAATCGCATTTGAACTCTCAATTCGGGCTGTATTGGGGTCACCATTCACCCAATGATAACTCTGAGAGTGTTGGTTAATGATGGTTGGTGCCTGATATTGAATACTCACGCCATTTTGGATGGTTGGAGAATAATTCGGTCGTGGGCGAGATGGATACGGGCGTGCGAATGGTTGAGGATAAGGGCGATGATGTTGTAAATTATTGCTGTATGGAGCGCTATTTTGCTGATAATCATGTGTAGGATAATTATTCCGTGGATAGGGATTTTGAGGATAACTAGGTTTGTGCTGATATTTTTTGCTATCAACCCCTTGATACTTTGACCACTGATTTTCTGCTTGAGCCTGTAAAGATGCCCCTAAAAGTATCATCCCACTCAGTATCGCTAAAGTTGCAGTTTTCATAACAACCTCCACACCTTATTGATCACATCATTTATTTAACATCTATTTTAAGCCGAAGATGAGAATAAAAATTGAATAAAAAACCATCTAGTGCAACGTTTTGTAAATGAAAATTTTATATAATTTCATCCTTATATACATCACGCCAAAGATCGGGTTTATACTTACCTCTTGTTTTTATTACTGGACTACACAGCGTGACTGATTTAAGTTTTGATCGCCTCCATCAATTTTTTTGTAAAGTGCCCAGCGTACAAGAATCTTTAATTGATGCTTATGGGTCAGATGGTCAGCATGCATGGTGGTTTAAATTTCAGATTAATATTGAACATCCATTTGCTTGGCAAACGGTTCAAGAACTGGGGCATGTTCTGAATTACATTTCTAAAAATGAACGATTACCTACACAATTCCTCCCCGTATCTCCTCCACCCTACATGAATGGTGACGCGAAAGATTTTTTAGCATGGGTGATTCAATGTAATCATCCTGACTTTAGCCCTGACATAGTGTGTGACTGGCTCGAAGCACGTTTACCGCAGCCTGTTGAAGATCAAAAGCAATGGAAAATTAAAACTGATTTGGCCGATTTGGATAAAATGAAAGATGCGGATTTGGATAAACTGATTCCACCTCATCCACAGCCTGCAAAATAATCAAACCTTTGATCCAATGAATCACCTTTTGAAACCCCTTTTTGAAAGAGGGGTTTTCTTTATGTTTATAGCGTAATTGATCTTTAAAACGTAGAGATTCCACTCCATTCCATAAAGCGGTAAAGCGTATATTTAAGTTTCGATTCATCTGCATAAGTGCGATATTCCACACTCATATTTTTACCGTCTAAATTTGACCAAGCGGTATTAAAATATTGATTAGCATCGTTAAAAACCTGCGCTTTCGATGTTCCGATCACACGGAAATCAGTTTCTAAATTATAATTTTTCAGGTTACGTGCAGTGAAGTTAGCTGAACCTAAAATTAATTCTGCCTGCTGTGCATCATGTTTGATGATCATTTTGCTGTGACATTGTTCTCCTTGAGTATTGCACCAACGCACAGCGACACCAGCAGCATGTAATTCAGACGCCACTTGACGGTTGGGAATGCCATTTTTTTGACGTCCAAATGCATCTTTATTGGGATCTAATAACACTCGAAGTTTTACCCCACGTTGATGTGCTGCAATTAAAGCTTTCACAATGTGACGTTCAGATAAGTAAAACATGGCCAGATCAATCTGATCTTGCGGTTGCGCTGTTTCAATTAATTTTAAAGTGGCCTCATAAATCGCTTTTTCAGTCAATACTTGAACTTGAGGTAAAGAGGCTTCAGCTTCAAACTCTCCGACAACCACCATTGGAATGTCACCTTTAGACATTCTTCCCACCGTTTGTTCAGTTTTCAATACATCAATCGCGGTATTGCCTGCAACCACCAAGGCCACATTAGAATGACGTGAACTACCATCATGTGGATTTGCAGAAGTGACTAAAGTTTTCCAACCTTCTTCTGTATCAACCACCAACGTTTTACGGTGATTGGCCTTAAAGTTAAAGAGATTTAAATAACTTCTTAAAGTAATTTTTTCATGACCAAAAGGATTGGCAAGCCAGCCTTTTTCAGCATTATTACCGATGTCTTGACAGCAGATATACCATAAGCCAGACCATAGTGGATTCGATGCACGTAAGGGTCTAAGATCAGTTTCAATCACTTCAATACCCGCTTTACGTAACTGACGATAATGTTCAGGAGCCACACCACCATAGACGGAGTTAATTGGATCTGTAATCACCTTAATATCAATATTGGGTTGTACTTTACGTTTTAAAATTAAGGCGTCTGTTAACTGCTGAGCCAATGGCCGATGGCTCAGATTTGACTCACCGACTTCTTGATTAAATAAAAATATATCAAGCACAATGGTCGTTTGCGCTGCGTCAATCAGGTTTAACATTTCATTAAAAATATGATGATTTTGTTGTTGTTTTCCTTGCGCATCCAAATAAGTTTGATCTGCAATAAATTTGACTTCTGCATGCCGCAATTTGCCTTTAAAGTTTAAACCTTCAGGCAAAGGTTTATACGTATGATAAAGGGCTGAAGAGAGATAACCCAAAGCCAGTAAGCCGACAATCACACTCACATAACGACGACGTGACCAATTTAATTTTTGATGAATTCGCTGAAAAATACGCATAACAAAAAACCTAATCCAATAGTATCAGACTAGGTTTTATGATTTTCTTTTTCAAGCGCTTTTCTGTGATTTCAACTTAAAGTCATGCTATTTGATATGACTAAACTTAAAAACCAAATTCTAATCCTACAGTGAAATTACGTCCTACTTGCGGAATATTCGACAGGAATGAAGCATGTGAATAGACTTGATCATCCAGTAAATTATTGGCTTTAAAATAGACACGATAGTCGTTGTTTTTAGCATACTGCCCTGTATAAGAAACGCCTACATTGACCATATTATAGCCATCTGTTTCTTGTTCATAACTGGCAATCTTCTCTTGCTGAAACACATGATAATATTCAGCCAAACCTGACCAACGATCATCAAAACTCGCATTGACTTTGGTTCCTAGGCGACCAGCAGGAACGCGTGGTGCATTTTCACTGTCAATTTTACCACGCACATAATCACCGAACACACTCAATTTATACACATCTGTTAGAGCATAAGACGCTTGTGCTTCTGCCCCATAAAATTTTGCCTTATCTTGGGTATAATCGACTAAACGGAAGTTTTCATAACGATCTGTAGTTGCTGCATAAATATAGTTATCAAACCAATTGTGATAAATATGCACATGGTAGTCTAACTTATCTTGTTCATAATGCAGACCCAACTCAAGATTGTTCGATTTTTCCGCAGTTAAGTTTTCATTGCCCCGTTCATAGGTATTGGTCGCAAAATGTTTACCATTGGCATACAGCTCCTGCGCTAAAGGTAAACGCTCTTGATGTGAACCCACCAATGACAATTTATAATCGGGTGCAAATGCCCAGTTCACAGCACCTGAATAAGAGAAGCCATAATCATCAAAGTCTTTTTGATTAGAATCAATTTCAATTTTTTGTTGATCTAAACGTGCACCCAACTCCACATGTACATCATTAAATTGCTTATGTTCTAAAGCAAACAAGCTCCATTTTTGGGTTTTAGTGGGGTCCAGTAATGATTCTTCACCCGTAATATCCAGTTTTTGTTGATTGTACTGTGTCCCAATCACACCTTCCCAATTCGCGATGGGGTTATGCACCAATTCTAAACGTGCATCATAACCCTGACTTTTGAAGTTGGTCATGACTGCATTTTCTTCAACCTCATCGTGCTTATAGTCAGTATAACTGGCATGTGCACGCAGTTTCTGAAAACCTGCGAAGGGATCATTTAACTCGGTACGGAAATCATAACGCTCAGATTTTAAATCGACCCACGGCCCAGCATGATCATGTTCATGCTCGTCATGCTCGTCATGCGCCGAATGGTCATGTTCGTCGCTGTGATCGTGACCGTCATCCCCATCACAATGCAAATGATTATCATGAGGATGACATGATTCATATTCATGACTATGGCCTGGTAAACCATATTGATCTTGGCGGTTACTATAAGAAATGCCTGTAAAACCTCGATCATGAATCCAAGACAAGCCCACATTTACCGTTTCAGCTTTCGCAAAAGTATTATCCATGCGACGCTCTTTTTCTAACTCACCCTCATGCTCATGAAAATAATTCGGTACAATATAACTGTTGGCATCGCGTTTAGACCCTTCTACGCGTAGTGCGACTTGACGACCCAAAGCCACAGTGGCACCAGCACTGGCTAATTTTTCATCACTGCCAGAGTTATAACGAAACCCTGCCTGCCCCTCGATACCTTTTTCTGGCATTTGAGTCGGAATTTTATTGTCCGTGACATTAACCAAACCACCGACTGTGCCTGCGCTATACAATAAAGTTGAAGGCCCTCGAATAATTTCAACTTGTTTGGCTAAAATTGGATCGACTGTTACAGCATGGTCAGGAGATAAAGCTGAAACATCGGCCGTTTCTGAGGCATGCTGTAGAACTTTTACCCTTGGCCCATCTTGACCTCGAATTACGGGTCGACTTGAACCCGAACCATATTGATTAGAATAGACCCCCAACTCATCGGCTAAAGCATCGCCAATGGTCGCTCCACGCTCAGTTAAAACCTGATGCTCTACAACATGATCTGCAACAGCAAAATCTGCAGCCGATTGAACCAAAGGGTGTGCTTGTAATTGTATGGTTTCTAATTGTTGATTCTGAGCAGAACTATCGGCAAAAACAGAAGGTGCAACAACTGCAAAAATAGATAAGGTCATAAAATTCTTGTGGAGGCGCATGGAACAGACTCAAGGCTACATTTTTAATTAGTGTTATAGTATAACATTTCATTATTTTTGCAATAAAAAACATTCCTTTTCTTATGCTTGAACTAAACTACATTTTAACCCACTCAATCACGATTCAAATCTAAAGAGTTTAGATGCCTTTTACTTTATCTCACGCTGTACTTGCACCTCCGCTTTCTAAAATAACAGGCAATATTTTACCGATTGCTGCTCTGGCTATTGGTTGTATGGTGCCGGATTTAATTCGATTATTTAGTCATGATCAAGGGGGGCACAACCACCTTTGGCGTTCAATGATCCATCCAAACCTATGGATTGGTTTAAGCTTTTGTTTGGTATGGTATTTGCTCTATCGACCTGTCTTGTATCGTTTTTTAGGTATACAACACGATTTGGGTATTCAGAGTGTTTGCAGCGCGATTAAATTTTCACTTGGTGTAATGGTGGCAATTGTTGTAGGTACCGCCACGCATATTATTTGGGATGGCTTGACCCATGTTGACTTTAGAACGTTTGCCTTTAAAGATTTTTTAAGTCAGAACATGGTTTTGTTTGGCCAAACCTATCCTGTACATCTTATTTTTCAAATCGGCAGCTCAATTTTGGCTTTACCTTTTTTATTGTGGATGTCTATGCAGTATTACCGACGACATCAGCAGCATTTTCCAGTCAGTCCTCAGGTCAAAACTTTTGCGGTCATTTTATTGTTTTTTACTGTTATAGCGGGTTGTTTTTCTGCTTGGGATTATGCACGCTATTTCTCCGCAGCAGTTTGGCAATCCAATCTGTATTTTTTTACGGGAAAATCGATTAATGAATTTAGCCAAGCAGCATTAATCGTGTTTAGCTTGGGCTGTTTGATGTTCTTATTTTTTGACCGTGACCGTCGTTTGGGTTAATCCACAAAATCTTGTTTTAAACCCTTAATCTTGCCAATTTAGCTGTATTTTTACATCTATTTGTTGTGACAAAATGTCCAAAGAGGCATAATCTCACATTATTTTTAGGCGATGCGCTGTTTACGTATTCGCTTCCTTAACCCATATAGTTGGATTATTAACGCTATGATGCGCACTCATTACTGCGGTTCTTTAACCGAAGCTCAAATTGACCAAACCGTTACATTATGCGGTTGGGTACATCGTCGCCGTGACCACGGTGGTGTCATCTTCCTTGACATGCGTGACCGTGATGGTGTTGTTCAAGTGGTTATCGACCCAGATACCCCAGAAGCTTTTGCAACTGCAGACAAAGCACGTTCAGAATTCGTATTAAAAATTACAGGCCGCGTACGTCGTCGTTACGAAGGTACTGAAAACGCAAATATCGTCAGTGGTCAAATTGAAGTATTGGGCAAAGACATTGAAGTTTTGGCTGCTTCTGAAACTCCGCCATTCCCATTGAATGACGAAAATACCAATATTTCAGAAGAAATTCGTTTGAAATACCGTTTCTTGGACATTCGTCGTCCAGAAATGTTAGATCGTTTACGTTTCCGCTCTAAACTGACCAACCTGATTCGCAACTACTTCGAAGACAATGGTTTCTTAGATGTTGAAACGCCTATTTTGACTCGTGCAACGCCTGAAGGTGCACGTGATTATTTAGTGCCAAGCCGTGTTTCTAACGGTAGTTTCTATGCCCTTCCACAATCACCACAATTGTTTAAACAGTTGTTGATGGTGGGCGGGATCGATCGTTACTATCAAATTGCTAAATGTTTCCGTGATGAAGACTTGCGTGCTGATCGTCAGCCTGAATTCACCCAAATCGACGTTGAAACATCGTTCATGAGTGACGATGACATCATGGATTTAATGGAAACATTAACCGTTAAGATGTTCAAAGAACTTCTAAACGTGAATTTCGATAAATTTCCACGTATGACATATAACGATGCAATGCGTGACTATGCATCTGACAAACCAGACATGCGTATTCCTTTGAAACTTGTAGACGTTGCAGACATGATGCAAGACGTTGAGTTCAAAGTATTCGCAGGCCCTGCTAAAGATCCTAAAGGTCGTATCGTTGCACTTCGCGTACCAGGCGCAGGCTCACTTCCACGTAGTCAAATTGACGAATACACTAAATTCGTGGGCATTTACGGTGCGAAAGGCTTGGCTTATATTAAAGTTAACGAACTTGAAAAAGGTATCGAAGGCTTACAATCGCCAATCGTTAAATTCATCGAGCCAATCGTACTCGATCTATTAAAACGTGTTGGCGCTGAAAATGGCGACATCGTGTTCTTTGGTGCAGACAAAGCGAAAATCGTAAACGATGCAATGGGTGCTTTACGTATTAAAGTCGGTCACGACATGAAGCTTGCAACATGTGAGTGGGCGCCACTTTGGGTTGTTGATTTCCCAATGTTTGAAGAAACAGATGATGGCAAATGGACTTCTGTACATCACCCATTCACGCTTCCTAAATCAAGTGTTGATGAAGTAAAGAGCAATCCAGGCGCAGCTTTATCTGTAGCTTATGACATGGTATTGAACGGTACTGAAGTTGGTGGTGGTTCTTTACGTATTCATAATCTTGAAATGCAAAAAGCAATTTTTGAAGCACTTGGCATCAATGAAGAAGAAGCAGAAGAAAAATTCAGCTTCTTATTAAACGCACTTAAATTTGGTGCGCCTCCACACGGTGGTTTGGCATTTGGTCTTGACCGCCTTGTAATGCTTATGACCGGTGCATCTTCAATTCGTGATGTGATTGCATTCCCTAAAACTAAAACTGCGGAATGCCCTTTAACTCAAGCGCCTGCGCCAGTTGAAGCAAATCAATTACGTGATTTAGGTATTCGCTTACGTGAAAAACCAAAAGCAGAAGACACTAAATAATAACGTATTCTTTTATTAAAAAAACCTCGCAAAATGCGGGGTTTTTTTATTGCGTTGAGATCGAACAGCGAGAGTGGCATAATAGCGTCTTATTTTCTCCTTTGGTGTGAGCTAAACCTTATGGCTATGCGTCCTGCTGTTCGTCGTCGTGCATTTGTATTAATGATATTCGCTATCGCTCAGTGGTTATTTATGCGTTACATTCTAGCCAATGGTTTATTTAATATAGACACTAATCAACGAATTTTATACTTTTGTGTCAGTAGTTTAGGTGGCGCCTTAATTATTTTCGTTAGTTTGATTTATATGGTTTTAAAAGGTAATGCTGATAAAGCTAAATAACATTTTCTCTATACCATTAGGTTAACCTGATCTTATTGCCTAATGGTTATACTTTATTTCTCTATTTTGTTCTCAAGACTTTTAACCCCATTTTTTATGCTTTAGAAATGGTGCAGCCGCATTCATGCGACAAAACTCTTTCCAGAATTATTCTTTTTATAATGATATTCAATATAAATGAGTTGCGCTGTTATGTATTTTTTATTAAAGCTAGTCGCATTACTTCCTCTTTCTCTGTTACAGCTTATTGCTTCTTGGTTTGCTCTTTTACTCAATAGCTTTGAATCCTCTATAAAACGCACTACACGTATAAATGTGCAATTGGCTTATCCTGATTTAAACGCTGAGCAATATAAAATATTGATCAAAAACAGCTTAAAAAGCCAGTGTATGACTTATATTGAGTCGATTAAATGTTGGGGTATGCCAGCTGAATATAATCTAGCTTTGTTCAAAAATATTTATGGCGAACAGTACTTTACTGAAGCTCTGGCTAATAAAAAAGGTGTAATTGTGGTAATTGCGCATTTTGGCTGTTGGGAGCTTTTAAATGCATGGCTTAATCAGTATGCCTCTCCGATGATCATGTATAAACCGAATAAAAACAAAGGCCTTGATCGCTTTATGTTAGAAGCACGCCAACGACTGAATGCGACCCTCGTGCCAACCGATGAAAATGGTGTACGTTCAATATTTAAGCACCTTAAACAAGGCGGCTTGACTGTAATACTACCCGATCATCTACCGAAAGAATCGGGCGGTATTTATTCTCATTTTTTTGATCAAAATACATTATCAACCACACTGGTTTCAAAATTAGCCAGTAAAACCCAATGCAATATCATTGGACTCAGTTGTATTCGTAATCACACTTCTGGATTTAATGTCCATTGCAGACCACTCTCCTCTGATATTCTTTCTAGAGATCTACAAACCTCTGTAAATAGTTTAAATAAGGAGTTGGAAAAAATGATTAATCTTGCACCTGAACAATATTTATGGGGATATAAACGGTTTCGTAATTGTTATGGCAATATCAATGTCTACCGTTAAAATCAGGAATAAGTTTTATTCACATGATCGAAAAATAGTATAAATATTAATCTATTTAATATAATGAATTTAACCTCGCTCTAGGTATTCCCATTCAAAATTTTAGGTATGACTGTTTTATAAATATATTATATTTTAGTAAAAAACCTATTTATACCTGATAACAATTAACTTATTTTACAGCTGTACGTGAATAACATTATTATTACTTTTGTTGGCTTAATTTTTATGTACAAAAAAGAAATACAGATAAAAAATAGACGTATTACATAGCCAATAATTTAATGAAGTTATGTATTAAGTAAAGTCTGATCCTATCGCAATTATTGAACATGATTTCACTTCTTTAAATAAAAATATTTCAATGAGTTAATTAAACATATTTTTAAAAATGATAATTTTTTTAATATATGTACAATTCTCTAATCATATTGATACAGCCTCACAGATCTGTAGCTCAGCAACTTTTTCTTTATAAAAATCTGCTTTAACCGTTTAGAAAAAAATCGCTTAAGCCCAATAAAAAAATTAAATGTTGCTGAAGCTGAAAATATCAAATTTTTTATAGAGCAATGCGCTAATGTGATAATAAAGTTAATGAATGTACTCACTTAATTTCGTCAAATATATTGAGCATGTCAAATCATGCTTATCAGAAAAATGGTAGAAAACTAAAATTCTAATAAATTCTCCTCTTTCTAAGAGTCAATAAAAGACGGAATAATTTTACTTAAAGCTAAATTGATATTACTATCTAAAATTTTCTGTGATTGTTTTACACAATCATCTTCTTTATCATTAACTTGTTTTAATAATATTTCTGCTTGTTTCAGCATATCATTAACATCACTAATTTTAAAAAAAGCGATTTGGCTAGATTGATTTAAATATTCATAATCTTCAATGTCTGTACTAGATTCTGATAAAATTTTTACACCCAAGGATAAGCACTCGAAAATTCGTGTCGTCTCTAATAAAGCATCTTCATAAAAATGAATATTCACAACAATTTTTGAATTACAAATAGCATTTAACATTTCATATCCATATAAATTATTTTCAATTTTGACACTAAAATGTTTTGATAAGCTATCTAATAATTTTTCCCGCCGTGGAGAGTTTACATTTCCATAAAATAAAAAATCTGTCGTTTTCTGTTGAGTTAATGGCTGCCCATATTCATGTTCCAAAAAATTTCGATAATTATGAATTCCACTTACAGGTATGTAAAATATCTTATCTATAGCAATATGATGTTGCTTTAAATAATTAATATTTCGTTTTGAATAATCCCATACCTGTATAGAATCCTTCAAAATATCAATATATTTTTCATCAAACCAATTGCTTACGCATTGTTCCATTTGTAAAGAAATTCTTTTTTTGGGTGGTGGTAAATATTTAAATTCTTGCGGACAAATCACAATATAAAAGTCATGCGAAAAAAGTTTACGTCTTGATTTAATTTCAATAGCAGTATTTAAACCTTTATTTTCTAAAATAACTTTCAAACTATTTGCAATATAAAGCGTATGAGGTAATGTCATAATTATAAAGCTTTTTTTTGATTTTGAATTTTTCAAAAAAAAGCTTTTTATACTGATAAAATAATTTAACAGATTGAATATCTGTTTAACAATTTTTGTTTCCCAAGACTTCAAAACATTTGCCATCTAATTGTAGTGTCCTTAAAGCTCAACTTGCAATAAGTGTTGAAAATTGAGCGCTCCTCGATCTTTTTCACTAATTAATACTTCAGTTACTTGCTGCAGTGGCCAATCAATCGCAAGTGTGGGATCGTTCCAAATAATTGCACCTTCACTTTCTTTATTATAATAGTTGGTTGTTTTATAAAGGAATTGAGTATTATCTTCCAGTGCAATAAAACCATGTGCAAAACCTTCTGGAATCCAGAACATAGTTTTATTTTCAGCACTTAATTCAACCCCAACCCATTGACCGTAAGTTTTAGAATCAGGACGAATATCAACAGCTACATCCCAAACTTTTCCTTGAACTACACGTACAAGTTTTCCTTGTGCAGAGGGTGCTGTTTGAAAATGCAACCCACGTAAAACCCCTTTTTGGGATAATGAATGATTATCTTGTACAAAAGTAGGGATTGGTAAATTGAGTTCAGTTAATACTTGCTCGAAATATTGTTGATTAAAACTTTCCATAAACCAACCACGATCATCTCCAAATACACTTGGATGAAGAATTACTAACCCTTCAATTTTGGTCGTTTCCACTTTCACTTTGCTTCTTCCAATAATTTGTAGAGATATTCTCCATATTCAGTTTTCTTTAACGATTCAGCACTTTCAGTAAGTTGCTCTTTAGAAATCCAACCTTGGTGAAAACCAATTTCTTCTAAACATGCAACTTTTAAAGATTGTCTTTTTTCAATCGTATAGACAAACTGACCTGCTTCTAATAATGACTCATGAGTTCCCGTATCTAGCCATGCAAAACCACGGCCCAATAACTCCACGTTTAATGAAGCATCTTTCAGATACGCATTATTAATATCTGTAATTTCAAGTTCACCGCGTGCAGAAGGCTTCACTTGTTTCGCAAATTCAATCACTCGGTTATCATAGAAATAAAGTCCTGTCACTGCGTATTGTGATTTTGGTTGAGTTGGTTTTTCTTCAATACTCAGCACTTTTCCTGCTAAATCAAATTCAACAACACCAAAACGCTCAGGATCTGTTACGTGATAGCCAAATACTGTAGCACCATGCTCACAACTATTTGCAGCTTCTAATTGTTTACCAAAACTTTGACCATAATAAATATTGTCACCCAAAATAAGACAGACTGAGCTGTGACCAATAAATTCTTCACCAATAAGAAATGCCTGAGCTAAACCATCTGGAGAAGGTTGTATTTTATAACTCAGTTCGATCCCAAATTGTGAGCCATCGCCTAATAATTTCTCAAAATTTGGTAAATCTTCTGGGGTAGAAATAATGAGTACTTCACGAATACCCGCTAACATGAGCACAGAAAGCGGATAATAAATCATGGGCTTATCATAAATAGGTAGTAATTGTTTTGAAACCCCTTTGGTAATGGGATGTAAACGTGTACCTGAACCGCCTGCTAAAATAATACCTTTACGGTTTAAACTCATTTGTTCAATAACTCCGTTAATGTTCTTTGTACACCTAATTTCCATTCTGGTAAGATTAACTGGAAAGTGCTTTGAAGTTTTTGGTTATTTAGTCTTGAATTATATGGTCTTTTTGCTGGTGTTGGGTAAGCCGTTGTAGGGATTGGACTTACTTTTTTGATCCTAAGTTCAACACCTGCCAATTTAGCTTGTTCAAACACATAGTTTGCATAATCAAACCAAGAAGTTTCTCCACCTGCAACCAAATGATAAATACCGATTTTAGAGTTTTCATTTGTTACTTCACGAATTGCTTGAGCTGTAACATCTGCAATTAATTCAGCTGAAGTCGGTGCTCCAATCTGATCATTAATAATTGATAACTCTTCACGTTGCTGAGCTAAATTCAGCATAGTTTTCAAGAAGTTTTTCCCTTTTACTGCGTACACCCATGAAGTTCTAAAAATAAGATATTTACAGCCTGAACTTACAATAGCCTGTTCACCCTGGGCTTTAGTTTTTCCATACATATTAATGGGATCAACTTCACTTGACTCTAAAAAAGCGGAATTTCCTTGCCCACTAAATACATAATCTGTTGAGTAATGAACCAACAAAGCCTCTATTTTCATACAAGCTTCTGCAATACTTTGTACTGCATTAAAATTAATCTGTTTTGCCAAATCTTGTTCAGTTTCTGCCAAGTCGACTGCCGTATAACCACTTGCGTTCACAACAATATCTGGTTTAAGTTTTAAAATAGTTTGCTTAACTGCCTCTGGTTTAGACATATCACCCTGTAAACCATTATGGCCGTGGCGATCCAATGCAATGACTTCACCTAAAGGAGCAAGTGAACGTTGCAATTCCCATCCCACTTGGCCATTTTTCCCAAGCAACAAGATTCTCATAATTGTACCTGATATTGCTTGTTCACCCATATTTGGTATTCACCGCTCTGTACATGTGCAACCCATTCAGAGTTATTCAAGTACCAATTTACCGTTTTTCTTAACCCTGTTTCAAAAGATTCTTGTGGCACCCATCCAAGTTCATTCTTTATTTTACTCGCATCAATTGCATAACGAACATCATGCCCTGGACGATCTTTTACGTACGTAATTAAATCTTCGTATTTCGCTATACCTTCTGGCTTAATTGGAATTAATTCTTCGAGTAATTCACAAATATATTGGACAACTTCAATATTGGCTTTTTCATTATGTCCGCCAATATTATACGTTTCCCCAACCAAGCCCTCAGACACAACCTTATAAAGGGCACGAGCATGATCTTCTACGAATAACCAATCACGCACTTGTTGGCCATTGCCATAAATAGGTAAGGCTTTACCTTCTAGGGCATTCAAAATCACCAAAGGAATCAGTTTTTCTGGAAAATGATAAGGTCCATAATTATTCGAACAGTTGGTCACAATCGTTGGTAGACCATAGGTTCTATTCCAAGCCCGAACCAGATGGTCTGAACTGGCTTTGCTTGCAGAATAAGGTGAACTTGGTTCATAGGAAGTTTTTTCGGTAAATAAATCAGTGGTTCCTTCCAAATCGCCATAAACTTCATCGGTAGAGATATGATGAAAGCGGAAACTTTGCTTTTTATGTTCATCTAAAGCTAACCAATATTTTCGGGTTGCTTCTAAAAGTGTATAAGTTCCCACAATATTAGTTTGAATAAAGGCTGCTGGACCATCGATCGAACGATCTACATGAGACTCAGCAGCTAAATGCATTACTGCATCTGGCTGAAATTCATTAAATATTTGATCTAGCGCTGAACGATCACAAATATCAGTTTGACTAAACTGGTAACGTGGATTTTCAGATACTGAAATAAGAGACTCTAAATTCCCTGCATAGGTAAGTTTATCTACATTTAATACTTCATGATTAGTATTGTGAATAATATGACGAATTACGGCCGAACCAATAAAGCCCGCACCACCTGTGATTAAATATTTCATACAACACCAATTCAGAGTTTTTATAATGAGATCTTAGGATTTCACGCGATAGTTTTTTAAAGATAATTTAACCAGTAGCTTTAAAAGCGGTTGATAAAATTTATGCGGATCATGATTTTGATTAAGAACTCTCAAATTTTGAATTCTTTCCATTTCTAAATAACTGGCTGTTTCAGTAGGGTTCACAGGGGGATGGTCAAAGAGATATGTAGCATAAAGATTAATATTTGGTTCCAAACAAGCCACTCCAGCCCAATGATCAAAAACTTGTGGCGTTGAATGATAACGTAATAAGAGTTCTGCCATTTTTCGATCTACAATATAGGCATATGCAGAGACAAATTTATGATAATAATAAGGGTGCACTTTTAAAATATTGCGTTCCAACATAGGTTTAGAATAAAAAGTTCCCTTAACCTTTTGGCTATGCACTAATTGAATTCCACCCAAACTAAAAAAGAAACAATTTTCTAAACCAAGATGCTCTAGATTATTTTCAATATCATCGAAAGAAAAGTCTCCATCCTGTAGAGCATCATCTTCAAAGATGATGGCATATTTATCCGTTGTCTTTAAAAAATCTTTCAGAGCTTCAAGGTGAGATAAAGTACAGCCAAGTTCGCCTGGAGTAAGTGCTTTGGCATGTCCTGCAACAGCCAATTCAAAGTATTCTTTGACGGTTAAATCAATACCTTTTACACCAAATTTCTTAAATTCATTTCTGGATGAATTAAAAATTTGCTGATCAAAAAAAACTTTAAGTCTTTGACTTTCGTTATTTTCAATACTGATTAAATATTTTTTCAAACTCGCTCTCTCACATCTACTCTTATCGGGGATAAGTTTTATACTTTAATTTTGCAAAATTATACCCGAGTGAATTACCATAAATACTTTGAGGTAAATTGGTGGATTTTACACGTTCACCCTCGATTGCGCTTAACTGAGTATTTGTCTCTCCGGCTTCAATAACGGGATGATCAACAATATGAGTCATTAAAATATTTGAATTCTTATTAAAATCAAATAAGAAACTCCAGTCATCCGCTTTTCTAATTTGCCGATGATAATCAAGTAGATTTTGCGCCATATCACGATCTACAACATAAGCAACAGCGTAATTCACCCTATTATAAAAATGAGGATGTACCTCTAATACTTGCTTGTCTAGAAACAGCTGATCTCTTAAAGTACCTCTGACTTTCAGGCTTTCTTTCATTTGTATGCCGCCTAAACTAAACAGCACATTCTTAGGTAAATTAAAATTTTTAATTTCTTCTTCTAAACTCTTCAGAGTCAGCTGCTTTGGTAAAATAGCATCATCTTCAAAAATTAAAGCAAACTCATCATCTGTAGCTAAAAAGGATTTCAGTGCTGTTAAATGAGACAAGGTACAGCCTAGCTCTGCTGGAGTTAATGGCTTTGAACGGCCTCGCACTGCTTTTTCGAAATATTCTTTTGCAGAAAGATCTCCCCCTTTAATACCAATTTTAGTCAAAGACAATTGCCCATTTTTAAAAAAATCTTGATCTAAAAATTTCTTTAATCGGAGAGAGTTTTCATCTTCAATACTTATGACATAAATTTTCATTGAGGCTCACCTTTTCACACTTGTTGAATGATATATAATGTAGAATTAGATGGATAGTTTTTTATATTTTTCCTTGGCAATGAAACGCATCTTCTTAAAAAAATGGTACAAATACCAACAGAATCAACAGGCCAAAAATTTTGACTCACATTGGTATATTCGTTTTGGTTGGCTGAATGAGCCCTTAAATAATCAAAATCAATTAAATCATTTATTCGAAATTCATTCTCCCCAAAAATTTACTTTTGCCGATTGTTTTTATATACATAATGATGATCGTCATTTTATCTTTTTTGAAGAAGTCGATGATCAACACCCTGTTGGTTTTTTATCGGTTTTAGAAGTCTTTAAAGATGGCACCTATACAGAACCACAGACGATTTTAAAACTGGATTACCACCTGTCTTATCCCTGTGTATTCAAAGTTGAAAATGACTGGTATATGATTCCTGAAACCAGTGCCAACAAAACAGTTGAACTTTGGAAATGTAAAGATTTTCCGATGCAATGGGAGAAACATTCAAACCTTTTAGAAGGTATTGAAGCTGTTGATACAACGCCTTTTTATCATGAAGGCATGTGGTATTTATTTACCTCAACACGGCGCAATTGTAAAAAATTTGGTGATCGTTTAGATTTATTTTATACCCATAATATTTTGCAACCTGATTGGAAAGAGCATCCTAAAAATCCGGTCTGCACAGGCCAACAACAATTCCGCATGGCAGGTAAACCATTTGTCTATGACGGCAAACTGGTACGCCCGAGTCAAGATTCATTAAAACGTTATGGCGGCAATATTGAACTAAAAGAAATTATTAAATTAAGCCCCACTGAATATCAAGAACAGTTATTCGAGGTTGTTTTACCGCATTGGCATAGTGAAGATGACGGCTGTCATACCATTAATGCTGAAAATAACTTTGTGGTTCTCGATGCTATTCGTCTTACACCTAAAATGTAATTATACAGACAGCAACTGCTGATAAACCTGTAGTGTTTGCTGTGTCATGGCTTCAACCGTTAATTCCGCTTTAGCACGGGAAAATAAGGGCTGAAAATCCAATTGGGATGTTTGATTTAGGGCATTTTCAATAGCAGCCTTCAAACCTTGAGCGTCCCCAATATCGGCTAAATACATCTCAGGCAACCATTCAATAACCCCATTGACTTTGGTTGACGCCATAACCTTATCGCTTTGCAGCGCTTCCACCATGACCAAAGGGAAACCTTCCCGATCTGAAGACAACGCCACAACATGGGCAAGTTGCAGTAAATCACGTGCATCCGTTCTAAAACCCAAAAATGTGACTCGATCTTGCATCTGTTGTTGGCTAACTTGTGCTTCCAGTGATTGGCGTAAAGAACCATCACCTACAATCCATAAATTTGCATCAATTTTCTGCATCGCATGAATCAGTAAAGCAATATTCTTCACTGGCTCTAAGCGACCAATACACATCACTATTTTTTTATTGGAATCTAAGTTTGGAAATTGTGTTTCAATGCTTTTTTTTAAATTTATTTTTTTATCAAGGGATAAGATAGGTTGTGGATAAACACCATTATAAACCACCTTGGCTTTATTGACTGGAATGCATTGGGTCAATGCCTGACTTACTGCAATCACGGCATCACCCACTAAATAGGCAGACTTATTCTTTTTAGTACCATGTATTGTGGTCACAATTTTAGTATTCGCTAAATATGGACGAATTCGTGCGATTAACTCAGACGCTTTACCTGCTTGAGCATGTACGATCTCGGGTTGAATTTGATTAATCAAACGCTTTAGCTGCCAAAGTAAAATAATATTCCAACGACTACGCGAAAAATCAATTGCATGAAATCGAACATTTGGATTAAATTTTTCGGCATAGCATGGATGCGCAATAATATGCACCTCATTAAATAAAGAGAGTTCATTCACAAGGTTAAATGTGTGTTGTTCAAGCCCTCCTATACCGCCACTGGTGGCTAAAACCTGAACAATCTTCATCTCTCATCTCTATTATTTTTTTTAGACTGCAAGTGCTGTTCAAATAGCTTGGCTTCTTTTAAAAAAGCATAAAAGGCATTGATCATACTATTTACAAATCCACGCCAGCCATTTAAGCAACTACGACGAATAAAATATGACTTTAGAAAAGTCATGGGCATGACCAAAGTTAATTTTAATACACTTGGTTCTTTGCCTTTTTGAAATTTTTCAGCAGCTTTTAAATTAGAATATTGATTATTTTTTTCAACTTTGACAAAAATACTCGATTCGCCATAGTGATAAATATCACCGCTGGCACGAACACTTGTCCCATCAATAATCACATTTTCATGCACTTTATTGGCAAGATCATACTGTCCTTTGCTTTTACGAAAAAAACGAACTTTGGCATGTTTTTTCGTATGCTTACTATTCGGTACAGCTAAAAACACATCATTAATCGGGGTAATTAAAGCATCAATATGATTGGCTTGAATAGTTGCTTCAATCTCGTGTTTGAGCTCATCAGATAAAACTTCATCACCATCTAAATTCAGTACCCAATCTTGCTGACATTGTGCCAAAGCGAGACTTTTTTGGGCTGCATAACCGTGCCAATCTTGATGGCTAATGCTTACATTTGGAAAGCTTTGGGCAATTTTATAGGTATCATCGGTACTACCTGAATCCAAAATAATCACTTCTGCAAAATCAGCAACACTATTTAAAGTGTCTTCAAGCCAAGCCGCACAGTTCAAAGTGACGATATAAACACTACATGAAATACTCATAATTTATAACGTCCTTTGGCTAAAGCAATCCGCATTTGCAGCGCATTCATTGCCCCATGTGTACTGACGCGGGGAATATTAAATTGATTTAATTCAGTATAGGTTTCAACTTTTTTGCGTGTTGAGACGGCATTTTTAAAGCCAATCTGTTTGACCATTTGTTGATGTTTTTCATTAAAACGCCCAAAAGGATAAGCAAAACTTGGACAATGTCCAACAAGTGCTTCAACATCATGTTTAGAATTTTGCATCTCTTGATAAGCTTCATTATCACTTAATTTCAGTAAGTTCACATGATGCTGGGTATGTGCGCCAAACTCAATTAAGCCTGATTCTGCCATTTCACGAATGTGTTCAGGCGCTAATTTTTCAATGCCTTCAATTTGCGTGGCTAAATAAATGGTCGCTTTGGCATGATATTTTTTCAGTAGTGGATAAGCATATTGATAGTTATCCAAGAAACCATCATCAAAGGACAAAGCAACGACATGCTTTTGCCCCTGATATTGATCAAGCTCAGAAACAAAACAAAAGGTACTACTCTTATTCACTAAATACTGTAATAGCTGCTCAAACTTCTGGGGAGGCATATTCATTCCCGAAGCATCTTCATGTGGTGTCACCTGATGCAACATCACAATTCTAGGTAACTTTGCACTGCGAAAAGGCAACCAAAAAGTATAGTTACCCAACAGATATAACAGCGCGGCTAGTGCGATGAAGCCCACTACAATATAAAGCAACCAAATCATGCATAGACCTCATGTGACCATTCATAGGCTTCTGATAATGGCTGATCAAAAGTGACTTCGACCATAAATTGCGTAATCCGTTTAGCATTGAAACTGGCGCGTGTTTTATTCCAACCCGCTTCGGCAATACGTTTCGCATCTTCAGGATGTGCAGCATAGAATTGAATTTTTTCAGCTAAATCGAACTGATCATCAAAATAAACCACTTCTTGTTCAGTATAGAGTTGATCGAAGCCCGGAATGCGTGGACTAAACGTCAATAAACCATTGCCTGTGAGTTGCACAATTCGGTCTGAACTATACAAAGTCACATCATTTTTGCGTGAATAATTTAAGCCCATACGCGATTGGGCAAGAACTTTGTAATAGCCTTTTCCATACACTCCGGGTTGTTCAAAACAACCATAGTATTGATATTGAATATGACTATTTTTTAAAATATCGGCTAATTCTTTTAAGAACTTTTCACGCTCAGGCTCTTTATACACGACACCACAGAAAATAAATTCTTTATCAATATTGGTCGATTCAAATTGTTTTAATTGTTCAACATTACGATGTCCAACATTCGGCATATACGCCACTTTTAAATGCGGTTGCTTGAGTTTTTCAAGATACTTACCGCCCGTGGTACAAAAAATTGCATCCAAATAAGGTGAAAATTCACGAACAAAGCCCAGTTTATGCTCTATATACAAGGGATCGACATACCAAAAAGCTATTTTAGTTTTTGGATAGTGTTGCTTAATTTTTTTTAAAACCTCTGGACTCATTAAGTCACTATGACCAATCAGCACTAAATCTGGTTCAATATGATCCACAATTTTTAAAATTTCTTTATTGGCCCAACTTGCACCTAATTTTTTAGTTTTAAAGACCGTACCCATTCGCGCCATATCACGGAAACTAAAATCATAAACAAAATGGCCATTCTCAATGAGACCAGCGGAAATCTTACGGTCTGTACAATAAAAATGTGCACCTTGTTTATTAAAACCAAAGTTTGCGATATGTAAAATTTTCATCTAAAAAACATCTCTATGTTTTAATAAAATATCAGCGACGCGAGACGCTTCATCCAATTTTAAATTTAATAATTTAATATGCTGTTTATCTAATAGATCATTAGATAAAAGCTGATCTAATAATTGGGTAATTCTATCAGATTTCAAACGGTCTATTTCAATGATTCCTACTTGACAACCTGCGGTCAAAGCCTCAAAAATCATCGAAACACTATCTTCTGTCACCCAAACGGCTTCTGCTTTTTGCATTTCTTCAAACACCCACCCTTGTGGCGTATGCTCAACTGGAAAAATCTGCAATTTTGAATAAAAATTTTGCTGAGCCAATGTTTCCAAAAAAGTATCAGGTGTCCGTCTTGAAGTGGTTAAAATAAACGTTGCTTGAACATTATTTTCTACGAGCCGCTGAATACTCGATAAAACTTTTTCATCATTCCATTGATGTCGCTTAGAATTTCCACCTAATGCAATTAATATTCTATTTGGTTGATGACGATTTTCATTCACAATCGGATTTAAAGCCCCTTGTGTAGTAATGACATGCATAGACTCTTTCACACGATCGTGTTGTGGAATAATGGCATAATCAAACCAATTCACTGGAAAGTTAGGTTTCATCATAATCACGGTTTTGGCTTTAGGGTAAACTCTCCCCAGCAATAAAACACGTGCTTGGGTATGACTCCCCACTCCAAAAATATAATCTGCTTTTTTTTCAAATAACCCAAAGCCTCGTGCCCATATCGCTTTTAAAAGTGAAAAAATAGGCAGTTCCTGTATAGATATTTCTTGAAAAGTCACTTCAATATTGCTTTGCCGCTGCATCGCTTTATACAATCCTACAGCTTGTGAACGGTGCCCTGCTTTACCATCACTCACATAGACAATATGCATAAAAGTGTCCTAAAAAGAATATAAACTCAAATTTCAATCAATAAAAAAGGCGAAACTATTGTTTCGCCTTTTCATCTTAACCGATCAGCTTATTTTACGTAAGTTAACCAGTGTGCATATTTAGGGTCTTTACCCTGAACTGCATCAAAGAATGCTTTTTGAATTTGTGTGGTAATTGGACCACGTGAACCACAACCAATTTCACGATCATCATATTCGCGAATTGGCGTTACTTCAGCAGCTGTACCCGTAAAGAAAGCTTCGTCACCAATGTAGAACTCATCGCGTGTAATACGGCGTTCAACCACTTCATAACCTAAATCTTTGGCAATGGTGATAATCGTTTGGCGAGTAATACCGTCGAGTGCACCACCTGAGATATCAGGTGTATGTAATACACCATCTTTCACCAAAAATACATTTTCGCCAGAACCTTGACAAACATAACCTTGTGGATCCATTAACATCGCTTCGTCATAACCCGAATGAGCCACTTCCTGATGTGCAAGAATAGACAAGGTATAGTTACCCGAGGCTTTTGCCTTACACATAGTCACGTTTGGATGGTGATGAGTAAATGATGAAGTTTTAACGCGAATGCCTTTTGCCATCGCTTCATCACCAAGGTAAGCACCCCAGCTCCAAGCAGCAACAGTGGCATGAATGGTATTGTCCGTTGCAGCAATACCCAATTTTTCAGAACCGATAAAAATGATTGGACGCAAATAGCATGATGCTAATTTATTTTCACGCACCACATCAATTTGGGCTTGCTCTAATGTTTTATGGTCAAATGGAACTTTCATTTGATAGATTTTTGCAGAGTTAAGCAAACGTTTTGTATGATCCTGCAAACGGAAAATCGCGGTTCCATTCGGAGTTTCATAGGCACGGACACCTTCAAACACACCCATACTATAATGCAAGGTATGTGTTAGGACGTGAATTTTTGCCTCACGCCAATCAACCATTTGTCCATCTTGCCAAATAAAACCATCACGATCAGCCAAGTTCATGGCGCACTCTCCATTTTTTATACACAGTCATGTTTATCCAATGCAAATAGTTGCAGTTGGATCAATTAATCTTTGCCATAACTTGCAAACGATCACGCGGGTATCGTGCCAATCCGTAGCATTCACTTGCATGGATTGATTTGCAAGTGCTAAACGGTGGCTCTCGGCTCGTTCACTGAGATAAGCTTGAATCAATGCGGTCGCATCGTCACTGGATAAGCAACTGGCTTTTGCGGCATCTTCAAGGATTCGTACATTGTCGGAATAATGGGCGAGATCAGGATTCGACCCACTCCAAGCTAACACCGCATACTGTGCCATAAATTCGATATCAACGATACCACCCGCGTCCTGTTTTAAATGAAAAATTCCATCTTTTTGCTGTTCTTTGGAAGAGCCCAAATGGTCTTTCATTTTTTGACGCATTTTAAGCACTTCTGCGCGAACTTTTGTTTCCTCTCGCGGTTGAATTAAAATCCGACAACGCAGTAATTCAAATTTTTCACGCAGACTTTGTTCCCCCGCAATCGAACGTGCCCGTACCAAGGCCTGATGCTCCCATAACCACGCACTTTTCAACTGATATTGTTCAAAAGCTTTTAAACTGGTCACCAATAAACCCGCTTCGCCAGAGGGACGTAAACGGGTATCAATTTCATAAACTCGTCCATCTAAAGTTTGTGTGGTCATTAAGGACATAAATTTTTGTCCAACTCGCATGGCAAACTCAAAACCACTAATTTGTTTTAAGCCGTCAGTGTCGCCCTGTTCACTCATGTAGTGAATAAACACCAAATCTAAGTCTGAGCCATAACCCAGCTCAATACCGCCCAATTTACCATACCCAACCACAGCGAAAGCGGTATGGCTCACTGAGCAGCGATTTCCTTCAGCATCGAGTGGAAAACCATGTTTTTTTGCTGTGATTTGATAAGCCAAGTTCAAGGTCGCATTCACCGATACTTCAGCAATATCAGTCAAGGCATCAGACACTTTCATCAGTGGGCTTTCAGCCAATACATCACTTGCAGCCACAGCTAAAACATTAGATTTTTTAAATAAACGGAGTACTCGCATCTGATCTTCAACTTGATCAATTTCAATTCGTAATAATTGCTGACGTAAAGAATCTTCTAAATCTTTGCGTCGAGGCAATTCAAAATCCATCGATAAAAATTCATCAAGTAAAACAGGATAATGAGTCAATTCTTCACATATCCATGGACTCACAGTCGCCATTTTGACCAAGCGCTGCAAGGCTCCTTTACTTTCAATCAGCATCACCAAATACACAGTACGCCGCATCACCGATTCTACCAAAGGCATTAAGCGCAGCAGTGCAATTTGTGGTTTATTGGATTGTAAAATAGCTTCAATCAAATGCGGCCAAAACGTTTTTAAACGTTGTACTGCTTTTGCGGGCAATTTTTTTAAGGCATGCCCATGCCAGAATTCATGAACCAAATTTTTAGCACTTGCATCCAACACGTTATCTAATTGTTTTTCGAGTTGGCTAAAACTTTCTAGCAGTGGATCAGGTTCTTTTTCTTTAATTAAATGTTCAAACTGATAAATGACTTTGGCACGTTTCTGATTGAGAAAAGAAATAAACGCCTCCCAATCAGTAAAGCCTAAAGTTTCAATCATGCGATGGCGTAAATCTGGTTCACTTGGTAAGGACTGGGTTTGTTGATCATTCAACGCTTGAATGGCATGTTCAACACGACGCAAGAATAAATATGCATCTTCCAACTCAGTCACTGCATCCGCTTCAAGTAAACCAAACTCACCTAAATGATGCAGACTGACCAAGCATTGACGGTCTTGCAGTTCAAATTTAGCTCCCCCATAAATCAGCTGAAAGACTTGCACAATAAACTCAACCTCGCGAATTCCCCCTGCACCAAGCTTAATATCATCTTCAATATTACGTCGTAATACTTCACGCTCAATCATGGCTTTCATTTCACGCATGGCTTCAAAAGCAGTGTAATCGACATATTTTCGAAACACGAAAGGTCGTGTCATATCGAGCAGTTCTACACCTTCTTTTCCACCCGTTACAATACGTGCCTTAATCCAAGCATAACGCTCCCATTCGCGCCCATGCTGACTTAAGTATTTTTCTAATGCCACGTGGCTAATCGCCAAAGCTGAACCATCTCCCCACGGACGCAAACGCATATCTACACGAAAAACAAAACCATCTGCAGTCATGTGATCCAGTAGATATATCAGTTTTTGTCCCCATAAAATACAAAACTGCTGTACATCTATGTCTTTGCGTCCATTGGTTTCGCCTTGTTCATCGAAGGCAAAAATCAGGTCAATGTCACTCGAAAGATTCAGTTCTTGTGCACCCAATTTCCCCATTGCAATCACAATTAAGTTTTGCATTGCACCATTGTATCCAATCGGTTCACCATGTTTAGCAACTAATGGGATACGGGCAAAATCTTTGGCAGCACAGATAGCAGCATCAGCAAAATCTGAAAGCTCACGCGTTAATGTGACGACATCGGTAAGTTGATTTGCATCTTGCCAAATCCAACGAAACATCAGTCGTGCACGTAGAATACGAATTTCTCGCATCCATACAGTTTCATCGGTAATTTGATGCAAACACATTTGAACGGAATTTTGAATTTGAGTCGTGCTTAACGGACTTAGAAATTGGTCAACAGCATAGTCTTGTTCTAATAAAACTGCGTGATTTCCCAATACCAACTCGGCATATTGGCTCGCACGTAATGTTCTATGCAATTGTTCCGCATTCATTTCCACATCTTCCACTTGGTTTTTTCTATTTATAGCAGTTGAAAATGAATGCGTGGAAAATAAATCTTAAATTTTATGTTTTTTATTCAAGAACAACGTGTTTGATATTTTCTACTGACAAAGCTTGATGCTCATTCAAAGCCAGCGGTAAAGACACCTTAAACGTAGTTCCTTCACCTTCTTTAGACTGTACGGAAATTTTACCCTGATTCAAGTCGACAAAGCGTTGACACAAAACCAAGCCCAAGCCCATGCCTTTTTCACCTGCCGTACCTTTAAAACTTGCTGTTAGCCGCGGTTGAAAAAGTGCATCAATTTGACTTTGCGACATACCCAAACCCGTGTCCTGAATATAAATATTGACGGTATATTCAGACTTTTCTGCACGAATGGTGACTGTACCCGAACCATCGACATAGGTGAATTTCAGCGCATTTGAAACTAAATTTTGTAAAACAGAAGTTACCATATTGATATCGGCATAGACTTTTAAATCATCTGGCACCAAATCAATTAACTGAATATTTTTCTTGATGGCCAAAGTATTCAAGACATCAAAAACAATTTTAGAGGACTGTTTTAAATTAAAATTGATTGGGTGATACACAAAACGGCCACCCGCTGCCATTGCCCAATTCAATAAACTTTCTAAAAGGTTATAAGTCGATTGTGATGTATCGAGCAAATAATCGGCAATACTCTGAATATTAGTATCATCTAGCGTATCGCGTTCCTGTGCCAGAACTTCACAAAAACCAATCAACCCATGAAAGGGTGCACGTAAATCATGGGCAATAATTTGAAAAAACTTGGTTTTACTGATATTTAAAGCAGATTGTTGCTCATACATTTCTTTTAATTGTGCATGCTCTAAACCCAACTCAATTGACTGAATGAGGCTTGCAGCAAATTCTTGAACAAACTCTAAATTTTGATCATCAAAAGATTTTAACTGATCATCAAATAACAAAAATTGGCCAATCGACTCTGTTTCATTGATTTTTAAATCAAAAGCCATAATACGTTGATGAGGTACGCCTAAATCCTGCACATGTTCAGAAAATGCTGCATAATTCTGATGTTGCTGGGTCAGAACACTTTGCCCATCAAAAAACGAGAGTAAGTTGGCTTCTTTTTTTGCATGAAATGCTTTAAAACAGTCAGAAGAAGAATACCAAATGTAGGGTTCATTGTGAAAAGCAAGAAAACCATTCTGGGCATCTAACATTTTGCAGGCAGTTTTTAAAAAACGATCAATACGATTATCTGAAGTAAATACACCCAGCAATAATGATATTTGACATGCACTGAGCTGCTCAGTTTCTAAGCCTATTTCAAGTAACTGCATATTCATCTCGGCCTCGTCAAACTGTTTTACTTTTTATGGATAAAAAACCGAACTCTCACCTTAACTGTATTAACAAATTTTCACATAAATTACAATCAAAAACAGTGTAAGCAGATTAAGGTGAAAAATTTAGTCAGATTTATTTTGTATTGATCATTTTCACTATATTTGAGTTTTTTAAATTTAGTAAATTTTTCATTAGGCCAATAAAAACCCCAAACCTTTAGTGCGGGTTTGGGGTTTTGAATCTGGTCCCGAGGGTCGGACTCGAACCGACACGTCATCTCTGACAGCGGATTTTGAGTCCGCCGCGTCTACCAATTTCACCACCTCGGGAAAGGGGCTGCAAGCTGTTAACTTGTGAGGCTATATTACTATCAAACTTTGAATTGTCAATTCTCCAGCCTCATCAATCGTTCACTTTTAAAGCAAAATCAAAAACTTTGTCTTAAAAAACGCCAGATATGATCTTGTATTGCTTTTTCAAGACTATAATACAGCTGTTTTTTTTATTCCTATTTAGTGAAAATGCAACTTTCTGACTTTAACTTCGTTCTCCCTGATGCGCTCATTGCTCGCTACCCTTTAAATACGCGTAGTGCTTCACGCCTTTTACACTTAGATGCTCAAGGGCAATATCACGATGGTTATTTTACCGATATTTTGAATTTACTTGATGCAGGTGATTTACTCATCCTTAACGACACTAAAGTCATGAAAGCGCGTTTAAAAGGTAAACGTGCAACAGGCGGTGCAGTAGAAGTTTTAGTTGAACGCATACAAGATAAATTTATTGCGCATTGTCATATTAAAGCCAGTAACTCCCCTAAAACAGGTGCTGAACTTTTTGTAGGTGAAGATGAAATAAAAGTAACCATCCAAGGTCGTCATGAAAATTTATTTATTGTCGAGTTTTCACAACCGATTTTAGATGTACTTGATCAGTATGGTGCTTTACCCATCCCCCCTTACTTTAACCGTGAAGCAGAAGAAATTGATACAGAACGTTATCAAACTGTGTTTAATGACCCAACCAAACTGGCCAGTGTTGCAGCACCGACGGCGAGTCTACATTTTGATCAGAACTTACTCGCAAAATTAGAAGCCAAAGGGATTCAGAAAACTTTTGTCACTTTACATGTCGGCGCAGGCACTTTTTTACCTGTACGTAGCAGCGATATTGCCAATCATATTATGCACAGCGAATGGTGTGATGTTCCAGAACACACGGTTGATCTGATTCGTCAAACCAAAGCACGTGGTAATAAAGTCATTTCAGTGGGCACCACTGCAACACGTGCTGTTGAAAGTGCAGCGCAAGCCCACGGTGGAAAACTCGCTGCATGGACAGGTGATACTCAAATTTTCATCTATCCCGGCTATCAATTTAAAGTCATTGATCGTTTAATTACCAATTTTCATTTACCAGAATCCACCTTATTAATGTTAGTTTCTGCCTTGTCTAATCGCGATGCTATTTTAAATGCCTATCAGCATGCGGTAGAAGCACAGTATCGCTTCTTTAGTTATGGCGATGCCATGTTAATTGATCAAATCCATCCTTAAACTTTACTGATAAAAAGAAGCAGACCATGCCGCTTGATACTGTTAGACAGTCCATTCATATACGTCGAAAGAAAAATGAACGGGTTTTTAGTAATATTACGCGGCTGTGGGAAATTGGGCGTAAGGCACAAAGCCATCAAGATATTTTAGATGCACTTCACCCATGGAATGCCCCGATTGTACTTAAATTTGAAAATGTCTTGCCGTTATTTTTGGCTGCCACAGGCGTATTTTTTATTCTCATTTTATGGGTCAATCCAGCGAATATTTGGACCCAAGTAAGCTGTTTTTGTGGATTGATGATGGTGTTCTGGGCTTATATCAGTTATGAAGACAAAGCCCCGATCCATGAAGTTATACAATTTTTAGAACAACAAAGTATGGCTAAAAAATATCAACTGGCCTCACATCAACAACCACAACATATTTCCATTCCATTGCAACCCGTTTTATTTATTGCCCATTTAAAACGTTTGTTCCCTGTATTTAATCAGGGCAGTATTTCCAATCATTTCCCCTATTACGCCAGCACCATTTGGACAGATGAAAATGAGCAGCAACACCAAGTCATGATTTTTCAATATCATTATGTCAATGAAGTCCGAGTAAGGGATAAAAATGGGAATGATGTCAAAGTTAAAGAAATACATAAAGATTTATGGGGCGTGTTTATTTTTGACATAGCCATACAAGGGCTTGCTGTCACCACAGGCAACAAAACTTTTGATCATTCTTATCGTTTTCCTTGGCATACCAGTGATATTCAAACCAATCAAAAACTAAATATTTTTGGTAGTGATGAAATGCAAACCGCTAAATTACTCACCCCTGCCTTTGTGTTAAAACTGGCTGATTTTTTTGAGCAGCGTCAAGGCGATCTCATGTTTCATCCTACCCGTTCTACTTTGTGTTTTTTAGGTCCTTTGAATTTATTTAAAATTTCGACTCAAGCAAAAAATATTCAAGATATTTCGACATTACGTGGACACTTACGAACTTTTAAATTACCTTATCTTGAAAGATTACAAGATGATTTAACGCATTTTTTAAAATAGAAAATATTTATTTTTGGGGAAATATTGATGGGACTGTTGATTTTTTTCGTCTTGATCATTGCCATAGTCATTGCCTGTATCATGATTCGTAACAATATTGTACGTCATCATAATGCGTCAATTCGTGCATGGTCTGATGTTGCTACCTATGAACGCCAGAAAATTAAAATTTTGGACGATTTACAACCACTTGTGGAACAATATTCGAGTTTTGAACAAGGTACTTTAGAAAAAGTGACCGAACTACGTCAAAATATTTTAAACCTAAACATCAATAGCGCAGATGTTTCTCAATTACAGCGTATTGAAAGCCTAAATAAAGAGTTGATGCGCAGTTTAAATGTAGTGGTTGAAAACTATCCTGAACTCAAAGCCAATGAAATTTATCTTAAAATGATGAGTGAAATTGAAGAACAAAATGAAAATGTTGGTGCAGCCATTACTATCTTTAACCGTAATGTAGAGCTCTTTAACAATCACATTCAAATTTTCCCAAACAATATCGTTAACACCATGACCTTGGGTAAAAAAGCCATTCGCCCTTTTCGTGATCATGCTGCAACTCAAAATTTTGATTATCGTCCTAATTTTTAAGACATCAGACTTCTTATTTTTCGATTCTGAGAAAAGCAAGAAGTCTCCTCTTTTATACCAATATTTTTCTATCTTACTTCCCTGCGATTCAATTATTTATACTTAACTTATTCGAATTTACTGCAACCAAAAAACATTCCAGTCTAAACTGGTTACTGATTTTTCAATAAAATAGTCCCCCTTCATCTCTTCTGTTTACAAAGAAAATATTGAGTTAAAACTCGACAACACTGGTGTTTATCTGCGTAATCTAGGAAAATAGCGAACTTTTAGCAGCGAACTGTTTATTCGCCTTTGCACTGGAAGTAAGACAGTGCTTTGCTCTCGTTCAGGATAATGTATGAAGTTTGAAAAACTAGGTCAGTCGGGTCGTGCCCGTCGTGGTCGTTTAACACTTGAACATGGTGTCATTGAAACGCCCGTATTTATGCCAGTCGGTACTTACGGTACAGTCAAAGGCATGTTGCCTCGTGACATTGAAGATATTAAAGCGCAAATTATTTTAGGTAATACTTTTCACCTTTACTTGCGTCCTGGTCTAGATGTGATTCGTGAACATGGTGGCTTACACAAATTCATGAAATGGAACAAACCCATTCTCACCGATTCAGGCGGCTTTCAAGTTTTTAGTTTAGGCGCCATGCGTAAGATCAAAGAAGATGGGGTAACTTTCCGTTCTCCGATTGATGGTTCAAAAGTCTTTTTATCTCCTGAGATTTCAATGGATATTCAACATACTTTGAATTCTGACATCGTGATGATTTTTGATGAATGTACGCCTTACCCAGCGACCCATGAAGAAGCGCAAAAATCACTACAATTGTCACTTCGTTGGGCAAAACGCTGCAAAACACAACATCATGAGGTATTAAAAAATAAAAATGCCTTGTTTGGTATTATCCAAGGCGGCATGTATGAAGATTTACGTGACGAATCTTTAAACGGTTTAAAAGAAATTGATTTTGATGGGTTCGCGATTGGTGGCTTGTCCGTTGGTGAACCGAAAGAAGAAATGATTAAGGTTCTAGATTATCTTCCTGTAAAAATGCCTGAAGAAAAACCACGTTACTTAATGGGTGTGGGTAAACCAGAAGATATTGTAGAAGCCATTCGTCGTGGTGTAGACATGTTTGACTGCGTCATGCCAACCCGTAATGCACGTAATGGTCACTATTTTGTGACAGATGGTTTGGTTCGTATTCGCAATGCCAAATTCCGCCATGATCAAAGTCCACTCGATCCACATTGTGATTGTTATACCTGCCAAAATTTCACGCGAGCTTATTTATTCCATTTAGAAAAATGCGGTGAAATGTTGGGCTCTATGCTTGGAACCATTCACAATTTACGTTATTACCAAAGATTTACCCAAGATATTCGTGATGCCTTAGATAATGGTACTTTTGATGCTTATGTTCACGATTTTTATGCACGTCGTGGTCTAGAAGTTCCGCCTTGTCCTGAAGATTAATCTTTCAGCATTTGCGCTGAGGAAAAAGACAAGGTAAATTGCACAGCAAGTCCGTTTATTTATCATTAAGTTGATTATACATTTTTTAGTTTAGGAAATTGAAATGAGCCTTTTTATTTCTACTGCACACGCAGCAGGTGAAGCATCACAACAACCCGGTCTAATGACTAACCTTTTAATGATTGCCGTTTTTGTTGCAATTTTCTACTTCTTAATCTGGCGCCCACAGGCAAAACGTGCCAAAGAACACCGTTCTTTGGTTGAAAGTTTAGGGCTAGGAAGTGAAGTGGTTTTTGCTGGCGGTCTTATGGGGAAAATCACTAAAATTGAAGGTGATTTTGTCGTGGTTGAATTAAGCCGTGGCGTAGAAGTAAAAGTTCAACGCGCAAGTGTGATTTCAGTTTTGCCTGAAGGCACTTTAAATAACTTTTAATCAAAAAAAAGTCGTGCCCTAGCACGACTTTTTCATTTTAAGAAGAAAACAAATGCGTTACCCAGCATGGAAATATCTGCTGATCATTGTGGTATTAGTGATTAGCACATTATATGCCCTGCCTAGTTTGTATCCAGATGAACCTGCTGTTCAAATTTCGGGTGCCAAAGCTGGTACCCAAATTGACCAGAGCATCGTACAAAAAGCAGAGCAATTATTAAAAAGTGAAAGCATTCCCAGTCATGACAACAGCTTTAGTAATAATGCTGCCCTTTTACGTTTAGACTCATCCGAAGCACAGTTAAAAGCCAAAGAAGTCTTACGTCGTGGTCTTGGTGATAATTATGTTGTTGCACTGAATCTTGCGCCTACCACACCAGAATGGCTACAAAAAATTGGTGCAAAACCAATGAAGTTGGGTCTGGACTTACGTGGTGGTGTTCACTTCTTACTTGAAGTGGATATGGATAAAGCCATTAGTCAGCGTATGGAAACCTCAGCAACAGACTTACGTCGACAGTTCCGTGACAACAAACTGAAATTTAACAGTTTAGCCTTAAATGCCAACACCATTACTGTACAGTTTGCCAATAATGCTGACCGTGATGCGGCTATGGACTTCCTACGTCGTAATGGCAATGAATTTACACAACAGGCCATTGCAGCTAGCTCTGGTTCCACCTTACGTTTGAACTATACCGATGTACGCAAACAAGAAATTCAGTCGTATGCTGTTAATCAGAACTTAACCACCTTACGTAACCGTATTAATGAGTTAGGTGTTGCAGAAGCTTTGGTTCAAACTCAAGGTAGCAACCGTATTGTGGTTGAACTTCCGGGTGTTCAAGATACCGCTGAAGCAAAACGTGTTTTAGGTCGTACTGCAAACTTGGAATTCCGTTTAGTTTCTGACTTAAATGACCAATATATTGATCCGTATACGGGTAAATTGAATGGTCAAGCATTACCACCAGGTACAGAAGCGTTTGCTTATGAATCCATTGAGAGTGGTCGCCAATTATTGTTAAACCGTAATCGTATTTTGACAGGTGAGCGTGTACAAAATGCATCCTCTGGTTTTAGTCAAGATTCGGGCGGCGCTGAGGTTAACATTACCTTAGACAGTGCTGGTGGCAAGCTGATGGCTGATGCAACCCGTAATGCAGTGGGTAAACGCATGGCAGTATTGTTTATTGAAAATAAACAACGAATTAGTTATGTCCCAGATCCTGTAACAGGTGCACAGACAGAAGTACGTACCCCTTATGCAGAATCTGTCGTGATTAATGCTGCTACTATTCAAGCTGTACTGGGTTCACAATTCCGTATTACTGGTCTAGATTCACCACAAGAAGCGGCTGAACTTGCCTTAATGCTTCGTGCAGGTGCGCTGGCTGCACCGATGTACTTTGTAGAAGAACGCGTAGTCGGTCCAAGTCTTGGTCAAGAAAATATTGACAAAGGTGTACTCTCTACCCAAATTGGTTTCATTCTCGTGGCCATTTGGATGGTGGTTTTCTTCCGTCTATTCGGTCTTATTGCGAATTTTGCCCTTGTGGTTAACTTAGCAATGCTATTAACGGTGATGTCTTGGATTGGCGCCTCTCTTACCCTACCGGGTATTGCAGGTATCGTTATTACCATTGGTATGGCGGTCGATGCCAATGTTCTGATTTGTGAGCGAATACGAGAAGAAATGAAGTGGGGTGCATCGCCCAAGCAAGCGATTGTGGCGGGTTATGATCGTGCCTATAACACCATTTTTGACTCGAATTTGACTACATTCTTGGTCGCTTTCATTCTATTTGCGATTGGTACAGGTCCGATTAAAGGCTTTGCCGTGACCTTAATGATTGGTATTGTTTGTTCGATGTTTACAGCGATTACTGTTACTCGTGCAGTGGTACAACTCATTTATGGCAAAAAACGTAACTTGAAGAAGTTGAGCATTTAAGGAGATCGACAATGACTGATATGACTCAACCCGATTCTAGAAAATACGGTCGTCCAGATGATGAACGGGTCATTCCGTTTATGAAAATTGCTAAACCTGCAGCAATTTTCTCCATCATTTTGACCATTGCCAGTATCTTTTTTATCACCACCAAAGGGCTTAACCTCGGTTTAGACTTTACGGGTGGTGTTTCTGCCGAGCTGAATTATGCACAAGCGGCTAGTCAAACTGATGTGGTTAAAGCCTTAGATCAAGCTGGTTTTAAAGATGCCGTTGTTCAAACGTTAGGAAGTAATAAAGACCTTTTAGTGCGTATGCCAGTTCAAGATATTGAAGTGGAAGATTTGAGTAATGCTATTACCAAAGCCGCTCAATTACCGAATAACCCAGCCCAAGTCCATAAAGTTGACTCGGTCGGTGGTCAGGTGGGTAATGAACTCTATGTTCGCTCGGCAGGTGCGGTCACTTTGGCCCTCATTTTAATGTTGATTTACGTCACCATCCGTTTTGAATTTAAACTCGCGATGGGAGCAGTACTTTCATTATTCCATGACATTATTGTCGCAGTGGGTATTTTTGCGATGATGCAATGGCCATTCGACTTAACGGTTCTTGCCGCTATTCTTGCCCTGATTGGTTTTTCACTGAACGATAATATTGTGGTATCGGATCGTATCCGTGAAAACTTCCGAAAAATTCGTGGTGCAGAGCCTGTTGAAATTATTAATATCGCTTTAACCGAAACGCTCCGTCGTACCATCCACACCTCTATGACATTAATGCTGGTGGTTGTTGCAATGATGCTTTTGGGCGGTGATGGTTTGAAATGGTTCTCGGTGGCAATGTTTGTCGGGATATTTGTAGGTACCTATTCTTCTATTTATATTGGTACTGCTTTTGCCTTATGGCGCGGGCTAAATCGTCAAGACTTCATTGTTCAGGTTAAACCTGAGTTTGAAGAGGAAGAAGAAATTCCGAGATGAAAATCTTGGACAGCTACGCCTAAATTGATGGTTGAATATTTAATCATCAGATAAGCAAATAAATCCCTTCATTTGAAGGGGTTTATTTTTTGAGCCTCTTTCTTTTAAATTCGACTAAAAATCTTATCTCTATCCTGTAGTATAAAAATAGTCATATGAACACAAACTAAAATCTAAGGAATAAAAAAAGTCCCACGTTCAAGTGAGACCTTTTCCATTCATTTCACACGATGAAAAAATAAAACTTTATAGCAATTTTCTCATCTGCACTTCATCTATAGCTTAATTGCCCTGCACCACTCGACGTGCACTGATAATTCCTGGTTGCTGCTCTAAACGCGCCAATAAGCGTGACAATTGTGCCAGACCTTTGACTTCAATCAAAAGCTTCATATTCGCAATTCCATCGGACTCAGAAATGGTATTTACTTGACGAATATTGATTTGATCAGAAAAAATCACTTGCGTTAAATCTTTAAGCAATCCACGACGATCATACGCTTCTACCACAATCTGTACACTCTGACCACGTGTTGGCTGCATTTCCCAGTCAGCTTCAACTGCACGTTCAGGCTCCTGAGAAATCATACGCACATAGTCAGGACAAACAACTTGATGAATACTCACGCCACGATTTAAAGTGATATATCCACCAATCGATTCACCATGTACAGGTTGGCAACATTGAGCCACATGCAATTCCACATTATCTAAACCATCAATCAAAATGCCATGCGCAGACAAAGTATGACTGGCACGTGGATTTAATGTCGGTTTAAGTACCAGTTCGGGCTCATCTTGCCCCAAGTGCATATGTCGATTGACTTGATTAATCAATGAATGCAGACTTAAGTCTCCATTGACCAATCCAATCAGAATATCTTCACCCAATTTGACATTAAAATGATTGCAATAATCATTTAAATCAATGCTTTTTGGATGAATAGCCAAACGTAAAAGTTCTTTGTTGAGAATATCACGTCCAACTTCCAAATTTTTACTGCGATCTTGCTGTCTAAACCAGTGACGCAGTTTGTCACGTGCACGCGAGGTTTTGATGTAACCGAGCGAATTAACCAGCCAATCTCGATTTGGTTCACGATCTTTTTTGGTTAAAATTTCAATTTGTTCGCCAGTTTTGAGCGTATAGGTTAAAGGCACATAACGCTGATTGACACGTGCCGCATAACACTTATTCCCTACTTCAGTGTGTACATGGTAGGCAAAATCTAAAACGGTCGAACCACGCGGTAATTCTTTAATATCTCCATCACGGCTAAACACATAAATTTTTTCAAAACCTTCCAAGTCCTGAATTTGCTCAAAACTTTCCTCTTCAGAATCTGATTTATGTGCACTAGCATCATTACGTTCTTGGTAATGTTCTAAAACCGCACGTAAAGAATGCAAACGATGATTAAAAGAATGGTCGGTATTTTTTCCGCCTTCTTTATAATTGAAATGTGAACAAACACCCAACTCTGCTTCTTCATGCATCGCCTTAGTACGAATTTGTACCTCAAGCGATTTATTTTCTGCAATCACAGCTGTATGTAATGAGCGGTATCCATTGGGTTTAGGATTAGTAATATAATCATCAAATTGATGCGGAATATGCCGCCAAATTTGATGTACGATACCCAGTGAGTGGTAACATTCAGGCACATTTTTAACCAAAACACGCACAGCACGAATATCATAAAGCTGATCAAAACTCAGATCTTTACTTTTCATTTTTCGATAAATCGAATAAATGTGTTTTACTCGGCCATTAATTTCAGCTTCGATATCATAGTTTGCCAGTTCTTTTTTGAGCTTATCAATTACAAACTGAATATATTGTTCGCGCTCTAAACGTTTTTCATTCAAAAGAGAGGCAATTTCTTTATAACGCTCAGGCGCTAAATAACGAAAAGCTAAATCTTCAAGTTCCCATTTTAACTGGGCAATTCCCAAACGATGTGCTAATGGTGAGTAAATCGTGAGAATTTCGCGTGCTACCCGTTCCTGACGTTCTTTAGAAGAATTGGCCAGTTCACGTAATGCATACGTCCGTTCCGCAAGTTTAATCAATACTACCCGAACATCTTCCGTGACAGAAATCAGCATTTTATAAATGCCGTTCAAATGTTCTCTCTGATTATTATTGAAATGATCTTCTAGACGTTTGTTTTTCTCAATCAGTTCTGAAAGTTTACCCATAGCCAGTGTGCCTTGGACTAAACTATGAACTTGCTCTCCAAAATGATTCCGCACCTCTTCAAGGGTCATCACACCTTCACGCACACTACGATATAGCATCGCAGCGGATAAAGTATCTTCGTCAACATGCAGATGGGCCAAAATATCCGCCATTTCAATACCGGTATAAAAAGTATTTGAACGGTGGTTTAGCCTCGACTGTAACTCTTTGTGTAACGTCAAATGCGCAACTTCTTCGAGTTGTTTAAGGGCTGCGTCATCTAATATGCCACGTACACGATCTAACCATTGCGTCAAATCTTGTCGAGCTTGTTCGGCATGCTCTACAGTCGCTTCCTCAGACAACTCATTGAGTCGTCCTGGAAGTTGTTCACGTACTGTGACCATACCCTTCTCCTACCTCATTACTTATCATATTCTAAATCGTTTATTTGATTGTCTTTTTCAAATAAGGCAATAGATTCGACATGTCCAGTGTGAGTAAACATGTCCATTACCCCAGCTTTTTTTAATCGATAACCTTGTTTCACCAATACACCAGCATCCCTTGCCAATGTTGCAGGATTACATGACACATAAACGATTCTTTTTGCACCAAATTTCGGTACATAAAGCATTATTTCTTCTGCACCTGAGCGCGGAGGATCAATTAATAATGCATCAAATCCTTGATTTGCCCAAGAATGATGCGAACAATCTTTTGTTAAATCTTGTGAATAGAAATGGACATGATCAATATGATTGCTTTTTGCATTTTCTTGACCGCGTTGTACCATTTCCTCACTTCCTTCAACCGCAATCACTTCACCGGTCGGACCCACACAACGTGCAAGTGGTAACGAAAAATTCCCCAATCCACAAAACAAATCGAGAACACGTTCTCCTGCTTGCAGTTGAAGCAAATCACATGCCAGTTTGACCATTTGTGGATTAACCGTCGAATTCACTTGAGTAAAGTCGAGTGGATTAAAAGCAAAATTTAAATTAAATTCATCCAACCGATAATGTAAACGCATTGCAGCATGAGGATCATCCACACGATGTAAACTATCGCTACCTGTAGGTTGCAAATACAGTTGCCATTGTTTACTTAACGCAAATTGTTTCAATTGGTTGACATCGTCTGGTGACAATTTGTCCAGATGGCGCACCACCAGTGCAATATCATTATCACCCATTGCTAATTCTATATGACCAATGCTGCTTTTGGCTTTTAGACTTTCGAGTAACTGCCTAAGTGCCGTAATAGAACAAAACTGCTGATCCAAGATCATACAGCGATCTATTGAAGTCAATTTATTGCTTTGATTTTCACGAAAGCCCACGATTAATTTATTTTGGGCGGGAAAATAACGTACCCCAATTCGGGCTTTACGACGGTAGTCCTGACGTTCTGAACGTAAAGGCGCTAACCACTGTTCAGGCTGAATACCTGCAAAATGTTGCAGATGTGACTTCAAGACATCTTGTTTAAGTCTAATTTGTTCATCCTGTTGAATATGTTGCATATTACAGCCCCCACACACTGTAAAGTGTGGGCACTCAGGTTGAATACGAATAGCAGCAGGTTCACTTAACAACTCAAGATAATCTGCTTCTTCTAAACGTTTTGCCACATGGGTAATTTGCGCTTTTACGGTTTCGCCTGGCAAAGCGTAGCGGATAAATACCTTTTTACCCTGCTTCTCACTGGGATGATCAGGATGTGTACCGTAGTGTGCAATTCCTCGTCCTTCATGGGAAAGTGACTCAACTTTAAAAGTATAAATAGGATGTTGAGTTGGACGTGGCTTGCTTCTCTGTTTCATGAATACCTAATGTGTAGGAAAAGAAATAAAATCAACGGCTGTAAATTCAGTTCGCTGCGATGTGTCACGCCAAATAGCTAAAAAATCTGCATGTTGAGCTTGAGTAGATAAAAATTGAATGGTCTGTTGAACCAAATCACGGTAATCATTGAGTAAAAGCTGACCTTTTAACAATAACCACCGCAAATATACCAACCAAGTATTTAATACATCAGCTTCGCAATAACTGGTCAATTTTTGCCATTCTTGCTGATGCACATATTCGGGGACATGATAAGCACCATCACCGCGTTTACCTGGATAACCGAGTAAATGCGCAACATCATCTAATTTCTGAAAATGGCGACCATTAAACATCGCCATGATGTCCATTAAATCGACATGTCGATGATGATAACGATTCTGATAGTTATTATAGCGCTTTTGCTGATCTATTTCGCCCTGATCGAACAAACTTGGTGCAGATAAACCATGATACATGGCACGAAATAAAATGACGGGCAAATCAAATTGCGAACCATTCCAACTCACCAGTGTAGGATTGCGCTTATCAAAAATAGAAAGAAATTTGATCAAAATTTCAGATTCACTATGTTGCTCTCGGCTAAATGAAAATATTTTCATACTGCCTTGTTCATCGATCCAGAAACCAGAAATACAGACAATTTCATGTAAAGCCAAACGCTGAAAATCTGTCCCCGATTCTTGACGACGTAATTTCATCAACGCTTGCGCCAAATCTGCCTCTGGCAAATCTAAACCAAATAAATGCGCTCCCGATTTTAAATCGGTCAGGGTTTCAATATCGAAAACTAAAACAGGTAAGCGCATATCTACTCACAAAAATGCCAGTGTTATTCGGAATCTTGCACCGAGAATAAACCCGTAGACAAGTAACGGTCTCCTCGATCACAGATAATACACACAATAACAGCTTCAGGATTTTCTTGCGCCAATTGAATCGCTGCCCACACTGCGCCTCCAGAAGATGTACCTGCGCTGATACCTTCTTGTTGTGCAAGTTTACGCATGGTTTTTTCTGCGGCAATTTGTGGAATATCAATCACCAAATCAACACGGCGACGATCAAAAATGGTCGGTAAATACGCCTCAGGCCAGCGACGAATACCTGCAATGCTTGCCCCATCTTCAGGTTGTAAACCCACAATTTGAATCGCAGGATTCTGTTCTTTTAAATATTTTGACACGCCCATAATCGTGCCAGTCGTGCCCATCGAACTAACAAAATGCGTGATTTTTCCGCCAGTTTGTTGCCAAATTTCTGGCCCCGTCGTGAGGTAATGCGCCTCAACATTGTCAGGGTTACCAAATTGATTTAGCACAAAACCCTTGCCGTCTTTTTCCATTTGCAACGCTAAATCACGTGCACCTTCCATGCCTTGTGCTTTAGTCACTTCAATTAAAGTCGCACCATAAGCCTGCATAGCATCTTTGCGTTCTTGGCTCATATTGTCGGGCATGATGAGCGTCATTTTATAACCGCGCATCGCTGCAACCATGGCCAAGGCAATACCTGTGTTTCCACTGGTTGCTTCAATTAAGGTATCACCAGGTGTAATTTGACCGCGCTTTTCAGCCTGCATAATCATATTGTAGGCTGGGCGATCCTTGACCGAACCAGCTGGATTATTTCCTTCAAGTTTGGCCAATACCGTTGCTTGAGTGTGACTGGCCAGACGCTGTAAACGCACCAACGGAGTATTTCCGACATAGTGGTCTAACAAAAATTCGTCTGCTTGAAAATTAGGAATCGGCTTCATCATGGTGTGTACCTATATCGAGGTGCGGCTATTGTATGAAAAAATGTACTGTGCTGCACCCATTTAGCAGTCTTTTTATTAAAACTGTTGAAATTACAAACGATTTTTGCCGTTTCTAGCACGCCATCCAATTTCACCATAAAGTAAGAAAATTTATTTTTATCAGATCTTCAAGATTAATGATAAACATCAAAATATTAAAATACTTGATCTGTGGTGATGCTCAAACAATTTATAGTCATTTAAAAATGCTTGACTAAAACTCGGAGTCCTTGAAATATTTTTGGTCAATTACACTTGGTTATTCACTGTTTATGACTTTGATTTTAAAGTTAGAATTAACTCAGGCAGTCAATTATTCCATGAATTTTTAACAGGCTGTTTAAAGCATGCTAAACTGCATTGCACAGGAAATAAACTGCTTAACCATGTCAAATATCAATAAAAAATTATTTAAACGTCTTCACTTAAATCATGCTTATGGACAATTGATTGCATTGATTTTTGTGCCGATTATGGTTTTGGCATGCGTTGGTGCCTTGCTGGTTTTATCAGAAACTTCAAATGCTTCACGCGCTCAACAAAAACAAATGGCGATTGCCATTATGACCCGCTATCAACTTACCTCTGAAGCAGCTCTAGATTTACTGGATCGTTATCCTTGGCAATATGATCAAGCTCGCAATGCAATGCAGAGTATGTTGAATGAAAAACATTTAGTCCGTGCAGCGATTATTGATCAAAAAGGTCGAACGCGCTTAAGTATCGGGTTTCAGGATCAAGAATCATGGCCCGCAATTGAGGACAAAAATGCTTTTACAGGACCCATTACCTATCATCAAAACAATATTTATGCCTTAAGAATTAATGAAAATTCGCAAAGTCCTGCCAGACTGATCATTGAGCTGGATAATCAACCCTTACAAATTGCTCATTATCGGGTCATGATTGTGTTGATCACCACGGGCCTACTTACTTTATTATTACTTTTACTGTGTTTGAATTTTTATTCACGTCGCTGGATTGCACCCATGTACGAAATTCGTATGCAATTACAGCGCTTAAGTGCCGATACACTCGATCAGCATATGGTCATTAACAGCACAGGTGAATTGCGTTTATTACAACGTGATATTGCCAATGTCGTGAAACGTTTGCATTTTAGTTTTTTAGAATTAAAAGAACACACCGAACAAACAGAAGATGATTTACGTCGAACCTTAGATACTTTAGAAGTTCAAAATATTACCTATCGCCAAGCACGCGACCAAGCTATTTCAGCAAATCAGTCCAAATCAGTTTTTTTGGCCAATATCAGTCATGAATTACGTACTCCGTTAAATAGTATTGATGGATTTATTCATTTATTGCTGCGTCAGGGTAATCTGAGTAATGAACAAAATTTATATTTGCAAACTATCCGTAAATCATCCGCACATCTTTTAGCGCTGATTAATGACGTACTGGATTTTTCAAAAATTGATGCAGGCAAATTGGAACTCGATACCGCTCCGTTTGACCTAGAAGAAGCGATTTTTGATGTGATGGATATGCTCTCGCCTCTGGCTGCGCAAAAACACATCGATATGGCATTTTACTATGCCGATAATATTCCGACTCAGGTCGTGGGCGATGCTTTACGTTTTAAACAAATCCTAACCAACTTAACTTCCAATGCCATTAAATTTACTCCCGATGGAGAGATTATCGTCCGGGCTCGCATGGAACACGACGATATTGGACAATGTTTATTGCACTTTAGTGTCCAAGACAGCGGCATCGGCTTAAGTGGAACAGATCGTAAAAAATTATTTGAATCATTTTCACAAGGGGATGCTTCAGTCACTCGTCAATTTGGCGGAACCGGTTTGGGCTTGGCCATTTCCAAACAATTGGTTCATCTGATGCAAGGTCAAATTGGTTTTGAAGATAACCAAGAACGCGCACCCACGGAAAAAGGCTCTACCTTCTGGTTTACTGCAATGTTTAGCGTAGATGATGAAATTGAAACCATTCATCCTCGCTTTAATACGATGAAAGTTGTGTCTTATTTGGCACATCCTGCAACCGCCAACATTCTGCGTCATTATCTTGAAAATTATGCAGTTGATCACATTGAAACCAGTTCTATCCTAGATTTATTCAGTCAACTCAATCAACTTTCAAACTGTGATGAAAATACTTGGTTGATTGTTGATCACAGTGGTGATGGGGAAGCTTTACTCAAAGAGATTCGTAACCGCTATACGGGCAATATTGCAGTCTATGGCTATCAGATGTCACTAGATCCTGACATGTTGAATGCGTATCGGGCTCGTCCTCTCTATCAACCTCTCAGTCGTAGTGCATTGATGCAGCTGTTAAGTAATCAGCCGATTTTCGATCATGAGGTTCATCAAGAATTTAATGGACAAGGACTCCATATTTTGGCTGTGGATGATCATCTGCCTAACCTGATTGTTTTAGAAGCACTGTTAGGTGAATTGAATGTTAAAACCACCAAAGCATTGAGCGGTCAACAAGCGCTAGACATTATTCAAAATAGAATCGACCAAAATTTGGCTGCATTTGACGTGGTATTTATGGATATTCAAATGCCCGTGATGTCCGGTATTGATACGACACGTGCTATACGCTCGTTAGAATCAACTTTAGAAAATCATAAACGCTTACCCATTATTGCCTTGACCGCACATGCCTTGGCGGATGAAAAACAAAAGTTATTACAAGTGGGGATGGATGATTATGTAACCAAGCCTATCCAGATGGAACAGATCATTCAAATTTTGACTCAATGGACCTCAGAAAATTTCAAAAAAACCAAAAGTGTCGAGAAAGTTATTCTCATTGAAGCCCTCGATCCAGAAATTTTAAACTGGCAACAAAGCTTACAGCTTGCGGCCAATAAAGAAGATTTGGCTGTCGACTTACTCAATATGCTGGTGGACAGTTTTACAACCGAATTGAATGAAATGAAGCAATTAATTGAAATGGAAGACTTTCCTCAATTAGAGCATGTTTTACACCGTTTGTATGGTGCAACGCGTTACGTCGGCGCTCCAAATTTGCAACAAGTTACAGGCGGATTTGAACAATTTGTTTCCTCTTTACGCAAAGAACGGCGTAAAGCAGATGAAAGTTTCATTCAAGAAACCTTAAAACGCTTTGATGAATTGCAATCCGTGATGCAACAATTTGAACAGGCAGCACAACAAGTTTTGAATAAACAAAATATATAATCGACTGAGAACCGAAAGAGGTGAAGCATATCCACTTTTTAGATGTGACTCATCTGTCATGAATCGATTCAATGACTCTGTTATGCTCAAAGCCATAGAAAAATATAGGTCAATCCAATGACATTACTGCGTATAGAAAAAAACAATGGAATTGCAACAGTTTTTTTAAACCGTCCCGAAAAACGCAATGCCATGAGTTTTGCACTGTTACGTGAACTGGTTTGTGCAGCCAATCAGATTAAAAAAGATCGCTCTATTCGTTGTGTCATTTTAACGGGTGAAGCAGATGTCTTTAGTGCAGGGATTGATCTTGCGGATTTAAATGCACCTAAAAATACGGTGTATGCGGCATGGGAACTGATTAAACCGGGACAAAGCTTATTTCAAAAAGCATTTTTAATTTGGCAAGACTTACCTGTTCCTGTTATTGCAGCGATTGAAGGTTATTGTTTAGGCGCAGGCATGCAATTGGCATTAGCTGCAGATATTCGTATTGCTCATCCTGACACCAAAATGTCAATTATGGAAAGTCGTTGGGGATTGGTTCCAGATATGGGACTGACTCGCTCGATTAAAGGCATTATTAGTCTTGACCTTGCCAAAGAGCTTACACTAACAGGACGTATTTTCGATGCCAAATATGCCAAAGAAATTGGTTTAGTAACACATTTAGATGAATCACCGATGCACAGCGCCCAACTGCTTGCAGAAGAAATGCAACAACGCTCTCCAGATGCGCTGATTGCAGCCAAACGCGTTCTTGATGCCATGCAGCATGCACCGAAAAAATCGTTACGCTTAGAAAAAATCTGGCAACTTAAATTACTTTTGGGTAAAAATAGTAAGTTAGCGCGTCAAAAAGACAAAAAACCAGAGGTTCAATTTTTACCCCGCCAATATAAGTAAAATAACCAGAGAATTGGATTCATCCAGAGAAAAAATACATGACTTTTGACCGTAATACAAAAATTGCATTTTTAGGTATGGGCCTCATGGGAAGCCGCATGGCTGCCCGTTTGATTCAGGCAGGTTTTGAAGTCGCTGTCTGGAACCGAACCCTGTCAAGCTGCGACATACTGGTGGATATAGGGGCTACACTTCTAAACTTGCAAGAGATTGCAGCCTACCCTGTTATTTTGACTTGTCTTGCGGATGATAGTGCGGTACAAACCGTTTATGAACATATTCAAGATCAACTCCAACCTGATCAAGTGCTTGTAGATTTTTCGAGTCTCTCTGTGTCACAAACCCAAAAATTAGCCTCTCAAGCACAAGTTCGTCAGGTCAAATGGATTGACTCCCCCGTTTCAGGTGGAATAGTGGGGGCTGAACAAGGCACTTTGGTGATATTTGCAGGCGGTGATCTGCAAACCATCCAAAATTTATCGCTGATTTATAATGTACTTTCACAACGTGTCACCCGAATGGGTGAAACAGGCACGGGCCAAGCCACCAAAATTTGTAATCAATTGATTGTTGCCGCAAATAGCACTTTAATTGCTGAGGCTGTTGCACTTGCTGCACAAGCAGGTGTTGATACCAAGCTTCTCGCGCCTGCACTTGCTGGAGGTTTTGCTGACTCTAAACCTTTTCAAATTTTAGCCCCACGCATGGCAAGCCACACTTTTGAACCTGTACAGTGGAAGGTACAAACCTTATCTAAAGACTTAAATAATGCGGTACAACTGGCTGAGCACTTTAAGTTAAATATTCCTGTCGCAAAACAAGCACTTTTACAATTGAAAGCCCACCAAAATAAAGGCTATGCTGAAGCGGATCTTGCCACAGTGATTCAGATGGTTGAATCTTAATTCACATCAATTTGAAGCAAAGGAATAAATGATGATGAAATTAGCGGTTAATTTATCGATGATTTTTACTGAAATGCCGCTGATTGAACGTTTTGCACAGGCACGGGCACACGGTTTTCAATCTGTTGAAATTCAATTTCCTTATGAACTGAGTATCGAACAAATTCAAACCCAACTGAGCTTACATAATCTTGAGCTTTGCCTGATCAATGTTCCTGCTGGCGATTTAATGCAAGGTGGAAATGGACTTGCAGGTATACCGGGAATGGAACTTGAGTTTCATCGTGGGGTAGAAAAAGCCATTTTATATGCTAAAGCTTTAAATGTGCCCAGTGTTAACATCCTCGCAGGGAAGCAACCACTTGACTGCGACCTTCTACCTTGTTTAAAGACCTTGGCTACAAATTTAAAACTGGCTTGTTCTATGTTGTCTGACCATCAAATTCAACCCGTTTTTGAAATGATTAATGGCACAGATATGCCACGTTTTTTAGTCCAGAATATTGCTCAGGCACAAGAAATGCTTGAAGCTGTTCAACATCCCGCCCTAAAGATGCAATATGATTGCTATCACATGGCGATGATGGATGAAAATATTTTAGAAACATTAAAAGAAAATATTCAGAATATTGGACATATTCAATTTGCAGACTGTCCAGGACGACATGAGCCTGATACAGCAAAAATTGCTTATACTGAAATTTTTCAATGGCTTGATCAAAGTGCGTACACAGGTTATGTCGCTGCGGAGTATCGACCGCAGGTCACTTCCCAAGATTCTTTTGCTTGGAAAGATAAATATTTTGCAAAACATCCGTAAAGTTAAATTGTGTACAGAATTGAAATTCTGCTCCAAAACCGCTATATTACACGATGAGTAATAGTCCGGAAATAAAACCCTTTATGAATTTAGAACCATCGCCCAGCGCTTCTAATTCTCTCGATCTCACAATGAATTCTCAAGCTCAAGATGTACAAGCTTGCTTAAAAGTTGTACATGAAGCCTTATTAGATGTAAAAGCAAAAGATATCCTTGAATTAGATGTTAGCGCAATTAGCAACGTGGCAGATGTCATGGTTATTGCTAGCGGTACATCGACCCGTCATCTTAAAGCCCTTGCGAATAATGTTGCTGAAGAAGCACGTAAAGCAGGTTTTCGCCCTATCGGTGTTGAAGGTGAAAGTGATGCAGAATGGATCTTAATTGATCTCGGTTTTGTGGTCGTTCACGTTATGCTGCCAGCTGCACGTAAATTTTACGACCTTGAAAGCTTATGGCGTACAACGCCAGAAGCGACAGCTTAAAATGATCCAATAAAAAAGCGACCGAATCAGGTCGCTTTTTTATGTGTTATAAACCTACAAATATTCAATGAATTGCAATGACAAATAATTAAAACTCAAGCATTATATTTTCGATTAAAACAATACACCTTAAAAATAAAATAACGGGAAATCGTGCATGAAAATACTCATTACGGGTGCCAATACAGGTATCGGCTTTGCTAGCGCAGAGCAACTGGTTAAACAAGGGCAACATGTCATTTTAGCCTGTCGAAACCTACAAAAAGCGCAAGATGCACAGAAAAAATTACGCTCACTCAATCAGGGACAAGTCGATATCGTTTCACTTGATTTAAATAGCCTTGTATCGACTCAGAAAGCGGCAGATGAAATTGCTGATCGTTATGGTGTACTCGATGTTTTGATCAATAATGCGGGGGTATTTTCCAAAACTAAACAACGAACTAAAGATGGTTTTGAACAACAGTTCGGAGTGAATTATCTTGGTCATTTTTTACTGACCCAAAAATTACTTCCTGTTTTACGACAAGCACCACAAGCTCGTATTATTCATCTTGCTTCGATTGCGCATTGGGCAGGTTCAATTAAACCTCATACTTTTCATGCTAAAGGGTTTTACAATCCTGTGTTCTATTATGGTCAATCTAAATTGGCAAACTTACTGTTCAGTAACGCACTGGCAGAGCAAATGGCAGCTAGTTCGATTACCAATAATGCCCTCCACCCTGGTGGTGTCGCTTCTGATATTTATCGCGACCTACCTAAAGCTGTATATGGAGTGATGAAACTCGGATTAGTACCCACCTCTGTACCGGCAAAGCTGATTTGCCAAATGGCGATTGGAGATGAATGGGCCAATCGTAATGCTGAATATGTCAGTGCGCATATGCCAAACTGGAAATCGCCTCATGCCAAAAACCAGCAACTTGCACGTGAATTATATGCTCAATCTATGACGCTGGTTGAAAAATTTCTTTAAAAAAGCCATCAAATAAAAAAGCCACCCAAAGGTGGCTTTTTTAATTCTGATTGACTGTTAAATTAGTGACCTGAACCATTAATGGCTTTGGTCATATCTTCAACGACTTTCTTCGCATCACCAAACACCATCATGGTTTTTTCGTTATAGAACAAGTCATTATCTAGACCTGCATAACCTGTTGCCATAGAACGCTTAATCACCATGATCGTACGTGCTCTATGTGCTTCCAAAATTGGCATACCGTAAATCGGTGAAGTTGGATCATCTTTTGCTGCAGGATTGACCACGTCATTTGCACCAATCACCAAAACTACATCGGTTGCTGGAAAGTCTGAATTGATCTCATCCATTTCTAAAATATCTTCATACGCTACATCTGCTTCAGCCAGCAAAACGTTCATATGACCCGGCATACGACCTGCCACTGGGTGAATAGCAAAACGAACTTTCACACCTTGTTCTTTCAAGATTTCACACAATTCTTTCACTGCATTCTGTGCACGACCTTGTGCCATACCATAACCCGGTACAATCACAACACTGTCGGCATTTGACATCAGGAAGCCTGCGTCATCCGCTGAACCTGAACGATGATTACGTTGTACCTTCTCGCCATTGTCTACTGCTGCAACTGCTGTACCGCCCATTGCACCACCAAACAAAACGTTAATGATTGAACGGTTCATCGCTTTACACATAATGTAAGACAGAATAGCACCAGAAGAACCGACCAGTGAACCTGCAACAATCAGCATGTTATTTTCAAGGGTAAAACCAATTCCTGCTGCTGCCCAACCTGAAAATGAATTCAGCAACGAAACCACAACAGGCATATCACCACCACCGACAGGCGCAATCCACACCCAGCCAAATGCAAGTGCCAAAGCAGTCATTGCCCAGAAAGCTTGCATATTTCCTGTTGAGAAGAACATGAACCCTGTGGCTAACATCGCAAGGAAAATAATGGCCTGTACTGGTTTAACCCAAGCACCAGAAATTGTTTTTGCCCATTTTTTTGCAGCCAATTTACCATAGGCAAATACAGAAGCAGTAAAGGTAATCGCACCGACGAAACAGCCCACAAACAATTCAAATAAATGAACTTTGCTCATATGCGCATGTTCAACACCTGCCGCAGTTAAAGCTGCTTCATTTTGAGTGAACAAATCTGTCAATTGGTTGTTATGCAAAATCGCAGCAATTGCAATCAAAACAGCAGCCAAACCCACCAGTGAATGCATGAGTGCTACGGTTTCTGGCATTTGTGTCATTGGCACTGTACGCGCACGTGCAATACCCACTACCCCACCCAATACCATCGCACCAACAATCATCCAGACAACCGGATGATCAGCAACAAAGAAGGTCGTCAGTACAGCAATCGCCATCGCGATCATGCCGTAACGGTTACCTTGAATAGCTGTTTTAGGACCAGATAAACCACGAAGCGTTAAAATAAAAAGTACGGCGCCTACTAAGTAGAACCAATCCGCATAGTCTCGAATAAATTCCATTTATGAACCCTCTTTTTTCTTTTGCTTCGGCTTAAACATTTCAAGCATGCGTGCAGTCACAGCAAAGCCACCAAAAATATTGATGCTGGCTAAGAACACAGCAATCGCACCCAAAATACTGACGATATTTACACTTTGGAAAGCAACGTTTGCATCCATCCCAATGACTGGCAGGCCTACAGTTTGAATCATTGCACCCACCACAATAATGGAAGACAGTGCATTGGTCACAGCCATCAGCGGTGTATGTAAAGCAGGTGTTACGCCCCAAACGACGTAGTAACCTACGAAGATGGCAAGGACGAAAATTGTAATTGTTTCAACCATGATCTCTCTCCTTAACCACGCTTTAACAGCACTTGGCCGCCATGAGTGACCAGTAATGCTTTTTGAATTTCTTCTTCAGGATTGATGCTAAAGTTTTTATCTTGATCAAAAAGCGTTTCTAAGAAATTAAAAACATTACGTGCATAAAGTGCCGAAGCTTCAGTTGCAACTGTCGCTGGAATATTCGGAATACCCAAAATAGTCACGCCATTATCGGTAAAGACATTTTCGCCACATTTTGAGCCTTCGACATTTCCACCAGATTCAACTGCCATATCAAGGATGATTGAGCCTGGTTTCATTTTTGCGACTGTTTCAGCTTTGATTAAACGTGGTGCATCACGACCTGGTAATAGCGCAGTGGTAATCACAATATCTGCATTAGAAACCGCTTTATCTACAATAGTCGCTTGGTCTTTGATGTATTGTTCACCAGGCATCCAGCCATATCCGTTTTTAGCGGCATCCGCAGCTTTTTGCTTTTCTTCATCCGACATCGGTACATCAAGCCATTTACCGCCTAAAGACTCGACTTGATCACGAGCGGTTGGACGTAAATCGGTTGCTTCAACAATAGCACCTAAACGTTTTGCAGTGGCAATGGCTTGTAAACCTGCAACACCAACACCCATAATGACGACACGCGCAGGCTTTACTGTACCTGCTGCTGTCATCAACATAGGGAACATACGTTGATATTCTGCTGCAGCCAAAAGCACTGATTTATAACCAGCTAAATTTGCCTGAGAAGACAACACGTCCATATTTTGCGCACGAGAAAGTGTACGCGGTAAAAGTTCTAACGCAAATGCAGAGATTTGGCTCGAAGCAAATTGGTCAAGTTCAGTGTTTCGGTAAGGATCAAACATTGCAATAACGGCTGTATTGGCTGCAATTTTTTTAATTTCCTCACCTTGAGGTGCACGAACTTTCAAAATAATTTGACTGCCTGTATAGGCATCATCCGTAATTTTGGCACCAGCTTGTTCATAGGCACTGTCAATATAAGCGGCTTTTACACCTGCTCTACGTTCAATGACAACGGTATGACCAGTACTGATCAACTTTTTTACTGTTTCTGGCGTAACTGCCACACGGCTTTCACCGATCACAGTTTCGGTTGGGATTCCGATTTGCATGAGCCTTCCTCAAGCTAATTTTTCTTAAGTAAACATCGCGATGAGCGATATTCCCGCAGGACACATTCTTATTGAATTTTTGGATTCTAATTGAACCTCTGTAAATTACCACCCAATATTTATTTAATAAATACCTATATTTTGAACTGATGATTCATAAATATGATCATTCGATATATCATTCATTCGTTTTGCTTTAATGAAAGTCAAAAATTATCTTCATATTTGTACTTAGAAGTTGCATAAGTGATCAATTTTAAGATGCAGATAACACAATTTTAAAAACCTTTAAATCTTCAAATTGATGATTCTGCCGATCCGCCACTGGAGACCTGCATTTAACTTTTAAATAGATAACTTGGCATATTCGTAGTTAGTTACTATAATTTGTTGCTCAATTGACCGAAATGACAAATTTCAACATTGTCAATATGAACAATTTTTTTTGAATTTAAGACAGTATTTCACATTAACAAAGCTACAAATGGTTTATTTTTTAATGACTGTGACTTTAGTCTTCTTCTTTATTTAAATTTTCTAAAATGGAACTCCAAATGTTTTATTTTATGAAAAAAATAAATTATCTTTTTTATTGGTCATTTCGGTTGATGATGATTTAGACAAAACAGCATAAAAAAACAAAAAATGCCTTTTTTTGGTGCGCTTCGCTCTATCCATACTCTTTTCCCTGAAGTTTAGCTGTTTTAGCTTGTTTAAGAATTGATGATTGCTTCAATCTAAATTTTAAATCCATATTTTGACCTTTTCTCGCCAGTGAAATCTGACTCAAGAATCTATGGGATTAAATAAAATTTGATTCATTCCATTCTGGAATTACCACCATCATATTTTTGCATTTCACCTGCCCGACTAAAAACTTTATAATTCACGCTTCTTCTCTTTATTCATTCGAGTAAAAAACTCTGATGAAGTAGGTAAAATGAAACTTCATCTCACAAGAACACAATTGGGTTCATTGTTTGCTGTTTGTGCCGCTTTTTTGTTTAGTACCAAAGCTATTTTTATTAAGCAGACCTACGCACTTTCTCCCTTGGTCGACGGTACAGTATTAATGGCCTTAAGAATGGCCAGTGCACTGCCTTTCTTTTTCTTAATTTATTTATTTTCACGCCGTCAAGCCCGCGAGATTGAGAAAAAAGATTGGATATTACTGATTATTGCAGGATTACTCGGATATTACTTTGCCAGTTGGCTCGACTTTGCTGGGTTAATGTATATCAGCGCTTCCTTAGAACGCATTATTTTATTTTTATATCCCACTTTAACGGTGTTGGCTTCGAGCATCATTTATAAACAACGCTTAAATTGGAAAAGTTTTTTAGCTATTGGCCTGAGTTATGGCGGCACTGTTTTGGTCATGTTGCAAGAACAAAGCAATGTTCCGCATCAAGGCAATTTCTGGTTGGGCGCGAGTTTAGTTTTTGCGAGTGCCGTGGCTTTTGCTGGTTATTTACTGTTAACCCCAAAATTGATTCAAAAATTTGGCTCTTGGAACTTTACGGGTTTGGCGCTTATGATCGCCTGCATGGGAACACTGGTGCATTATTTTATTGCAATTCCACAGCCCTTTCTGCTTCTAACTCAACTTCCAAGTACTGTTATTTGGTACGGTGTTGCGTTGGGTTTTTTAGTTACCGTATTGCCAACCGTATTGCTAATTCAAAGTATAGAACGCTTAGGTGCTTCACAGTCTGCCATGATTGCATCGATTGGGCCTATTCTCACGCTTATTTTAGCCACATTTTTTTTAGGTGAAAAAATGAATTATATTCAATGGCTCGGCTGTGCTTTGAATATTATTGGCGTCATGATGATTACGCTTTCCAAGAAGAAACTTACCCATTAAAAACAAGTGAGTCAGCGAAGTATTAAGCACATTTTCATTATGCCATCACCTTACATATGAGCTTAAAACATAATGCTGTCATTAAAGTCTTTTTGAATGTTTGTTAAAAATATCCAAAGCTTTTATAGTACTGAACCTATTTTAAAATATGCTCATTTCATCAAACCAACAAGGGATTTTATGTCTGCTCCTCTCGATATTAGCCGAGACAAATCATTATTGTGGCTCATGACTATTGCTTGCGGTATTTGTGCAGGAGCAAATTATTATAGCCAACCTTTGGTTCACTCTATCCAACAGTATTTTGATGTGCCTGAGTCGCAAGTGGCATTAACGGTCACCTTTGCTCAAATCTCTTATGCACTCGGTTTACTTTTTATCGTGCCTATTGGCGATATTGTTAACAAAACCAAATTTATTCCCTTATTGATGCTTTTAGCAGCTGTTGGATTATTACTGTGTGCTTTTGCAGTCAATTTACCCATGCTTTGGATCGGAACGATTATAGCGGGTCTATTTTCAGTCGCTGCTCAAATACTAATTCCGCTTGCAACCATTCTGGTCAAACCTGAAAAAACGGGTGAAGTGGTGGGCTTTCTGATGAGTGGTTTATTAGTTGGCATTTTACTTTCCACAAGCCTTGCTGGACTCTTGTCTCATTTATTTCACTGGAAAGTTATCTATGCAATCAGTGCAGTGATGATGATTGTTTTAGCCGTTTTACTTAAAGCTAAATTGCCCAATATCCCTATTTCAAAAATAAAATATATTCATATTTTCAAATCGATGGCACTGCTATTAAAGCAACAACCGCGCTTAGGTTTTCGTGCAATCATTGGCGGTTTCGCTTTTGCTGCAATGAGTATTTTATTCTCTACGATTGCCATTTTATTAACGTCGCCCCAGTATAACTTTTCTGATGTATTGGTCGGTGTGGTCACCTTAGTCGCAGTCTTTGGCGCACTCTCTACTGCTAAAATTGGTAAAATTGCAGATCAAGGTCATACCTTGGTGTTAACTTGGATTGGATTATTTATTTTAGCCCTCAGTTGGATTTTTCTTTATTTTGGTGGACAGCATTTAATCAGTTACATCTTCGGCTATGGATTAATTAGCTTGGGCTTAACCATTGTACATACCAGCAATCAAAGTATTATTTTCCGTTTACATCCCGATGCTAAATCACGCATCAACTCCATCTATATGACCACTTATTTTATTGGGGGGGCGTGTGGTTCTGCTGTTGGGGTTTATTCATGGCATCACGGCGGTTGGTTGATGACCTGTCTTGCCGGTCTTTGTCTGGTGATTTGCTCAGCCTTATTTGCATTTATCGATATGCGCTATCATGCGAAATCCCTCGCAGCGTAATCTATGTAGCGTTCAACTCTATCAAAGTGGCTTATCATTTCTTGGGTAAAAATAATTTTATTGAGCTCAGTCGATTGTATTGTTCGGCCACCTTCGGTGTTTCTTTCATCCGAAAGCACGTATAATCTCTGCTTTGGTTTTTTCCTTATTTTTTAGGTTTATTCATGACTGCTCTCCCATCTTTACAGCCTCGCATATCCGTTGCACCGATGATGGATTGGACCACTCGTGATTACAGATTTTTTGCACGTTTATTTAATCCCAATATCATCATGTATACCGAAATGGTCACGACAGGTGCAATTTTATTTGGCGGTGCAGCACGTCATTTGGACTTTAATACTGAAGAACACCCAATTGTGTTACAGCTTGGTGGTTCAAATCCAAAAGATTTAGCCACATGTACCAAAATGGCACAGGATTGGGGCTATGATGAGGTCAATCTCAATGTGGGTTGTCCGAGTGATCGAGTGCAAAATAATAAAATTGGTGCCTGTTTAATGGCAGAACCTGACTTGGTTGCAGAGTGTATTGCTGAAATGCAAAATGCTGTCGATATTCCTGTCACAGTTAAACATCGTATTGGCATTGATGACATGCACTCCTATGAAGAAATGCTGCATTTTGTTGATACCGTTGCTAAAACGGGATGTAATAATTTTATCGTGCATGCCCGCATTGCCTTATTACAAGGTTTATCACCAAAAGAAAACCGTGATGTTCCCCCCTTACGTTATGAAGATGTCTATCGCTTAAAACAAGATCGTCCACATTTAATAATTGAGATCAATGGTGGTATAAAAACCTTTGCTGAAACTCAAGAACATTTAAAACATGTTGATGGGGTCATGATTGGACGCGAGGCTTATCACAATCCTTATTTATTGGCAGAATTGACGCAATTATGGAATATAAATACTCCCAATCGTTTTGATATTATGGCAGAAATGATGCCTTATATTGCTAAGCGCATGGCAGAAGGTGCGCCACTTTCCATCATCACCCGTCATATTTTAGGTTTATTTCAAAACTTACCAGGTGCACGAAAATGGCGTCAGGCTTTAAGTGGGGGAAATGCCAAAACCCTAAAAGATGTAGAAATTGCATTGCTAAATATTCAAGATGCGATACAACGCACTGAAGACTACTTAAAAGAAAATCAAGTCCAAGAAATAGTGAAAGAGGTTCAATAATTTTCATGGATATTAAAAATGCCCGTCAGTTTAAAAACTGACGGGCATTTTTAATATCGCTTTCAATCTGCCTTTACCCTTCAAACCTTGAATCTGCTTCACATCAGTGATGATTATAAATTCCATGTCCTTGAGCTTTCATCACCGCGATTTTCTTAGCTTCAACTTTAGCTTGATCCAGTTTGCCTGCTTGCACGAGGCTAGTGGTTTGATCAATCTGTGCCACCAATTGATCAAATAAAGCATCTGAAGTCGGTGCTTTAGCATCTTTGGTTTTTAATTTCACTTTTTTTGCATCTAAAGCAGCTAATTTCATATTACTGAGTGCTTTTAGAGCATCTTTTTGATTATCCGTCGTGTTAAATGCTTTAAAGTTTTTCCCCAATATTTCCATATTATGTTCAAGATCAGCGGCAAAACTGAAACTACTGAACGACAAAGTCGTTGCAAAAATAACGTTGGCTAAAGTTTTTTTAATCATGCGGATATCCTTTTTCAAATCCATTTAAAAACTGTGGCTCTTGTTGTTGAATTATTTTGAAATTCAAGTCTTAAAACAGAGTCTAAATTTTATCAACCATGCAACAGAATGACTGAATTTTATACCATAAAACCTGTTACAAAGTAGGTGCTAGAGCATGATTTAAAGCATCATGTATGGCATCAACCAACTGTTGAGCAATCTCTTGTTTCGATGCTTTATCTAAATCCCGTTTTTCCATGTGATAGCGTTCTGCAAAAAATACCGTCATGGCATTTTCGTCTGATGCAAAACCAATATCTGAACGTGACACATCATTACAGGCAATCATATCCAGTTTTTTTGCCACCAATTTTCCAGCCGCATATTGCTCGACATTGCGGGTTTCCGCAGCAAATCCCACCATAAACGGCCGTTTTTGTTGTTGGGCAATCGTTGCCACGATATCTGGATTTTTGATTAAGGCGACATTTAATTCGTCACCCGATTTTTTTATTTTATGTTCAGCCACTTCTGCAACGCGATAATCTGCCACCGCTGCTGTTGCAATAAAAATATCACAACCTTCATCAAGCATCTGCATGCTGATTTCTAACATTTTGATTGCAGAAGAGACATTAATGCGGTATACCCCATTCGGAGTATCGAGACTTACAGGCCCTGCAATTAAGGTGACTTTTGCACCAGCTGCATAACATGCTGCGGCTAAAGCAAAGCCCATTTTTCCTGTACTGTGATTGGAAATATAACGGACCGGATCCATTGCCTCACGAGTAGGACCTGCTGTAATGACCACATGCTTATCAGCCAACAAACCAAACTTTTCGGCAATCGCGCGTTGTGCTTGATGAAAATATTGTGTGACTTGCACAGCCAAATCTTCAGGTTCAGGCATACGCCCCAAACCCACATCGCCGCAAGCTTGTGAACCTGCATCTGGCATAATCACATGCACGCCATCTTCTACCAAGGTGTTTAAATTTCGCTGCGTGGCTTTGGCTGCCCACATTTGCTGATTCATTGCAGGTACAACCCAAACTGGGCAAGGAGTCGCAAGATATAAGGTACTGAGTAAATCATCGGCCAAACCTGCTGCAAATTTTGCCAAGATGTCACAACTGGCAGGTGCAACCAATAATAAATCTGCCCAACGCGCCAGCTCAATATGCCCCATTCCCGCTTCAGCTTCTGGGTTAAGTAATTCTGTATGAACTGGATTTCCAGATAAAGCTTGAAATGTGAGTGGTGTAATAAAAGCTTGAGCACCTTGTGTCATGACGACGCGTACATTAAAGCCCGCATCTTTTAAACGGCGAACTAAAATTGCACTTTTATACGCGGCAATACCACCAGTTACAGCCAATACAATATTTTTGTTGGAAATTACACTCAAATTGAAGCTCACAACAAGCTACCTTTCTATTGCAGTGGCGCCCACAATATCATTAAATAATGTTAGCCCCAAGTATCCGCATTGGGTGAACCACTATTACTTATAAAAAAGTCTAAAAATAATGAACTTATCGATTAAACATTGGCCAGAACAAGAACGACCACGCGAAAGACTCATTCGGCAAGGTGCAGCAAGTTTATCTGACGCCGAGTTATTGGCTATTTTTCTACGCTCAGGCTCAAAACAACATTCTGCAGTTGAGCTTGCCCGCCTATTGTTACAGCATTTTGGCGGCTTAAATCCTATTTTTGATGCCAGACTTGAAGATTTAAGTCAGTTTCATGGCATTGGAGAAACGAAATACGCACAGCTTATGGCAGTTAAAGAGTTGGGGCGACGTTATATTGCTCAACATTTAAGACAGGAAAAAATCGAATTAAATCACTCCACCCTCTTATTAGATTTTTTAAAATTTGAATTATTGGGGGAGTCTCAAGAAGTTTTTGCAGTACTTTGCTTAGATGCGCATTTAAGAAAAATTAGTTTTAAAAAAATGTTTTATGGTTCAGTGCATTCATGTGAAATTTCGATTAACCAATTGCTACGTCATGCCATTCATGAGCATGCCAGTCATATTGTGATTGCACATAATCATCCTTTGGGTAAAGCTACTCCATCGCAAGCAGATCTAGAGTTAACCGAGCGAATTTTACAGGCCTGCCATTTGGTCGACATTCACTTAATTGATCACTGTATTGTTTCGCCCGAAGGAACTTGCTCATTTGCCGAGCATGGCTTAATCCAAGCGCCATAATCATACGAACAACGATTGACAAAAAGCCCTCTAACACTGAAGATCATTCAAAATATAAATGATTCTTAAAACATGATTGTGCGTGACCAACCCAGCGTATTTAAGCTGTTGTTTTCTTGGCGAGGGACGATCCTTCCAAAGGTCTTACCTCCTTTAGGCGTGGTCATGCTGATCTCGGCTTTAATAGGTGGTCTGTCTTATATTGGTTATTTTCACTTTCCAGAATTTCCTTTGGTCGGCTTTACTTTAATTGGCGTAGTCCTGTCTATCTTCTTAGGCTTTAAAAATACTGCATGCTATGACCGTTGGTGGGAAGCGCGTAAGCTCTGGGGAATGTTAATTGCCAATGCCCGACATTTTGATCGGGATTGTCGAATGTTGGCACAAGGTCGACGTGAACGTGTGATTCAACACGTTATTGTATTTGCCAATGTATTACGTGATCGTTTACGCCATGAAACAAAAAATCCATTGGCATTGGTTGAAACCAGTGGTCTGAGTCAACAAGCTTTAACGCAGTTATATCAACAAGCCAATGCACCGCAATACACACTCAGCCTGATTCAATGGGAATTGATGCAAGCACTCAAAGAAGGTGAAATTTCCGATATTATTTATGCCCAAATGAATGATCATGTGGCTGAACTCAGCCTTGTTCAAACAGGCTGTGACCGTATTGCCACTACCCCTTTACCTTTTGCATATTCAGTACTCCTTAACCGCACTGTGTATTTCTTCTGTTTCATGCTTCCATTTAGTTTAGGTGCAACCTTAGGTTTAGCAACACCTTTACTGGTTGGTATTTTGGCTTATACTTTTTTAGGATTAGATGCATTAAGTTCAGAAATTGAAGAACCTTTCGGTACACAAAGTAACGATTTACCCTTAGATGCCATGGTACGTACTATTGAAATTGAGTTGTTGGGCACTTTAGGTAAACCGACCCCACCACCGATTCAAGCGCAGGATCATAATTTACTTTAATTGCTTTAGCCTTAGAATATTACATGATGTTCTGAAATGTCTCTCTTCCTCTCAAAAAATGTGAGGAGAGAGAATCACTAAACAAAACTTTCCCAAATCCCAACTTGACCTTCTTTAAGACGTGGAATATTGCCCAATCGAATCCATGGCATGTGATCGCCATGAAAATCACTACCAACAGAAACTTTAAGTGAATATTCAGCAATCATGCGATCCACCATTTGACGGGTGGAAGCAGGTTCGATTGCAGGGGGAAGTTCAATTGCATCGCCGCCAAATTTGGCAAAAATTTCGATTAAATAACGAATATTGGTCGCAGATAAGTCATATTTGGTTGGATGCGCCAATACTGCATAACCTGCACTTTCATGAATAACTTGAATGGTATCTTCTAAACCCACACCATCAAATTTCACATAGGCTTTTTTACCTTCTTTAATATATTTATCAAAAGCTTGTTGCGGACGGCTAACAATGCCTTTTTCTACCAAAACTTTCGCAATATGGGTTCGAGTAATGCGGTCTGCAATGTGATCCACTTTAGCCATGACATCAGCATAAATGTCCTGACCAATCAATGGAATCAGTAAATCACATATTTGTTTGGCACGAATGGCTCGAATCTGTTTTTGTTGTTCCAGTAAAATCTGTAAAGGTTCTGGGTTTTGCATATTTAAAGCAATGATATGCACACCATAACTCTTTTGCGTTGCAGGTCGTGACCATTGACTGGAAATTTCTACCCCTGAAATAATGGTTAAAGGCAAATCAATCGCTACTTTTTCAGCAAGCTGTAAGCCATCCATTGTATCGTGGTCAGTCAACGCAAGGGTATGAATCCCTTTTTCAATGGCTGCAAGCACAAGTTGTTCTGGAGACAAAGTTCCATCAGAAATATTACTGTGTGTATGTAAATCTACGCCTTGCATCACTTATACTATGTCATTTATTTGATCAGATTTAGATACTCTAACATGAAAGCACTTTTAGACTTTGTGCCACTCATTATTTTCTTTTATTTATATAAAACCGTCGACCCAAAAGACACAGACCATCCTTTATTACAATTGATTGGTTCTACAGGTGGTATAGATAATAATAATATTTTGGTTGCAACCACTGGCCTGATTATTTCTATGCTACTGATATACGGTGCTTTATTTGTAATTCAAAAATTCCGTTTAGATAAACAGCAGTGGATTGTATTGTTTATGACAGTGATTTTTGGCGGCATTACCCTCATGCTGAGTGATGATTTTTATATCAAACTGAAAGCTGCGCTGTTAAACCTTGTTTTTGCTGGTGCTTTCTTACTGTCGCCTTATTTTATGAAAGATAAAAAGCCCCTTATTCAGCGTTTATTTGGCCCTATTTTTGATTTGACAGTGAAAGGCTGGAAAAATTTAAACTTTGCATGGGCTGCCATGTTTATTTTGATGTCATGCTTACATGTCTTTTTTGCTTTCATATTCGCAAATGGAAAATATTGGGGTGAATTCACCGCATTTGGTGACATGATTGTGATGTTTTCCTTTATTATTATTCAGTTTATTGTTTTACGTAAATACTTTAAATCACCTGAAGCATAATTCAGGTGAACGAATCGAGAAAAAAATATGCCTTTATTCGTCTTAAGCTGTACCGATCACGAAGGTACAGTTGAAAAACGCCTTGCTACACGTCCACAACATTTACAACGCTTACAACAATTAAATGATGAAGGTCGTTTAATTGTAGCAGGTGCAATGCCCAAAGACCCTAACAATCCACAAGCGGGTTTTTATGGCAGTACACTCATTGTCGACTTTGAAACACGTGAAGCACTGGATCTATGGTTAAAAGACGAGCCTTTCCTTAAAGAAGGTGTTTATGCTCATATTGATGTGAAACCTTTTAATAAAGCGTTCCCTCAAGGATAAAATCATGCGTGTTGTTGCCTCAAGCTTATTGGGCTTATCTTTCATCTGTATTTCTGCTTGGGCAGTTGAAACTGCACCTATCACTACTGTAGCCCCTGCTCCTCAAGCAATGACTACGACAACACCTCAAACTTTGGCGGCAAATAAACCTAATCTTCTTCCTGCGGCCGTGGCGGTCAATCCAAACGGTTTACCACAAGAAGTAAAACCGTTGACTGCTGAACAACTGGCAAAAAATAAAGCATTGCAAGATGCCAAAGTTAAAGCCTTAGTCAAAGATCAGGCGACCCGTTTACAACAGTTAGAAAAGGCCAATTTGGACGCTTTATCGCAAAACCAAGAACTCCAATTAAAAAATGACAGTTTAGGTGTACAAGTTCAAGTATTACAAAGTGAACGTAGCGCACAAATGTTTTTATATGGTGCTGCCACCATTGCTATAGGTGTTTTACTGGGTTTTCTTATCGCAAGTTATGTTCATACTAAACGTCGTCGTCAGTGGTAAATCATCATTTTTTAATGTTTGCTTTAAAGGTGGTCTAGCTTTTGTCTGATGCAATTCAAACTGCTGATCTAGATTGGCAGTGTATTAATGGCATGGATATTCCGATCTGCCAACAATGTGGGAATGTCTACTCTTCTATAGAAAATGGCTTGCACCCAATTCAGCATGTTTTTATTCAAGGTCATGATTTATCTACACGTTTAGCAAAACTATACGATTTTGAATATTTTTGTGTAGGTGCAACACATTTTGGTACAGGTTTAAATGTTTTGGCCTTATGGCAACTCTGGCAGCAAGTTCGCCCAGATAATCACAGCCATCTGCATATCATTAGTGTCGAAAAATTTCCTTTAAAAAAAGCAGATCTTATTCGTGTACTTGCGATGTGGCCAGAACTGCAAGTTTTAGCACAACAGCTCATTCAAGCCTATCCTTTGCCCATCGCAGGTTGCCATAGGCTGGATTTCCCAGAACAACGATTCTCAATTGATTTATGGCTCGGTGATGCCAATGAAATTTTTCCTGTCATTGCCAAAACCAAAACAGTAGATGCTTGGTTTCTCGATAGATTTTTTCATGCGTGTAATCTTCAACTTTGGCAAGAGCATATTTTAAATCATATTGTTCGACTTTCAGACTATGGCACTACATTTACAGCATCCAGTGTAGAAGATATCTTAAAGCAAGGTCTTAGTCAGCATGGAATAACCATTTCTTGTCCAGTGGCTTTTAACAATCAAGATCTGATGCTTAAAGCCATATGGAGTTTTCCAGAATCAAAACAGCAAGACCGAATGAAGACAACGACTCAGGCATCAATCCGACTAACAGTAGAGACATTTCGACAACGTCAAATTGCGATTATTGGCGCTGGAATTGCAGGTTTAAGTTGCGCCTATGCATTTGCACAGCGGGGGCATAAAGTCACGATTTACGATCAATCAGCGCCATTGGCGGGTGCATCAGGTAATCCACTGGCATTGCTCAATCCTCGCTTAGGTCGTATTGAGCAAAGTGGCAAGCATTTGGTTACGTTGGCGTGGTTATATGCCATGCCCTATTATCAAAAATTTCAAGCGTTTAAACCGATTCATGTCAATCAATTACAATTAAAAGAAGACGATGATTTAATGACACTTACAGCAAATTATCCATCAGGCATTTTTACTGAAGGTGTAAATCAAACTCAGATTGAATCTAATCTTAAGACTCAGTATTCGAGTGTCACATTATTATCCGCAGCGACTCTATCACCACACCAATTAAGTGATCAAATTTTACAACATCCTTTGATTCAGTTTCAGCAAGCAGATATTTTGGAACTTAAGTCCGAAACGAATGTTCATGTCATGGATATTAATCAGCAATGTTTAGGTGAGTTTGACCATGTCATTGTATGTGCAGCATTAAATAGCCAACAAATTTCGACTCAGTTGCCCAAATTAACACCAAATCGCGGCCAAGTCAGTTGGGTCGATAATTCCCAGCAACCTTTAGACTCTAATCAAGCTTATAGTTATGGCGGCTATTGCATGCAATTAGATGCTCATCAATTACTTTTAGGCGCTTCTTTTGTTCCTGATCAAAATGATCATACGGTTTTAGTGGAAGATCATGTGCATAACTACACACTTATCCACAATGTCTTTCCTGAATATGCGCAATCTTTAGCACCGATTGACACTTGGCAAGGACGCGCCTCGGTACGCACCCAAAGTCCAGATTATTTTCCATTATTGGGCAAAATCCAGCCAGACGCTGAAATTTATACATTCACTGCACTTGGGTCTAAAGGTTTTTTATTCGCTCCTCTGTGTAGTGCGGTTTTAGTGGCTCAAGTTTTAGGTGAGGCTTGTCCACTGACGAGCTATTGGGTCAATAAACTTGATCCGAGGCGCTTTATCAAAAAAGTAAAGCCGAAAAAACCTTACTATCAAAAACCCAATTGATGTGTACAAGATAAAAATTGATTCACTCTATGAGCAAGAAAAAACTGAAAAAAGACAATTTATTTTAGACTGATATTAAAAAAGCGCCTGACGGCGCTTTTTTTTTTAGCTTCCCTGTTCTAGAGGGAAACCTGCATCGCGTGCGGCACGCGTACCACCCATCAATACCACATACTCACGTGCGCCATCCAAGCTTTCTAACTTTTCAGCAGCACGTGGCGCTTTACTGCCGCCGCCACATAAAATGTAAATGGGCTGATCCGACTCCACTTGAGTTAAGCTATTTGCATCCAAGCTATCAATGGGCTGATGAACAGCACCTTTGACATGACCTTCTGCAAAGGCTTTTGTATCACGAACATCCCAGATTACTGCATTTTCTGGGAACTCAAATGTTGTAATTTCTTGTTTACGGATCATTGTGCACTCCTTTGATGTAAACAACACTTGGCAAATGAAGAAAACATCCCTAGCATCTCAGATATTCTTTCCCTTTGCAAAGGTCTAAACCATGCCTTCATTCGATATTGTCTCTGAATTAGAGATTTTTGAAGTAAATCACGCCGTTCAAAACACGCAAAAAGAAATTGCGACCCGTTTTGACTTCCGCGGCCAAGATGTTTCTATTGAACTCAGCGAAAAAAATAAGGAAATTAAAATCAGTACTGAAAGTGATTTTCAATGCGAACAGGTTTATAGCATGCTGGAAAATCACTTCTTTAAACGTAAAGTTGATATTCAAGCACTTGATCCACAAAAAATGACGGCTTCAGGTAAAAATGTCATTCAAGTGATTAAACTGAAAGACGGGCTTGACTCTGATACAGCAAAAAAAATCAATAAAGCCATTAAAGAAAGTGGCGTAAAAGTGCAATCTTCTATTCAAGGTGACAAAATTCGTGTGACAGATAAAAAACGCGATACATTGCAACAAACAATGGCGTTTTTAAAGGAACAACAATTTGGCGTGCCTTTACAATTTAATAACTTTAAAGACTGATTTATTCATACAATAAAAGTCGAGGAATCTTATGAAACCCACCAATCGCTTATCAAAAATGGTAAAAGCTACATCTAAATTACCCAAAGGCATTCGCAGTACCTTGTGGAGCAAAGCGTTTGGTCGGGTGGTTCCAATGGTCGGTAGCGCCAATCTTCGTTACCTAGAAGTCAGCCACGCAAAAGTAGTGGTCAAAATTGAAAACCATAAAGCGATGCAAAATCATATTGGTCAAGTACATGCCTGTGCCATGGCATTAATTGCTGAAACAGCGACTGGTTTTGTTACAGGAATGAATGTTCCGGACACTTGTATCGTATTAATCAAAAGTTTTAAAGTTGATTTTAAACGCCCAAGCAAAGGTGCAATGATTGCAACTGCAACACTAACAGATGATCAGCAAAAACTGATGCAAAGCACTGAAAAAGGTGAAACTTTGGTGAACGTAAAGGTTACTGATGAATCAGGTGAAGAGCCGATTCAATGTGAAATGCTATGGGCTTGGATTGCAAAATCTCAGTTAAAAAAATAAGTATTTCGCCTTTCTTTTTACTCGCAGTTTCACATCAGGTTTGATGACTTAAATAGTTTTAACCATTTGATTCAAAATAACTTGATATAAAAAAGCCCAATCATGATTGGGCTTTTTAAATGTTTATTTATTGCGCAAGTTGTACTGAAATAAATTTTTGTTTTATATGCTCTGAAATTTGACGTTTTCCACCTTTGACATCCACTGCAACAAAAGTGAATACCCCTTCAGTCACTCGAATCGGTTCACGTGAACTATCATGACTATCCCAAACTTCTATTTGCATCTGAATCGAGGTATTTCCAACTTTTAAAATTTTGGTATAGCAACTAATCACATCACCGACTTTAACTGGAACCAAAAAAGTCATTTGATTAATCGAAATCGTGGCACAGCGCCCTTTGCTAAAACGCTCTGCATGAATTGCCCCTGCCAAGTCCATTTGAGAAACAATCCACCCACCAAAAACATCACCACTCCAATTGGTATCTGCAGGCATTGCAATGGTTTGAAGGGAAAGCGTTCCTTCAGGTTTTACATGAGTATCTAACACATTAACTCCGGACATTTGCATTATGAATGGGCACTTAACTGCTGATCAAGCCATTGTTGTAGCTCTGTCGCTCGTAGTGCACCACTTATTCTAGCAAGTTCACTGGTTTTATTCATTAGAACCAAAGTGGGAATACTCCGCACATTAAACGCGCTGCTGAGTCGTGGAGATTCTTCAGTGTTAATTTTAGCAAAAATAACTTTCGGATTTTGTTTCGAAACTTGTGCAAAATGTGGTGCCATCATTTTACAAGGCCCACACCATTCTGCCCATAAATCAATAAAAACAGGCAAATCGCTATTGGCAATAAAGTGACTAAAATTCTGCTCATTTAATTCAATTGGGGCCTGAGGTAGAAGCTCATGATGACACTGACCACAACTTGGACTTTCTGTTAATTTCTCTTCAGGCACTCGATTCTTTGCACTACATGCAGGACAGACAATAATCATTTAACTGACTCCAATATATTGATGTAAAAATTCTAATTGCGTCGTGATCGCTTTTTCAAACCATTGCCCATGATAAATATCAAAATGTTGCATATCCCATTCATGATATTCCACAAAAGGTGCAATATTAGTTGCAGTTTCACGGCTTGATTCAATCGGAATTAAACTATCTTGTTTAGAGGCAATAAATAACACAGGTACACTAATTTTACGAACATCCAGAATAGGACGATAACGAATGAGATTAAAAAATATTCTGGCTGGAATTTCACCACTCCAATAATAATCTGGATTTACAATGGATAAATAGCCACTGTAACTATCTGCTGTCGGCATAAAACATAAGTCTTTGTGACTGACTACAGGTAGTGTTTTCGGTGCCATACCGACTTTTGCACCCATATAGTCCTGACTCGATATTTTTAAAGCTTTGGGTAATTTTTGCAAGGGATAAAGCTTGGCACTTTCTGCCCCATCTACAAAGGGAATTTGTGCGATTACAGCCTGAACATTTTTTAATTCAGCAGCTAAATTTAATACATAGCCCCCACTTAAAGAGGTTCCCCAAAGTACAATTCGCCGATTATCCACTGATTTTCGCTCAAAAATATGCGCGATCATCGTGCGCCAATCTTCGAGTTGGAATTGAATAGAAACTAATTCCCGTGGTCGTCCCGTACTCCCCCCCCAGTAACGATAATCAAACAGTACCACTGCATAACCCGCTTGAGCAAAACGCTGAGCGTATTGGATCAATTTAAATTGACGTAATGCTGCTAAACCATGGGCCATAATAATGACGGCAGGTTTATGTTCTGTTTTAGGTCGATAAAAGTCTGCGGCAATCACTTCTTGCCCACTTTTCACATACAGTGGTTCAACTGTATAGGAATGCATATGCGCTCCATTGCGTTATTTTATGGTTATAATTGCTTATAAAAATTTCTTCAGATCAAGCTCAACTTTTAGCTTAATGCTATCATAAAGCATAAAACTATTTAACGAATGATGGAGTGACAAAATGAGTGAAAATGTCGGCTTTGCAGGTCAAATTAATCCAGAACAAGTGATACAAGTCGTAGAAAAAGGCTTTAAATCGATTATTAATAATCGACCTGATTTAGAAGGCGGTTCTGAACAACCGACTAGCGCTCAAATTGAAGAAGCTTCGCGCAATGCAGGTTTAGATTACGTTTTTCAACCTGTAGTAGCAGGTCAAATTACCGAACTGGATGTACGTACTTTCGCCAATCATTTTAATGAACTTCCAAAACCAGTATTGATGTTCTGTCGTACTGGAAATCGCTCCAATAATTTATATCAATTGGCAAAGCAAATGGATTTGTTAGATGACTAAGGCTATTTTACCTACGCTTTTATCTTGTTTATGCTTAAGCTATGCCCCGCATTTATTTGCTCAAAATGAGAAGTTAAGTCAGGCACTGAATGCGCAAGTAAGTGTGTCAGGGGAAATGACTACAGATAAGTTTCAGCAATTAATTAAAAATGGCTTTAAATCTGTGATTGTCAATCGCCCTGATCAGGAACAAGGGAATCGTATTTCGGTTTCACAATTACGCCAAATTGCAGAACAGTCACATGTGAGTGTAATTTATCAACCCATTGTGAATGGTCAAATTACTCAAACTGATGTGATTGAATTTTCAAAATACTATAAAGAATTGCCTAAACCCATTCTAATGGTTTGTCGCAGTGGTTCTCGCTCTAGCATCTTATTTAATCAGGCTCAATCACAAGGATTACTTCATGAATAAAATGATTTTTTTATTATTGGTGTCTAGTTTAATGGTGGGATGTAGCTCAATGAATGTCAGACCTACGGTGGGTGTAAGTGTAGGCACCAGTATTTAAACCATGATGCTAAAAAACAGCGCCGAAGCGCTGTTTTTTTATTGAAATATTAATTATTTATAGTTATTACATGTTGAATAGTCAGAACCATATGGACTGATATCATCTGGTCGCCATTTACCATCTATATCATCTACATCAACATCAGCAACAGATGGCATAAATGATAAGGCTGTTAAATTTTCTTTAGTTGAAACAGTTGTTGATGCATTAATATTCACACGTAACCAATTTGAATAATTGCGACCATAACGAACTTTGAAATCAAATTTACCCTGTGAGTCCGTGGTAAAAGTAGTATTTGTCCCTAAAATAGAATTATTCACTCCTAAGATTGCTATAGGATTTGGAAATTCATTTGAAGGGCATTCAACAAACGTTGTGACGCGTTTAGCAACACTATTCTCATACATCATGTAGTCACGAGACCAACGTAAAGATGAGAACCAAGACCATAGACCATCAGCACTTTGTCCATAACTATAATCTCGAATCCATTTAAAATATCCCTTATAGAAACTTACAAGATCTAAAGAAATACTAATATTTTTGTTAGCAATCGGATTTCCAGCAGTATCTACAACAGAAGCAGTAAATTCTTTATAGTAATTAGTATTGTCATTAGCTTCTTTTAAAACCATGTGGTTCTGGGCTACAGTGATAAAAGCAGACTGAGTTGCTACTGTCAACAAGAGGTTTGGAGAATAAACAGGCTGAGGTGCTACAGCGGTACCGGTAGAAGCTAAAATTTCAACCCCCCCACCCAAAGTCTGAGCATCGCCTGCAGTGTAAATGACCGTAGCTCGTCCAGCACTATCAGTTACAGCAGATGGTTGAGATAAACTGCCATTCGATGATGTATCTTTTAATGTTGTAAACTTAACGGATACACCAGGAACTGGGGATCCATTTTTATCTTTTACTAAGGCAATAACTTTAGTATTTGCTTTTGGAGCTAAAACACTTGCTTCTGATTGAAGGGAAATAGTCGCAGGAGTTCCAGCACTGATTTTTTGCGCAATATAAATCACGTTGGAACCAAACTGAGCAGATACAGTAGCGATAGAAGCAATTGCACCTGTTAAGTTAGTAGTAGCATTCCCCATCCATTGGCCATTTTCTTGACGAACATTTGTAATCGTAGCAGTGGCAGGAGAAACGGTACCATTAGTTGTATCAAAATCTACACTCTTACCAAGCAAAACTGCTTGTGAAGCAGCATTTATTTGAACTGTGATGGGTTTAATTTCACCAACACCAACTGGATTTAAATTTGATACAGTTTCAATTACATTATTTGAAACATTAGCGATTAATGTAACTAAATCTGTGGTTAAAAGATTGCTAACCGCCTGATTCCCTGTAGAAACAGTAATTTTTCCAGTCAATTCTAATTTATTATTAGGTTGTGAAAATACAGTGTTATAGGGAACCTGAAAAACAGCTTTACCCGCTACATTGGTTACAATTGTCGATCCAACTTGATTACCAGTGCTATCAAGTAAGCTTGCTGCTGCACCAGTTAAAGGGTTTCCAACAGCATCTACTGCTGTTAAAGTTACAGTTGCATTATTTCCTACTTCAAGTAAATTTACGTCCGAAGTAATTGCGACTGACGTTCCAGTTACAGGAATTTCTATTTCTTGTTTTGCAGAACCAGAGGAAATAATAACTGTAATAGTTCTATTAATACGCTGACTTAACGTTGAATTAACTAAACTAATATCTGTAGTCGTAATTCCGCTAACATTACTTACTAAATTAGTTGAAGTACTAAGACTTGCTCCAGTTATTTGAGCATCTTTAATTTCGACCTTAACATTTGCATTTGGAATTACTCCCCCACTTTTATCAAGTGTCCGAATAGTTAATGTTAACGTATCTTGCCCACCAGCATTTAAACTACTTTTACTCTGCGCTATAGATAATAATTCTGTATTTGAACTATTTGATGATCCAGTCGAACCACTTGAAGAGTTATTTCCACTGTCAGTATTAAAATATCCCTCACTTCCACCGCCCCCACAACTAGCTAATAAAACAGCTAATGCGATAACCGTACAGTTCAAACCTATTTTGTTGTTCATCAATATTCCCCGAACCCTCTAATTGTTGAGTTTTGTTTTGAATTAATTATTGTTAGATATGTAATCATAGATAGCTGTTTATGTAAATATAAGTAGAATAAATGTTTTACTATGTTTATTTAAAACCAAAAGAAAGAGAGAGCTAGTTCACAATCTAAGTAAGCTACTTGATAGAAATTAAGTACCTATTAGAAATACAGAATGAAATTTATTAAAATATCAGGAGAAAAACCTGAATATAAAATGTTTCTCACTATCTTTCTTACAAAGTATTTGAGAGTATTTTGATTCAAATCTTAGGCTACAGTGAGAATTTTAATTTCTGAAATCATTAAGAGTTTACTTTCTACTTTTTAAATTATGTATAGAAAAACCCCCCTCAGTCTTTTGACTGAGGGGGGTTTAGAATAATGAGCTGGCGATGACTTACTCTCACATGGGTAA
>NZ_FMBK01000009.1 GCF_900095025.1 Acinetobacter albensis | reverse complement strand
GGGTTTTTCTATACATAATTTAAAAAGCTGGAAAGTGAAATAAATAAATTTAAAAAATACCCGCATTCAATTTGGTTACCAATAAAAACAGCCAGATTTATTAATAATTTAATCATTGAAATTCATTACTTTAAAAAATAATCCTTTTATCTAATTAAAAAACAATCAATTATTTTAGGACGCTCACAGAAAGAACTTATGGCAAGATAGAGCCCATTAGTTAAAAAATAATTTACAGGATATATATTATGAAACTTAACTCATTTTCCCCCATGCCTGAAGATAATGATGAATTACATCTTCCTGAGTTGGTGTATTGGTCATCTTTAGGTGATTTAGAACAGCTCGAAGAGTTACTTTTGCAAGGAATTAATCCAAATCAAACGGATGAAGAAGGATATAGTGCATTACAGGCCGCAGCTGAAAATAATCACATAGATGTGGTGAAGTTATTGGTCAGTAAGGGGGTAGATATTGCTTATCGAGGGACTTATAACGCTTTAGAACTGGCTGAAATGGCAGGGAATGAAGAAATTGTGATGTATTTAAAAAGCTTACAAGGTATGAAGTAAAATTAGAATAGCCCAATCATCCTGATTGGGCTATTCTATAGATGCAGCTTAGAGTTGAATCCTAGCGAATTTCACATTCTGATGTTCAAACTTATTTTTTAGTGTTCTAGAAATTCCTGTTTTCCTGATAAATATAAAATTTAGTTAGAGGCTGATATAAGTAAATATTCACTTTTCAGGTAAGTGGTTTCTTACAAAAAATAAATTAAAAATATTGTCTTTTAAAAATGCGCATTCAAACCTATATATGGTCCTTTAAATTCGATTTTTAAATCTTGATCTTTTAATTGATCAAAGTCTACTTTCATATAACGATAACCCACTTTAGCCCCGATATCCAAAGCAATGTTATTGATAAAATCATATTGAAATTCGGCTTGAAGATCGGTAAATTTTCCGTCAGAGAAACTGCTATAGATCGCCTCAGTTGAAGCACTTAAACCTGTGAATGGTAATTTAGCGCCCACATTAACGTAGCCGATTACCCCATTTCCATCAATGGTATATTTAATTTCATCCAGAGAGTTGTATTGTTTCACGTCTCCGTCCAAGTTTGCGAGACCGAGACCCAAATCAATACTGATGATATTGTCCAAAATTTCGTAATATAAAATGTAATCGGTATTTTTTAATGAGGCATCAGTATTGTAAAGTTGATTCTGCGTAGCACTGTCTAAATCGACATATTTAATTTTGGCATTGGGTAGGAAAGGAACAGGATGTTCAAATGCTACAGAAAGTTGAACTGCGCCATCACGGTCAAGTTTATCGTGTACTTCATAAGGTTGGGTAATATCTACGTTACCATCAGTAATCCAATAACTGATATCGCCTTTTAAGCCAATAAAATCTGCTTGCGCCACAGTACTTAGTCCCAAAGCTGTGGTGAGTAATGTCATTTTTAATAATTTCATAAGTCCTTAACCTAAGTAGTGACGTTTTAGTTGTTCGATTTATTTGAGTACATGTGAGAGCACTCAATTTTGAGGCCATCATATCGAAATTTTGAGTCTATGGGGCTACACAACAGAGATAAATGGGATTATTTTTATCTACAGTCATGGCTTATTTTAAATCCAATAAAACTTGATTATTCATATTTATAAATCATGATTATTTAATTAAGGTGCTTGAAGCGTCACATTTTGATCAAATCAGATCATTAGCCGTAGAAAAGCGAAGAATTTCCGCAAAAATTACAGATAAAAGCCCGAAAAGTGGGTATTGTTCAACTATTAAAAGGTAAAACTCATAAAAGGCTTTAAGCAAGATTTTGTGATGATAACCTGTTTGTAATTTAGAAAATCATGCTCAAAAGGCTAAAGCTAAACTTCAGACATAACAAGATTAATTTTTGAATGGGAATTTTTTTGCTCGCGACATAATCAATAACAAGCGGCAAGAAAAAAACCGAAGGTTTAGGTATTTTATGACAGATTCTCGTGAGAACTGGACGTCACGATCGGGTTTTATTATTGCCGCGATTGGGTCTGCAGTTGGTTTAGGTAATATTTGGCGCTTTCCTTATGTCGCCTATGAAAATGGTGGTGGGGCATTTTTAATTCCGTATTTGATTGCTTTAATTACTGCAGGATTACCGCTTTTATTTTTAGATTATGCAGTAGGCCATAAAAGTAATCGTTCTCCACCTAAAGCCTACCGTGCCATTTTCAAAGGTGGTGAAACACTTGGATGGTGGCAGGTATGCGTGTGTATTATCATTGGATTGTACTATGCCAGCGTTTTGACTTGGGCGGGAAGCTATGTGTACTTCTCAATAGGTCAAATGTGGGGCAGTGATCCAGAAGCATTCTTCTTTAAAACTTATTTACAAACCTCAGAAGCATCAGGTTTTGATCCAAAATTTGTCAGCCATATTTTTTGGCCACTGGCGGGTATTTGGGCACTGACTTTAATTATTTTGTATGGTGGTGTGAAAAAAGGGGTCGAGCTTTCCAATAAGATATTCATGCCGTTGTTGTTTGTTTTATTTATTCTTTTGGTGATTCAGGCACTTCGCTTACCTGGTGCGGTACAAGGTTTAAATGCCTTCTTTACGCCAAACTGGTCCGCCATGATGAACTATAAAGTGTGGTTGGCAGCTTATGGGCATACCTTTTTCTCGCTTTCAGTGGGCTTCGGGATTATGGTGACTTATGCTTCTTATTTAAAACCCAAAACCAATTTAACCGGTTCAGGCTTAATTGTCGGTTTTGCCAATGCATCAACTGAAATTTTAGCGGGTATTGGTATTTTTGCTGCACTGGGCTTTATGGCTTATGCTGCGAATACTAATGTTGAAGATGTTGTGAGTGGCGGTATTGGCTTGGCCTTTATTGCCTTTCCTAAAATTATTTCGAGCTTGGGTGCAGGAGCAGATTTATTCGGTATCTTGTTCTTTACCTCCTTGTTTGTTGCCGGTATTTCATCCATGGTCAGTATTTTGGAAGTTCCAATTTCTGCCATGATGGATAAACTGAAGTGGAGCCGTAAAAAAGCTGTTTCAATTATCGGTGGTGGTAGTGCTTTGGTGTCAATCGTACTCTTTTCCAGTGTTAACTCGATTAAATTGGTCGATATTATTGACCATTTCATTAATAACATCGGGATTATCGGCGGCGCCTTGCTTTCAATTATTAGTATTGCGTGGTTTAAGCGTTCAGCACTGATTGAAATTAGAAATCATGTCAATGCTATTTCAACGGTGCAATTGGGCAAAGGTTGGGATTTCACTCTAACCGTTATTACATCGTTGATTTTATTGATTACTTTGGGCATGACCATTTATAACTTATTATTAAAAGGTTATGGCGATTATAGTTTAAGTCTACAGTGGTTATTTGGTTGGGGCTGTGTGATGTTCTGTGCAGTAGTGGCCTTTATTTTATCTCGTGTTAAAGACCGCTAGGAGAGAAAAAGATGAATACTTCTGCAATCGTAATGATGGTGATCTCGATGGTGTTTTTGTGGGGTGGATTGGCTTTATCTATTCTACATTTAATGAAAAACCCAGAAGAATTGGATGATGTGTTAGAAGATGTAAAAGATCAGCATACGCTGTAAATCGAAAAAACGATCTCGGTCGTTCTAATAAAATATGCAAATGAAAGTCATTATCATTTATGATAATGACTTTCTTGTTTTTAAAATGGGGCATGTCTATGCAGATCATTTTATCCCATCAGGTTTTGATTGCATTTGCAGTGACCTTCCTTGCTGGATTGTCTACCGTAATTGGGGGTGCATTGGTTCTATTTTTTAAACAGCCGAGTTATCGTGTATTGTCTTTCGGCTTGGCTTTCGCGGCTGGTGCAATGATCTATATTTCATTGACTGAAATTCTGAATAAATCGATTGCTTCATTCAGTCAAGCTTTTGAACCCAAATATGGTTTTGCTTTGGGTACTTTTGCTTTTTTACTTGGAATGATTTTGGTGTTGTTATTGGATCGTTTGATTCCTAATCCACATCAAACACTTGAACCGAAACATGCTGCTAAAATTGAAAAACAGCAATTAAAGCGCACTGCTTTAATGACGCTGTTTGCGATTACTGCTCATAATTTACCTGAAGGCTTGGCGACATTTTTTGCCACGCTAGAAAGTCCGACTTTAGGTGCGCCTTTGGCTATCGCGATTGCTATTCATAATATTCCTGAAGGTATTGCTATCGCTTTACCTGTATACATGGCGACTGGACGTAAAGATTTAGCTTTGGGTGCTAGTTTCATTTCTGCTTTAGCTGAGCCATTCGGTGCAGCGCTTGGCTATTTTATCTTGGCGCCATTTATGAATTTTAGTATTTATGGCGCTGTATTTGGCATCATTGGCGGCGTGATGGTATTTTTGGCTTTAGATGAATTATTGCCAACGGCAAAACGTTATGCTCAAGGGCATGAAACAGTCTATGGATTAGTGGTTGGAATGGCGTCTTTAGCTTTAAGTTTAGTGATTTTTAAGTTGGTTATTTAAGATATAAATTAATGAGCTTTTATTTAAAAAATGCTAATTCTTTTTACAATTAATAAATGCTGCTAATTTTGATAGCACTTATTGATATTTCCTGTTCAACAAATAGTAAGAAACTAAATTGCTAAACCAACTTTACTTTGTTACCACAAGTAAAAAATTCTATTCCTTGAGCTCATGTTCTTATCTGGTTTTGCATCAAATAAATAAGTAAAACAATAACAACATGAAATTGTAATTTCGAGCTAACTTTTCAAAACGAATGGTAATAACACGAAAATGCTTTAAGCGAGAAAGTTAGTGATCAAGAACTATGTTTTGTTTTCTGCTGTTTTAATCTTCATTGAATCATAACAATCATCTTATTACTCCCAGCAACACGGCCCCTTTTGAATGATAGCCTTTATCCGTTCAGATAATCTGCTTCCCGACTAACTCAGCCAACGGACTTATAACTTGATTATCCTAGACCTTGTCTCCTTTTGATTTTCCAATTGCATATCTTTAGCATACCGAGTTCCACTTATGCTGGTGCGCATGAATGTAGCTTCCGTCAATGAAGCTCTATTCTTTCTATAAGAAGTTTCATAGTTTAAAAACTCTTTAATAGTCTTTTACTTTTTCAAAATTAAAACGATCGTAGGCCGGCTACCCTGAGTAAAGGTCCTCAGGAATACCACGCTAAGATGTGCCTATCAGAACTTTCCACAAAATAGCTTCCATAATATTTTGTTTTGTTACGTCGTGAATGATAGCAGTCATAAAATTGCATGCTTTATTGGATCTGTATCCAAATTTAATCTGTTATCACTTCACGTAGAATATCCGAAAACTAAGATGTTTAAATTGAATTGATGAGAACAATAAAAAATGCACATCAAATAAGGGCATATACTCGCCCATATCTTTAATTTTACCCTCGTAAAACTACTATAAACACTCTCTAATTGTTAAATTAAACTTATTAATGAATAATTATTATTTTTTTGTCAAAACTTAAAATATTTTTTTAAAAATATAAAATCTAGATGGTGTTTTTCAATAAAACTGTGATCGAATACATATTTTTTAGAACACAGAAAAATATGATAGAAAAAATTGATTTTTTCCATACTATTATTTTTATAAAAAAAGTTGTTAAAAATCATTTGTTTCTATCGATATGTGATGCTTGTCTCGTTATTTAATTTATATGCAATTTTTTTAAACCATTATGCATTTTATTGATAATGAATAAATTACAAAAGTAAAGGCTATTTTTGATCATTTTTGATTGTTTTTTTCTTTTTTTGTTGTCAAAATGTATTTAATTAGTACAAAAGTAAGTCAAAACTTATGATTATTCAATATCAAAAAAGCCTTTGTTTAGTTTTTCTTTCTATTTCTGCATTTACTTTAGCGAATAGTACTTATGCAAACACTCAACCTTTAAATGCCCAAATGAAAGTGTTTCAGATAGAGCTAAAACAGAAAAAAGAATTAAAAGCAACCGATCAAATTAAACCAAATACATTACTCGAATACAAAGTGGAATATTCAAATGTATCTGTTAATACTTTAAAAAATTTGAAATTAAATTTGCCTCTTCCAGAGCATGTCACTTACATCGGACAAAGTTTACCAAAGGATGTTTATGCTTCTGTAGATGGTAAGAACTTTGCTAAAGCACCATTAACTCGTATTGAAAATGGAAAAAAGATCAATATTCCGCTACGTGAGTATCGAGCTCTACAGTGGAATGTGGTGGAGCTAAACCCAAAACAAAAAACTGTGGTTTCAGCTCAAGTTCGTGTTAACGCTCCTGAATAATTTTTTAAATAGTCTTTAATAGGCTTCTCGTGGGTTTTTTATGAAAAATAATTTTCAATTAAGTAAAGTTGCTGCATCACTTGCAGTAATTGGTGGGGTATCGCTATTCAGTGGTCAGATAATGGCTGCTGTACCTTTAGCGGGTACTAATATTAGTAACGTTGCTACTGCATCTTATACTGATAATACTGGTACTGAGCGTGTTGTTACGTCGAATGAAGTCAAAACTCTGGTTGCACAAGTGGGTAGTTTTACACTTGAAGCCAACCGTAGTGCACAGACTACGCCAAATGGACAAGTCACTTTCTCACATATTTTAACCAATACAGGTAATGGTACAGATAAATTTGCCATTACACTTAGTGATGTAGATGATGCAACGACAACATTTGATTTTGAAAATGGTAAGTTTGCAATTTATATTGACCGCAATAAAGATGGCGTTGCTGACAGTAAAATTGCTTTAACGACATCGGATCGAATTGAACTGGCTGCGGGTGAATCTGTTGGTTTGGTTGTAGTAGCAACGACACCTAGTACTGCAGTAGCCAACCAGTTAGATAAGCTGCAAGTATCTGCTACTGCACAATCTACAACATTATATGATGCGTCAGCTTTAACTAAAACAAATATTGACACTACGACTATTACAACGGGTGCGGTGATGCAAATTACCAAAGCCGCAAGTGTAAGCGTGACTCAAGCAGGTCAAGAAGTTGAATATACTTTAACCTTCAAAAATACGGGTAATGCTTCAGCAACCAATGTTGCAATCTTTGACGTATTACCAGCTACTGTTCAATTTGTTGCTGGTTCTGCACGTTATAATGGTAGTTCTGTCGCTTTAACTGATGCAAAAGATGTTGCAGATAAATTTGAAGTCAGTGGAAATAAATTCCTTTTTAACATTGATAGTGTTGCTGCAAATACCTCGGGCAAGTTGACTTTTAAAGTTAAAGTGTTAGATACAACAAGTGCTGGCGATATTAAAAATACAGCGTATGTTGATCCTGATGGTAAAACTGGACCTTCAGGTGGTCCAAATATTCCATTAATTATTACGGATGTTCCTGATACAGCACCTATTGATCCGACTACTGTTCCATCGAATCCATCGATTGTAACTGTGACCGGAAAATATGATGGTTCAATCAATGACTCTGTATTAAATAGTTTTAAAGATGGAACAATTCCTGGTGCACCTATTGATGACCGTATAACTTTAGCAGGTAAGCAAGGTGTACCAGTTGTATTTGGTGATAGTGCAACTGAAGGGGACATGATTGTTGTACATAACCGTGGTAATACAACCGACTCTTATACCTTATCTGTAGATAAAACCAATTTACCAGCAGGAAGTATTGTTGAAATACTAAAAGTTGATGGTAAAACTCCTGTAACTTCAAATAATACTGGTCCGATTGCAGCTGGTGCATACGAAAAGTATATCGTTCGCGTGACTTTCCAGAATGGTGCAGTGGTTAGTAATAATCAAATTATTTTAACCAGCACTTCTGATGCGAACAAAGGAACGGATAGGCTCACTTTAGTTGTTTCAAGTTTACTCGCCAATGCCGTGGATTTGGTGAGCAAAACCCCAACTGCAGATCTTGGTATAGGTGCTGGTACATCTACACCGGTAAGTAGTGCAACTACTCCGCCAGCAACCCCAACTACTTTCGATATTACAATCAAAAATACTGGCAATATTCCAGATAACTATATCATTACTGTTCCTAATATTCCGACTGGCTGGATCGCAGAAGTCTATGAAAAGGACGTGAGTGGTAACTGTACAGCAACCAAAGTTACAAACTCTGGAAATGTTGCGAATGGGGCTGCAAAAAGTTTCTGTTTAATTGTGACTCCACCTGCTGGAACGCCTGCAGATACAGTGACTGGAAAAGATATTAAAGTCGAAATTTCTTCACCTGCTACAGGGACGAATGATGATATTACCTTTAATGTGAAAGTTGCAGAACAACGCCAGTTAACCTTCAGTCCAGATCGTCAAGGTCAGGTTGCACCAGGTGGTACTTTGGTATACAGCCATACCTTAACCAATACAGGTAATGTACTTGAAGGTGAGACAAAGTATCCAATTGAAATTAATTGGTCTTCTACGTTACTGGGCATGAATACTTCAGTTTATGTTGATCTCAATAAAAACGGTACGATTGATGCTAATGAATTGGTGACTGGCGCAACTGTAGCAGCACGAAATGCTTCTTTAACCGCTTTATTGGCACAAACCAATGGTGCAGGTTTATCACAAAATGAATCAGTGACTATCTTGGTTAAAGTCGAAGCTCCTGCGACTGCGACTGCGGGTGAGTCGGATACAACCATTGTGACCTTTAAGCCAACTGGTACTAATAAGCCTGCTGATATAATCGTTACTGACCGTACTGTGATCAATTTGGGTCAAGTTCGTTTGGTAAAAACTCAGGCTGTAGCAGAGTGTGCAACGGTTCCAACGGTTTATGGCACTACTGATTTACAGGCAAAACCTGGACAATGTGTGTACTACAAAATTGTAGCAACCAATGATGGTAATGCGAATGCAACCAATGTTGTGATTGCCGATATGGTACCAAGTTACACTCAATTGTATTCAGGTTCTTTGAAACCTGCTGCTGCAACACAAACAAATGGTCAGGTAAGTTATACCGTTAATACCTTGACTCCAGCAACATCAGCAACTTTAGAGTTTGCTGTGAAAGTTGATAATTAATAAGTTGTAATTTTTACTGATCCTTTTTTAAGGATCAGTTTTTATATTTTTTGTTTTGGGTTGGGGTTATGTCAAATAAAAAAGTCATGAATATAAAGATAGATACTTTATCTGTATCTGCTTTTGCTTCTGCTTTGTTTTTTGCACAACAAAGTCATGCTGCAATGCCTGCCGCTGGACAAATGATTCAGAATATTGCTTATGCGAGTTATGAAGTCAGTGATTCAAACGATGGGCAATTGTTAAAGACGACCCAATCCAATGCAGTAAATATAGAAATTGCAAAATTTTATGGTCTTGAATTATTTCCAAGCCAACTTCAACAAGTAGAAGCAGGTTCTAAAGTTATTTGGTTAAATCAAGTAACTAATACCAGTAATACAGATGCATGGTTTGATTTTAAAACCAGCAATGTTAAAGATTTAACAAATATAAAAATTTATTTTGATATGAATCAGAATGGTGTTTTTGACATTTCTGATGTTTTACTAGAACAGGGTATATCTTTACAACCCAACCAAACTATACATTTATGGGTGGTTGCGGATACATCATCTCAAACAACTGACCAAGCTAAGCTTGAATTACCTTTAACGGCCGAAATTCGAGAAGAATCCCAAATACAGAAAACTGTAAAAGATCTTGTTCAGGTTTTTCAACCAAAATTAAAAATAGAAAAAGCAGTCGATCAAGACCTCATTACTAGTAACAACTTATCTCAAATATTAAATTATACTTTTACCGTGACCAACTCTAGTTCTTTAGCGATATCTCCTGCGAAAGTTACAGTAGATGGGCAGCAGGAATCTTGGGTCATTGTGGAAGACTTATTACCTGCGAACACAATCTTTGAAAATATTCAAATAATAGACCATTCTTCTTCAGCTGTGATTTTACATAGATTAAGTGAAGGTCAATATTCTACCCAACTACCGAGTGATAAAACTCAAATTGGTTATGCTGTAGTTGCTTATAAACAACCTTTTGCGGGCGGGCAAAAAAGTCATATTAAATTGACGGTAAAAACTCAACCAACTATTAGTTATAGTACTGTGATGAACGAAGCTTATGTATTACATCAAGCTGGTCAGACTGCGCAAAAGACCCTCTCTAATAAAGTACAAACCAAAGTAGTTGGTAAGCCAATTTTAAATAGTACCACGGAAAATTTTCAACAGAATTTATATACGGGTAAAGTGAATGAACCGGTATATATTAAAACGAATGCTGCTGTTTGTAATGCTCATCGTTTCAACAAAGAGCAAGTACGTGTAAAGATTATTTCAAAGTTAACGGGTGATATTGTTTATGTTTCCGCACTCGAAAGTGGTGAAAATACAGGTATATTTCAATTTAGTTTAGATACTGAAGAAAACTCAGTGAAAAACTTAAATGATAAGGTTTTGCAAACTTTAAAACGCGATCAGGTGACGATAAATTTAGTTGAATGTCTAGATGCACAGGGCCAAGCAACCACAGCTATTCCAGACATTGAAACACAAATATTAATCGATCCTTATGGTATTGTTTTTGATGCTAAAACACAAAAGCCAGTCTCAGGGGCAACGGTTATATTGGTGGATGAAAATGATCAACCTGTGGGCAACAATGTGGCTTTTGACATTGATCGTGTGACAGGTGAATTACGTTCAATTCCTGCGAAACAAGTAACTGGGATAACAGGAGAATTCATTTATCCTCAAGTTATTCAAGGTAATTATAAGCTCTTGGTTGATACTTCGACTATCTCTGCGAAGCAATATAATTTTGTCAGTGACCAAGTAATATATCCGATCAGTTCATTTAATAATCTGGCAGTAGATTCACAATATTCATATGGCGGTGTATTTACATTAGCCTCGAATAGTCCTGCTTTGAATATTGATATTCCGATTGACCCTATAAGCAGTCAGTCGGGTTTAATGGTTCAAAAAACCGCACGTGATAGCACCGTTGAATTAGGGGATTTTACCAACTACAGTATTACTGTGCTTAATCAAAGTGATGTATTGGTTCGAGATGTAAAATTACAGGATACTTTACCTAGGGGCTTTAGTTATGTGGCCAATACTATGCGGATTGATGGTAAGCCTGTCGCAGATCCTGAAGGTGGAAAAGGTCCTTATTTAACACTAGGCTTAGGTGATTTAGCAGTAAGTTCTAGTGCAAAAATTGAATATCGAGTTTTAGTTGGGCCAAATGCTTTAAATGGCGATGGTATTAATCGAGCAAAAGCAATCGATCAAACGGGTTTAAGTTCCAATGAAGCACAAGCAAAAGTAAAAGTGCGCCCTGGGGTATTTAGTTCTGATGCTTTTGTAGTCGGAAAGGTTTATACCGATTGTAATCGTAACGGTATGCAAGATAAAGGCGAACTTGGCGTGCCCGGTGTTCGTTTATACATGGAAGATGGAAGTTATGTCATTACTGATCGAGAAGGTAAGTATGATTTTTATGGGATTTCACCTAAAACGCATGTACTGAAATTAGACCGTACTACCTTACCTGCGGGTGTAGAATTAATTAGCCAGTCAAATCGAAATGCGGGTGATCCATCGAGTCGTTTTGTTGATGTAAAACGTGGTGAGTTACATCGTGCAGATTTTGCAATCGCAGATCAGGCTGGAGCATGTTCAGCACCTTTAAATGAGGTGGTAAAACAGCGTCAGGACAAAATTAATACTCAAAATCTGAACCTTGAAAAAGCAATTAATAAGCAACTTTCAATTGATGCACCTTCTTATCTTCAAACCAGTGTCCGATCAGAAAATACCAATGGCTGCTTAGCCAATGATAATGATCAGAATTGTCTACTGAATCAAAATAGTACAGACACTCTTAAACAGAAACAATTGCTCATTGATCCAGTCAAACCAACAGTATTGATAAATCTGGAAGACTACTTAAAACGTAGTGATAGTAATGCCTTAGAAATATTAAATTTAAAAGATGGACAAGTTTTACCCTTTGCTCAAACTAGTATTCAGGTTCAAGGTGCAGCAGGAGCGACACAACGAATCTGGGTCAATGATCAACCTGTAGATGAAAAACGCCGTGGTAAATTGGCAGTACTTGCCGAAGAAAAAAAGCAAGGTATTGAGTATGTAGGTATTGAGCTTAAAACAGGTAAAAATAACATTCGTGTTGAACAGCTAGATTTTGCAGGAAATGTAAGGGATAGCCAACAATTAGATATTATTGTTCCGGATGAAATTGATCAGCTTAAGGTTGAACAGAGTCTTGGCAAAGTTATGGCCAATGGGCGTGACATTTTACAATTGGTGGTTCAATTACAGGACAAACAAGGTATTAAAGTTGCTACACGCACTGCAGTCACTTTAGAAAGTGATTTGGGGATAATTGATCTTCAGGATTTGAATCCGAATGAACCCGGTATTCAAACGTTCATCGATGGTGGTGAAATGATTGTGCCAATCATTGCACCAAATGTACCGGGTCGTGGAAAGTTACGTGTAAGTAGTGGATTGTTAAAACAAGAAGTAAATATTCAATTTGAAGCTGACCTACGTCCATTAATTGCTGTTGGTTTAATTGAAGGAAGTATTAATTTTAATAATTTTGACAATAATAAGTTACATAGTGTTAATCGTAATGATGGTTTTGAAGATGAATTAAATCAAATTGCAAACTGGGGCGATAGTACTTCTTTAACTGGGCGTGCAGCTATGTTCCTTAAAGGTAAAGTCAAAGGTGATTATCTTTTGACTCTTGCTTATGATTCGAATAAAAGTGCTAAACAAAGACTATTTCGTGATATTCAACCCGATGAATATTATCCAGTTTATGGTGATGCTGCGGCCAAAGGATTTGATGCACAATCAACCAGTAAGTTATATGTTCGTTTAGATAAAGGTCGTTCTTATGCTGTGTATGGCGATTATATTACCCGTACAGAAAAGGATGAAGGTTTAGCATTAGGCCAATATAATCGTTCTTTGACAGGGATTAAAGTTGGGCATGAGGGAGATAAATTACAGGCTTCAGCATTTGCTGCCGAAACTAAATCTCGCCAAATTGTTACAGAAAATCGTGCCATGGGAATTACTGGGCCTTATAGTTTAGGTGCAATTTCAAATGATCAAATTTTAGAAAATAGTGAAAAAGTTGAAATTTTAACCCGTGATCGCAATAACCCTGGGTTAATTATTTCCAAGCAAGCACTCACACGTTTCTCAGATTATGAAATTGATACCTTCAGCAACAGCATTTATTTAAAACAAGCAGTATCAAGTGTTGATCCAGATCTTAATCCAAATTTTATTCGTATTACTGTAGAAGCAGATGAAATTGGTGAAGAATATCAGGTAGGGGGCTTAAGCTTTAGCTATGCCATGCAAAGCCATTTAAAAATTGGTGGATCTTTTGTCCAAAGTAATGACCCTTTACAAGAAGAACAAATTGCCAGCTTAAATACGGTCATAAAAGTGGGGCAATATGGCAAATTGATTGCAGAAGTAGCGCAGTCAAAAAATACCGATTCTACAGCAGACCAAATTACACAAATTAGTACTGACTCAAGCAGTCATAAAAATGAAGGCACAGCCGCACGTATTGAATTTGAATATGCACCTGCTTTTGCTAATGTACGTGCTTATCACCAACAAGCAGAAGAAGGTTTTCAAAATGATGCCGCTACAATTAGTGCAGGTCGTACAGAAAGTGGTCTAAAAGCCTCAGTACCGATTGCGAAAGTTGGTCTGGCGCGCGTTGAGGCCATTCGTACAGAAGATCAAAATAACGAGGGAGTACGTACGGGCTTTTCTGCAAGCCTTGAGCGTAATTTTTTCAAAATATTGGCAGTAGAGGTTGGGTTGCGTCATTATGATGAAACTATTGCAGCAGCAACTTTAGCAACTGAGAATGTAGGGCCTTATAACGGAACAACTGCTCGTATAAAGTTCACAGGGAATTTACCTTGGAAGGGTGCTAGCACATTTATTGAATATGAGCAGGATGTCGCTGATTCAGAAAAACAAGTTTTAGCATTAGGTGGTACTGTTAAAGTTTTACCAAATACTGAAGTTTATGCCCGACATGAAGTAATTTCGGCTATAGATGGTTTGTATTCAATGAATAATACACAAGAAACCAATAGCACGATTTTTGGTATTTCTAGTAATTACATGAAAGATGGTTCTGCATTTAGTGAGTATCGTGTTGCAGACGGTATGAGTAATCGTGAAGCAGAAGCAGCATTAGGTTTGCGTAATCGTTGGCAAATAAAACCACGCGTGTATTTAAATACGAGTTTCGAGCGTATTCAAAGCTTGTCTCAAAATACTGAAAATGTAAGCCAAGATTCAACTGCAGCAAGTCTAGGCATTGAATATCTTGTGCATGAAAATTGGAAAGCGATGACACGTTTAGAGGGTCGCCGTTCAGATACGTCAGACACTATGATCAATACTATTGGTTATGCTTATAAGTTGTCGGATGATGCCACTGTATTAACTAAAAACACACTCAATTTTATAGACAATAAAACACAAGATCAGGGTGATCATTTCCGTAACCGTTTTCAGTTAGGTCTTGCTTGGCGTGATTTTGATGAAACCAAACTGGATGTATTATCAAAAATAGAATATTACTATGAAAATAATGCAACCGATTTGGAAGCAGAATTTCAACGTGAGGCTTATGTAACCTCTATTCATACCAATTACCATCCTCAGCGTAAATTAACATTATCTGGTCAGTATGCTGCGAAATGGTCAAAATTGGATGAATATCAAATAAGCAGTGATGCATTAACCCAACTTTTAAGTGGTCGTGTGATTTATGACATAAATGAACGTTGGGATATGAGTGTTCAAGCAGGTTCTTTATGGGCAAATCGCGGAGCAGGTACACGCTATTTGATGGGAGCTGAGCTTGGGTATTTATTGGCGACTAATCTTTGGGTTTCAGCAGGTTACAATTTCCTAGGTTATCAAGATGATGAGTTGGCAAATACCAGCTCGACAGGTGAGGGTGCGTATTTAAGATTTAGATTTAAGTTTGATGAGGATCTGTTTGGTGGTCGTTCAGCAAAAACAAACTTTGCTTTAGAGCCAGAACAGGGACGATAGAATATGAGATTACGTACATTGTTAATCGCCAGTGTCTTCATGGTAAATACTGTGGTTTATGCCAATAGTGCTGAACAAGTAAGTTTACGCAAGCAGATACATATATTATCTGAAACATTAAATCATTCTTCATTTCCAGATCATTTAAGTCAATATCATGCCTACAAAGCGAAAATGTGGCTGAATTATGCAGAAAATGAAATATCTGAACACAGTTTATCTGGTGCTGGAAAAGAAGCGGTTCAATATGCGCAAGTGCTTGTAGATGGCTTACAGAATAATCAAAGTTTAAGTTTAACCACACCGATATTAAGTACGTCACAAGTGATGCGCCGTGATTTATGGGAACATATTGAATATTTAAAACAACATGGTGCAATTGAAAAAGCACCAGAAACTTTAGCCCATGCTGAAATTATGTTAGTTTGGGCGGCGGCTGAATATTGCGAGTTAGGTTGGCGCCATTCGAATGAATTGTTTAAATCTGCACAAAATTCTTTATATCAGGTGATGCAAGCGACAGGATTAACAAAAAAAAATGTTGAGTTAAAAAAACAATTACCATCATTATCACAGTTAAATCGACAAGGTTGTACGGGAGTAAATGCAGAATTTTGGCCTCTAATTAAAATTCAGCCAGATACACCTACTCAGCATTTAACGCTAAAAAATGTAGTACATTTTGCCTTTGATCAGGCTGAGTTAAGTTCAGAGAGTCAGAAAGTTTTGAAACAATTGATTCCTATATTAAAATTATATCCAGAAATGAATATTATGTTATTAGGCTATACAGATGATCGTGCAAGCCAGTTTTATAATTTACAACTTGCACAGCGTCGTATTCAATCTGTACAGCATTATCTGCTTGCGCAAGGAATTGCAAAAGAGCGAATTCAATCTGAAGCAAAAGGTGCGAAAGATTTGCAGACGGACATAAAACCCCAATTAGCATCTGCCAAAAGCCGCCGAGTCGTGTTGCAGCTAAGTGAGCTCGAGCAAATTCAAGTGACTTTAGAACCACAGTGGCAGGACTTACAGCCAGAATTTAGCCAGAAAAAACTGAAGGTGAACTAAAGTGATAAAACGATATTTAGGTCATATTCTGGCATCTTCAGTTTTATGGACAAGCGCTATATCTCCACTCTATGCGGCAGATACAGCAGCAGATACGGCAAAAGTCAAAATTCAGCGGAGTTTTGTCAATTTAGGTTTTAATCAACCGGCTCTTTCATCTAATAATACTACTGATCAATTTGCGGAAACAGCCGTTGAGGGCTGGTTAACAACGCATCCTAATCCTAAACTTATTGAGATTTGGCGTGGTAGAGGTGCTGCATCTACAAGTTATAGTAACTGGAGTACGATTAATAACTCTCCCAGTGCCAATCAGTATGCAGAGTTAAACGCAAGTGCTCAATCTGCTCTTTACCAAAATGTGTGTCTATTTAAAGATGAGGAATTTATCTGGAACTTTAGACATGCCGCACGTTCTAGTACAAATGAGCAGGCAACATTCTATATTGGAAAAGTTTCGGCCGATCGTTTCAGTTTTTCAAAAGATCAAACAATAGGAACCAGTCAGTCAGTTTCTAATCTATTTGAATGGAAATTTGCCAATCCCAATGGAAATAAGGCCAAGGTCAATGTACAGAGTGGTATCTATCAATTTATTTTTGATGCAACACGCTATGGGAGTAACGCAACTCTCGGAAATTTCATTGATGATATAAGTTTAAGCTTAAAGCCAGCAGTCGAGTTTAGTGCTGACTCTGGTCGTTTTTATGAAGGAAGTGAGACAACAGGTCAGAATTATTCAGTTCCATTTAATATTGTTGGACAAATTTTAAGTAGCGCTGATATGCCTACATTACAATTTAAAATTGAATACCCAACGGCTTATACACAAACAAAAGCTGTTTATGGCACTCACTATCGACTGTATAAGCGGATTGGTTCGAATCTAGTTGAGTTAAACTCATCCGATGGTTTAGTGACTTCAAATGCCAATAAAGTGACCTTTAATTACACTCCAGTCTACAACTCCAATTTGGACTATACCAAAGGAGTTCAAGTGAATGACTTGGTGATTAAAATTTTGGGTAATACTCAGACCAATGGGGATGTCACACTACCTTTTTCTTTTGCATTGGATGCCACTAGCAAAGCAATTGCAACCTCATTAAGTGCCTGTGGAAATGTAAGTGCAGATGTTACATTTGACTTAAAAATTCAAGAAGATGATATAGACTTATCAGTTGTTAAAACATTAACTCCAGAATCTGTCATTCAAAAAGACAGCTTAGTGTCTTATAAATTAGATGTTACGAATAATACTGCAGTACAAGCAGATGGTGTGGTATTACGCGATAATTTTAAAAATTTACTTAGAGTCACAACGGGGGCAGTTGCAAGTCAAACCGCTCTAGTATGTGAAGATTTAACAGATGGTACTAGTAAAGCTTGTCCTGCAATATGGACGGACACAAATGCACTTACTTCACTTTTTACTACGACTTCAGGAAGTGGCTTAAATTTAGGAAATATTCCAGCTTATGCTAAATACAGATTTACGATTAAAAACTTAAAGGTAACAGATACAGACACTAGCATTACAGGATATGTAGAAAATACAGCTATTATTGAATCTACAAAAATGTATGACCTAGATTCTACAAACAATACGTCAACTGTAAAAACGCTTATCGCGACTAAAAGTGATTTATCTAATAATACAACAAGTGCACCTACATCCGATGCCGCCGCAACGGGTGTAGGTATGTTTGTCATTGGAAAAGAGGGTAGAACAGGTACTACGCCGTTGTGGACACAAAAAGCAATTGCAAATACAAAAGTCTATTTTCCTCTAAACATTCAGAATTATGCCAATTTAGCCCAAGACTACCAATTATATGCATCAAGTACAGCAGTTTCGCCAACGTTAAGTTCAGGAGATTATTCAACATTAGTAAAAAGTGGAATTAATCCATTTAGTTCTGGATTAAAAGTTGAATTTTTTGCTCTAGGCAATGCTCAGTGTAAAGTGGGTACATCTGGTGGCCAGCAAATTACACAACTCACTGTGCCTGCCAATACTACTGGAGAAGTCTGTGCTGTGGCTACATTATATGGATCAGCAAATGCAAAACAAGATATTTGGTTTGCAATTGAATCCATGCAGTCTGGTTTAGGGGATGTAATTCGTAATGCTATAACATCTGATCATTTACAACAGCGGTTACTTGAGCTGCTTAATGACCAAACAGCACAGGTCAATGCTGGAGGAACATATGTTTTCTCGCATCGATTACTCAATCGAGGTGTTATAAGCGAACAAAATATAAACTTTAAACTGATACCATTTACTAATGATGGTTTTCTTTATACCTTGTTTGAAGATGTCAATAAAAACGGCATATTAGATGCAGTAGATCGTATGATCTCAAATCAAGCTTTTTCTATTGCAGCAAGTGCAGAACTGGCTTTACTGATTAAAGTTCAAGCACCAGCAATCGCTACTAATGGTATGAGTAGTCAAGTTAAATTAGAAGCAGTACCAGATAATAATGGTCAAAGCATTATTTTGGCAAGTTTAAGTAATACAGATAATATTATTGTCAGTTCAAATCAACTGCACATTCAAAAGATGCAGTACAAGCAAGCCAATTGCACTGCAATGGATAACTCAGCAGTCAAAAATGCAGTTTATTCAATCCAAAACGTAACACTTAAATTGAATGATTGCCTGATCTATAGAATTACAGTGAAAAATATAGGTGATTCTGAGCTGAAAAATGTTTCAGTCAATGACATGTATCCTGCTTATACCATTCCATGGAAACCGAATGCTGTGTTGCCTATGACCAGTACAGGGGACAATGTGCAAGATGATGGGGCAAAAGTAAAAACTATTTTGCCTAGTCTATTGCCTCAAGCAGAGAAATCACTTTATTTTGGGATTAAGATGCAGTAGCCCATAATCAAAAAGGTGGCTTATGAGCCACCTTTTTTATGTTTGAAACTTAAAGTAGAGATTACGCTATTTTTGTTATTCGACAATAATAGAAACCATCACCTTGACCAGCGTGTGGCAACAATTGACGACCATGAATTTGTTCAATGCCCCAATCAGCCTCAATTTTTTGTTCCTGAGCATCGGCATGTTGGGCAAAGAAATCGACCATTTGCTGCTCATTTTCAGCTTTTAAAATTGAGCACGTCACGTAAAGCAGAGTGCCACCCACTTTGAGTTGTTGCCACATATTATCCAAAATTTGTTTTTGCAACTGAACCGTTTTGGCAATATCACCCGACTGACGCAGTAAACGAATATCTGGATGGCGACGGATCACACCAATGGCGGAACAAGGGGCATCCAAGACAATGCAATCTGCAAGTTCAGATGAACTCCATTTCACCGCATCTGCTGTGACAATTTCCACATGTTTACCATCGAGTACGAGACGTTCCAAATTTTCAGACACACGTTTTAAGCGTTTTTCATCTTGGTCGAGTGCAATCAATTTTTTGGGTTGATATCTTTCTAAAATATGTGCAGTTTTACCGCCTGGGGCTGCACAGGCATCAATCACAAACTTGCCATTCAGATTAGGCAATAAAGTTGCGCAAAGCTGAGCATGCTCATCTTGTACCGAAAAACCGCCCGCTTCAAAACCGGGAAGGCTTGGAATATGCAGACTTTCATCCATCACAATGCCGACCTCAGAAATGTCGCAACGATGTGCGTCGATGCCTTCATCTTCTAAAATGTCGAGATATTCATCTCGGCTGACTTGACGGGTATTTACGCGCAAAGTGAGTGGCGCCACTTGTTTAAGTTCATAACTTAAAGCATCAAAGTTTTCGCCCCAATCCTTTTTTAAGCGTTTTGATAACCAACTTGGTAAATTTGAGGCTTGTTCAAGCACATCATAGAACTGCTCAGTTTCACGTGTTGCGCGGCGCAAAATGGCATTGACCACACCACTTAAGCTTTCCATGCCCAATTGTTTTGCGGCTTCAACTGTTTCAGAAATAGCGGCATGAGCGGCAACACGAGTACATAATAATTGGTATAAACCAACGTATAAACAAGTTTCAACCACTTGATTTTCCAGTGGTTTAGCCAGTAAAGGTAAGGTTAGTTGTTTAAGCGCATGCCATTGGCGTAAACAACCCAGCACTAATTCATGATACAACGCACGGTCTTTATCAGAAACAATAGACATATGCTGCTGAAGAACTGATGCCAGAGATTGACCATTTTGGACAGCCAATAACGTTTTCACAACCTGAGCACGTAAGTTGAGGTTTTTACCTGAGGCGTGGGGAGATTGCTTCATTATAAAATTTGTCCAATAGTCAATTTTTGGGTTTGTAAAATTTGTACAGCATTCAGTGGTTTGCCACCTGGCCATTGTAATGCAGTTAGTATAATGATGCTTTGATTTGCACAGGCCACATGTACTCCATGTTGATCAATCGCGATAATTTCACCAATTTGAGCATTTGCTGCTATTTGATTGGATAACTCAGAATTCCAAACTCTTAAATTATTTTGCGCATCGAGAACAATAAAAGCCACTGGCCAAGGATTAAACGCACGAATATTACGGTCTATTTGCATGGCCTCGATAGACCAGTCAATTTGAGCTTCGGCTTTAGATAATTTATGTGCATAAACAGTCAGGGTTTCATCTTGAACTTCACGTTTTGCCAAATAATTGAGCAGCGTTTGTTCAGACTCTAAAACGGTCACAATTGCGCTTGCACCTTGAAGGGCTAATTTGTTATGTAAGCGTGCAGAAGTATCATTTGCTTCAATCGGACACCGGGTTTTATACATCATGTCGCCTGTATCTAAACCTGCAGCCATCTTCATAATGGTTACACCCGTTTCGATATCACCTGTAGCAATCGCGCGTTGGATGGGCGCCGCGCCGCGCCAGCGTGGAAGCAGTGAACCATGAATATTTAAACAGCCATATTGAGGCGTATCTAAAATCACTTGCGGTAAAATTAAACCATAAGCTGCAACGACCATCACATCTGCAGCAAGGGCTGCCAATTCTTGTTGTGCTGCAACCCCTTCCTCAGTCGAGGATTTAAAATGTAAGGGTTGATAAACTGCAATATTGTTCGCTAAAGCCAACTGTTTAACCGCGGATGCGTGAAGTTTTTGCCCCCGACCTGCTTTGCGGTCAGGTTGAGTATATACCGCTACAATTTCATGTTCAGTTTTTAACAGCGCCTCTAAAGCAACTGCAGCAAATTCAGGCGTGCCTGCAAAGATGATTTTCAAAAATGAAATTCCAAATAAACTTAAGTTATTATAAGCCAAAAGTACACAGAGACCTACGATGCTGTAAGCAAACTGATAAGCAACTGAAATTAAAAAAGGATTGGATTTTTAAGGAATTTTTTATAGAGATTAATTTCTAAAATAATAAAATAAAGTAATGCAAAATTAAAAAATTATTCATGAAAGTTTTGTATTTAATTTGATGGGATAGCGTTATATTAGTTCCCAATTTCATTTTTTATGACACCAGTCGAAATCTGAATAGACCTTACTGAGCTGATTAGACAACGCATCTGATTCAATACCCAAGCCCGAGTAAGATGAATTATTTTCGACTGCTTTAGTCTTATCTATCCGTCATATTCAGCCAGAATGAATCCTAGAATTCATTTCAAGCACATACTTTGTTGGAAATACACAATGCCTGACTATCGTTCAAAAACATCGACACACGGAAGAAATATGGCTGGTGCACGCGGCCTATGGCGTGCAACAGGAATGAAAGATGAAGATTTTGGTAAGCCCATTATTGCCGTGGTCAATTCATTTACACAGTTCGTACCCGGTCATGTGCATTTAAAAGACTTGGGTCAACTGGTCGCAAGACAAATTGAAGCATCAGGCGGTGTAGCTAAAGAATTTAATACGATTGCGGTCGATGATGGGATTGCAATGGGTCATGACGGGATGCTGTATTCATTGCCTTCACGTGACCTGATTGCTGACTCGGTTGAATACATGGTGAATGCGCATTGTGCTGATGCGATGGTGTGCATTTCTAACTGTGACAAAATTACCCCAGGCATGTTAATGACCGCTATGCGCCTAAACATTCCCGTGGTGTTTGTTTCTGGCGGCCCAATGGAAGCAGGTAAAGTCAAAATCCGAGGCAATGAAAAAGCCATCGATTTGGTTGATGCTATGATTGTGGCGGCAGATGATAGTTTTAGCGATGAAGAAGTGGCTGAATATGAGCGTTCAGCCTGCCCAACCTGTGGTTCATGTTCAGGTATGTTTACTGCAAATTCAATGAACTGTTTGACTGAAGCTTTAGGCTTATCACTGCCAGGCAATGGTTCGACTTTGGCAACGCATGCTAACCGTAAGAAATTGTTTGAGCGTGCGGGACAATTGATTGTTGAACTTACAAAACGTCATTATGAACAAAACGATTACAGCGTTTTACCACGTTCAATTGCCACCAAAGCCGCCTTTGAAAATGCCATGACTTTGGATATTTCAATGGGTGGTTCAACCAATACTGTTTTACATTTATTGGCAGCTGCACATGAAGCAGAAGTTGATTTCACCATGACTGATATTGACCGTCTGTCTCGTCAAGTACCAGTATTGTGTAAAGTTGCACCTGCAAAACAAGATGTACATATGGAAGATATCCACCGTGCTGGGGGAATTATGTCCATTTTAGGTGAGCTTGATCGTGCAGGCTTGCTCGATACTTCTGTACCGACCGTACATGAAAAAACACTCAAAGATGCCTTAGATAAATGGGATATCATCCGCACGGAAGATGAAGAAGTTTATCAATTTTTCCGTTCAGCACCCGGCGGTGTACCCACCCAGACAGCTTTCTCACAAGACCGTTACTATGCCCGTCTAGATGGCGATCGTGATAATGGCGTGATTCGTAATTTCGCCAATGCCTTTTCGCAAGATGGCGGTTTGGCTGTACTTTACGGCAACATCGCTCTCGAAGGTTGTATTGTAAAAACTGCGGGTGTGGATGATTCTATTTTAAAATTCAACGGCACAGCACGTGTATTTGAAAGCCAAGATGCTGCGGTAGAGAGTATTTTGGGTGGTGGTATTCAAGCGGGTGATGTGGTAGTGATTCGTTATGAAGGTCCACGCGGCGGGCCAGGCATGCAAGAAATGCTCTATCCAACCAGTTACTTAAAATCGAAAGGTTTAGGTAAAGATTGTGCATTACTCACCGATGGTCGTTTCTCAGGCGGTTCATCAGGCTTATCGATTGGTCATGTATCACCAGAAGCTGCGGAAGGTGGTGCAATTGGTTTGGTTGAAGATGGAGATCTCATCGAAATTGATATTCCGAACCGTACTATTCATTTGGCGGTTGATGAAGCAACGATGGCAGCACGTCGTGCAGTGCAAGAAGCCAAAGGTTGGCAGCCTGCGGAAGTACGTCCACGTAAGGTTTCTAAAGCCTTAAAAGCCTATGCCATGCACACCACCAGTGCTTCAAAAGGTGCGGTACGTGAACTTTAATGTATCTTTTCTTTGATAGATAAAAAAAGCACTCCATTTGGGGTGCTTTTTTAATATTTTTAGAAAATATCACGATCACATCGTGCTTTGAAATTTTAAAATGGCAATGCGTAGATGATCTTTGACTTTTGAGAGAGCAAAAGTAACACAAATCTTTCGTTGCCCTCATGCAGCGTCCTTGCTGCATGAGGGCAACAGCGACATCCATATCGCTAGATCATGTGATTAAATTTCAGTGAAATAGGTCTAAAAGATAAATTTACTTAAGCTGCGTTAGACGTTTACATATCAACTGCTTTCTATACAATCAAAATATGAATAAATTGCCAAGATGTAGGGTTTAAATCCTCATCATCGCCAAGGAAGAAAATAATGAGTAAAGACAATATCCGCGAACATTCAGCGCCTGTTTATGAAGGCATAGAAAATGCTCCAGCACGTTCTATGATGCGCGCCACTGGCTTTAAAGATGCTGATTTTGAACGCGCCTTTATTGGCATTGCTTCGACATGGGCCAATGTCACGCCTTGCAATATGCATATTGATGGCTTGGCACGTGAAACTGAGAAAGGCGTGAATGCAGCAGGCGGTAAAGGCATTATCTTTAACACCATTACCATTTCTGATGGAATTTCCAATGGCACAGAGGGCATGAAATATTCACTGGTGTCACGTGAAATCATTGCTGATTCCATTGAAGCCGTGGTGGGCTGTCAGGCTTATGATGGGGTGATTGCGATTGGCGGTTGTGATAAAAACATGCCGGGTTGCATTATGGGCTTGGCACGTTTAAACCGTCCGGGTTTATTTATTTATGGTGGAACCATTAAACCGGGCGCAGGCCATACCGATATGATCTCTGTGTTTGAAGCTGTTGGTCAGCATGCCAAAGGTGAAATCAGCGCCATTCAAGTCAAGCAAATTGAAGAAGTGGCATTACCGGGTCCTGGGTCTTGTGGGGGAATGTATACTGCAAATTCAATGGCATCTGCGATAGAAGCACTTGGTATGAGCTTACCAGGTTCATCGGCGCAAGAAGCGGTGTCTGACGAGAAGTTACTCGATTGTAATCGTGCGGGTGAAGCAGTCATGAATTTGTTACGTTTGGATATCAAACCACGCGACATTATGACCAAAGCGGCTTTTGAGAACTCGATTAAAGTGCTGATTGCACTGGGTGGTTCGACCAATGGTGTACTGCATATGCTCGCGATGGCGCATACCGCAGGCGTTGAACTGTCATTGGATGATTTTGTGCGAATTGGTCAGGACATTCCCGTGGTGGCAGATGTGCGCCCATCGGGTCAATATCTCATGTCAGAATTGATTGCTATTGGAGGGATTCAACCGCTCATGAAACGTATGTTAAATGCGGGTATGTTGGATGGTTCATGTTTAACCGTGACTGGTAAAACGCTGGCAGAAAACTTGGCCGATGTGGAAGATTACCCTGAAGGGCAGCAGATTATTTTGCCGTTTAATGCCCCGATTAAAAAAGATTCGCATCTGGTGATATTAAAAGGCAATTTATCCCCTACAGGTGCTGTCGCTAAAATTACCGGTAAAGAAGGTTTGTATTTTGAAGGTCCAGCTCGTGTATTTGAAGGCGAAATTGGTGCCATGCGTGGGATATTGGATGGAGAAGTACAAGAAGGTGATGTCGTTGTGATTCGCGGTGAAGGTCCGAAAGGCGGGCCAGGTATGCCAGAAATGCTGAAACCCACTTCTGCTATTATTGGGAAGGGTTTGGGTAAATCGGTCGCATTGTTAACAGATGGCCGTTTCTCTGGCGGTAGTCATGGTTTTGTGATTGGTCATGTCACCCCAGAAGCTTATGAAGGCGGGCCAATTGGTTTAGTGAAAAATGGCGATAAAATTTCCATTAATGCCGAAACCCGCGAAATGACCTTACATATTTCTGATCAAGATATGGCTGCACGTAAAGCGGCTTGGATCAAACCACAGCCTAATTATCGCTATGGCGCATTGGCAAAGTTTGCTAAATTGACCACAGGGGCCGAAAAAGGGGCGGTTACAGACCTAAATTTAGATGTATAATTGATCATTCTCTAACAAATTGTTATAAACCCTTGTAGCACTACAAGGGTTTTTTTCGAGGCCAATCTCATGTCACTGTTACGCCGTTGGTTTGACCCCCTTCGATCGCGTTGGTTTTATCAAAAACCGAGTCGTCAAGCGGTACTATCTACGGAACAGGGTTTAAGTATTCATTTACGTTTAGATGATGTCTACAGCTATTTGGCAGCACAGCAGTTACCCGAGCTTGAAGAAATTTTAAGTGATGAACTGAAACCATTAAAAGTGATTATTTCAAGCCAAACAGCCGAACCGCCAAATCATATGACTGCGCTTGAGTGGCAACATTATTGTTTAAATGATGCAAAAATTTTATCCAAACAGCACCGCTTTAGCTTTCATGAAACGCCAGAACAACCGCCCTTAGAAGCGATACAACAAGCTGAAATTGTTTTGCGTCATACCCCTTTGCGTGGGCAAGATTTTTTGTATTTGTTAGAAGACGTGTTTCATATGCTGTGGCAAAAGCAGTATGGCAAATTACGGACTTTACACGCCATGGCCAGTCGGCATCATCATGTGCAAAATTTTCCAGAACGTATTTTTAATGATGACGCGATATTGGCGAGCTATTTTGAATTTGGCGAGCGTAAGTATCAGGCTGTTGATGACTTATTACGTTTGACCCGCCGTTTAAAACAGCAAAAATTACTGACCGGAAATCCGATTTTTTTAATTAATCATATTGATTGGCGCGAGCATCTAATCAGTGATGCCGAAGAACTCAATAAAATCCAAGCGCTTGATCCAGAGCTAGATTTATATATTGCACTTGAAGACCCCGTTTCATGGTTGCTGCTGGCTTATATTAAAGAAGAGCTGGCGAATTATTATAATATTCAGCTGAATGTTTATCCTTTGTCCTACCAAGGACGTGATCTTTTTGATTGGGGCTTGGCGACACGGTTGTCAAAACGGACACAGGTCAAATTTACCCCATTCTGCCGCCCTACCCAGCAGGCGACTCATGCAATGGCGACCTTGTTTTACAGCGTGCCGAAAGCACAACGAATTGAGACTATGCATGACATTTTGCAGGCTGTTTGGACGCAAGGAAAGGATCTTTCCTTTCAATCACATTTTAATCAAATCAAACAAAATTTAAATATTGATACATTAATGACTGAAGATATTGCTGCCAAACTCAAACAAAATGACATACTTTGTGAAATGAAATCACAACCTGATTTTCCCGTGCTTGAGCTTCGGATTGATGGTCAAAGTTATGTCTTCAATAGCTTGTATCGAGTTTGGATGATTGAAAGTATTTTTTCTAATGTGTTAGAAGAACAATATAAAAGTGAAAATGATGATAACCACAATGAACAAAGAAAAATGTGAGTCTTTAGAGCAAGCACGTGAAAAGATTGATGCGATTGATACTGCACTGATTGAAATGATCGCAACACGTCAATTTTACGTCGATCAGGCAGTGCGTTTTAAGAAAAGTATACAAGATGTACAATCTCCAGAGCGTGTTGAGCAAATCATTCAAAAAGTTCGTGCACAAGCGGTTGAATTAGGTATAGATCCAGATTTGGTCGAACAATTATACCGTGCAATGATTCAGCAGTTTATTCAACGTGAATTAAAAGAAATTAGACCTTAATACGTATTGATCAGGCACTCAAAATTATAAAAAACACTTTAAAAATATCTGATTAAAAGAGATTAAAAAGCGCCTCATCATTTTATTCTTTCGCCGATGTGCGCAGTAAGTGTTTCCATTTAAATGAAACCATTTTTGAGAAAAAGCATAAATCACTTTTTTAAAACTAGCCTCAATTTTTGATTGAGGCTCAATCCGGAAAACAATGATTTTATAATCTGCCTACTTGACCTAGCATGAGTTTCACGGTTGAACGAGTGTAGTCGATGATTGGTTTTATAATAGGCGTATTTGCGCTGGCAGGGATGATTAAAGGTACGATTGGACTGGGTCTGCCTGCAGTCTCTATGGGCTTGTTGACCATTTTTATCACGCCATTTCAAGCAGCCACCTTACTCATAGTACCTTCAATGGTGACCAATATTTGGCAACTCTTTGCCGAAGGACATGTGCTGAAATTAGTGCGTCGTTTTTGGCCGTTATTATTGGGGATTATTGTTGGTTCGGTCTGGAGTATTTTTCCAACTTTGGCTCATGGTGAATTTAAAAGTGAAGCATTACTGGGTGCTATGCTTGCACTCTATGGACTCTACGGTTTATTCGCTCAAAATATGCCAAATTTGGGCGCCTATGAAAAATGGTTATCGCCCATAGTGGGATATTTAGGGGGTGCTTTAACCGTTGCAACAGGCGTGGTGGTGATTCCAGTGGTGCCTTTCTTACAATCATTACATCTAAAACGTGATGAATTGGTACAATCCTTAGGTTTGGCTTTTACTGTTTCAACGCTGTGTCTGGCGGTATTTCTACAGCAAAATCCAATTGGAAATATTTCTGTTGACTATAAAATGTCATTGATTGCCTTATTCCCAGCCCTGCTTGGGATGTGGCTTGGAACTAAAATTCGTTATCGTATTTCTGAACAAAAATTTCGCAAAGTTTTCTTTTTCGGTCTGGTTGTTTTCGGCAGTTATATGTTAATCCATCAGTTTGGGATCATTTAAAGCTTAAATTGAGCAAGTGCGCTTAAATTCAAAATGATAATTTAGACTTTTTTGAAAGTAAGAACTGACTAAAATGCTGATAAGAAACGGGCAAATCATTAAAATTTTTGGCTGCCAATAACAGCTTACGGTTTGCCCATGCACCTGTTAATTCAATATGGTGCAAGGGATAATCAGAACTCAAACGTGTAGCTGCGCGTTTGGGCATAATCGCAATACCAACACCATTGGCGACGACTTGGGCAATGGCTGCAAAATTGGGTAAACGTAAACGGTAATTAATATTGCAACCTAATATTTTGGCTTGAGTTTCAATTGATTGTTGTAAAGAGTGATATTGCATTAAACCGACAAATGGATAATGCAAAATATCGACCAATTGCAGTGCAGACTGATGTTTAAGTTCATGATCGATTGGACTAATCAGCACCAAAGGGTCATCTAAAAAAGGCAAAGTGTGTAAATGATCAGAATTAAAAAAACTTGAAATCATGCCCAGTTGTGCTGTGCCTTTGTCTAAAGCCTGAATAATGTCATTGCTTTCTGCTTCTTTTAAATCTATCTGTACGTGAGGGTTTTCAAGTAAATATTGAGGCAATAAAAAAGGTAGATATTCACTTTGTGCAGATGAATTGCACCACAGTATTATCTTTGAATGCAGTCCTTTTTGATAAACTGCCATCACCTGTTGCAATTGATGCCCTTGTTGAATTAAAGCTAAAGCGTGTTCTGCAAAAGTTTGTCCTGCAATACTCAGTTTAACCCCAGAAGAATGACGGATAAATAAAGTCACGGCAAACTGATGTTCGAGTTTCTTGATTCGTTCACTGGCAGCCTGTAAAGAAATGGCAGAGCGTTCAGCACCTTTGGTCAAACTGCCAGTATCGACAATATTTAAGAACAGTTGCAGATCAAAAAAGTCGAGACGCATGGAAGATATCATTGCCATAAAATGTCTTTCATCATACTAAAATTTTTTAAATATAAGCCAAAAAAAAGCAGCCAGTCGGCTGCTTAAAAATGACGTTTATATTTATGATGGATCGGCCAGACTAAAGAACCAATTAAGAATGAGCGCAGCAAAAGTTGCAGTGCCAATTCCTCCCAAATTAAAGCCTCCAAATTGCAAAGCAAAGTCACCTGTACCTAAAATAATGGTTACCGCAGCCACCATTAAATTTTTATTTTTTGAAAAATCGACTTTATTTTCGATCCAAATTTTTGCTCCCGCAATGGTAATTAAGCCAAACACCACAATCGATGCACCGGTTAAAATTGCAGTGGGAATGGTGTGGATAATCGCGCCAAACTTAGGCGACAAACCCAGAAAAATTGCGAAGACACCCGCAAAGACAAAAATAATTGTAGAGTAGACGCGTGTTACTGCCATGACACCAATATTTTCACCATAGGTGGTCATGCCTGGTGCACCGACACCACCGGATAAAGTCGTGGCAATACCATCAGCAACAAAAGCTTTACCAATCTGTGGATCCAAATTTTCACCTGTCATGGCACTGACTGCTTTGATATGACCCAAATTTTCTGCCACTAAAATGAGCGCAATCGGTGCAATAATTAACATGGCATTAAAATCAAATACAGGCGAATGAAAAGTCGGTAAGCCTAACCAAGCAGCTTGTTGAATGGGGGTGAAATTAATTGCCGTTCCATAACCCATCACATTTGAAACGATGTAATAGATGAGATAAGCCAATAATAGGCCCACCAATAACAACAGTCGTTGCAGTAAACCTTTGGTAAAGACCGCAATCGAACCCATACACATCACTGTAACCAGTGACATCCACATATTAAAGTTATTGCCAGCGACTCCTTTGACGGTGACAGGGGCAAGATTTAAACCAATAATCATCACCACTGCGCCAGTGACGACTGGCGGCATGAGTTTTTCAATCCAGTTTGTCCCTGTTGCCATGACAATAAAACCAAAGATGGCATACAGCACACCACAAGCCATAATACCGCCTGCTGCCAAAGCCAGATTGGCATTCGGCGCACCTGTACCAGAAGCTGCGTAACCTGTGGCTGCAATCACCACACCAATAAAGGCAAAACTTGAACCTAAATAACTCGGAACACGACCACCTGTGATCAGGAAAAATAAAATGGTACAAATCCCTGACATTAAAATAGCCAGATTGGGATCGAAACCCATTAAGAAAGGGGCAAGGACGGTTGCACCAAACATGGCAAATGCATGTTGTATCCCCAAAACCACACTTTGGGCAGGCGGAAGATATTCGTTTGTACCTACAGGGCGTGCGTCAATACTGCCTTCATAGGGGCGCCATTTCGGAAACCAACTGGACATAAAATGAGCACTCAAATCGTAAATTGTGCACATCATACTCCTGTTTTTAGAGAATTTAATCTAGATCAATTTAATTTTATTCAAATTAATAGTATGAATTTATTTATTATTTTACCAATTGGTAAAAATTTAATGATTTAAAATGAATGTGAAATCAGCCTATTAATGTAAAGTTAAATCAGGTTTAGCATTCATAACCATTTTTTATTTTACTGATAAATAATAGTCTATTGAGCTTACGAGTTTGAACAAAAAAAGAGCATATTCACATATGCTCTTTTGAACGAAAATTCAAAAACTAACCCGTATTACGAAGCCCCGCCGCGATGCCGGCAATACTGACCATTAAGGCATGATCGACAGGGGTATGCTCTGCCTGACATTCTGCCAAATAGCGCCGACGACGTTTCATCAGTTCAGCTTGTAATAAATGCAGCGGCAACAAGTAGGGTTTACGCACTTTCATGGACTGATCCAAGACCTCATTGCTGCTGAGCAATTGCGATTCACCTTTTAAAACCAATAAGGTTTGCACGGCATCTTTTAAGCGTTGACGCAGTTGTTCACCCAATATTTTTAAATCTTCATCATCAGTTAAATGTGATTCGTAATATAAGGCCACATGACTATCTGATTTTGAGAGTACCATTTCCAACATATCAATTAAGGTTTGGAAATAGGGCCATTGTTGTAACATTTCATCCAGTAAAGGCTTTTGTCCTTGATCCAGCATTTGATTAATTGCCGCTCCAGTCCCGAGCCATGCAGGTAGCATTAAACGAATTTGTGTCCAAGCAAATACCCAAGGAATTGCACGTAAAGACTCAATCCCACCGCTCACTTTACGTTTTGCGGGACGTGAACCTAACGGTAACATTTGTAATTCAAGTTCAGGCGTGACGGTACGTAAATATTTCACAAAATGTGGATTTTCACGCACGGTTTGACGATACACCTGTACTGATAAATCGGTCATGCTGTGCATCAGCTGACGCCATTCCTCTTTTGGTACAGGTGGCGGCAACAAGGTCGCCTCTAAAGTGGCTGCGGTATAAATTTCTAAGTTTTGCAGTGCAATACCTTCAAGTCCGAACTTAAAGCGAATCATTTCGCCTTGTTCAGTCACTCGAATAGCACCCGAAATAGAACCTGGGGGTTGCGAGAATAAAGCCTGTTGGGTGGGTGCACCACCACGGCTAATTGAACCACCACGACCATGAAACAACGTCAATTGCACCGCGTGTTTTTTTGCCACAGTAGTCAGTTCTTCCTGTGCACGATATTGCGCCCAGTTGGCCGACATAAAGCCTGCATCTTTTGCCGAGTCAGAATAACCAATCATCACTTCATGTTTAGCCTGAATATGCTGTTTATACCAATGCATATTGAACAAGGTATTCATGGTGTCAGCTGCACCATCTAAATCTTTCAGGGTTTCAAATAATGGAACCACACGCAAAGCATGTTGAATGCCTGCTTCTTTTTGCAACAGTAAAACAGCCAGAACGTCACTTGGATACTCCGCCATGGAAATAATATAGGCCCCCAAGCTTTCTTTCGGCTGTTCGGCCAAAGTACGCATGGTCGCGAACACTTCTTGTACATCGGGATGTTCAATCAGACTTTGTTTTGGTTCATTCAAATGTTTCGGTAGTAATGGACGTTTGCTTTGTAGTTCCTGCAATAAGAAGTTTTGGCGTGCTTGTTCAGTCCATGTTTCAAAGTTGCCTAAGCCTAAATATTCAGTGATCGCGGAAATGGCTTGGCGATGACGACCCGATTCCTGACGAATATCCAGTTTGAGCAATTCAATCCCAAAGCAATTGACCCGATGGATGAAATCGAGCAGTTTGCCATTTGCAATGTCGGTTAAATGACAAGCGATGAGCGAGCGATAACACAACAACAAAGGCTGTAATAATTCATCTTTGCTTTTGATGACCGCACTGTCATCGGCATCGAGCCCTTGTAGTTTTTGGGTTAGCCAATGTCGTGTGGCTTTTAAACGCTCACGAGTATCACGTAAATATTCACGATAAGGTTCAGCATGTGCATGTCCAAGCGCATCCGTCAGTTCTTGACTACAATTTTGAATCGACAATTCCCAGCGTAAATCTTCGATATCACGTAAGTACAAATCTGCTGCTTTCCACCGTGACAACCACAGTACTTCTTGAGTAATACTATGGGTGACATTGGGATTGCCATCACGGTCACCGCCCATCCATGAGGCAAAACGTACTGGCGCAATGCTTAAGGGTAACCGCTGACCACAATGATCTTCGACCATTTCATTGAGTTCGCGGATGAATTTGGGTACGGCATTCCACAGCGTTTGTTCTATAGTGGTAAAGCCCCATTTGGCTTCATCGACAGGCGTTGGGCGATGTTGACGAATCTCGTCCGTTTGCCAAGCGGAACAAACCAGTTGTTTTAATTCTTGCAAAATTGTTTTGCGTTCACGCGGTGTCAGTTTTTGTTGATCGGCTTTAAATAGACAGTCATTAATATCATCATATTTTTGAATTAAGGTACGACGGCTGACTTCGGTTGGATGTGCAGTCAGAACCAGCTCAATATTCAGTTCACAAATTTGCTGGAATAAGGTATTGGCTGAAATATCATGGTCTTTAAATTTTTGAAAAAGATGATCGAGTGGATTAGGGGACGGTCCCTGTTCATCAAACTCGCTTTTGCGACGATTACGTACCACATTATACTGTTCAGCAATGTTGGCAAAGTTCAGAAAATGGGTAAATGCACGCGTTAATGGCAGAATTTCATCATCTTCAAGGGTTAAAAATAATTGTTCAAGTTGTTTTTCTGCTTCGATTTGACCATCGCGCGCGCCTTTAGAAAGGGCACGAATCTGTTCAACCTGATTAAACAAATCTTGTCCTGCATGCTCCTTTAGGGTTTCACCCAATAAGTTTCCGAGTAGACGCACGTCTTCACGCAGTGGAGCATCAATTTGTTGAATCATTTTTTTACTCTCCCATTCTTGTTATTTCGACTATATCGCGAAATACCTACATTCCTAGTAGGGGCATACAAAAGTATGTAAAGTTTTGCCGAATTAAACAGCAATCATATCTCTATGAAGTATGCCTGAAGCTTGAGCAATGCATTATTTAGAATCTTAATAGCGGGAGAGAGGACTATATTTCATCAGGAATAGATCGATACTGTTTAAAACAATTTGTCGCTTTTCCTCTTGATTTGGAACTGCACGAATTCCAAGCAGTACTTCATGATGACGCATACCGAGTAACAAAGATAAAATCAGCAAGTTTAGCGTTTTTAAATTTTCATCCCGAATAAAGCCAAGATCAATCGCTTGCTGAAAAAAGTTTTCCCAAACTGCATTCATTCGCAGATGTGAGGCATTGTAAAATTGTTCGGCCAATGGACTTTGTTCAGCCGCCAGCTCCAGTAATAATAATTCTAATTTTATGGCCTCTGGTAAATTTATAACATTTAGAGCCAATTCACAGGCATGTATAAATTCTTTTTTAAAATCACTATTGGCGTCTAGTTTTAAGGTACGTGCTCGGATGGATTCTTCACAGGTTTGTTCAATCGCACAGACAAACAAATTGGCTTTATCTTGAAAATGATTATAAATGGTCAGTTTAGTCACAGCTGCTTCTTGAGCAATCTGATTCATGCTTGAACCGTGATACCCACATTTTAAAAAAATACATTTTGCCGCAGTTAAAATTTGCTGACGTTTTTCTAAATCTTTCGGACGACCGAGTTGTGTTTGCACAATTTTTTCCAAAAAAATGAAAAAGGTCATTGATTTGACCCTAGAATTATAATTAATGTACCACTAGGTATATTAATTAAAAAATAAACAATTTAAGATACATCTTATTTTGCCTTAAAAATCATTTTTAAATAAGAGCGAACTTCATGAGCACAATTCAGACTCTCGTGACCAGCATGGTGATCATTTGCAGTATAACCTTAACAGGATGCAGCAAAGATGTAGCTGAAACGGAACATATTCCCTTTGTCATGGTCGCTCAACCTGAGACCACGCACAATGAACAAAAAAGTTATGCAGGTGATGTACAGGCACGTCAACAGACGGCTTTGGCATTTCGGGTCGGTGGACAAATTATTGAACGCTACGTTGATGTCGGTGATCAAGTTAAAGTGGGACAAGTTTTAGCGAAACTCGATGTAAAAGATGCACAGTTACAGCTTAATGCTGCTCAGGCTCAACTGGAAAGTGCACAATCTACATCTAAAAATGCTGAAGCAGAGCTGAAACGTTTTAAACAATTATTGCCCATGAATGCGGTGAGTCGTTCGCAATATGATGCAGTTGAAAACCAATATAAATCGGCAATGTCAGGCTTAAAACAAGCACAATCGAATTATGACGTTAGCCGAAACCAGACGGGTTATAACCAGTTGCTGGCCAATAAGAATGGGGTCATTACTGCACGTAATATTGAAGTGGGGCAGGTGGTTGCTGCTGGACAGGCAGTGTATCAAATTGCGATTGCCGGTGATCGTGAAGTGGTCATTGGGGTACCTGAACAAGCCATTGCAGACATTAAAGTCGGTCAAACTGCATGGGTGACTTTATGGAGCAAACCGCAAGACAAATTTTCCGCTTATGTGCGTGAAATCTCACCTGCAGCAGATCAGTCGCGCACCTTCAGTGTAAAAGTTGCCTTACGTGAAGGAAATTCTGCCATTCAACTAGGACAAAGTGCGCGAGTGTTTTTTAATCATACTGAACAGAACGTGTTGAGCGTACCTTTATCCAGTGTATCTGCAATAGAAAAACAGGCCTATGTTTGGGTGGTTAAACCTGATCAAAGTATTCATAAAGTTTTTGTCAGTTTAGGTGCTTATGGCCGTGACAGTGTGCCTGTGTTATCCGGCTTAAAAGCGACAGATTATGTGGTGATTGGTGGCGTGCATTTATTGCGTGAAAAACAAAAAATTCAGCCAATTGACCGAGAAAATCGTGCCGTAAACATTCAGGCAGGAGCACCTTCATGAAGCCAACGATTAAATCGGCCATGAATTTTAACGTATCTGAGTGGGCACTTAAAAATAAAGGTTTGATCCTTTATTTCATGTTGCTTTTAGGCATTGTTGGTATCGTATCCTATTCCAAATTGGCGCAAAGCGAAGATCCGCCATTTACCTTTAAAGTCATGGTGATTCAAACATATTGGCCCGGTGCAACGGCTGAAGAGGTTTCATTACAGGTCACGGACCGTATTGAAAAAGAACTGATGAGCACAGGCAAATATGAACGGATTATGGCCTACTCGCGTCCAGGTGAGTCGATGGTTACTTTTGTTGCCAAAGATTCTTTACCTGCGAGTCAAATTCCGGATGTCTGGTATCAAGTCCGAAAAAAAGTCGGTGATATTCAGCAGCAATTGCCTACAGGTGTTCAAGGTCCATTTTTCAACGATGAATTTGGCGATACTTTCGGTAATATTTATGTGCTGACTGGACATGATTTTAGCTACGATGTTTTAAAGGAATATGCAGACCGTTTACAACTCCAACTTCAACGGGTAAAAGATGTCGGTAAGGTCAATTTGGTCGGGTTACAAGACCAAAAAATCTGGATTGAATTGTCCAATACCAAAGCTGCGCAATTGGGTATTCCTGTAACGGCCATCCAACAAGCGCTGCAACAACAAAATACTGTGGCCAGCGCAGGTTTCTTTGAAACAGGTACGGACCGTATACAAATGCGGGTCAGTGGACAGCTTAAAAGTGTCGATGAACTAAAGCAAATGCCACTTTTGGTGGCAGGCAAAACCATTCAATTGGGCGATGTGGCTGAAATTTATCGTGGCTTTAGTGAACCTGCTCAACCCCGTATGCGTTTTATGGGTGAAAATGGTATTGGTATTGCAGTTTCCATGCGTAAAGGTGGCGATATTCTGGCCTTAGGTAAAAACCTCGAAACCGAATTTGCACAATTACAACAGTCTTTGCCTTTAGGCATGCAGCTGAAAAAAGTATCTGATCAGCCTGTGGCTGTGAAACGTAGTGTCAATGAGTTTATGAAGGTTTTGGCTGAAGCCGTCATTATTGTTTTACTGGTTAGCTTTTTTTCTTTAGGTTTTCGTACTGGATTGGTGGTGGCATTTTCAATTCCACTGGTGCTCGCCATGACTTTTGCAGGCATGCATCTGTTTGATGTGGGGCTGCATAAAATTTCCTTGGGTGCACTCATTTTAGCCTTAGGCCTACTGGTCGATGATGCGATTATTGCCATTGAAATGATGGCGATTAAAATGGAACAGGGTTATAGCCGCTTAGAAGCTGCTGGTTTTGCATGGAAGACCACCGCATTTCCCATGTTGACGGGAACCTTAATTACCGCTGCTGGATTTTTACCAATTGCTACTGCAGCTTCCAGTACAGGGGAATATACCCGTTCTATTTTCCAAGTGGTGACTATCGCACTGATTGTGTCATGGTTTGCAGCGGTGCTGTTTGTGCCTTATCTAGGGGATAAATTGCTGCCCGATTTTAACAACTTGTCCCAAAAAGCCCCTTGGTATCAAAGGCTTTGGGCGCGTTTACGTAAACAGCCTGCTCCGCAACCTGTTGTGCATCATGCAGGCGAAGCCCATGACCCGTATCAAACTCCGTTTTATCGAAAATTTAGCAGTTGGGTCGATTTTTGTTTGACCTATCGTAAGACTGTGATTGGGACTACGATAGGTATTTTTGTGTTGTCGGTTCTCATGTTTAAACTGGTACCCCAACAGTTTTTTCCTCCGTCAAACCGTGCAGAAATTTTGGTCGATTTAAAACTGGAAGAAGGTGCATCGTTAACTTCGACTGAAAATGCGGTAAAAAAAGTGGAGAAATTCTTATCAACCCAAGAAGGTATTGAAAATTATGTGGCCTATGTAGGTACGGGTTCAACCCGTTTTTATCTGCCACTCGATCAGCAATTGCCTCAAGCCAGTTTTGCTCAATTTGTGGTTTTGGCTTCATCCTTAGATGACCGTGATGAAATTAGTCATTCTTTAGATCAGCAAATTCGTCAATTATTGCCTGATGTACGTACACGCGTCTCACTGTTAGAAAATGGTCCGCCTGTGGGTTATCCACTGCAATATCGTATTTCAGGTGAAGACTTACATTCTGTCCGCGAGTGGGCACAAAAAGTGGCTGCCGTGGTGGGGGATAATCCCAATACCAGCAATGTGCATTTAGATTGGGGTGAACCAAGCAAAGTCATTCGTTTGAAAATCGATCAGGATCGTGCCCGTCAATTAGGGGTATCGAGTGTAGATTTAGCCAATTTTTTAAATAGTTCGATTAGTGGCGCAACCATCAATCAGTATCGTGAAAAACGCGAACTCATTGAAATTCGTCTACGCGGAGACCAAACTGAGCGTTTGGAAGTGGCGTCATTGTCCAGTTTAGCCGTACCTACCGCAAATGGTAAATCTGTACCCTTGGCACAAATTGCCCAGATTGAATATGGTTTTGAGGATGGTTTAATTTGGCATCGTAATCGTTTGCCGACTATCACGGTTCGGGCAGATATTCGCAGCAAATTACAACCTGCGAGCGTGGTCGATGAGCTGGATGAAAAAATACAGCAACTACGCGCGACATTGCCAAGTGGATATTTGGTCGAGGTGGGCGGAACAGTGGAAGAGTCTGCACGTGGACAAAACTCGGTTAATGCAGGCATGCCGTTCTTTTTGGCGGTGGTCATGACATTATTAATGATTCAATTAAAGAGTATGTCACGTGCCACGATTGTTTTATTAACTGCACCCTTGGGCTTAATTGGAGTCGTGTTCTTTTTATTATTGTTCAATAAACCCTTCGGTTTTGTAGCAATGCTCGGTACTATTGCACTTTCGGGCATGATCATGCGTAATTCATTGATTTTAATCGATCAGATTGAACAAGATATTCAAGCTGGTCAGGATTCGTGGTCAGCCATTATTGATGCGACAACGCGTCGTTGTCGTCCAATTGTACTGACTGCATTGGCTGCGGTTCTCGCCATGATTCCATTATCACGAAGTATTTTCTTTGGGCCGATGGCCGTGGCGATTATGGGGGGATTAATTGTGGCAACGCTATTAACCCTGTTCTTCTTGCCCGCTTTATATGCACAATGGTTTAAAGTGAAAAAAAATACGCATCCAGTATAATTTTTTATCAATAAAAGGTGCGAAATATTGAAAATTTCAATATAGTAGCATCTTATATTTTTATACATTTCTATAAAGTAATTTACTACATATTAAAAAACTAACCATGTAGTAAATGGGGTTTAGATGCACATGAAGCAAGACAACTTAATCCGACTTCGCCGTTCCATTGCGATTTCCTATGTCTTCATGTTTCTAGCTTTGTTTACTGTGATTGGTGGTGCATTTGCTTATTGGTATGCACGAAAAATCACGCAAACAGAGAATGCCGAAGTATGGTTACAAGCCCAAGCTTTATGGATTATGCGAAATGTGGCTATTTATTCTATTTTGATCTGTTTTGCTGCACTTTGGTTTATTCCATTGATTTTTTTCTACTGGAATAGCGCGCTCTGGGTCACTGCTTGTATGGTGATGGGTGTGGTATTTACTCTGATTGCCTTTTTGTTTTTACTCAATGCTTGGCTGAAAGGCCTCTCTCGTTTTTTTAAAAACAAAGCTGTTTTTTAAAAGAACTGCACTTTTTTTCTTAACTGCCCTTGAAAAATTTGGTTTGACCCCCAATTTCAGACCACAGTTAAGTATTATCAAAATTCCGTGAGGAGCATCGCCAGACATGGCTAAACGTGATTATTATGAGGTTTTGGGCGTCGCTAAAACCGCTAGTGATGATGAAATTAAAAAAGCCTACCGTAAGTTGGCGATGAAATATCATCCAGATCGTAACCCAGACAACCCAGAAGCTGAAGATAAATTTAAGCAAGCTGCTGAAGCTTATGAAATTTTATCGGATAGCGAAAAACGCAGCATGTATGATCGAATGGGGCATAGCGCCTTTGAAGGTGGTATGGGCGGCGGTGGCGGCTTTGGCGGTGGTTTTAGTGCAGAAGATATCTTTAGCCAGTTTGGTGATATTTTCGGTGGCGCTTTCGGTGGGGGCGGTGGACGCGGTCAACAACGTGCGCGTCGTGGATCAGACCTTCGCTATGTTATGGAATTAACGCTTGAAGAAGCGGTCAAAGGCATTAAAAAAACCATTACCTTTACGGCACCAGCACCGTGCGATAGCTGTGATGGCAAAGGTTCAAAAACACCAAATGATGTCCAAACCTGTAAAACTTGCCATGGCGCAGGTCAAGTGCGTATGCAGCAAGGTTTCTTTTCGGTACAGCAAACCTGTAGCACTTGTCGTGGGCAAGGTAAAATCATTAAGAATCCATGTAATACATGTCATGGTTCAGGTGTAAAAGACCGTCAGCAAACGCTTGAAGTGACTATTCCTGCAGGCGTAGACAATGGCGATCGCGTTCGTTTAACGGGCAAAGGCGAAGCCATTGGCGATGGTCAGTCAGGCGATTTGTATGTTGAAGTCGTGGTACGTGAACACGAGATCTTCCAGCGTGATGGTGCGGATCTCTATATGGATGTGCCTGTCAGCATTGCCGATGCTGCTTTGGGTAAAGAAATTCAGATTCCAACCTTAGATGGTCGTGTCAGTTTAAAAATTCCTGAAGGGACTCAAACGGGTAAAATGTTCCGCTTACGAGGTAAAGGTGTTAAACCTGTGCGTACCAGTATGCAAGGTGATTTACTCTGCCGCGTTGTAGTTGAAACACCCGTGCATTTAACTGCCCGTCAACGTGAGTTGCTGAAAGAGTTGCAAGAAACGATGGATGGTGAAGACAGCAAATCATCACCGAAGAAAAAATCATTTTTTGGTTTGTTTGATTAATTCAAACCGCGAGATGTAAAAAAGGGTGGTCTAAAGACCGCCCTTTTTTTATGCTTATTTTTTAAATTTATGCTTATATTTTAAATAGCACTAGAAGAATGATCTTGAAGGATCAGTACTTCATGTCTGTTTACTCAAAGATCGGTGCATCAATTTCTTTTACATCGACTACATTATTTTCAGGTTCAGTTGGCTGTTCAGTCGAACTTGGCATAGTTTGTTGAAGCGGTTTGTTTTCAAGCATCATCGTGGTGGACGGCGTAACTGTGGTACGAATCTGGACCTTAGATAAACTTTCCAAGGTATCGCCTGCTTGTAATGCAGGTTCTGCCCAGACATTCGTCATGAAAGCTACAGTGAAAAGACCCATTAAGAATTTGTGAAGATGCATGTTGATTCCCTGATCATGATTTTTTGCATTGGTGTTGCGTAGTTTGCGCAGTGATGTTTACAGAGATATGAAAATAGATCCTCTTCCAGCATTATTTTTAAGGTTTTGTTTTCTAGGATGACTTCAGTTTTAAGAGCGCTTCATCATGCGCATATTTGCCCCTGATCATCTATGATAAAGCCACAAAATACAGTTTTTCGTTAAACTTTTTTCAAGTAGAAACTTAGTCTCGCTACAGAGTTTTGCTATAGTAAGCACAATTTAGAATCAACATTAGGAATATGTTATGTCAGCAGCTCCACGCATTGGTGTATTGGGTGCAGGCGGTCGTATGGGACGCATCCTCATTCAAGCCGTTCAAGAAGCGGGTTATCAGCTTGCAGCTGCCGTTGAGCGTCCTGAAAGTAGCTTAATTGGTGCTGATGCGGGAGAAATTGCAGGGATTGGAACTGTGGGTGTCAAGGTTGTGGGGAGCTTGCAAGATATATTAAAAGATTGTGATGTCATTATTGATTTTACGGCGCCTGTAGCGACCCAGCAGCATTTAAAATTATGCCGAGAAGCTGGCGTTGCGATTGTCATTGGTACGACTGGCATGAACGACGAACAAAAAGCTTTTTTAAATGAAAGCGCAGCACAAACGCCAGTCGTTTATGCAGCTAACTATTCTGTTGGGGTAAATGTGTCTATTAAGCTGTTAGAGCTGGCGGCTAAAGTTTTTGGTGATACAGTCGATATCGAAGTGATTGAAGCCCATCACCGTCATAAAGTAGATGCACCATCGGGCACCGCATTGATGATGGGTGATGCCATTGCCGATACTTTGGGACGCGATTTAAAAGAGGTGGCTGTATATAGCCGTGAAGGTCATACTGGACCGCGTGATCGTCAAACCATTGGTTTTCAAACCATTCGTGGGGGCGATATTGTGGGTGAGCATACTGCTATGTTTATTGGTGATGGCGAACGTGTTGAAATTACCCATAAAGCCACCAATCGAATGAATTTTGCATCAGGTGCGGTGCGTGCTGCGGCTTGGGTGGTTGGACGAGATGCAGGAAAATATGACATGAAAGATGTACTGGGATTTAATGATATTCAGCTTTAAAATAGTTAAATAGAATGGATAACGCCTCCACCCAATTAAAATAAGAAGTTCAATGGAATGAAAAAAGTGATCTTGATGGTCTGTGCCGTAGCTATGTTTGCTACAGCACAGGCAAAAACGGCCGAGCAGACCTTGAGTATTAATAAAAATAATATCAAAGTGTGGACTTATCAAAACAGTCAAAACCCAGTGTTTTCTTACAGAGCTGAAACGGTATATGACACGTCTATAGAAAAAGCCGTCAGTTTGGTTTTAGATGTAGAGAATGCTGTCAAATGGGTACCCTACATGGGCAGTGTGAAAGTACTGTCTCGGGATGATAAAAAAGGTGAATTTTTGCTCTATATGGTGCTAGATTTTCCTTTTCCGCTAAAAGATCGTGATTTAGTGGTGCAAGGTAAAATACAAAAAAATGCCCAAGGCATCATTAGTATTAAAAATAAAGCGATTGATAAAGGCTATGCAAAAAATCCGAATTATGTCCGTTTGAACGATTATCAAGGCGATTGGACTTTTCAGAAACTGGCCAATAATAAAGTCAAAGTTTCGACCTATGGTTATGCCAATCCAGAAGGCTCTATTCCCTTAAAATTCGTTAATTTGTTTGTGGAACAGCAGCCTTATCAGATGTTGCAAAAAATGAAGACAGAGCTTGGGAAAAGTTCAAGTGTTCCTGTTTTACCGGAAGCCTTACGTTAGATTACGCCTGAAAAAGTCTGCAAAGGTGGACTTTTAAAATTGTTATACTCGGGGAAAGATAGCACTTCATCTCTCATTTTTTAGGCTTTATGATGGGAGAGACGACAGTTGTTTCGCCAAATTTTTGATATTCAGCTGAACACATTTTAAAAGTATGTATTTGCATAAAATATGCTTTAGATCATTGTAGGGTGATTAAAAAAGTCTATGAATTTGCATGAAATATGATCGGTTAGACGTTGATATATGGGATAAAGATGAAGTCGACAATTGAAGAGTTACATGCGTTTGTTACCATTGTCGATACTGGTTCTATTGTGATGGCGGCGGAACGTTTAGAGCAAACCACTTCAGGCGTAAGTCGTGCCTTAAAGCGTCTTGAAAATAAATTAAATGTCACTTTGCTTGAGCGCACCACCAGAAAACTCAAACTTACCCAAGAAGGGCAGTTATTTCTTGCAAAAGCCCGTAAAATTTTAAACGATTTAACTGAAGCTGAAGATGGGTTATTAAAAGCCGATGCGGATACTTCAGGTCTAATACGAATTGATTCTGCTACACCTTTTGTGCTGCATGTGATTGTGCCGTTGATGCATGAGTTTATGCAGCTCTATCCTAATATTGAAATTGAACTCAACAATCATGATCAGGTAATTGATTTACTTGAATATAAAACTGATTTAGCGATTCGTTTCGGTGAGTTACATGATTCTAGTTTACATGCCAAATTGCTGTGTCGGAGCCGCCTATATATCGTGGCGAGTCCTGATTACTTGGCACAATATGGAACGCCACATTCTTCAGCAGAGTTATACAGCCATACATTATTGGGTTTTAGCCAACCGACGCACTTAAATACTTGGCCACTTAAGTTTAAGGGCGAAGATTTTATCGCCCATCCGAAAATTAAAGCATCCAATGGTGAAACTGTTCGCCAGTTGGCTTTACAAGGTGTGGGGATGACTTGCTTATCACGTTTTTTGGTCGAAGACGATTTACGTGCAGGGCGTTTGGTGGCTTTATTTGAAGAGCAGATTCGTATTGATTATCAACATATCCATGCTGTTTATTATCGACAAGAACATTTACCCAAACGTGTACGGTTATTTATCGAATTTATGACCCAGAAATTGTCCAAATATCTTTAAGTGATTTAAATACTTCATCTTTAAAAACTCTGCCAAACGATGCATCGCTTGGCAGATAAAAGGTCTTAAACATACATAAGTTAAGATTTAAATAAAATCAGCTTTTAATACAATGCGGTAACGCGCTTTGCCTGAGTGTAAATGTAGAAGGGCTTGATTCAATTGTGACATTGGAAACACTTCAATTTGCGGTGCAATATTTTTACGAGCTGCAAATTTTAATAATTGGCGTAAAGCAGCAGGTGAACCTGTAGGCGAACCCGTGACCGATTTAGAACCGCCAATTAAGCTGCCTGTATTAATTTTTAAAGGTTCAAGTACTAAGCCCAACATATGAAGGGTGCCGTGCGGTGCAAGGGTCTGAATAAACGAGGCCCAATTCAACGTTACGTTGACTGTACTGAGCAATAAATCAAATTTTCCATATTGTGCTTTAATCGCACCAGTATCACGACTATTGACGATATGGTCAGCTCCCATTGCCTTGAGTTCATCACTTTTATCTAAACTGGAAGTAAAAGCGGTAATCTCACAGCCCCATGCTTTTAATAACTTAATCGCCATATGACCTAAACCACCAATTCCAATCACACCAACATGATGTGTAGCCTGAATTTGATGTTGTAAAAGCGGATCAAATACAGTAATTCCACCACACAGTAATGGACCAGCACTCTCTGGATCTAAATTTTCTGGTAGGGGGATAATCCATTGCCAGCCAGCGCGAACTTTATCTGCAAAACCACCTGCATGACCTACAATCGTTGCCGTAGAGCCACCGGTACACAGCACTTGTTGTCCTGAAACACAGGGATCACAAGCTTGGCAACTTTCTGCCGTCCAACCTAGGCCAACACGTTGACCCACTGTTAAGCCTTTTGCTTCGCTCCCCAGTTGAGTAATCGTACCGATAATTTCATGGCCTGCCACCACAGGATAAACCGAAGAATTCCATTCATTATTAATAACGGAAACATCCGAATGACATAATCCACAATATTCAACTTTGAGCTCGACTTGATGCGGCTGTAGTTCTCCTGCATCAAATTGATAAGGCTCGAGTTCTGCACCTGCTTGCATGGCTGCGTAGGCATGAATGATATTATTACTCATAAGAGAATCCTTTTATTATCGTTGTAAATTATGTCACTGTTTTAAATGCACAATGGTTTTCATGATCATCGACCATGCCCACGGCTTGCATAAAAGCATAACAAGTGGTTGGACCGATGAATTTAAAACCATGTTTCTTTAAGGCTTTTGACAGTGCGACGCTGGTTGGTGTTTGAGCAGGTGCATGGCGATAGTCCGCCACATCGTTACGTAAAGGATGTTGTTCAACAAAATTCCATAGCCATTCAACCACATTAATATGATCTTGCTTTAATTTTTGCCATGCTTGGGCATTGTCACGAATGGCTTTGAGTTTAGCTCTATGTCGAATCAGACCAACATCTTGTAGTTTAAGTTCGAGTTGATCATCTTTCAATAGAGCCAATTCTGCAATTGGATATTGAAAAAAGTGTTGCCGATAGCACGCACGTTTTTTCAGTACCGTAATCCAAGAGAGGCCTGCCTGCTGTCCTTCTAAACACAACATTTCAAATAAATGTGCTTCATCACGACTGGGTTTGCCCCATTCATGGTCATGATAATCGAGATAAAGCGGATCGTTGGAGCACCAACCACAACGTTGAATCGACATGTTTGCTGCTCCTGAAATTGTTTTAAAGTTTAAATTCGGCCCATTGGTCGTGTTGATTATCCCAATAATAAAGCTCGGCTTGCGGAAGTTGGCTAAATTGGATCCATTTATCTTCGCCCGTTTTTTCAGCAAAACCAGTACTGATTAAAAGTGCTTCTTCAGTAATTTCCATCACCCAACCTTGATGGCTTTGTCCAGCCAAGACAATTTTCTGCTGATTACCCGATTCGGCAAACTCAACAAGACGGTTGATTAATGCTTCTGACATGAATAGTTCCTAAAATTTAACGTAAAAAAGGATAGGGATTGACCGCACCACGACCTTTACCATTTAAGTAAATGCCATAGTGTAAGTGTGGCGCAGTATGTCGTGCATTGCCAGTGTTGCCAACATAACCAATCAGCTCACCTTTTTTGACATAATCTCCGACCGTTAAGCCACGTTTATGCTCATCAAGATGAGCGTAATAATGCCAACTGCCACCCGGTCCCATGATCCAAATGACTTTACCACCCAAATTGTTATTGCGTAAGTCAGCAATTAGCCCTTCTGTGGCACTCATTACTTTTGTTCCACGTGGAGCCATAATATCAATGCCTTCATGAAGACGACCATGACTACGCGAGGCTGCCCAAGTATCACGTAATTGTTTGGCTTTTATATGTTGTACTGGTATAGGCAGGGAAGATTTAAGCTGCATATTTTTAAGTTTTTGTACTTGAGATGCAGGCAAGACGACAGATACAGGTTTTTTTGGGCTAGAAGTACATGCTGCAAGCCATAAAATGCTAAAACTCAAGAACAAAATATAAATTAAACGTCGCACGAATCATCCTTTTTGTTTTTTAGAGCCTAAAAGTGTTCCGTATTCCCGTGTCTGACTATGTCATAAAGTTATAGCTGAGATCAATTTTTTCATGGCAGTGGGAATCCCCATTTCTGTTGCAAGCTGTGTCGTTAACCACGTTCCATTCAGTTCAATGGCAAGATGTTCTTGCTGGTCAGGTTCTACTTCAAAGCAAATGGCTGCAAGCTGCCAAGTAAAATGAGTAAAACTGTGACTAATTTGAACATTATGCACAACGTGCTTGAGGCCCAAAGACTGACATAATGGTTCGAGTTCAGCTGGATTTTCAATAATGGGTAAACACCACAATCCCCCCCATAAACCACTATGCGGGCGCTGTAGCCACAACCATTGTTCAGCACATTGTATGACGACAACCTGAGCAGATTTTACAGGGACAGCTTTTTTGGGTTTTTTAAACGGTAATTCAGTTTCTCGTCCCTGTTGATGTGCTTTGCAGTGCGATTGCATTGGACAATATAAACACAAGGGTTTTTTGGGGGTACATACCGTCGCCCCTAAGTCCATAATGGCTTGGGTGTAGTCATGATTACGTTCAACGGGACATAGTTTTTCTGCAATTTGCCACATGGCACGCTCATGCACAGGTTTGGACAAGTCATCTTCAATGGCAAAGAAACGTGCTAAAACACGTTTGACATTACCATCCATAATGACGCCATATTGACGTAAACCCAATGACATTAACGCCCCTGCAGTTGACGGGCCAATGCCAGGGAGCTCAATCCATTGTGCCAAGGTGGTGGGGAAATGCCCGTGTTGTGTCACTATGCCGGCTGCTTTATGTAAATTACGTGCACGTGCGTAATAGCCAAGTCCTGCCCAATACGGTGCAACATCGTCCCAACTGGCCTGACCCAAATCTTCTACAGTCGGAAATCTGGCAATAAAGCGTTCAAAATATTGCAATACTGTTTTCACTTGGGTTTGCTGCAACATGATTTCAGATACCCAAACCTGATAGGGATTATCGGTCACTTGCCACGGTAAATCATGACGACCGTATACATCAAACCAAGCCAGTAGGGCATCGGAAAAAGAAAATGATGACATGCGCACTGAGTATAAAAAATAGATGAAGAGTATAACGAAAAATAGGGGGCGTCAGCGTTGAAAAGCACAATAAAAAATGAAACTGATATTGTGCCGAGCTACATTTTATCTATAAGTAGACCTAAATTTCGCACTGATTTATTTTTTTAAATATTTGAAAGCATCTGCTTGGGAGATGTCTGAGTTCTTTTATTTTAAACTGATGATTTTTAGCATATATATTAAAGCTATAAGAAAAAACCAATATCAGCGACAGCTTAGTTTTAAACAGCTTTAAGAGTAGTCGTTAAAAAAGACAGTAGAAGAATGAGTAAGGTGTGGCATCCATGCCACAGCCGTACATCCTAAATCATGTACTCAGATTTGAAAGCAATAGTGCAGGATGATAATAATACCGTTATTCACTCATCATGCCCCAGCGTTCATCGAGCTTTAAAGTTTGCTTTTCATAACGCGGAATAATATGAATATGTAAATGTTCAGAAGCTTCGCCAAATACAGTGCCATCGTTAAAGCCGATATGGAAACCTGAAGGTTGGTGGCGCAATTGAAGTTCATTACGGGCAAGTTCAAGTAATGACATTAAGCTTTTGCGTTCTTTATCGGTCACTTCAAAAAAAGAACTGATGTGACGCAGTGGAACAATCACTGAATGACCTTTAGATAACGCAGTAGGCTCAGGTAAAATTACCCCAAAATCATTTTTATCAATAATGTCATATTCATCAAAGTTGCAATATGCGCAATTTTTTTCACTCATGATGATCTCCTCTTTTGTTAAAATATTATCTTGAATCATAATATCAGCCAATGCTGAAAAAAATAAAAATACTTAAACGGTCTGTTCTTCAGTTAGGCAATGTTCTAGTAATTCATACATCGCCGCTAAACCCTGTTGCTCAGCTTCAATGTTATAACCCAAATCGACGCCATTGGCTTTGGCACGTTCGTCTGCAAGCGGGTTGCTAAAACCATGTTTAGCATCCTCAAAAACAATTACATCATGTTTAACTTGAGCGGCAAACATTTCCTCTTTAAAGTTGGCGACATCATCTAAAGTGACCATACTGTCTAGCTCGCCGTGTAGCACCAATATTTCAGCTTTGATAACACCAACTTGAGCAGGTGCCTTCGGTGTTAGGGTGCCATGAAAAGTGACGACTGCATGTAAAGGTGCGCCTGAGCGTGCCAAATCAAGCACCACTTTGCCACCATAACAAAAGCCTACAGCAGCCAGTTTATCTGGATTTACTTCTTCTTGGGCAGCTAATATCTCTAAACCTGCGGACGCACGGGTCACAATCGTTTCAGGATTATCAAAAGTTTGCATCATCCATTCACTGGCTTGTGGAACCTGAGTGGTCACTTTTTTGTCACCATACATATCAATCGCTAAAGCTGCATAACCTTGCTCTGCTAATTCTCGTGCGCGTTGTTCTGTATATTCATTTCTTCCCCACCACTCTGGCGCCACAATTACACCTGCGACAGGATGTTGCGATTCTGGTGCGGCGAAATATCCGACTAAAGAAGTGCCATCTGCCGCAGTGTAATGAATCTCGCGTGTTTTAATGGTGAAAGCCATAGCATTAATTCCTGTGGTAAATGCAAAAATATCAAAATGAATGAGATTGTATAATTGAAAGTTTAAAGTGATTGTACAAGAGGCTTCTATTTTAATAACATAGGATGATGCATAAATTGCAACAATTTTTGCACAGATGAACTTGAGAGTTAAATCAATAAATTAGACGTCTAAAATGAAATGAACTGATTTTAGATTTACAACGAAAGACTTTTCAATTTAGACAATGAATAACATGAAAATTAAAAAAATATTTTAAAAATAAGGGGAAGCAGCAAACAAGGCTATTTTCTTTGCTGCTTTAAACCAAGACAATTTATTTGCTTGGGTTCGGTAAAATTTCAAGCAGTTCGACATCAAAAATTAAGGTGCTGTTTGGTTCAATCACATCACCTGAACCAATTTGACCATAACCCAGTTTGGCTGGAATAAAGAAACGATATTGGCTTCCTTCTTTCATTAATTGTAAGCCTTCGGTCCAGCCTTGAATCACTTGACTCACTTGAAAATTAGCAGGTTGATCTCGAGCAATCGAACTATCAAAAACAGTGCCGTCAATTAAACGCCCTTCATAATTTACTTTCACCAGTGCGCTTGCTTTAGGTGATTTACCACTGCCTTGTTTAAGGATCTGATACTGCAAGCCTGATGAGGTCGTTTGGATGCCCGATTTTTTGGCATTATTGGCCATAAAAGCTGCACCGATCAGCGCATTTGCTTCAGCTTTTTGTTTGAGTTCGATGAGTTGTTTCGCATCACTACGTTTTTTATGTTGGGTCAAAACACTTGCCATCTGTTCATCAGTTAGGGTGGAAGGATTACCCTGAGCTGCTGTTTTAAGCCCCAATATAAAGGCATCTAAATCTAATTCTTTCACCGATTCAGCGTTACTACGGCCCATCAAGTAGCCAAAGCTGTAGCCGACCTGTTCATTTAAACTACTGGTTGTGTTTACCGTTTTTGCAAAACTAACCGTGCTACATAAGCATAAACTAAGCAATATTATCGATGTTTTCATTTTTGTCTCGAGATAAATAAGGAGAGCAAAAGCTCTCCTTGAATTTTTTATTTTACTTTGATCAGTTCAACATCAAAAATCAGAGTACTGTTAGCAGGAATCATGCCTGGAACACCTTGTTCACCGTAGCCGAGTTGAGAAGGAATATAAAACGTGGCTTTGCCTCCTTCTTTCATCAACTGTAAACCTTCAGTCCAACCTGGAATCACCTGATTGAGCGGGAATTCAATCGGTTCACCACGTTCAATTGAGCTGTCAAAAACCTTACCATCAACCAATTGACCCTTGTAATGTACGGTCACCATAGAGGTTGCTATCGGCTGTTTACCCGTTCCTTCCTTGGTCATTTTATACTGTAAACCAGAGGCAGTCGTTTTTATACCTGCTTTTTTTGCATTATCTGTTAAGAATGAATCACTGGCTGTTTGAACTTGTTCTGCTTGCTGAACCTGTTTTTGTTGCATTTCTTTTTGGAATTGTTCATATGCTTTTTGCAATTCTTCTTCGCTATAAGCAGGTTTACTTCGTGCATGGCCTTCGCGGACACCTGTCACAAAACTATTAATATTGAGTTCCGGTGGTGTTTGATGTGCAACCTCATAGCCCAGCGCATAGCTAATTTTCTCAACAGCAGATGCATTTTTTGAGGCTTTCGATGTCACAGTTGCAGGGTTCTGCGTGGCATAGTAAATAGGTACAAGTGCAGCACCGCCTAGAACAACTGCGACAGCGATGGGTAAGGCTTTACTCATAGATTTTCCCAAATTCATTTTATATAAAAAAGTTGCATTAATTTTAGCAGACTTTTCTAAACAACATCTGTCAAGTGCACTGTATTGTTTAGAAACTCAATATATTCTGATCAAGCCTATTATTCTATAACTGGCTGAATAGTTAAAACATTTTTAATACAATAAAATGACCAATTTTAAATGTGTATGCACAGGCTTTGTTGCATAAAGATCTAAAAATTAATATTTCCCCTTACCCCATAAGTTTAAGGCACAACTCGGGTATTGGGCCGGCCTAACGCAGTGAAAATATTCAATACTGCAATTCGGGCATGAACTTCATTTATTTGACGATCAAAATCTCGTGAGATTAGCCTTTCTCCAAGTCTCTTAATACAAAGCATCTTTGTCTCAACCAAGCTTCGCCAATGATAGCCACTCCATTTTTTCCATACTTTCACACCCACTTTTTTAACGAGGCTTACCGTCTCATTGCGTGCCTGTGCATAAGGCTCTAATGATTTCCAAGTCTGCGCATTTTTACGTGGCGGAATAATGGGAGTAGCGCCACGTCGAATAATGCTTTTATAACATTGCTTCGTATCGTAAGCACCATCTCCATAGACTGTCACAATTTGCTCAGACTCAGGAATCTGATCAATTAAACTCGGTAGAACCTCTGAGTCCCCAACACTGTTGCTCGTGACTTCAACTGCACGTATTTGCAAGGTTTCAGCATCAATACCGATATTTATTTTACGCCATTGTCTTCGATATTCTACCTTATGCTTTTTACGTTTCCATTCACCTTCATCTAATATTTTGATACCAGTGCTATCGACTAAAAGATGTAGTCCTTGCTGGCTTTTCTGGTGAGGAATTTGGATATCAATAGTCTTCTGACGTCTGCTTAATGTGGAATAATCAGGTGCCGGCCATGATAAACCAGTGAGCTGAATCAAGCTCTCAACAAACCCCGTAACTTGCCGTAATGGAAGTTGTAAAAGGACTTTAATCATAAGACAACATTGGATTGCTGCATCAGAATATATACGATTACGGCCATGCTTCCCTTGTGGTGGCATAATCCATTTCAAGTCTTTACTGAACCAAATATCAATGCGCCCACGTCTTTTAAGAGCTTTGTTGTATTCAGGCCAGTTGAGGGTTTTATAACGAGGTTTTGGAGTATCTTTCATCCTAGCATTATTGGGCCATTAACCATTTATGCAACAAAGCCGTATGCACATGAAATGATTGTCCATACATTAGGTTAAGTTTTTTTAATTTCCGAAACGTTTTATTTTTATATCAGTGTGTTGAATATTGAGGGACTATTGAAGTTTTAAAATCAAAAGTATTAAAAAAATCAAGTCAGTATAAATACTGGCTTGATTGAATCAGAGGAGCTGAAAATTAATGTTAAAATTTAATCATTGTCTTTATTTGCAGTATAAGCATAAGCATAGTTATAACCATAACCGTAGCTACTGCCTGTGGTGCGTTGAATATCATTCAAAATAACGCCTGTGACTTTTACGCCTGCTTGTTCAAAACGATTGACCGTTAATTCCAGTTCTTTAATTTGAGTTTGAGCATGACGTGCAATTACCAAATTGACGCCAGCATATTGCGACACAATAATACCGTCCGTAACCGCTAAAATAGGCGGTGTATCAATCAGAATATGATCGTATTGGCTAGATAAATGTTGCAGCATTTCTGCAAACTTGCTCGTACCCAAAAGTTCTGATGGATTTACAGGACTTTTACCACGCGACATACTGCTGAGGTTTTTGACATCAGTATCACGGATAATCTGATCTAAACCTTGTTGATTGCTTAAGTACTCGGATAAACCAGGTTGTGCATCGTGATTAAAATATTTATGCATATAACCGCGACGCATATCAGCATCAATTAGTAATACGCGTTTATCGTTCTGCGCCAAAATAGTTGCTAAGTTAATCGAGATGAAAGATTTACCCAATTCTGGAGCAGGGCCTGAAATCATAATGATGTTGTTTTTTGCGGTACTTAAGGCAAAATGAATCGCAGTACGCATACTTCGTAAGCTTTCAATCGCAATATCATCACTATTTTTAACTGCAAGAATAGGAATATTCTTTTTCTTTTTGAGTAGCTTAATACGGTTTTCTTGAATAGGTGAGCGCGGAACTGTGGCATATACAGGCAAGTCTAGTTCATTTTCAATTTGACTTGAATCTTTAATGCCAGAGCGCAGCATATTACGCATTAATGCCAATAATGTTCCTAAGAATGCACCTAAAAATAGAGCTAAAATTAAAATTTGCAATTTTTTTGGTGCAATCGGTGTAATCGGCAGTACTGCAGTATCCACAATGCGGACATTGCCGATTTCACCCGCTTTAGCGATACGTAATTGTTGATAAGAATTAAGCAAAGCTGTATACAGCTGAGTTTTCACTTCAACTTCACGGTACAGTTGTAAATAGCGACGTTGTAAATCTGGAAGTTGTTTCAGTGTTCCATTTAAGTCACCAATTTTTTTATTGATGGCAGTCAGTTGCGCATTCATCTGCTGCATCACGGGATGTTCGGCCGTATATTTTGCTGCCGCTTCTGCCAGTCTTTGCTCAATTTCTATCTTAGATGTTTCCAAGGTAATGCTTTGTGTTAAATAAAGTTCTGATTCTTTGGTCACATCTACAGTATTGAACTGTTGACGAAATTTATTAAATTCACGCTCTGCAACATCAAGCTGTTGTTTAAGTTCAGGCAATTGTTCATCTAAAAATTTCAGAGTTTGTGCTGTTTCGGCAGAACGACGCTCAATATTTTGTTGGCTATAGGCCACTAAAATTGCATTCAGTACCTGAGTGATATGTTGTTTATCTTCACCTTGATAATTTAAACCTAAAATACCCGTCAATTTGCCTTTTTCAGCCACAGAATAATTAGAAGTAATCGAATTCATGGCTGCGGGTAATGACATTTTCTGAATATGATACGTATCTTTGAGTGTGCTTTGCGTATAGATAGCGACTTTCCATGTGCCATATTCACTATTTAACTGGCTAGCCTGATTGATTGGGGCAGTTAAAACGATTTGGTTTGTAGTACTATCTGTGAGCGTAAATTGCTTATCTTTAAATTTGAGTAATAAGTTTTTATCTAAATAATAACTGGGTATTTCGAACTGGCGAACATCAAAAGATTTTGCATCATCTTTAAATACAATAAATTTTGGATTATAACTGGTCTGGTAATCATGCGGACTAAGTAAGCGGTCAAAAAAACCATTTTCAGTACCAGAAATCTTTAGATCTAAATTTAAGGTTTTAATCACTGAACCCAGTACTAAACGTGATTTCAAAATTTCAATTTCAGCTTGGGCTGGCTGCTTTTGTTCTACCATACTAGACAGATCACCCAGTAAAGCAGCAGAGGCCCCCTTATTTTCTTCAACCTGTACGAGTGCATCAACAGCGTAAGTATTGGGTGTAATTCTTAAATACAGTAATGCGCAAACTAAACTTAAAATCATGCACAGGGCAATCAGTTTCCATTGAGTGATCAGTGAAAAAAAGAGTTGTTTTAAATCAATGGTATCTTCAGTGTTGCTATTTTGGCTCATAATTTTTGCTATCAAAAAGTTAAATATATTTTTTCCAATCAGTCACACATGCTTGTATTAACTGACTGGTTTCATCGAATACAGTTTGTTCATGTCGATATGGGTCAGACACATTTTTACTTTGCCAGTGACCCAATCGAAACGTTTTTCCTTTAGCAAAAGGCCAAGTCTGTTCTATATGTTTTTGTTGATTTTGACTCATAACTAAAACTAAGTCTGCCTTTTTAATCAACTCGCTATTCAGCTTTTTGGCAACATGTGGCTGCATGTCAATACCAAGACGCTGCATACACAGGATTGCTTTTTGATCTGCAGCATGTCCAGTTAAACCAGAAATACCTGCAGACTCAATATGCAAATTTGGATATTGCTGCTTTAATAAATACTCTGCCATGGGACTGCGACAAATATTCCCGATACAAACCACCAGAATATTTTGAATATTCATAGTCTTAGTTGCTCAAATTATTAGCGGTGTTAAGAAGACCTGAAAAAGGAACAACTTGATTAATGACACGTTGCCAGCGCGCCAGACCAGAAGCATCGACATAGACAATATCATTACTTCGCATTTTAAACTGATTGGCCAAGCCAAAGTCACCAATACTGGTTAAGTCAAGATGATAAACTTCTGTACCATCATCATTCGGGTTGCTACGCACTACATAGATTTTACTGCGACTTGCTGAAAGGGGGTTTAAACCTAAACTTTCACCCAATACATCGCTCAAACTCATACCTTGATCACGCATTGGTAATGATTGGTTTCTACCTGACTCACCCATGACATAAATTTTTTGATTTTCTCTTGAATTGATATATAACGTGTCATTGGGTTGAATGAGTAAATTATGTAAAGAAAGACCAGCTTTTTCTAATTCAATGCTGTTGAGGTTATAGGTACGCCCCTGACGAACCAAGGTAATGGCAGTGTTATCACCTTTTTCATTTATCCCACCCGCAAGACCTAAAGCAGTATAAACACTGATGGGTTGGTCACTTAAAAAGAACTGACCACCACGTGTAACACTACCCTGTACAGAAAAGCGTTGTCCTTGATAAGAAACAACACGTGCAATCACATCGGGAGTCTTTAAGTAACGCGCCAGTTGACTGCGTAGCTCTTGATTGACTTGAGAAAGTGATTTTCCCGCAGCTTTGTAACGACCGATCATGGGAAATTGAATATAGCCACTTTGGTCAATTTGATAACCATTTGCTTGGGCCGATTGTTCACTACTTACAGAGCTGCTCATAAGTGTAATATCTGGATAAGCCCATAAATAAATTGATAAAATATCACCTGCACTTAACTTATAGTTTTTATGGGATGTCTGAAATAAATGAGCATAATTTTGTTGAATATTGATTTGCGCAGGTTGTAGCGCAGGAATGGATTCTCGAGTTAACTTCACTACATTGACTGCAGTGCCGAGTTCGGTTTGGTAAACACCTTCATTAGGTAAATCATAAGTTTGCAGCCCCGATGTAACAGCACAGCCTGTAGTTGTTACAGTGAGTGCACAAAGTAGAAAATATGGGTAATATCTCACTCGAAATCCTGTTTTATAAAAATAATCTAATTTTAAATTGCGACTATTTTACCTGCTTATACATAAAATAATAATAACAAATTGTTGCTTTTATTTTATAATCCATCAAATGCTCTTTATTGGCTAATATTCTAATTCCTTATAAGGTTTGAATGTAATTTTATGTGGATTTATTTTAATATAATTATTAATACAAATTCATTTTTAAGATAAAACTTGTCTTAGTTTTTATTGTATGTTTTTAACTATATATAATTTTAATTTTTTTGTGTCATTTTTGTTTTATTTATATAAATCATAGTTGGGGAGTTTTAGTTTGATGTTCTAATGATTATATATAGATTTTATTTGTCAGGGTTTGTATGGAAATTGAACAGTTTCTGTTGCTTTTTTTTAAACACAAAAGATCTTTGATTAAATATTTTGGTCATTAAAAATTGTTATTGTTTCTGCTATATTAGCTTCGGCTAAATTGGCCCCATTTTATTAATACATAAATAAACAAGATAAGGCTGTAGAATGTTGCAACTCTCGGAACTTAAAATTGCAGTAATTGGACTTGGCTATGTGGGACTTCCCTTAGCTGTTGAATTTGGAAAAAAAGTACCTGTGGTCGGGTTCGATATCTATCAAAAACGCATTGATGAGCTGAAAAGTGGTCAAGACCATACTTTGGAGGTTTCTCCTGAAGAGCTGGAACAAGCTCAATACTTAAGTTATTCGGCTAATTTAGACGATCTCAAAGATTGTAATTTTTTTATTGTGACTGTGCCTACGCCTATTGATGAGTTTAAGCAACCCGATTTAACACCGCTCGTTAAAGCCTCGGAAAGTATTGGTAAAGTATTAAGTGCCAATAATATTGTTGTATATGAGTCTACAGTATACCCAGGCGCAACAGAAGAAACGTGTATTCCCGTACTTGAAAAAGTATCAGGCTTAAAATTTAATCAGGATTTTTATGCTGGGTATAGTCCAGAACGGATTAATCCGGGTGATAAATTACACCGTGTAACCAATATTTTAAAAATCACATCAGGTTCTACTCCCGAAGTCGCTGACTTTGTAGATCAAGTTTATAATTTGGTGATTGAGGCAGGCACGCATAAAGCATCTAGTATAAAAGTTGCTGAAGCAGCGAAGGTAATTGAAAACACCCAGCGTGATGTCAATATTGCTTTAATTAATGAGCTTGCCATTATCTTTAATAAAATGGGTATTGATACCGAAGCTGTTTTAAAAGCCGCAGGCACCAAATGGAATTTTTTACCGTTCCGCCCTGGTTTAGTTGGCGGGCATTGTATTGGGGTGGATCCGTACTATTTAACCCATAAAGCACAAGCTATTGGCTATCATCCCGAAATTATTTTAGCAGGTCGTCGTTTAAATGACTCAATGGGTGCTTATGTTGTTACTCAGCTTGTAAAAAGTATGATTCAGAAAAAAATTCAAGTTGAAGGTGCAAAAGTTCTTGTTTTAGGTTTAAGTTTTAAAGAAGATTGTCCAGATATTCGCAATACCAAAATCATTGACATTGTACATGAGTTAAAAGAATACCATATGGATGTTGATATCTATGACCCTTGGGTAGATGTTACAGAGGCACAGCATGAGTATGGTGTTACGCCAGTACAGAATGTAGAAGCAAATAGCTATGATGCGGTAATTTTAGCAGTGGCTCATCATCAATTTAAAGATATGGGTGTAGATGCAATTCGTGCGTTGGGTAAATCAAGTCATGTCTTATACGACTTGAAATATGTACTTGATGCCACTGAATCTGATATTCGTCTTTAATTGTTAAAATAAGGAATAAGTAAGTATGGGCCAATATGAAACGGTATGTAAGCAATTAAAACAAGCACCTAAAACTTGGTTAGTCACAGGTGTGGCTGGTTTTATTGGCTCTAACTTATTAGAGACTTTATTAAAATTAGACCAAAAAGTAATAGGTTTAGATAACTTTGCAACTGGTCATCAGTACAACCTAGATGAAGTACAAGGTTTAGTTTCTGTCGAGCAATGGGCAAAATTTAAATTTATGGAAGGTGATATTCGGAAGTTTGAAGATTGCCAAAAAGCTTGTGCTGGTGTGGATTATGTTTTGCATCAGGCAGCTTTAGGTTCTGTACCACGTTCAATTGCAGACCCACTGACGACGAATGCAACCAATATCAGTGGGTTTTTAAATATGCTTACAGCTGCCCGTGATGCAGAAGTGTCTAGCTTTAGTTATGCTGCAAGTAGTTCTACTTATGGTGATCACCCAGCATTGCCAAAAGTGGAAGAAAATATAGGTAGTCCACTTTCGCCATATGCAGTCACAAAGTATGTAAATGAGCTTTATGCTGAAGTATTTGCACGTACCTACGGTTTTAAAGCGATTGGTTTACGTTACTTTAATGTATTTGGAAAGCGACAAGATCCAAATGGCGCATATGCAGCGGTTATTCCAAAATGGACAGCGGCCATCATTGCGGGTGACGATGTGTTTATTAATGGTGATGGTGAAACTAGTCGTGACTTCTGTTTTATTGAAAACACTGTACAGGCCAACATTTTAGCTGCAACGGCAACTGATGATGCAAAAAATCAAGTTTATAATGTGGCTGTAGGTGATCGTACGACTTTAAGTGTTTTATTTAATGCGATTAAAAGTGCTTTAAATGAAAATAGCGTGATTTATACCAAAGAACCTGTATACCGTGAGTTTCGCACTGGGGATGTACGTCACTCTCAGGCTAGTATTGAAAAGATCCAAACATCTTTAGGTTATGATCCAAAATTTAAAATTGGTGCGGGAATTCAAGTTGTTATGCAATGGTATGTTAAAAATCTGACATGAGCATGCAAACGCTTGTTGCAAAATATAAATCGATTGGACTAATTACATCCAGTTTATTAATAGGTGCGATAATTACATTTATCGCACTTCCTTTTTTAACACGTCTTTATTCTATTCATGATTTTGGTCACTATGGTGTGGCACTTGCTGTAGTTAGTGTACTTTCAACGATTTCCAATTTACGTTTAGATCAAGCTCAACTTATTGCAGATGATGTTGATCAAAAAAGTTTGATTTTTGAAGGCACTGTTTTTTCATTGATTTTTTGCGTGTTTGCTTCAGCAGGTTTGATCATTTTTTTTGATTGGATGACTATACTAGCTATTTGTTTTGGAGTGTTAGCCAATAGTTTAGTTCAAAGTGTTTATAATTATAAATTTGCACATGAGGCAGAGTTTTTCTGCGCATGCTTAAATATTTTTAGAAGCTTAATTGTAGTTTTAATGCAGTTGGGTTTACCAATATTTTTGAGCATTAGTTTAGTAAATAGTTATGCTATTAGCTCAGTTGTGATGATTTTGACTATATTGGTATATATTGTGATAAATCAGTTATATCAAGTGAGTTGGAAGAGCTACAAAAACTATAAAGATTTTATTTTTGCCAATACTCCGCACGCATTATTAAACAGCTTTTCACACAATTTACCTTACTATATTGTATTGCATTTTGTTGGGTATCAAGCAGTTGGTTTTTATTCAATTGTTGAACGTACCTTGCGTATGCCAATTAATTTAATCTCACAAACTGTTCGACAATTTTTTATTCGTAAGTTTAAAAATCAAGAGACTCCACGTGAAGCGTTAAAAAGTACTATCTTTTTAAGTTTAGTCTCTTTGCCTTTTTTTGCAATTTTCTTTGTTCTGCCTGAATCTATCTATCTGTTGATTTTTGGGCAAGAATGGGTAGGAATTTCACTTTATTTTAAAATTTTAGCTTTGGGTTATTGGGCAGTATTTTGTAACCCGCCCAGTTCAGCATATTTAATTGCAAAACGAAATAGCCAAGTGTTGTTTAGGCTTCAAATCGCTGAACTTGCGATCAAATTTATTATTTTTGGTCTGTTGTATTTGTATATAAGTAATAAGCTTTATATGTTAATTGCATTACCTATTTCGTTGATTTTTTACAATGTTTCCATTTTTTATGTCGTATGGAGAGATCCAAAGTGATTTTTTTTAAATTTTTTAAATTGTTCAATTGGTTCTCTGCATTTTGCCGAAAAATCATCTATAACTGCGCATTTGGTAGTCAATTTAAATACTTTGGAAAACGTACAAAGCTAGAAATTACTGGGAAGGTAAAAATTGGTAAAAATGTTTATATTGGTGATGATGCAACGATCATTGTTGAAAAAGGCGCATTACTTACTATAGGCGATAATAGTTTTATTGGTGAAAGTTGTTATATAAAGTGCTTTGGTGGGGCAATTGAAATAGGACATGATGTTAGTATTAACTCTAAGTCTTTTATTAATGGTTGTGGTGGCGTTAAAATAGGAAATAATACTCGTATTGGTACTCAAACTATTATTATTTCAAGTAATCATAACTTTGATAAAATAAATATATTAATGAGGGAGCAAGGTATTAGTAAGAAAGGAATTTACATAGGTGAAAATATTTGGTTGGGAGCCCGTACAACAGTTATAGATGGTGCTTATATTTCAAATAATTCTGTAATCGGGGCATGCAGTTTAGTTACAAAAAAACTGAATGAGTCTGGAGTATATGTTGGTATTCCTGCTAAAAAATTAAATAAATAATATGTATATTCAGATGCTATTAATGAATTTAATTATTAATTGATAACTTGCGCTAGTTTATAATTATTAAGGTTATATATGGGATTAATAAAATCTATTTTAACTATCTTTTTTGATTTAATTTATTTTTTGAGAAAAGGTAGCATAGCTTTTGCTCGAAAAAAAGGAGTAAAAGTAGGTGAACAATGTCGAATTTATATTAAAAATTGGGGTTCTGAGCCTTTCTTAATTTCGATAGGTGATGATGTCACTGTGACTTCAGGGGTTAAATTTATTACTCATGATGGGAGTACGTGTTTAGTTAAAAATTCAGAAGGCAAACGCTATCAACGTTTTGCACCGATCACTGTTGGTTCCCATGTATTTATTGGAGTTAATAGTATTATTATGCCTGGTATTAATATTGGATCAAACGTAGTGGTTGGCGCAGGCTCGGTGGTCACTAAGGATATTCCTGATAATAGTGTAGTAGTTGGTGTACCAGCCAGAGTGGTCTCTAGTTTTAACGATTTTCACGCTAAAATTGAAATCAGCTGTGCCAGTGATTCTGAACTTACTGGAGTTGGTAATTACCGTAAGCGTGTAGAGCTTGCTATTGAGCTGCAAAAAGCAAAAAAAAATGCTGAATAATTTCGTTCTTAATATATCCACTAAGGTCTATCCTTTATGTTGAAAAAAGTCATGTTCTTTTTACCCACATTGGGTGGTGGAGGTGCGGAGCGCACGGTCATTCAGCTAGCAAACAGTTTTGCGGAGCAAGGTTTAGATATTGATTTAGTAGTCTGCAACTTGCATGGAGAGAAAGCAAAGCTTTTACCAGAAGTTAGTATTAAAATTCAATTGATTAATCTTGATTGTAAACGAGTGATAAGTGCGATTATACCGCTTAAAAATTTATTAAAACGCGTAGATTACGATGTATTAATAGCAACACAGACGCATAGCAATATTGTCTGTGGTATTGCAAAGAAAATGGCAAAAGTAACAACTAAATTGATTTTCCGTGAGGTGTCAACTCCCTCTAAAAATATGAAGCTCTCAGGTTTAAAGAAATTGATATTTAAATTTCTGATTAACTGGATCTATTCTTCAGTGCAACATGTTGTTTGTGTTTCAAATGGAGTATTGAATGATTTTCGGGAATACTATGCTTATTCTGGAAATAATTTAATCACTATTTATAACCCTGTACTGGATGAGGCGTATTTTGAGAAGCTAAATTTACCGGTAAAGCATCGTTTTATTAATGATGTTAACAGGGTAATAATAGCAGTAGGTCGCTTAACTGAAGCGAAAAATTTTGGCTTTCTCATTCGTTCATTTGCAGAATTGCATCGCTACTATCCTGAAACTCGCTTAATTATTTTGGGCGAGGGTGAGTTGCGTGATGAATTTGAAGTATTAGTGTCACAGCTTGGAATAAACAATGCTGTTGACTTGCCTGGTTTCGATTCCAATCCATACGCATATTTTAAATATGCTTCATTATTTGTGCTTAGTTCTAATTGGGAGGGCTTACCAGGCGTTTTGATTCAGGCGCTTGCATCAAAAGTTAAAGTAGTGAGTACTGATTGCCCTAGCGGCCCCATAGAGATTTTGGAGCATGCTAAATTTGGACTATTGGTGGCATGTAATGACCAAGTTGCTATGGTTGCAGCAATGCAACAGGCAATTTTTGGTGAGTACATAAAATTTTCCGAAACGGATTTTGAACAGCATTGTCAGCAGTTTAACAAGCAACAAGTTCAGTTTCGCTATTTGACTTTGATGGAGCAATCTATATGACTCAGAATAAAGAAATTATTGTACATGTAATCACCAACTTTGCAGGCGTGGGCGGTGCAGAAATGATGCTAGCTCGTTTGATTCAGAAAACTGAGCGAGACTTCGAGCATGTGATTATTTCATTAATTAAAACTTCAGAAGTGTATCAATCAACTTTAGAACGCTGTAAATCATATTATGCTTTGGATTGGAATGGTGTAAATTCATTGCAAGTGATATTTCGGTTGCGCAAATTACTATCACAATTTTCACCAAAAAGTGTGCAGTGTTGGATGTATCATGCCAATATTTTAACTAGTATCAGCATGATGGGTTTAAAACATCCTCCGAAGATATTTTGGGGTATTCATCATTCACTATCCTCACCAAAAGAAGAATCACTTAGTACAAAAACTGCTTTAGTAGTTAGTAAATTTTTAGCTAGAAAACCGGTAGGTATCATTTACTGCGCACATTCTTCACTTACTCAACATCGACAATTTGGTTTTCAGAATCAGAATTCGACGGTAATTCCAAATGGTGTATTTTTAGATAACTTTAAACTGAATACCAAATTGCATCAGCCTTTGGTAGTTGGATTTGCAGGACGCTATCATACAGCAAAAGGCTATCCTTATTTGTTTGAAACGATGGCAAAACTCAAAGATGAGCCAATAATTTTTAAAATTGTCGGTAGTGGAGCAAGTTTAAATAATGACAAAGTAAAAACCTTATTTGAAAAATACCAACTAGATGCTGCTAAAGTCCAATTGCTTGATCAAATTTCAGATATGCCAAATTTTTATCAGTCAATAGATGTTTTTCTAATGACATCAATCACCGAAGGTTTTCCAAATGTATTAGTAGAAGCTATGGCATCAGGAGTACCTTGTATTAGCACTGACGTAGGTGATGCTAAATATATTGTTGATAATAATGAATATATAGTAAAAGCAAGAGATTCCCACGGATTAAGAAATGCTATTTTAAAATATTATAATTTATCAGAAAATGAAAAAATAGAATTAAAAGAAAAATCACGTGAAAAAATTGAGAAGAAATTTTCTATTGATTGGGTGGCAATGCAATATATAAAATTTTGGGAAACTTGATATCAATTTTTTTGTTCGCATGAAATTTCGAAATGAATTTAATTTTTTTATGGTGCAGATCTAATGTATTTTAACTTTGACCCAGTGTCAAATTTTTTGTGGACTCCAATATTAATTGCTTTTTTTATTATTATTTCATTGAAAATCTGTGAGTATTTTAAAGTAAATTTTAAAAAAAGTTGTTTTTTATTTTTTTGGCATACTTTTTTTTGTTTTATATATCTTTATTATTCTTTAACTCAAGGTGGTGACTCAATTGTTTATTATCAAAGGGCTATCAGTGATGAATTAATAGAATTTAATTTTGGTACATCTTTTGTTGTTATTTTTACTAGGTTTTTTACAAATTTGGGGTTTTCATATGTGGACCTTTTTTTAATAAATAATTTTTTTGGCTATATAGGTTTATTGGCATTTTCAAGTGCAATTCAGAGTGCAACATATAATAAAAGTAGAAGTATAAAATTATTTGGAGTGATTCTATTATTATTACCTTCAGTTAGTTTTTGGACAACTGCTTTAGGTAAAGATGCAATCTCATTTATGGCTATAGGACTAGCATTGTGGGCAGCATTAGACTTTAAGAAAAGAAAAATATTATTATTATTTAGCATATTTTGTATGTTTTTAGTGCGTCCACATATGGGAGCTATTTTAGCAATTTCTTTTATTTTTGCATTAATTTTTGATAAAAAAACGACAATATATATAAAAATATTTTTAGGCTTAATATGTACTTTATGTACTGCTTTAATTATTCCTATTATGCTTAATTACATAGGTTTGGGTGAGGCTGAAGGCTTATCTGACGTAGACCAGTATGTGGATAAAAGACAAAATTCTAATTTAGGCGGGGGGAGTAGTGTTGACATTTCATCTATGAGCTTGCCCATGCAAATGGTAACTTATTTATTCCGTCCTCTACCTTTTGAAGCACATAGTGTATTTGCCTTATTAGCTTCTTTAGATAATTTGATTTTAATATGTATTTTTATTATGGGTAGCTTGGCTATATTGAAAAAAAATAAACCTACTGTTGAGTCTAATCGAATTTTTTTGTGGATATATTTTTATTTTTCTTTAATTGTTTTGGCAAGTACTACGGCAAATTTAGGTATTGCTATGCGCCAAAAATGGATGTTTATTCCATTTATAGTTTTTCTATTTTTATCTATTATTGGTTCGAAAAATATTAACTTAATAGGAAATAAAAAATAGTGAGATTTTTAATGATTTCTAGCTTTCTCCCTTCGGTGCTAAATTTTCGTGGGAAACTTCTTGAGCAGATTCATGCTCAAGATTTTGAAATTCATATTTTAGCTCCCGATTTAGAATTGTTTGAAAATGAAAGGCAGAAACTTGAAAATTTAGGATATAAATTGCATAAAGTTTCAATGCAACGTACGGGCACAAACCCGATATCCGATGTAAAAACCTTGTTCGAAATTTATAAGTTAATACAGAAAATAAAACCTGATTATGTTTTATCTTATACGATTAAACCTGTGATCTATGGGACACTGGCAGCATGGTTGACAAAAGTACCACGTCGCTATGCCTTAATTACAGGTTTAGGCTATGCTTTCCAAAATGTAGAAACTAATAATAAGCGTAGTATTTTCCAAAAACTCGTGCATGGTTTATATCAGCAAGCGTTATCGCATAGCCATAAAGTATTTTTTCAAAATCCAGATGACTTAAAGCTATTTCAAGATTTAAAACTAATCAAGACTAATATTCCTGTAGTGGTCGTAAATGGCTCAGGGGTAAATGTTGCCGACTTTAATGTATTGCCTTTACCTGTAGCACCTGATCAAAAAATTAAAATTTCCTTTTTACTGATTGCTCGATTATTAGTAGATAAAGGAGTAAGAGAATATGCGAAAGCCGCAAAAATCATAAAAGATAAATATCCAGATGTAGAATTTAATTTAGTCGGTTGGATTGATGAAAATCCATCTGCAATTACACAACCTGAATTAGATAAATGGATTTCTAGTGAAACTGTAAAATATTGGGGTAAATTAACGGATGTTCGCCCTGCAATTGCAGAATGCTCAGTTTATGTTTTACCGTCATATCGTGAAGGAACACCTAGAACCGTATTAGAGGCGATGGCCATGGGGCGTGCAATTATTACAACAGATGCACCTGGTTGCCGTGAAACTGTTATAAATGGTGATAATGGTTTTTTGGTTGAAGTTAAATCTGTAGAAAGTCTAGTAGAAGCGATGGAAAAATTTATTAAACAACCTGAGCTTATAGAAAAAATGGGTAAGCGTTCACGGGATCTTGCTTTAACTAAGTATGATGTAAACCAAGTGAATAAACATATGATGCAAGAGATGGAATTAATTTAAATGCTAAAACGCTTACTCGATATCATTATTGCCTCTATTGCCCTTATCCTCCTTTCGCCCTTATACGCTTTTGTCGCTTATAAAGTGAAAAAGAACTTAGGTTCACCTGTACTGTTTCGTCAAGTACGTCCGGGTTTACATGGCAAACCATTTGAAATGATTAAATTTCGCACCATGAAAGATGCGGTAGATGCTCAAGGTAATCCTTTACCAGACAGTGAACGTTTAACGCCGTTTGGTAAAATGTTGCGTTCAACAAGTCTGGATGAAATGCCAGAACTTTGGAACGTCATAAAAGGTGATATGAGTGTGGTTGGGCCACGTCCATTGCTTACAGAATATTTACCTTTATACAATGCAGAACAAGCCAAACGTCATCATGTGCGTCCAGGTATGACGGGGCATGCTCAGGTCAATGGCCGTAATGCGATAGGCTGGGAAGAAAAGTTTAAACTCGATACATGGTACGTTGAAAACCAGTCGACACTACTTGATTTTAAAATCATGTTTAAAACTGTACATAAAGTGCTAGCGAAAGATGATATTAGTGCAGAAGGCGAGGTAACCATGACTAAATTCACGGGTACAAAAACAACGATTGATGAACGAAAACATGACTAATATGTATGCGATTTATGGCTCTTCAGGTTGTGGACGTAGCTTAATGCCAGTGGCTAGAGAGCATTTGAAACGTTTGGGGATTCAGTCTGATATTTATTTCATTGATGATCGTTTAACAGAACAAACGATCATCAATCGTCATATTGCTTTAAGTTATAGCGCTTTTAAAGCCCTACCAAGTAACAATAAGTATGTATTAATTGCAATTGCAAATAGTAAAATTCGTGAAAAGCTTGCACAGCAACTGGAACATGACCAAATACTATTATGGTCTATACAGGCAAATAATACTTTGCTCATGGATGAAGTCGATATTGCAGAAGGTGCTGCGCTAAGCCCTTTTGTAACGCTGACTTCTAATATTAAAATTGGTAAATGTTTTCATGCCAATTTATATAGTTATGTGGAACATGATTGCATCATTGGTGACTATGTCACTTTTGCACCTGGGGTCAAGTGTAACGGCAATATTCATATTGAAGACCATGTTTATATCGGTACAGGTGCTGTGATTAAACAAGGTACGCCAGAAAAACCGCTAGTCATTGGTAAAGGTGCAATTGTAGGAATGGGGGCGGTTGTGACCAAGAGCGTAGCAGCAGGAACCACAGTGGTTGGCAATCCTGCGCGCATTTTAGAGAAGAAATAAAGATTTTTAAAATTAATTTGGGAAATGAATATGTTAAACACTGCATTTGAACCTTGGCCAAGCTTTACTCAAAATGAGGCAGATGCTGTATCGAAAGTTTTACTATCGAACAAAGTAAACTATTGGACGGGGCAAGAGTGCCGTGAGTTTGAAAAAGAATTTGCCGAGTTTTCTGGAACGAAGTATGCAGTTGCACTGGCAAATGGTACGGTGGCTTTAGATGTTGCACTCAAAGCACTCGGCATTGGTGCTGGCGATGATGTGATTGTTACTTCACGCACATTCTTAGCCTCAGCAAGTTCTATCGTCACAGCAGGCGCTAATCCTGTTTTTGCAGATGTTGAACTGGACTCACAAAATATTTCAGCCCGAACGATTGAGGCTGTACTGACACCCAATACCAAAGCCATTATCTGTGTTCACTTGGCGGGTTGGATGTGTGATATGGATCCGATTATGCAGCTTGCGCAGCAAAAAGGTTTATATGTCATTGAAGATTGCGCACAGGCACATGGCGCACAGTATAAAGGTAAGCCAGCAGGTTCGATTGGTCATATTAGTGCATGGTCATTTTGCCAAGATAAAATTATGACCACAGGTGGTGAAGGCGGTATGGTCACCACTAATGATGAAAGTTTGTGGAAAACCATGTGGTCCTATAAAGACCATGGGAAAAATTTTGATAGCATTTATAACAAGCAGCATCCACCTGGATTCCGTTGGCTACATGATTCATTTGGCACCAACTGGCGCATGATGGAAATGCAAGCGGTGATCGGACGCATTCAACTGACTCAAATGCCAGAATGGACCAAAAAACGTACTGAAAATACGGAAATGATTTTAAGTGCTTTTGAGCAGAGTCCTTATTTTACAGTCCATCGTCATTTAGGTGATTATGTGCATGCATGTTATAAATGTTATGTACAGGTCAATATTGAAGCCTTACCTGAAGGTTGGTCGCGCGACCGAATTATGCAAGAGATTAATGCCGCAGGCGTACCGTGTTTTAGTGGATCTTGTTCAGAAGTATATTTAGAGCATGCTTTTGATGGTACACACTGGAGACCTGAAAAACGATTGGAAAATGCTCAGAAACTAGGTGAAACCAGTTTAATGTTCCTCGTGCATCCAACTTTAAGTCTGGACAGTATGCATAAAACGGTTAAGGCCATTCAGCATGTAATGAGCCAGCTGTAAACTGAATGGGTTTATATGACCTTATTAAATGAAATAAACCAATTCGATGTTGGATATCTAGATGAAGAAATCATGCTTTCATCTAGATAAAATAGCCAAATTGAAAAAAAGAAGTTTTCCTGTGAAATCAATTATTGTTCCATTTGCGGCAGCACCTAGACAAACCAAGCAAATTTTTTTAGTTGCTTTAGATTTTGTTGTTTTCCCTATTTTGATTTGGCTATGCTTTGTTATCCGTGAGTTTAATTTAGGTGCAGAAGTCGTCCCTAACCTTGCTTTTGGCTCATTGTGGGTCAGTTTTTTAGCGGTGGCTGCACTTTTTATCAGTGGTGTTTATCGCTTTATTGTCCGTACTTTTAACGAAGTCTTTATTGCCAAACTGGCATTTGCAACCACTTTAACCGTGGTTGGTTTGTACGCGATCGCTTATTGTACTCATGCTTTTATTCCTACTTCCATTCCTCTCATGTTTGGTTTTATGATGTTTGCTTGGATTTGGGTGAGTCGTGGCATTATTCGTGCCATTGTAAAATCATACTTACAATCTGATGTTCCACGTAAACGTGTCGCAATTTATGGCGCAGGTTATGCAGGGCAGCAAGTGGCTGCAGCTTTATACCGCTCGAATGAACACTTACCCGTGTTTTTTATTGATGATGATGCCTCTTTGTTTGGTCAAATGATGGGGGGGCTCAAAGTTTATAGTCCAGCCTATGCACTCAAGTTATTTGCCAAACAACAAGTCGATGAAATTCTGATTGCCTTGCCTTCGGTGGGTCGGGTCAGAAAAAGCGAAATTGTTAAATTCTTAGAACCAGCACACCTCAAAATTACTGAAATTCCAGGTTTAACCAAACTGGTGGATGGCGAAATTCGAGTTTCAGATATTCAAGAAGTGGATATTATTGATTTGCTGGGGCGTGACCCAGTTCCACCTATTCAAGAGTTATTGGCCAAAAATATTTTCAATAAAGTAGTGATGGTCACAGGTGCAGGCGGTTCGATTGGTTCAGAACTGTGTCGTCAAATTATTAAAAATAAACCTCAAAAATTGGTCATTTATGAACTGACCGAATTTGCCTTATACAGTATTGATAAAGAACTGAAATTAAATACCGAAATTGAAATCGTGCCTATATTGGGAACGGTGCTTGATCAGCCAAAACTTGAACGCGTTATTGAACAATATCAAGTACAAACGGTTTATCATGCTGCGGCTTATAAACATGTGCCGTTAGTGGAATGTAATCCACTGGCTGGACTGAAGAATAATTCGATTGGAACTGCTTTTAGTTTAAATGCGGCCGTTAAAAAAGGTGTAGAAACCTTTGTTTTAATTTCTACAGATAAGGCCGTACGCCCAACCAATGTCATGGGCGCATCGAAACGTATGGCAGAATTATATTGCCAAGCCATGGCGGAAGCACAGGATCAAACTCAAGTCAGTATTGTGCGTTTTGGTAATGTGTTGGGTTCCTCAGGTTCGGTGGTACCACTCTTTAAACAACAAATTCTCAAAGGTGGCCCCATTACGGTGACCCATCCCGATGTAACGCGTTATTTTATGACCATTCCTGAAGCTTCACAGTTGGTCATTCAGGCAGGAGCATTGGGTGAAGGTGGAGATGTGTTCTTACTTGATATGGGAGAGCCTGTTCGTATTCAGGATTTAGCCCGTCAAATGATTTCGCTCAGTGGTCTAAAGGTGCGTGAACAAGATTCAAAAACTGGTGATATTGAAATTCAATATTCAGGTTTACGCCCAGGTGAAAAACTGTATGAGGAATTATTGATTGATCATGAAGATACTGAAATTACGCAACATAGTCGTATTTTAAGGTCTATTGAAAAGCATTATCCTTTAGATGAGTTGATTACAGTTTTTGATCAGATGTATCTATTAACTGCTGTCGATGATGATGTGAATTGGGCCTTGGCACAATTGGAATATTATGTTGATGGTTACCATCGCGGCAAAGAAATTAAAGTCAATTAAAAGGCACAACTAGCTAGGTACAGAAATGATTAAAAAAGCGATTCTTCCAGTGGCCGGTTTAGGAACTCGCTTTTTGCCTGCCAGTAAATCGATTCCGAAAGAAATGGTGACTGTGGTCGATCGGCCTGCTATCGAGTATGTGGTAAAAGAGGCAATCGCCGCAGGGATTGAGCAAATTATTTTGGTCACGCATTCATCAAAAGCGTCGATTGAAAATTATTTTGACCGTAATTTTGAACTGGAAAACAGTTTAGAACAAAAGAAAAAATTCGATTTACTCAAAGAAATTACCGAAATTTTGCCTGCTCATGTCACTGTAGTGAGTGTGCGCCAAGCACAACCTTTAGGTTTGGGGCATGCGGTACTTTGCGCTAAAGATCTTGTCGGTGATGATGCCTTCGCGGTGCTCTTACCTGATGTGTTGGTCAAAGATACGAATGAAAAAAATGATTTGTCTTTAATGATTCAACGTTTTCAGCAGACACAAACCGCACAAATTATGGTTGAAGCAGTGCCGAAGCATTTGGTTGATCAGTATGGCATTGTTGATGTTGCAACACTTCCTGCCGAAGGTGAAAGTGTCACGATGCAGAGCATTGTGGAAAAACCAGATGTAGCAGATGCACCGTCTAATCTCTCTGTCGTCGGGCGTTATATTTTACCTGCCAAAATTATGCAGTTATTGCAGCAAACGCCGAAAGGTGCCGGCAATGAAATCCAATTGACCGATGCGATTGCTTTGTTGCAACACACTGAGCAAGTCGAGGCTTATCGTATGAAAGGTCAGACCTTTGACTGTGGCAATAAATTGGGTTATTTAAAAGCAGTATTACATTATGGTGTGGCACATCCAACATTGGGTACAGAATTTAAAGCTTTGATTCAAGAGTTGGCATTATAGACAGGGTGCGAGCATGAAAGTTGCAGTATTTGGAAAAACTTTATATGCGGGAGTGATGGCTGCGTTGTTGTCAGAGTGCGGTCATCAAGTGTACTGGTGTAATATTTTTCAAGATTCACAGCACATTCAACGTTATTTTCAAGATGAATCAGTCGAGCGTTTATTGGAAAAACAATTGGCTCAGGGCTTTCTTCAGTATTGTGACTTTAGCGCTTTACCCTTAGATTTGGATGCCTATTTATTTAGTTTTAGTCCTACCGATCAGCATCTTGGACAGCATGTTTTGTTGCAATTGCAGCAACGTGCAATCATTCATCCTAAACTCATGATCAATGCCTCCACACTAGGTTTACAGGGGACTGAAAACTTTAGCACCTTGCTTCCACAAGACCATTGGGTGTATTTACCTGACACCATTCAGGAAGGCAATGCTTTGGCCAGTGTGACCCAAGCCAAACAGTTGATTGTCGGTTGTAGCCAAGCCGAGGTTCAAGTCAAAGTTCGAGAATTATTGCGTCCTTTATTCCCACTTGAGCAGCAATACTTATTTATGCCGATTTTAGATGCCGAATTTACTAAACTGAGTATTTCTGGCATGTTGGCGACCCGTATCAGTTACATCAATGATTTGGCCGTCGTGGCTGAAAAATTAAATATTGATATTGCCCATGTACAGCAGGGCATGGCAGCAGATAATCGGATTGGACTGTCTTATTTAAGTCCTGGAGCAGGTTTTGGGGGTGAAAATTTTTCACACGATATTTTGACTTTGGCCAATACCGTCTCTGGTACTGGGGTAAAAAGTCAGTTGTTGGCCCAAGTTTGGGACATTAATGAACAACAAAAAGAGCTGTTGTTCCGAAAATTGTGGAATTACTTTCATGGTGATTTAAAAGATAAAACTGTGGCCATTTGGGGGGCTTCTTTTAAGGAAAATACCTCGCGCATTCAGCAATCACCGATTCACATGATGCTCAATGCTTTATGGGCACAAGGGGTTAAAGTTCGATTACATGATCCGCAAGCTTTAATTGAAATAGAAGCACTTTATGGGCAACGTGATGATTTGATATTATGTCACGATCAATATCAAGCAGTTCAGGGTGCACACGCGCTATGTTTGTTGACCGCATGGAAACAATACTGGAGTCCAGATTACAATAGGCTACATCAAACCATGTTGCATCCACTTATTTTAGATGGTCGTAATATTTACGACCCTGAATACATGAAACTGCAAGGTTTTGCCTATATGGGGATTGGACGATAATGCAAAAAACATCTCATTCTTTTCCTGCTATTCAAAACAATCAAAGCATTTTGGCGCATTTAAATGAATTAAGTCATTCATTTCAATCGATGCATGTAAATCAGTTATTTGAACAAAATCCGCAACGCTTTGATCATTTTTCCGTGCAATTTGATCAGTTGTTCTTTGATTATAGTAAACAGCGGATTGATCAAAATATCCTGAATGCTTTAATTGAATTTGCAGAAACTCAAAATTTAGCGGCTTGGATTCAAATATTATTTTCAGAACATGAGATTAATTATACCGAGCAGCGTGCGGCTATGCATTGGGCATTGCGCTTACCTGAACATGATTTGGTACATAGTGAACTGTCACAACAGGTACATGCGCAATTACAGCGCATGTTCAACTTGGTAGAAAAAATTCATGCTGGGCAATATCGCGGTGCCACGGGTGAGGTGATTCAGGATGTCGTCAATATTGGTGTAGGCGGCTCTGATTTGGGGCCTTTAATGGTGACCCAGGCATTGTCTGATTTTAAACACGCCACGACCAAGCCGCTGAATGTACATTTTGTTTCGACCATGGATGGGAGTCAGCTTTCAGAATTGTTGCATAAATTACGCCCTGAAACCACACTCTTTATTATTTCATCCAAATCTTTTGTCACAATTGATACTTTATCCAATGCGCAGACCGTCAAATTATGGCTAGAGAAATCCTTGGGTACACAACCAGAAACGCTTAAACATCATTTTATCGGTGTCTCGACCAAATCAGAAAAAATGGTTGAATGGGGTATTGCGCCCGAAAACCAGTTTTTACTCTGGGATTGGGTCGGTGGGCGTTACTCACTGTGGTCTTGTATTGGTCTGCCAATTGCTTTGACCATTGGCGTAGAAGGTTTTAAGCAATTTTTGGCAGGTGCTTATGCCATTGACCAACATTTCCAAAGTGCACCTTTAAATCAAAATATTCCAGTGTTAATGGGTTTGTTGGGTGTTTGGAATAATAATTTTCTCGATATTCAAACGCATGCCGTACTGCCCTATGACGGTCGTCTAAAATATTTTGCCTCTTATTTACAACAATTGGAAATGGAGTCGAATGGTAAGTCGATTCAGCGTACAGGCGAAAAAGTCATTTTAGATACCTGTCCGATTGTATGGGGTGAGGTAGGACCTAATGCTCAGCATGCGTTTTATCAATTGTTGCATCAGGGTACGCAAGCAGTCAGTTGTGATTTTATTGCGCCTATACAGCGATATAATACCAATCAGTTTACCTACGTGGAAAATGCCGATGCTTTAATTGAGCAGCATCATTTGGCTTTGTCTAATTGTCTGGCACAGTCGCGTTTATTGGCATTTGGTCATCAGGCTTTAGATCAGGTCGAACGAGAATGTTTACCGCTTTATAAACAGTATGCAGGTAATCAGCCGAGCAGTACGCTGTTATTAAATGAATTAAATCCTTATAGCTTGGGCATGTTGATTGCTTCGTTCGAACATAAAGTTTTCGTACAATCCGTGCTCTGGAATATTAATCCTTTCGATCAGTGGGGCGTAGAAAAAGGTAAGGATATCGCCAATCAGCTTTTGCCCATTTTAAATGGTGAGAGTGAAGATCTATCCAGTCTCGATGCGTCGACTCAAGGTTTAATCCAAATCTTATTAGGAAAAACACATGGCTAAAATTCTAGTAACTGGCGGTGCAGGTTATATTGGCTCGCATACCTGTATTGAATTATTAAATTCTGCACATGAAGTTGTTGTGTTGGATAACCTGTCGAATAGTGCTGAAGAATCGTTGCACCGTGTGCAAGAGCTGACAGGGAAAGCTTTGGTTTTCGTTGAGGGTGATATTCGGAATGGACATATTTTAGATCAAATTTTTACACAACATCAGATTGATGCGGTCATTCACTTTGCTGGTTTAAAGGCAGTGGGAGAAAGTCAGCACATTCCATTGACGTATTTTGATCATAATATTGCAGGTTCTCTGAGCTTGGTCAAAGCAATGGAGCGGGCAGGTGTTTTTAATTTAGTCTTTAGCTCATCTGCGACAGTGTATGATGAAGCCAATCGTTCACCATTAAATGAAGATATGCCGACAGGCATGCCAAGTAATAATTATGGGTATACCAAACTCATCATCGAGCAACTTTTACAGAAGCTTTCAATTGCAGATGCGCGTTGGTCAATTGCATTATTACGCTATTTCAATCCGGTCGGTGCACACAAAAGTGGTCGAATTGGTGAAGACCCTCAAGGAATTCCAAATAATTTGATGCCTTACGTAACTCAAGTGGCAGTTGGGCGTCGTGATAAATTATCAATTTTTGGTCAGGATTACGATACGGTTGATGGGACTGGTGTGCGTGATTATATTCATGTGGTGGATTTGGCAGTAGCGCATTTGTGCGCCTTAAATAACCGTTTAAAGGCGAAGGGGTGTCGTGCTTGGAATATTGGTACAGGTAATGGTTCATCTGTATTGCAAGTCAAAAATACGTTTGAACAAGTTAATGGTGTAACCATTCCATTTGAAATTGTGCCACGCCGTGAAGGTGATGTAGCAACCTCTTTTGCAGACAATACACGCGCAGTTGCAGAGTTAGGTTGGACACCGCAATATAACTTAGAAGATATGTTGGTCGATAGTTGGAATTGGCAAAAGCATAATCCAAATGGTTATCAAAATTAAAGAAGATCTATAAATGGGAGCGCAAGCTCCCATTTTAATGGATTTAACTTTGAATTAATGCGGTCAGTTCATCCACATAATGTTGCATCGGTTGAGGATTGTGATCTAAACGACTTTCAATATTTAAACGAAGCAGTGGTTCGGTATTTGAAGCACGAACATTGAAACGCCATGTTCCAAAATCTAAACTGATGCCATCGGTTTGATCTATTGAAGGATTTTGATCTGCATAATGATCAAATATTTTCTGAATAGTGTAGGCAGTATCGGTTACTTTAAAGTTAATTTCACCACTACATGGAAAATGGCTGATCATATCTTCAACCAGTGAAGATAAGGATTGCGAAGTTTCAGACAATAAAGAAACCACCAATAACCAAGGAATCATGCCACTATCACAATAAGCAAAGTCACGAAAATAATGATGTGCGCTCATTTCACCGCCATAGGCTGCATTATGCTCACGCATTTGATCTTTAATAAATGAATGACCTGATTTTGATTGAACTGCAACACCTTGATATTTTTCAATAATATCTAAGGTATTCCACACCAAACGCGGATCATGCACAATTTTTTCGCCTGATTGTTTCAGTAAAAAAGCTTGCGCCAGTAGACCGACAATATAGTAGCCTTCAATAAAATGACCTTTTTCATCAAATAAAAAACAGCGGTCAAAGTCACCATCCCATGCAATGCCCAAATCGGCTTGATGAGCCAAAACAGCTTGAGAAGTACTGTCACGGTTTTCAATTAAGATGGGATTAGGAATGCCATTGGGAAAGTGTCCATCAGCTTGATGATGAATTTTAATAAATGTTATTGGAATGTTTAATTGTCTAAATTTTTCTTCTATTGCATCAATAACATGACCGGCTGCGCCATTACCTGCATTCACCACTAGTTTCAAAGGCTTGATCTGGGATGGATCAATATAAGTCATCAGGTGATCAATAAATTCTGGCACAATATCGTATTTGTGTGTGTGGCCTTTTAGTTCAACCGCTAAAAATTGTTCGCTTTCGGCCAAAGCTTGAATTTCTTTAAGGCCTGAGTCTGCACCAATCGGACGTGCATTTTCACGAACCAATTTCATGCCATTATAATCCATAGGATTATGACTGGCTGTGATTTCAATTCCACCTTGAACATCTAAATGAAAAGCCGCGAAGTAAACTTCTTCTGTGCCTGTCATGCCTAAATCTAGTACATCTACCCCTGCATCATTTAAACCCTTGATCGTGGCCTGCTTTAAACCCTCACTGCTGAGACGAATATCGGCACCCACCACAATGGTTTTAGGCTGGTAAATTTGCCCATAAGCACGCCCTACTTTATAGGCAATTTCTTCATTGAGTTCTGTGCCCAATTTACCGCGGATATCATAGGCTTTAAAACAGGTCAGGGTGGTCATTAAAATTCCTTCAGTGATTCAAGATAGAAAGGCCAGTTTGTCTTTGAATAATATGTTAACAATTAAATATTTAATTAATTCAAAACTTATAATTATTTTGACTTTGTAGTCTTAGATTAAAATTTTAAACTTGAGTTTAGGCCTCGAATTTTAATTTAATAATAAAGTGGTGAAGCATATTATTAATTGCTATTTGAGTTCTATGTTTAATACCCCAAATAGGACCATCGCTCATTCGTTCATTAAAAAATGCTTTTTACAACCAATTTCGCGCCAGACAGATGAGACGCTGTTAGTGTAACATTTTCCAAGTCATCGACTTTCTATATCTACTCTGGTCTTTTTGATGCAAAAGAATGAATGGGATTTTAGATGTATGTCTACCTTCAAGAATAGATCGTTTTCATCACTTTTGATACCGACCTAGAAAAAGTACGAGGATAAAGTGAAGGGGGAAAATTCAGATTAGCCTGATCATTAATTTAATAGAATTGATGTTTGTTATTTTTTGTGAAAAATCTGGCTCAATGCTATAATTGTGTGTTTGATAATTTATCAGCTTTTAAAAATTGATCATGATGATGCAACTTCACGTATCCCACTTAAATATGAGTTTGGTTGATCAAAACTTATCAGCTATAGAAAAAATTCCTCCCATGCAGCGTCGACGTTTATCGCATCTCGCAAAACTGGCGTTGAATAGTGCGATGCAGACTTTAGAGCTTGCACAGGTCGATTATATTGTATGGGTGTCGCAGTATGGCGATGAAGCGAAAACACTAAAAATTCTAGAAGATGTGTTAAGCGATCAAACCCCTTCGCCGACCCAATTTTCAACGTCAGTGCATAATGCGATTTCAGGACTTTATTCCATTTTATGTCAGGATGCGACACCTGCGACCAGTTTGGCGGGTTCATGGAGCGATGGGCTGATTGAAGCCTATGCATGGTTAAAAACAATGCCCAAAGCGCATCAGGTTTTGCTGGTGTATTATGATGAAGCTTTGTCTGACCTCTATATGGAGCATCAGCCATTTTCTGCTTTTGCGATGTCCGCGATTATTTCATTAGCGCCTGCCAATCTGATCTTGAAGTCAAGTCATGTTGCTGAAGATCTAGCGTATCAGCAAGCTTTAGCGTTTAAGGTGTTTTGGAACAATCACAACCAAACTGAATCGAAAGCGTGGGCGAAATGTTGAAATTAAATCGAATTAAACAAAAAGCCAACTATGCATGGCGTGTTGGGGCTACAGGATTTAGTTTTGCCAGCTTTGGTTTGGGAGGAGTCGCGATTGGTGGGTTGATTGCACCACTGGTGAAGCTGAGTTCACCCGACCTTGAGATTCAAAAACAGCGCACCCAAAAGGTCATTAAACATAGTTTTAAAGGTTTCACTGAAATGATGGTGAAACTGGGCATTATGACGTATACGGTTGATGGTTTGGACAAATTACAACATAGCCAGCAGGAGTTGGTGATTGCCAATCATCCGACACTGATTGACGTGGTGGTTTTAATTGGTTTAATGGAACAAGCAAACTGTGTGGTCAAGCAGACGTTGTGGTCGAATCCATTTACCAAAGGCCCTGTACAAAGCGCAGGTTATATTTTAAATGCAGGTTCCGAACAATTTATTCAGGATTGTGTACATAAATTACAACAAGGCCATGTGGCTTCACTGTTAATCTTTCCTGAAGGAACACGAACAGCCAAAGGTGGGCAGTTGAATGACTTTCAGCGTGGTGCAGCCAATATTGCGCTGCGTGCAGGTGTGCCAATTCGCCCTGTGCTGATTACCTGCACGCCATCGACTTTGACCAAAAATGAAAAGTGGTATCACATTCCAGAACAGCCTTTTCATATCCATGTGAAAGTTTTGGATGCGATCCGAGTGGAAGACGTATTGGATGATGTAACGGTCAATCCCAAAAATGTGCGTCAATTAAATCAACAATTACAGTGGTTTTTTAACCAAGAGTTATCCGTAAATGAGCAATCTTGCTGATGAATTAAAGCAAATGATTATTGATGTCCTCGCCCTTGAAGACATCCGTATTGAAGATATTGATACAGACGCACCTTTGTTTGGTGATGGTCTGGGTTTGGACTCGATTGATGCTTTAGAACTGGGTTTGGCATTGAAAAAGTGCTATGGCATTCATTTGAATGCAGAGTCCGCAGAAACCAAAGAACATTTTAAATCAATTCAAAGCTTAGTGGCTTTGGTTGAAGCACAGAAAACAGCATAAGAGGTTGCTATGCTTGCACAAGAAACCGTGTTAGAAAAATTACGTGAATGGATGGAAGAGCTGTTTGAAATTGCGCCTGAAGATGTGCGGTTAGAATCAAACTTGGCTTCAGATCTCGATGTTGACAGTATTGATGCCATTGATTTGGTCGTGAAAATTAAAGAACTGACAGGCAAGCAAGTCAATCCTGAAGACTTTAAAAATGTGCGCACCGTACAAGATGTGGTGGTCGTAATTCAGAATATGTCGACTGCATGAACAACCTTTTAAAAGGGATAGCAGGGGTCGGATTGATCCTCTATCCTTTTTTTGTGGCTTATGCTTTAGCGCATGGACAGTATGTCTGGGTCAGTGCGGTATTGATTGCGCTGGGCATCTTGCGTCTATTGAGTAAGGGCAATGCTTTGCTGTGGCCCTTGACGGGTTTTGCCATTTTATGTGGTGGGCTGAGTTTGATTTTAAAAGATCATGCGTGGCTTAAACTCTATCCTGTTTTTATGAGTCTCGGGGCGTTGTTGATTTTTGCCAGCACCTTGATTCGACCGCCTTCGATGATTGAACGTTTTGCACGTTTGGCAGAGCCTAATTTGCCCGAAGAAGGGGTAGAGTGGACCCGTCAAGTGACCAAAGTTTGGTGTGGGTTTTTCTGCATCAATGCAGTCATTGCGCTAATCACCGTTTTTTTCGCACCGATGAAAATTTGGGTGCTGTATAACGGCTTGATCTCTTATCTCTTGATGGGTGGACTGTTACTGGGTGAGTTTGTGTTGCGCAAACGCCAGCAGCGACTGCATCAGGTACAGAAATAACAGCATCTCTGTTAGGTCAACTGAAACAGTGGCCTCGAACTATAGCGATTAAAAATACGGTTTTTAAAAACACATTTTATGTCTTGTCATTTTCAACACCATCTCCATTCATCGCGTCCCCTGTGTATTCAGGCGGATTCAAGTTCCGTTTCCTTTCACACTTTTTGGTTGGATGTAGCTGAACAGACTGCGCAAATTCAGCAGTTGGAACAGCCTATATGGGCGCTTTGGCAAGAACACAGTTATGAATTTTTAGTGTTGTTATTCGCGGCCTTGCAAGCAGGTAAGCAAGTGCTGTTGCCGCCGCATCGGGTCAGCGACTTAGAAAAAGAACTGGCTGAACAGCAGATTTATTTTTTAAAACGTTTGCCGTCGACAGCAGAGTCAACCTTCGAGCTTCAATTTGATGCTGCCTTTCTCAATCAGGCTCAGCTGTATTTTTATACTTCGGGCTCAACTGGACAGCCGAAAAAGATTCCGCGCAGCTTGCAACAGTTATTCAATGAAGTCTGTGGTTTAGAAGACAGTTTTGATTTGCCTGAGCAAGCGGTTGCGATCGCTACGGTGAGTCATCAGCATATTTATGGTTTGTTGTTTAAGCTGTTGTGGCCCTTAGCCAGTGGACGCAGTTTCTATCAAAAACAACTGGCTTTCCCTGAAGATGTGGTCGATAGCCAAAAGAAAATTGCCCATGTGCAGCTGCCCAATTATCTGATTTCCAGCCCTGCATTGTTGAAGCGCTGGACTACAGATGTGATATTGCAAGACTGCCATAGGGTCTATTCTTCGGGAGGAAAGTTGGATGCAGGCGTACGTCCTTTGCTGAACCGTCCGATTACCGAAGTATTTGGCAGTTCTGAAACAGGCGGGATTGCCCACCGTCAGGCAGATGATGCGTTATGGACCCCCTTTGCCAATGTCGACATTCAGTGCGTTGAACAGCAAGAGTTAGCCGTCAAAACTAACCATGCTTTTAGCGCGGATTGGATTTTGACAGGTGATAAAGTAAAGCTTATGGATGCACAAAACCCTAAAAGTCCATTTCAGTTATTGGGACGTTTGGACCGCATTGTTAAACTTGAAGAAAAGCGTTTAAGTCTCGATGCGATTGAAGTAAAAATTGTTGAGTTGGTCGAAATACAGCATTGCCATGTCCTAATTCATGAAAAAGAACAGCGCCAGATTTTGGCGGTGGTGGCTGTGCTGACCGAGGAAGCTCGTGTACTGCTCATTGAAAAGGGCAAAGCAGTATTCACCGCACAACTGAAAAAACAATTGCAAAACAAACTGGAAAGCATTGCGATTCCGCGGCAGTGGCGATTCTTAACGCAAATGCCACAAAATGCACAATCGAAGCTGAATAAACAGTATTTAAAATCACTCTTTCAGCCGATGATCTTGCCCGTTGTGCTGAAACAGCAATCTCAGGATACGCAGATCAGTTATGCTTTAGAATTTGTGCCAGAGCTGGAATGCTTTAAAGGCCACTTTCCGAACTTCCCTATTTATCCAGGCGTAGGACAAATTGGTTTTATTCAGCATTTTGCCAAACAAAACTGGGCGGATTTATTGTGGTGTAATGGTTTTGAGCAGTTAAAGTTTCAAGGACTGATCCAACCCTATCAAGTGGTGGAACTGGTGCTCAGTCGTAAAGCGCATAAAGTCAGTTTTGAACTGAAAAATCGTGACAAAATATTGGCATCAGGACGTTTGCTGTTTGCTGTCCCTTCAGACGTTTAAGCCGAGAGATAAAAATGAAACACTGCTTTGTGATTCCTGTGTATAACCATCCACATTATTTGGCTGCGTTGCTATCACATTTGAGTGGCTTTGAGTTACCTATTATTATGGTGAACGATGGCAGTGACGCCGATTGTACGGCAGTTTTACATCAGCTCGCGAGTGACTACCCATGGGTTGATTTGGTCGAGCATATACACAATCAGGGTAAGGGGCAGGCAGTGATCACGGGTCTAAAGCATGCCTTTCAATGTGGTTATAGTCATGCCTTGCAACTGGATGCTGACGGACAGCATGATTGGCAGGATGTGCAGCGTTTTTTAGAAACATCCATCCAACACCCCGAGGCAATGATTATTGGTCAGCCGATCTTTGATGAAACTGTTCCGAAAAAACGTCTTTATGGCCGTTATGCAACGCATATTTGGGTGTGGATTAACAGTCTGTCTTTTGACATTAAGGACAGCATGTGTGGCTTTCGCATTTACCCTCTGGCTCAGACAGTGAACATTCTAAACACAGCCAAGTTTCAACCGCGGATGGGCTTTGATTCGGAAATTTTGGTACGTTTGAAATGGGACAATGTGCGGTTTATCAATCTGCCTACCCATGTGATTTACCCTGAAGATGGTATTTCACACTTTGATGTTTGGCGGGACAATTTGGGCATGGCGCGTGCGCATAGTCGTTTGTTGGGTGGCATGCTGCTGCGTTTCCCCAAACTGATTTATCAGAAAGTGAAAGGCTAATGCGGTCAGAGAAGCATATGCAGAAATGGAGCGCCGTGAAAGAGCGGGGCGGGATGATACCGCTGATGCTGATGCTCGGTTTCTACCGCTTGGGTGGACGTTGGTTGTGCAGAGTTATATTGTACTTTGTAATTTTATGGTACTGGATTTTTTCCAATACAACGCGTCAGGCTTCGCTGTTGTACTTAAAAAAACTGCATCATTTTGCAGGTGTGCAGTCGCCGTTTCAGGCTGAGCCGCAGCTGTGGTACAGCTATACGCATTTGATGCATTTTGGCGAATGTATTTTAGATAAAATTGAGGGATGGCTTGGGCATATTCCTGAGCAGAACTTAAAGCTGCATGGTCATGCACACTTTCGTTCGCACTATCAAAAAGGTGCGGTGATTGTGGTGTCGCACTTTGGCAATATTGAATTGCTTCGTGCCATCAAATCAGAGCATCCACAAAAAATTAATGTACTGGTCTATCAAAAACATGCCACTAAGTTCAATGCATTTTTAAAAAAATTGAATGAACAGGCAGATGTTAATTTAATTTCGGTGGATGAGTTGGGGATTGAAACAGCACTGATTTTACAGGATAAGTTGGATCAAGGTGAATGGGTGATTGTAGCGGCAGACCGCGTACCCGTGCAGTCGGATCGGGTACAATCGGTTGCTTTTTTAGGCGAGCAAGCGCTGTGGCCCCAAGGGGCGTGGATTTTGGCCAGTTTGTTGAAAGCACCTGTGTTGGCGGTGTTTTGCTATCGAGTAGATACACATTTTGAAGTGCATATTCACCAAGTAGCGGAGCAGTTAAATTGGCCACGTAAAGAGCGTTTACATGCCATGCAACAGACCACACGACAGTATGTGGAGCTATTGGAACAGCATTGTATACGCGCGCCCTATCAATGGTTTAATTTTTATAATTTTTGGAATAAAGGATAAGTCTTGTGTTAATTGTTGGGGAAAATCCGCTCAGTATTGAAGATGTTGTGGCTGTAGCGCGTAAAGAAAAACAGGTGGCCTTGCCCGTATCCGCGGAATGGACAGCACTGATCCAACGCGGCGCAGATTTCCTTGATCAGCTGTTGCAAGACGAAGGCGTCATTTATGGCGTGACCACGGGTTATGGCGACTCGTGCTTGGTTGAAATTCCAGCCCACCAAGTGCATGAGCTGCCGCTACATTTATCGCGTTTTCATGGCTGTGGCATGGGGCAAAACTTAGACTTGATTACGGCGCGTGCTGTAGTTGTAGTGCGTTTATGTTCTTTGGCACGCGGCTATTCGGGTGTCTCCCATGCCTTGTTACAGCGTTTGGTCTGGATGCTGAATGAAGATGTGATTCCTGTGATTCCCTCTGAAGGTTCGGTGGGTGCCAGTGGTGACTTGACGCCTTTGTCTTATATCGCTGGGGCATTGGTCGGTGAGCGCGATGTGTACTATCAAGGTCAGATCGTGCCAATTGCACAAGTGTATGCCGAAAAAGGCTTGCAGCCTTTGGTAATGCGTCCTAAAGAAGGCTTGGCCCTGATGAATGGTACAGCGGTCATGACTGCCATCGCCTGCCTAAACTATAAAAAAGCAGAACAGATTTCTTTTGCCAGTACTTTGATTACCGCATTGAATGTTTTAGCTTTAGAAGGGAATCCAAGCCATTTTGATGAAGTCTTGTTTGCACAAAAACCACATCTGGGACAACAACATATTGCAGCCCAATTACGTGACTGGTTAAACAGTGAAGTACAAACTGAACACCAAAGTTCACGCTTGCAAGACCGTTATTCACTGCGCTGTGCACCGCATGTGATTGGGGTGTTTGAAGACTCTAAACTGTGGCTGCGTCAGTTTATTGAAAATGAGCTGAACTCAAGCAATGATAATCCATTGATTGATCCTGTGAATCTGCGTGTACTGCATGGTGGACATTTCTATGGTGGACATATTGCCCAAGCCATGGACAGCCTGAAAATTATGATTGCCAATATTGCTGACCTGATGGATCGTCAGTTGGCACAGTTGGTGGACTATAAAATGAACAATGGTTTGCCACGCAATTTAACGGGTTCTAGTCCTGAGCGCTTGCCGTTGAATCATGGTTTTAAAGCGGTGCAAATCGCGGTTTCAGCGTGGACGGCAGAAGCCTTAAAACAGACACTTGCTGCATCGATTTTCTCACGCTCAACCGAATGTCATAATCAAGATAAAGTCAGTATGGGCACTATTGCCGCGCGTGATGCTAGCCGTATCATTACCTTAACCGAACAAGTGATTGCAGCACTCAGTTGTGCAGCGGTTCAGGCGGTTAAACTCAAAGGTGTAGATACAGAACTCAGCCCTGTTTTAACAGCATTTCAACATTGGGTGCTTCAGAGTTTCACCTATGTAGAGGAAGATCGTCCTTTGCAACAAGAGCTTCAGGCGCTGGTTAATCGCTTTGAACATTTAGAACTGTTAAACAGCGTTGCTGTTCAATATTCATAGGAAATGAGCATGCATGCTGATGTAATGATTGAGGTGCCTTTTCATGATGTCGATACCATGAATGTGGTGTGGCACGGCCATTATTTAAAATATTTTGAAATTGCGCGCTGCAAACTGCTGGATCAATTTCATTACAACTATAATCAAATGCGCGACTCGGGCTACGCATGGCCTGTGATTGAAAGTCATGTCCGTTATGTACAAGGTATCGAGTTTGAACAAAAAATTCGCGTGCGTGCCATTTTAAAAGAATGGGAAAACCGTTTGAAAATTGAATATCTGATTTTCGATGCGGTTTCGGGCAGAAAGCTGACCAAGGGTTATACCTCACAAGTGGCGGTACACATTGAAAAACGTGAAATGTGCTTCCAGTCGCCACAGGTGTTGCTGGACTGTTTAAATGCATGGCCTGAATTTAAAGCGGAGTAATGCGAGTATGATTCGATACAAATTCTCTAAGCCGATTTTGGTTGTGTGTGCAGTCAGTGTGATGACTTTGCTTGCTCCCGCAGTGAGTGCGCAAAATACTGAATTGAAGCAGGTGTTTGCTCAGCTCGGTGCAACGCCTGTGGTGCGTGCCCAATTTGAGCAGCAGAAAAAACTGGCCGCTTTGAACAAAACTTATGTGTCCAAAGGCACGGTGCTGTTCAGCAAAAACCAAGGTGTACTGTGGCAAATTCAAAGTCCAGTTAAAGCCGATTTGGTGGTGACACCGCGTAAGTTGGTACAAAAGACGCAGCGAACGTCCAGTCAAATCGAAGTCGATAAGACCCCCTATGGCTCTGTAGCGACGATGTTTTTACAGTTAATGTCGGGCAACGAAGCGGCACTCGCTAAAAACTTTAATGTGGTGTCTGCCAATTACAGTCCGACGCAGTGGAATGTCAGCTTAACGCCTAAAAGCAGTCTATTTAAAAAGCTTTTTGTTCAAGTCGATGCGCAAGGTCAGCGTTATGTGGACCGTATTACCATTTTGGAACAAGTCAATAACCGCACCATCATTCGTTTTAGCCAGCAAACGGCTCAACCTCAAACTTTAACGGCTGCGGAAAATGCGCTTTTCCAATTGGCAAAATAAATTTAGCACCCTTTGGCTGTTGGTGCTGTGTGTCATTGCTTTGGCACTGGGCGTGGCTTGGCTGAATAAAGGTATTAAGATTGAGACCAATATTTTTGCTTTGCTGCCTGAGGCACATCAGGATGTTCATCTGGAACAAGCACAGCAATATGTGAGTCAGCAGTTAAATGACAAAGTTTTTGTGCTATTGGATGCCAAAACGGATCAGCAACTCGAACAGGCAACGCAAGCACTCAAAACCCAAGCCGACCAAAGTCAGCTATTTTTACCTGTTCGTCCGCAGCTTGATCCTGATCAATTTGCCCAAGCGTTGTATCAACACAAGGCGGGGCTGTTATCCAAGACTGATCAGCAGATTTTGCAAGAGCAAGATGATACCGCATTGATGGAGCAAGGCTTATTACAACTGATGAGTCCGGGCATGCCGATTACGGCTGAAATGCTCAAGCAAGATCCCTTGCTACTATTTCCGCGTTATGCAGTCGGTTTAAGTGCTTTACAAAATAATGCCGATATCAATTTAGAACAGGGCTTTGCCACGATTCGTGATGAGCAAGGTATCTCGCGCCTGATAGTACTTCAGCTCAACAACAGCCCTTATAACATTGCCTACCAAGAGCAGACTGCTGGGTTTATTAAAAATATCAATCAGCAACTCAGCCAGTTGCAGGTCAAACCGCACTGGACAGGTACACTGCTGTTTGCACAGTTCGGCACCAACTCTGCCAAAGAGGAAATTTCCACTATTGGCGTGGGTTCGACCATCGGGATTTTGCTTCTGGTCTGGTTTGGCTTCCGTTCGATACGACCGATGCTGACGGAAATGGTTGCGGTCGGCACAGGCAGCTTGGTGGCCTTTGCGGTGACGTATTGGGTGTTCGGCGAAATTCACTTGATGACACTGGTCTTTGGCGCCAGTTTGATTGGGGTCTGTGTCGATTTTTCATTTTACTTTATGGCCATGCAGTCTCAGCACCGACAGATTGATGGATTTGCTGTTTTAAAACCATTATTGCCGAGTTTATTTGTGGGGCTAATGACCACGCTGTTGGCCTATGTGGTGCTGAGTTTTACTCCATTTCCGGGCTTTAAACAGATTGCGGTCTTTTCCATGGTTGGACTGAGTGCCGCATGGGTAACCAGTATTTTACTGCTGCCACGTTTGCCTACGCTGAATGCGGAACCTGCGATACGTGCTTTGGGCTTTATTGGCAAAGCACGCAGTTATGTGCAGAGTCGAAATACGCTGCGCTATGGCATGATTTCACTGATTCTACTGGTAACGGGTAGTAGTCTCGTCTTCCTGAAAAGCAATGATGACATCCGCAATCTGCAAAGTATGGATGCCACCTTAAAGCAGGAAGATCAATATATTCGTTCGCGTTTTATGCAACAGCAAAGCAGCGAATATTTTGTGGTACAGGGCAGAACCCCAGCAGAATTAGAGCGGCATGAACAGCAACTACTGGCAGAGCTTACGCCCTTGCAGCAGGCTGGAAAGCTAGATGCTGTACAAGCTTTAGGGCAGTGGATTCCCTCGCTTGAGCAGCAAAAACACAATATCGCGATGTTACAGGCGATTCCTCAATCCGCTTTGGTGAAATATGCGCAAGCACTACAGCTCAACGCAGCCGATGTTTTAAACTGGCAAGCGCATTTAAAAGACCAACCGTTATTGACCGAAGCAGTCTTTAAAGACCATCCCTTGCATTTTTTCCAGATGAGTCCGACACAACGTTTGGTGATGTTGCAAAATGTGCATGACGTCAAAGCCGTGCAACAGCTTGAAAATGCTGATGTACAACTGTTACGTCCAGTTCATCAACTGTCTGAATTGTTTAAACAGCATCGAGTGCAGGCACAGTGGCTATTACTCAGCGCTTTGCTGATTTTAGCCGTTGGCTTAGGGGCACTTTATGGAAAAAAATCTATTCTGCCTTTGGTGTTGCCTGTCAGTATGGCTTTAATGACTACTTTTGCGATTCAAGCCTGGCTGGGTGTCGAGATTAATTTATTCAGCATTATGGGCACCTTCCTGATTATTGGGATTGGGGTGGACTATGCAATCTTCTACCGCCACGGACACGATCATCCACAGGTGGTGGGTATGGCTCTGTTCCTGTGCATGATGTCGACGTTCTTTGGTTTTGGTTTGCTGTCTTTTAGTCATACCTATGCCATTCACAGTTTCGGCTTAACGGTTTTGCTGGGTGTTATTTTTTCATTTATTTATGCCACACTTTTTACATCCTCCGATGCAAAGCATGGGGTGGTTCAACAATATCAGCCAAAGAGCTGAGTCAAAGGGTACAGTGCAATGAGCACCATGCAACAGACAGATGTTTTAATTATTGGGGCGGGACCATCAGGTAGCTCGGCCGCAGCTTTGCTGCGCCAAAAAGGCCATCAAGTCACGGTCATTGAAAAGCAGTTTTTTCCGCGTTTTTCCATCGGCGAGTCTTTATTGCCGCAGTGTATGGTGTTTTTAGAAGAAGCGGGCTTATTAGAGACGGTGCGTGCACATGCCGATGAATATGCCTTTCAGTTTAAAAATGGCGCGGTTTTTTTAAGAGGCTCACAGCGCAGCTTTTATGACTTTACCCAAAAGTTTAGTGAAGGTCCAGGCACCACATGGCAGGTACGACGTGCCAACTTTGACCAGCTTTTGGCACAGCAAGCCGAAAAAATGGGAACGGACATCCGTTTTGGTCATGAAGTATTGGCGGTCGATGTGGCATCTACACAGCCGATTTTGACGGTCAAAGATGCGCAAGGTAACAGTTACCAAATTCAAGGCAAGTTCCTCTTAGATGCCAGTGGTTTTGGCCGCATTTTGCCAAAGTTTCTCGACTTAGAAAGTCCATCGGACTTTCCTGTGCGCCGTGCAGTTTTTACCCATATTGAAGATGGTTTATTGAATGACCCTGAGTTTGATCGTGAGAAAATTTTAATTACCGTACATGAAAAAGACCACCGTGCATGGTACTGGCTGATTCCCTTTGCTGATGGGCGTTCTTCATTTGGCATCGTGGCGGAGCAAGATTTTTTTGAAAAATACGGTTATGACGGCAGTGCGGACTATGACTTAGAAGCCTTGCAGAAACGTATTTTGGCTGATGATGCCAGTTTGTCGCATGTGCTGCGTCATACCAAACATGATACTCCTGTACGTACTTTGGTGGGCTACTCTGCTGATGTGAAACATTTGGCATCCAACAACTATGCGCTACTCGGCAATGCAGGCGAGTTCCTAGATCCTGTTTTTTCTTCAGGGGTGACCATTGCCTTGAAATCTTCCAGTCTAGCGGTGCCTTTGGTCGAGCAAGTGCTGCAAGGTCAGGCGGTCGATTGGATGGAGCAATATGAAAAGCCGCTGCGTAAAGGCATTCAAGTGTTCCGTGCCTATGTCGAGTCATGGTATTCGGGGGAGTTTCAGGATGTGGTGTTCTCCACGCATCAGGATGAAAAAATCCGTCGTATGATTGCTTCTTTACTGGCAGGTTATGCGTGGGATGCGAGCAACCCGATTCATCGTAATGCCAAGCAACGTCTGAGCACTTTGGCCGAATATTGCCGAGAAGAACAACCCCAAAAAGAGTCGCTGACCGATGAAACTTAAGCTGTGTTTAAAGACCATCAGTTGGGTTTTAGCCAGTGCTCTGCTTTGTAGTGCTTGCCAAAGCTGGATCCCAAAAGCGCAAGGACTCGCGACCCCGCAGTGGGCTGCGCAGAATTACCAGCGCCAAGACCAAATTGAAGTGCAGTGGAAAACCCAGAGTTTCAGCTTTTTACTGTACCAACAGCAACGTGGGCAGTCACTTGACATGCTAGCGCTCAGCCTTACGGGACAGCTGTTGTTTAAGCTCAGTTTTGATGGTCAAAAAGTAGAAGTTGAACAGCGGATTGAGGCGATGAAACTGTTGCCTTTCGATTACGTGGTACGCGATATTCTGTATGCGACCTATCCAAATTTTACTACGTTACATGCAGCTCAAAATGCGGTCGTGCAGAAAGACGATACCATTTATATACAGCAACAGCCCGTATTGAAAATTCAGCAAAATGAGGGAGTAATTGAGCTAGATAATCTGCAAGTGCCTTATCAGATAGTGATCAGTGCAGTGAGCAATACTTTAGAAGATGATCAAGGTGACCATCATGACTAAAAATCTACAGCATGTTTCAGCCGTTGGTATTCAGTTTAGTGCGGCGCTGTCGGCTTTGGGACAAAATACCGCTGAGCTTCAACATGCCTTAACAAGCACAGAAAATACCTTGTCGCAACGAGAGGATCTGATTGCGGGGCGTACGGTATGGGTTGGCGCATATAACTCAGCGTTGATACAGAACATTCCTGAAAACTTAAGCGGTGCAGACTCACGAAATTTACGCTTTGCGCTGACTGCTTTGTCGCACATTGAAACTGAGATTCGTGCCTATACTGCACAGTTCTCTAAACAGCGTCTTGCGGTGATTATGGGCACATCGACGTCTGGAATCGCAGATAATGAGCCTGTATTAAAAGCGCAGTTGCAGCAGCCAACAACGCAGTCTGTACAACATCAAAAACAGGAAATGGGCAGTTTGGCGAAGGCCTTACAACATTATTTGGACTGGGATGGACCTGCCTATACTATTTCTACCGCTTGTTCCTCGGCAGCTAAAGCGATGGCGGCGGGGCAACGTCTGCTGAATGCCGATTTGGCCGATGCTGTCTTAGTTGGTGGAGTCGATACCCTGTGCAAGCTGACCTTAAATGGTTTTGAGAGTTTAGAAAGCTTATCGAGCGGAATTTGTCAGCCCTGTGGTGCCAACCGTGACGGTATTAATATTGGTGAAGCCGCAGGGCTGTTTTTATTGTCTAAAGCACCTGCAGCTGTGATGTTGCTGTCGAGTGGTGAGTCAATGGATGCATGGCATATTTCAGCACCACATCCCGAAGGACGAGGGGCTGTAGAGGCAATGCAAAACGCATTAAATGTTGCACAGCTTGAAGCAGGTGATATTGGTTATTTGAATTTACACGGCACATCCACACCGCAAAATGATGCGATGGAGATTAAGGCGGTACAGACCGTTTTTTCAGATGCAGCTGTGGCCTTGAGCAGCACCAAACACAAAACGGGACATTGTCTGGGGGCAGCTGGTGCAATCGAAGCCTTTATTTGCCAGCAGGTTTTATTGGATCAATCCTGGTTGCCGCTGCATCATGCAGGCGAATTGGACGAGGCTTTGGTTGGGCAAAATTATGTGCGTGTTCCACATTTGGCTGCACCGATTCGCTATGTAATGAGTAATTCCTTTGCTTTCGGTGGCAGCAATATCAGTTTAATTTTGGGGACGGCTTTGCCATGATGGATGCTGTACAATTTATTCCGCATGAAAAACCGATGGTTTTCGTGAGTCATCTAATTGAAGCTAATGATGAGTTTGCCATTGCAGAGCTTCACATTACCGCTGATTTGATGTTTTGTGAGCCAGAAGGTTTGCCCACATGGAGCAGCATTGAGCTTATGGCACAGACCATCAGCGCCTATGCAGGCTATAAAGGACAGACTAAAGGATTGCCACCGAAAATTGGCTTTTTATTGGGCACTCGTAAAATGCAGTTACCTTGTGCCTATTATAGTTTGGGCACAACGGTGCAGATTCGGGTAGAACAAAGTTATTTGCACGAAGGTCTGGGGCAGTTTAATTGTGAAATTGTATATCAAGAGCATCAGTTCAGCGCCATATTAAGCGTATTTGAGCCTGAAAATATGAATGAAATCATTGGAAAACTAGTGTGAACAGAAGAATTTTAGTCACGGGTTCAAGTCGTGGAATAGGTAAAGCGATTGCTTTGGAATTGGCTCAAGCAGGTTTTGATGTCACGGTACATGCACGCTCAAGACAACATGAAGCAGAACAAGTTGCCGCGCACATACAAGCCTTGGGTCAGTCTAGCCATGTGTTGATGTTTGATGTTAATGATCGTGCAAACATCACGACTATTTTAGAACAGGATATTGCTGAACATGGCGCTTTTTACGGTGTGGTGCTCAATGCAGGACTGACCCGTGATGGCGCTTTCCCCGCATTGACCGATGAAGACTGGGATGAAGTGGTTTCGACCTCTCTGAACGGTTTTTACAATGTGCTAAAACCTCTGGTGATGCCGATGATCCGCTTGAAAAAGGGCGGACGTATTGTGACCTTATCTTCAGTGTCTGGGATCATGGGGAACCGTGGTCAGGTAAACTATAGTGCTGCCAAAGCAGGCTTGATTGGTGCGACCAAAGCACTGGCACTAGAGCTAGCAAAACGAAAAATTACGGTGAACTGTGTTGCTCCAGGCTTGATTGAAACCGAAATGGTGAGCGAAGAAGTCAAAGAGCATGCTTTGAAAATGATTCCGATGCAACGCATGGGGCAGGTAGAAGAAGTCGCAAAAGTGGTGAAGTTCTTATGTAGTGATGATGCCAGTTATATCACCCGCCAAGTGATTTCAGTCAATGGAGGTTTGATCTAATGAAACGTGTTGTCGTGACAGGCATGTCTGGAATTACCTCTTTGGGTGAAACCGCAGAGCAAATTTTTGAACAATTTGAACAAGGCGAAAGTGGCATTCGCTATATGCCTGATTGGGAAATTTATCCCGATTTACGCAGTAAATTGGCTGGCCCTGTTGAATTCTTTACTGTACCTAAGCATTTTAACCGTAAAGTGACCCGAGGCATGGGTCGCGTGGCCTTAATGTCTGCCGTATGTGCTGAAAAAGCATTGGAAGACGCAGGTTTACTGCATGCCGATATCTTAAAAAGTGGCGATGCAGGCGTGGCTTTTGGTTCCTCTGCGGGCAGTGTAGATGCGGTGCGTGAGTTTGGCGCGATGTTGATTGAGCATAATATGAGTCAACTCAATGCTACGACCTACATTCGTATGATGTCGCATACCAGTGCAGTCAATATGACAGTGTATTTCGGCCTAAAAGGTTTAACGCTGCCGACCTCAAGTGCTTGTACTTCAGGTTCCATGGCGATTGGTCAGGCTTATGAAGCGATTAAATATGGTAAACAAACTGTGATGATCGCAGGTGGTGCAGAAGAGCTCAGTGCCGCTGGTTCAGCTGTGTTCGATGTGTTGTTAGCGACCAGTGTGCAAAATGACCATCCAGAGAAAACCCCACGTCCCTTTGATGCAAAGCGTGATGGTTTAGTGGTGGGTGAAGGCGCAGGCTGTTTGATTTTAGAAGAATATGAACATGCTCAAGCGCGTGGAGCGACCATTTATGCCGAGATTGTCGGTTATGGTAGTAATACCGATGGTCAGCATGTGACCCGACCTGATTCTGAAATGATGGGGCGTTGTATGCAGTTGGCACTGAAAGATGCACAGCTTGCTGCTGCGGATATCGATTATGTCAATGCACACGGTACCTCAACCGATCAGGGGGATATTGCTGAATCACAAGCAACTGCTCGTATCTTAGGTAAAAAGCCGATTAGCTCATTAAAAAGTTATTTTGGGCATACACTTGGAGCGTGTGGGGCAATTGAGGCGTGGTTGAGTATTGAAATGATGCGACGCAATCAGTTGGTGCCTACGCTAAATTTAGATCAGATTGACAGCGCTTGTGGTGATCTAGATTATATTGTTTCAGATATGCGTTCAGCAGAAACGCAAATGATCATGAGCAACAATTTTGCTTTTGGGGGAATTAATACCTCCTTGATTTTTAAACGTATCAAATAAAATGAGGGAAAAATAATGTCTTTTAAAAATATCTATGCAGTGGTTGTGTTGTCTTTCGCTACGATTGCATCGGCTCAAGCGGCTGACAAAATGTATGATTTTAAGTTTCAAGAAGCGGTGAGTCGTGCAGTTGCAGATGGTGTACTCGATGGTTCAGTGAATTTTTATTTGGCTGGAACTAAATCGGGTGGCAAAGTGATTGAAAAAGGCTTAGTGACCAATAAAAAGACCAATGGTTTTGCCAAGTCAGCCGAAAGTTCATGTGATCATGTACTTCGTTCAGCATTGATTCAATTCCAAAATACAGCGAAAGCCAATGGCGCAAATGCCGTGACCAATCTGGTGAGTTTCTATAAATCGAATGAAACACGGAGTAGTACGACATATCAATGTGCCAAAGGGACCGCGATGGCGGGTGTAGCATTGAAAGGGGACTTGGTGAAATTTTAGTTCTAAAGACAAAAGAGCTGATTTTCTTTGAATGTATAACAGCACGAGTTGATTAGATTTACCATGATGAATATTCTGATTAAAGGTATCCATCATGGGCCAGTATATGAACAATACCGGTCTAAACAAGTCATTCAATGCCATCAATGATTTGTGATGAATTGATATTATGAAACCTAAATTAAGGTTTTAAACTTGATTTAAGAATTTAATTCAATAATAGAGTTCTTAGTTATTGATTAATAAAAAATTTAAAGACTAAAAGTTAATAGCGAGAATTTTAATGAATAAAAGCTAATAAATTATTCGAGTTATATTGTTTTATTCGGTATTTGGCTTTTGTAAATACCATCAGTGATCCTTCAAAGTCTTTAATAGCGATTTTTGCCAAGATATTTGATTCAAGTGTAGATCAAGTGAAATAAAAATTTAGACAATAAAAAAGCTTTTGCTCATTGAAGCCCCTATGAGTTTAAAAATAAATAAGTAATTGATTTTTTAATTGATCCTTTTTTCTTTGTAAGAAATATCAGTGCCCTATTCATAGAAAAACCCAGCCTAATTTTTAATCAATATGGCTGGGTTTATTCAATTTAGAACTTTAATGGTAAGTTTAAAACTATATTGTTTAAACATACCAGTTGTACGAGAGTACTTTATTTACTCTCATACAGCAGTTTTCACTGGCCTTTTACTCTTATTCGACAGTTACGCTTTTGGCGAGATTTCGAGGTTGGTCAACATCGGTTCCGCGTAATACCGCAACATGATAAGACAACAGTTGTACTGGAATACTATAAACAATCGGCGCTAAAATAGGACTAATACTTGGGATATGCACCACATGTTGACGATCTTTTTCTTTAATCCCGCTGTTTTCATCGGCGAATACGAATAACTCACCACCACGTGCTTGAACTTCTTCCATATTGGATTTGAGTTTATCCAACATCTCATCTTGTGGAGCTAGAATGACCACAGGCATATCGTTATCGACTAAGGCCAGCGGACCATGTTTAAGCTCGCCTGCTGCATAACCTTCAGCATGAATATATGAAATTTCTTTTAGTTTCAATGCACCTTCTAGCGCAATTGGGAACTGTGTGCCACGACCCAAGAATAAACAATGCTGTTTTTCTACAAATAATTCAGACAAACGCAAAATATCTTTATCTTTTTGCAAACTGTCTAAAATCACTTTCGGGGTATGCCACAAGTCATTGATGATGGTTGTTATCTGTTCAAGCGCAATGCTTTGTTTCACTTGACCAATTTTTAATACCAACAACATCAGTGCTGCAAGTTGAGTCGTAAATGCTTTGGTTGAAGCGACCCCAATTTCTGGACCTGCCAAAGTCAATAAACTATGCTGGGTTTCGCGAACCATTGAAGATGTCGCAACATTACAAATAGTCAGTGTCGCAATATTTACATTTTTCGCCAGAGCACGTTTTTGCGTATCGCGGAGTGCTGCCAAGGTATCGGCTGTTTCGCCAGACTGTGAAATACATACATATAAGGTATTGTTTACAATCACAGGGGTGCGATAACGAAATTCACTGGCAATTTCGACCTGACAAGGAAGGTCAATCAGTTGTTCAAACCAGTATTTTGCAATCATTCCTGCGTGATAACTTGTTCCACAGGCAATAATTTGGATCTGTTGAATCCCATCAAAGTCAATAACGGCATCTTTTAAGAAATCTTCGCGTAAAGTATGACCATTGAGTGCTTGGGAAATGGTTTGCTGGATGGCTTCAGGCTGCTCATAAATTTCTTTGAGCATGTAATGTTTATATTCACCTTTAGATGCATTGCTGACGGTCGCATCTAATTCTTTAACAGGACGCTCAACCAACTGACCATTGACAAAAACTTCAATGGTGCTGCGAGTTAAACGTGCAATATCACCTTCTTCAAGATAAATAAAGCGATTGGTAATCGGAAGCAACGCCAATTGATCGGAACTAATAAAGTTCTCACCAATACCGACGCCAATCACCAAAGGTGAGCCTTCGCGCACTGTAATCAGTTCATCAGGATAGTCAGTATGTACAATGCCCAGTGCATAAGCACCTTTAAGTTGTGGAACCACTTGTTGTACTGCGCTTAAAAGGCTAGATGTCGTCTTCAAGGCATCATTAACCAAATGCGCGACGACTTCAGTATCAGTTTGTGACGTAAACACATAGCCTAATGCTTCTAAATCATCTTTCAGTTCTTGATAATTTTCGATAATGCCATTATGAACGACAGCCACAGTCCCTGAGATATGTGGATGGGCATTATTTTCTGTTGGCTTGCCATGTGTGGCCCAACGCGTATGTGCAATGCCTAATGAACCGATTAATTCAGCTTCATGAACCGCTTGTTCTAAATTAACAACTTTACCAACACGGCGTTCACGCAAGACTTGACCTTGGTTAATCAGCGCGACACCGGCTGAATCATAACCGCGGTATTCAAGGCGTTTAAGACCCTCGATTAAAATATCCGTAATACTACGTTCAGCAACGCCACCAACAATTCCGCACATATTTAAATCCTCTTATTTTTTCAGTTTTTGGGGGCGTTGATAATTTTCTTTAGCCACTTGTTTTGAGCGTTCAAAAGCGAGGCTATTTTCTGCCACATCACGCGTAATGACTGAGCCTGCACCTACAGTTGCGCCATGGCCAATATGAACAGGAGCAACAAGGGAACTATTTGAGCCGATAAACGCGGCATCGCCAATAATCGTTTTAAATTTATTCGCACCATCGTAGTTACAAGTAATGGTTCCTGCACCAATATTTGAACCGGCACCGATTTCTGCATCACCTAAATAACTAAAATGATTGGCTTTTGAGCCTATTCCAATGCTTGAGTTTTTGACTTCAACAAAGTTGCCGATATGAACATCATTGGCCAGTTTTGCACCGGGACGTAAGCGAGCAAATGGACCAATTTGGGCATCTGCACCCACCACGGCATTGTCGAAGATGCTATAGGGTTGAACTTTAGTACCCGCTGCAATTTTGGTGTTTTTAATGATGCAGCCAGCGCCAATTTCGACATGATCACCTAGTTCGCAATCGCCTTCGATAATCACATTAATATCAATCCGAACATCTTGACCGACGGTTAAATGACCACGTAAGTCAAAACGAGAAGGATCAATTAAATGCACGCCTTGTTGCATGAGTTTTTTGGCTTGATCTTGTTGGAATTCACGTTCAAGCGCTGCAAGTTGAATGCGGTCGTTCACGCCTTCTACTTCAAATGCAAGCGTTGGTTCAACCGAGGCAACGTCTAAACCATCAGCAATGGCCATCGCAATAATATCAGTTAGATAATATTCGCCTTGCGCATTTTCATTGGACAATTGGGGCAGCCATTGATGTAACTTAGCATTATTGACGCAGTAAATTCCTGTATTAAATTCTTTAATTTGACGTTGTTCATCATTGGCATCTTTATGCTCTACAATGGCTTGAATTTGACCATTTTTACGCACAATACGACCATAACCGGTTGCATCATCTACAGTTAAAGTGACAATACCAATCCCTGTTTGTGTGGATGCATCAAGTAAGCGTTGTAAGGTATCTTGTGTCACACAAGGCACATCACCAGACAAAATTAAAGAAACGCCGTCTTGAGGTAATACTGGTAGGGTCATTTTTACCGCATGCCCAGTACCCAGTTGTTCAGCTTGTTCGACCCACTGTACATTTTCTTCGGAGAATGCTTGTTGGACCAATGGGCCACCATGACCAAAAATAGTAATAATATTTTTTGCATTGAGTTTTTTTGCAGTTTCGATCACATGTTTAAGTAAAGGACGTCCTGCAAGGGGTTGTAATACTTTGGGTAAAGTTGAACGCATACGTGTTCCTTTACCTGCAGCAAGAATAATAACGCTAGTAGACATGTATAATCCTACGAATTTAGCTTAAGCCATTATAAAATATAAATAAATACAAATACATAACGCAGCCCAAAGACCAGCTATAATGTCATCAAACATGATGCCAAAACCGCCATGTATCTGTCGGTCAATCATACGAATAGGCCAAGGTTTCCAAATATCAAACAAACGAAATAAGGCAAATCCAATCACGACCCAAACCCAATTGATCATCCCCAAATAGAGGAGGGGTAAAAAAGTAATCGATTGTCCAGCAAATTCATCCCAAACAATACGGCCATCATCATGAACGCCCATCACTTTAGCGGTTTGTCCGCAAATATAAATACCTAAAAGTGACATTAAAATAATGGCCAGCAAGGTATTGAAAAACCCTATAGCCAGCCAAAAAGGAATAAACAATAAAGCAAAAGCAGAACCAAAGGTGCCTGGTGCTTTGGGTATAAGTCCAGAGCCAAACCCCACTCCACAAAACACAATACAGCGGTTGAGCCAAGACATGTTTTTAAAATTGATTGGGGGGTTATGCAAAGTGTTGGTATCCATTAAATTGCAGTAAATGATCTACGCCATTCTGCACAAAAGTTAAAGCGCTTTGTTGGGTAATTTGTCCAATATTGGTAATGTTGACATCACTTTGTTGTTGCAAAAGTTTTTTATAATTTTGCGGATTGATTGTAAAACATAATTCATAGTCATCGCCACCCGCTAAAGCGTGCTGCCATTGTTTTTCTTGAGGTAAAATGCGCAGTGTTTCGCTGATTGGGAGTTGGTCTAATTGAATTTGAGCACCCACTTGAGATGCTTTAAGAATATGACCTAAATCTTGGGCTAAGCCATCCGAGATATCAATCATACTGGAGGCCAAGCCTTTAAGTTGCTGACCTAAACTACAACGCGGAGTAGGATAATCCAATCTTTGTTGAAGTGGATGTCCTAAATTGTGTAAGGCATAGGCTGCATCCCCGAGCGTTCCGCTGACACAAATATAATCACCCACTTGTGCGCCTGAGCGAGTAATAGCGTGTCCAGTTTCTATCCAGCCGAGTGCAGTCACTGAAATAGTGAGATGTGGGCTTTGGGTGGTATCGCCACCAATTAAGCTAACCCCAAATTGATCGCAACAATCATATAAACCCTGACTAAAGCCTGTCAGCCAATCATGATCAATTTGGGCTAAACTCAATGCGAGTAAAATACTTTGCGGTTTTGCACCCATTGCAGCGATATCAGATAAATTCACAGCAACAGATTTCCAGCCAATCGCATGTGGGCTGGTATTAAGCGGGAAGTGTCGACCTGCAATCAAAGTATCGGTACAGATGACCAATTGTTGCTGAGGAGGAGGTGTGAGCACGGCTGAGTCATCACCCACACCTAAATCGACAATATTGACATCCGAAGATGCAATAGTCTGTCGATTAAAATAGTGATCAATGATGGAGAACTCAGCCATACAACAAATCTACTGTAACATTAGTCGGCTTGTTGCTTTTCTGCTGCCCGTAAATTGGTGGCTAAACGATCTAATACACCATTGATGTATTTATGACTGTCTGCACCACCAAAGTGTTTGGCAAGCTCAATCGACTCATCTAAAACGACGCGATATGGAATTTCAAGATGCTCTTTCAATTCATAGGCGCCTAGACGAAGTGCAGCGAGTTCAACGCCATCAAGTGCCTTAAGCTCACGATCAAGTACAGGAACTAAAAGTTCATCCAATACTTCATGATTGGCAACCACTTGAGTCAACAATTCATGATAATAACCGAGATCCACTTTGTGCATGGCATTTTCAACACGCGTACGTGCTTCAATTTCATGGACGGGATTGTGGCTCATCTGCCATTCATAAATTCCTTGTACAGCAAAGCGACGTGCTTTACGTTTCGCTGCATAAGTAGCTTGAAGTGTTTGCGACATGTGTTAAATAGCCTTTAACAAGTTAACCATTTCAATAGCAGTAAGGGCAGCTTCGCCACCTTTATTACCTGCTTTTGTTCCAGAGCGTTCAATCGCTTGTTCAATACTATCCGTAGTGAGTACACCATTAATAACAGGTAAGCCAGTATCCAGACCAACAACGCCTAAACCTTTGGCACATTCACCTGCTACAAAATCGAAGTGAGGCGTGCTTCCACGAATGACTGCGCCTAGCGCAATAATTGCATCGAAACGATCTGATGCAGCCAATTTTTTCGCGACAACAGGAAGTTCCCAAGCACCAGGTGCATGAACAACAGTAATATTATCTTCTGATACACCATGACGTTTCAATGTATCAATCGCACCTTCTAATAGATGTTCAACCACAAAACTATTAAAACGGCCGACTAAAATCGCGTAACGGCCTTCGCTCGCGAGATGTAACATACCTTCAATACGGCGAACTGCCATAGCAACCTCGATTATTTCTCTATTGTTTGATTTGCGGTGACATATTCCACCACTTCTAAGTTAAAGCCAGATAGGGCATTGAAACGTAATGGAGAGCTTAAAAGCTTCATTTTTTCCACACCTAAATCGCGTAAAATTTGTGCCCCAACGCCAATGGTTTGGTATTGCTGTGAAAGAGCCGCATTGGATTTGGTCGGTTTTGGCTTGGTTAAGCTTTCTAATGCTGGGCCTAAGTCTTGTAAATGACGTTGACCAATCCAAACCAGTACCCCACGGTCGCTGTTAGAGATTTCTTTCAGTGCTTTGTCTAAATTCCAAGCCGGTTCGCCATCTTGTTTATTGAGTTTCAATAAGTCACGAACTGGATTAAAGCCATGAACACGAACGGTGGTCACACCTTCTTTCGGCTGACCTTTAACCAAGGCCAAGTGAATATCAGGGTTGCCAAGTTCACGGTAACGTACTAGCTCGAAATTGCCATATTCAGTTTTAATTGTTTCTTGACCCAAACGTTCAACTGTTTGTTCATTGGTCATACGGTAGTGAATAAGGTCTGCAATAGTACCGATTTTCAAACCGTGTTTTTCTGCAAAAACTTCAAGGTCAGGGCGGCGCGCCATGGTGCCATCTTCATTAATGATTTCACAAATGACCGATGCAGGTTCAAGTCCTGCAATACGTGATAAATCACAACCTGCTTCAGTGTGACCAGCACGGTGTAAAACACCGCCAGGCTGTGCCATCAATGGAAAAATATGACCTGGCTGTACAATATCGGCTGGTTTAGCATGTGCAGCAACAGCAGTCTGAATCGTATGTGCACGTTCAGCAGCAGAGATACCTGTAGTAATCCCTTCAGCTGCTTCAATAGATAAGGTGAAGTTGGTCGCATGTTGTGCGCCATTGGCATCGACCATCAGCGGAAGATTGAGTTGCTGACAACGATCACGGCTTAAGGTTAAACACACCAAACCACGCGCATGCGTAATCATGAAGTTGATATCTTCTGGACGCACATGGGTCGCGGCAATCACTAAATCGCCTTCATTTTCTCGATCTTCATCATCCATCAGGATGACCATTTTTCCTGCACGGATATCTGCTACAAGCTCTTCAACAGTATTGAGCGGCATCAACCTTCACCTTTTTGTGTCTCGAATGACATTTTAATTGCATTGATTGTGGCATATTCTAACGCTTTTTGACTTACTTTGCCTATGCTTATTGATTGGCCTAAACAGACCCTTGTTATACACAGGTATAGAATAGTTGAAAAGGGTCTTTTATTTTAAAATGGCGAGATGAAGTTTAATATTTAACTATTTGAAATACATCAATAATAAAAAATTTAAATCAAATATAAAAAATTGCTTTAACTTTGAACAGTTAATCGGGTTGGTTAAACACTATCAGCAGAAAAACACTATTAAGATATTTTACTGATAAGAAATATTCTATAAGCAGAATTAAGATTTTCTAAATTTAAAATAATCTTAATCAAAATATACAATTCGCTACTTTCTATATACGTCATGATTCACTTAGTACACCTTAAAGCCTCATAATCCTTACAGATTTTGAAGTTTCTTTTGCATAAACTGTTGTTTCTCTCTTCTATTTAATAGGTCATTAGAATGAATCATTTTAATACAACGGATATTAAAGAACATGCTTCAGTCATTGCCTCATGTGGTACAGAAGTAGGAAAAGTTGATCATTTAGAAGGACAAGATGCAATTAAATTGACTCGGAGTGATGATGAAAATAATGAACATCATGTCATTCCGTTAAGTTGGGTCAGTGAAGTCAAAGATGAACAGGTTATTTTGAATAAAAATTCAGAAGATGTTCGAAATGAATGGAAAACTTTGTAATGCTCTTAGGATCAGCCCACTTAGATCAATCAACCTGAGCAGACTTGCTGTTTAAATTTAACGCGTCGAACTAAAATAGCGTTGATATTGCATTGAAAATGCCAGTTGAATGAACTGGCATTTTTTATAATTTAACTCAAAATTTTAAGTACATAACTTCTGGTTTTTAAACGATGCTTTTTTAGGGTTTAACTAATTTTAGGGTTTAACTAATGATGGGGGATTTTGAGGCGTTAAATCGACAGGAGATAGACGCCAAATCTTATTACCCACATCATCCGCCACTAAAATAGCCCCTGAAATATCAACAGCTACGCCCACAGGTCGCCCAAAAGCCTTGCCATTCTCACTTAAAAAGCCAGTCAAGACATCTTGCGGTGGGCCAGCGGGTTGACCATGTTGAAACGGAATGAAAATCACTTTATAGCCACTATGCGGTTTCCGATTCCATGAACCATGCTGACCAATCAGCGCACCACCATGATATTGAGGCATTAATTTAGCATGATAAAATGCCAAGCCCAATGATGCAGTATGGTTGCCTAAAGCATAATCAGGCTTGACTGCACTTGCCACTTTTTCGGGATACTGTGGTTTTACGCGAGTGTCTACATGTTGCCCATAATAACTATAGGGCCAACCATAAAAAGCGCCTTCTTTGACTGACGTGAGATAATCGGGAACTAAATCGTTACCGATTTCATCACGCTCATTGACGACTGTCCACAATGCACCGCTTTGAGTTTGCCAAGCCATTCCGTTGGGATTACGTAGTCCAGTTGCAAATGGTTGTGCTGTACCTCTCGCAATATCATATTGCAGAATGAGTGCACGTCCCGTTTCTTTGTCTAGGCCATTTTCTGCCACGTTACTGTTTGAACCTACTGTGATATACAGTTGAGTTCCTGTTGGATTCGCAATCACATTCTTCGTCCAGTGATGGTTTAATGGACCACTGGGAAGATCCAAAACTTTGGTTCCGCTTGCGGTAATTTGAGTCGCATCCTGTTCATAAGGAAAGCGTAGCAGGGCATCGGTGTTCGCCACATACAGCATATTGCCCACTAAGCTCATACCAAACGGGGAGTTCAGGTTCTTTAAAAACACGGTTTTTTGCTCCGCAATACCATCCCCGTTGCGATCACGGAGTAAACTAATTCGGTTGGCACTGGGATGAGATGATCCTGCACGATTCATCACCAGTTTCATGATTTTGCCTTTAATTCCTTTGGTGTCATCAGGTTTTGGTGGTGCATCGGTTTCGGCGACCAAAACATCCCCATTCGGCAATACATATAACCAGCGTGGATGTTGAAGATCTGCTGCAAATGCTTGTACTTTTAAATGCGCAGCAGCAGTGGGCATCATTCCCTCAGGCCAGCCTTGGGCAGGTGCGATATTAACAGTGGGAAATAAATTCGCTTTGGGTTCAGGCAGATTGGGATTCGCGCCATAGCTGTCTAAAATAGAATGTTGAGAAGATTGTGCACATCCCGTTAAAGTCAATATGAGGGCAGAGCTTGCCATACACCGTAAAAATCGAGTAGACATTTATTATCTCCTATTTCTTTTTATGCTTATTTTAAAACGTAGGGCGATTGTAGATAGCTGAAACTGATAGGTGTTTAATCAGATTGTTATTGAAAGAATTTTTAATACATATTTTTGACGGTATAAAATTAAGTGTGTGAACAGGTATGAATATGTGGAGTACAACACCACTAGATTAGCATACAGGTGAGTAATAAAAGTTGTTTAAATGCCTATTTAAAATTTTGCGGAGAATAGCCCAAATGGCGTTTAAACATAGCGCTAAAAGCACTTGGACTGGCATAACCTAATGATGTGGCAATACGTGAAACAGCTTCGCCTTCTGCTAACTGGCTCAAGGCGAAAACAATATGCATATGCTGAATCCACCCGCGATAAGACAATCCAGTTTCTTTTCTGAATAATCTAATCAAGGTTCTTGAACTCGTTCCAATGGTATCGGACCATGTGTTTAAGTCTTTTACCTGATTTGGATGATGGATTAATTGTTCACAGATTAAAACTAAGCGTTTATCTCGAGGCCATGGAATGTCTACAGGAAAAGTAGAGGCTTGTTTAATTTCCTCAAAAATAAGCAGTTGTAAGGCTTTGTGTAAATCTTCGCCATACGGCGTTGCATGGTGTTGTATGAGGTCAAGTTGATTTAGTCTAAGCACTAATTCTCGCAGAAGATTGGTCATGCTCAGCAAAAAACATTGTGTGCCTAATATTTGTGCAGCCGTTTGCTCAACCAGAGCCGTACTTAAGCGCACGTCACTTAATGAAATGACACTATGTTCGACAAAGGCTGGAATCCATAAGGCACATTGGGTTGGAACAAGCCATACATGGTCTGCAGTATGAACACGAATTGAGCCTTGAGAGGCATACAATAATTGCGCACGATTATGGGAATGTGGCGCAATAACGCTACCATAATTGTATTTTGATCCCATTGAGATAATCAGTGGACTTATTGCTTTAGTATTAATAGTCATCTTATGTCCGTGAGTAAAATTGTCACTTATGCGATGATTTTTGGAATATACATGTAAATATGACAATCTATAATAAGTGCCATGAATGTTTTAAAGCAATAAGGCCTTACATGCAGTCCTCTTCTCAGATAAAGAAACAGCCTGAAATAAATGTTCCTGATCGAGTGCCGAAAATGATACCGCAGATTATTTTTGCTGTGGCTTTGGCACATTTACTGAATGATTTAATTCAAGCAGCATTGCCCGCGATTTATCCACTGTTAAAAGATAATTTTTCATTAAGTTTCACACAAATTGGTCTAATTTCATTGGTTTATCAGATTACTGCCTCTTTGTTGCAACCTTGGATTGGTTTATATACCGACAAATATCCTAAACCCTATTTATTGCCACTCGGCATGGTGGTGACCTTGCTGGGTATTGTGATGCTCGCTTTTTCGAGTAGTTTCTATATGTTGTTGGTTGCAGCCTCTTTGATTGGTGTAGGCTCATCGACTTTTCATCCTGAAGCCTCACGAGTTGCCCGAATGGCATCGGGAGGAAAGTTTGGTACAGCACAATCGACTTTCCAAGTGGGAGGCAATACAGGGTCGGCAATAGGCCCCTTATTGGCAGCCATTATTATTGTTCCCAATGGTCAAGCATCGGCAGCATGGTTAATTTTATTTGCTTTAATTGCGATTTGGGTTTTATTCAAAGTCAGTCAATGGACCATCCAGTATGCTAAAACTCAAATCAGTAAAACATCATCCAGCACAAGCTTTAAATTACACGGCAAGACCTTAGTACGCGCACTCAGCATTATTTCTATTTTGATGTTGGCTAAGTTTACTTACATTGCAAGTATCAGTAATTATTATACTTTTTATTTAATTGAAAAATTTCATCTTTCACTTCAAAGCGCACAATTATATTTATTTGCTTTTTTAGCCGCTGTTGCATTTGGGACATTCTTTGGTGGCCCGATTGGGGATCGTATAGGACGCAAAGCGGTTATTTGGATTTCATTTTTAGGCATGGCACCGTTCGCGATGTTAATGCCGTATGCAAATTTGTTCTGGACTTGTGTTTTGGCCATTATGTCAGGTTTAATTATGTCTTCTGCATTTTCTGCAATGGTGGTTTATGCACAAGAAGCAGTGCCTGGTCGGGTAGGGATGGTTGCGGGTCTAATGTTTGGTTTAATGTTTGGGGTAAGCGGAATAGCTGCAGCAGGCTTAGGGTACTTAGCGGATAAAAACGGCATAGAGTGGGTATTTGGACTGTGTTCTTATTTACCTTTACTCGGAATTTTTACTGTATTTTTACCCAATACTCAAAATAAAGTAAAGAATAGCGTGTCATGAGATGGATCAATTGCTAAAAAATAGATTTTAAAATCAATAATAAAAACCCTGATTCGAAGATCAGGGTTTTTTAAATGAGAGCTAGGAAAGAAGTTAAACTTTTATTCTCTGTAAACATGACCTGAGCATTTTGTGCTGAACTAAACAAAAACCTAATCGGCTATTTAAAGGTGTGTTGAATGTTCAGCTTAGATTTGAGTTGAAGAAAAAAATAGGCTTTGTCTATATTTGTTCATTGCTGCTTGTATTGGTAGCCCAAATACGCTGGATTGATATTAAGTTCACGCCATGTTCATCAGTTAAATACTAAACTGCTTAAAACCGTAATATCCATTCTCCTTTCACATAATGATAATTATAATTTGGGCCGTTAAAAGCAGCACTGTTGCTGTATCCGGCACTCATACGAAGAAATTGAGATCCCTGAATTGGACTTTGTAGATTCAATTCAAAAAGGCGAGTGGATTGACTTGCAGCATCATTGATTTTTTCACGTCCTAGACCCACAGTTAAACCGGTAGACCATCCAGCAAAGCGTTTACGCCAACCCAGTGCTAACATAGATTCTTCATAATCTTTTGGGTTGAAATACGCTCCACCGACATCTTCTTGACGACTCTGGTAAGTTCGGTAACGTCCCTGAATCGTCAGTCCTAAATCGAGTGAAGGTTGATAGATCAATTTAATTCGACCATGGTCACGTCGGTTATTATCTGAAAAAAATTGTGAGCCAGCTAAACCGACAACTGTGACGTGTTCACCTAAGCCTTGATCCATCGTAGCACCAACAAAGGTAAAAGAAGTTCCCTGATCCAGAGCAAGTTGTGTTTCTACCCAGTCACGATTCACAAATACTTCTAATGCTGTCTTTTCGGCTAGAGCTGTTCGATAACTACCATCAAGGGTTAATAACGTATGATCATTTTGATTGAATAAGCCAGCATCCAAAAACCAACCATTAGCAGTAGCGGACTCTATATCTCTTGCGATAAAAGATATTTTTTGCCCGTCTTCACTCCAATTATCGGCCTTATACTGATAAGCACTGGCACGTATACCAAGATAGTGATCGCCATTTTCATATTTGGGAAAAAATTCTGCCGATAACCTACGGGTTTGAAATCCCTCACTATCATCACTGAAAAAGAATTCTGTTCCAGCAGCTCGCTCTTGGGTTACCTGATTTTCATCTAATGCATTCGCAAAACTGCCTGTACTGATCACCATGAACAAGGGCATAACGATACAAAGCTTTAATTGTTTTATGTTCATTTAGTTCCCCATGTTTTTCGAGTTCTCAATACTTCATCCAAGTATCCAAGCACACTGGCAGGTTGTAATAAGAAGCTATAAGCAATAACGTAGATAAAAAAACCGCTAAAATTTTTACGCACTTTTAGATCCAAATCTTTAAACATTCGACGTTCAATCGAGTAATTGAGTAAACCCAAGAGGAAGGCCATAGGAAGCAAAGCCAAAGTCATAATGCCCACAATCCAATAATGCCCAAAACATGCCAATATTAATCCTGGTATAAAGCCAAAGGTAAATGCCAAATCCAGCCAAGGGAAAAGTAGATTCCAATAAATAAAGAAGGTTGAAAGCCGTGGTTTGATTAAAATGGAAGGATGCTTAATGAACGCTTCCATCATGCCGCGAGCCCAGCGTTGGCGTTGCTTAATAAAAACTTTGAGCGTTGTGGGCGCATTGGTAAAAAGACAAGCATCTTCGCAATGTCCGACTCTATATCCAGCATTGAGCAAAGCCCAAGTCAGCACAATATCTTCGCCTACACATTCAGGCCATCCACCGACTTCGATCAATGCAGCACGATCATAGATAGAGAAAGCCCCTTGTGCCACTAACGTACCTTGATACAGCGACTGCATACGTTTTGTTGCTGAAATTCCAAGAAAATAATCCCATTCTTGAGTTTTGGTCAGCAAGTTCACTCGAGAGTTACGGACTAAAATTTTACCTGCTACAGCTCGAGTATTGGATGGGTCTAGCAGATAGCGTTCTACAATATTAATCAGTGCAATATTATGCAGGTATGAATCTGCATCAATGGTGACCACCAGATCATGTTCAACCAGTTTAAATCCTTCATTCAAAGCATGTGCTTTACCCGCATTTTTTTCCAAATCTAGTAAAGTCAGCCAAGTAAACCGTTGTTGCAAAGCTTGAACAATCGCCGCTGTCTCATCCCGAGAGCCATCATTAATTACGATGACTTGTAATTCCCCCGGATAATTCTGATGGTCGATGCTGACCAACGTATCTCTAATTGAAGCAGCTTCATTATAAGCCGCAATCAAAATAGTGATGCCTGGATAAAATGAAAGCGATTGCCGAGGTGGTCTTCTATCCATTATTAAACTTAAAGCCGCGAAGGAATTCATAAATCCTGGAATAATCGCGATACCATAAATCAAAAAAATAGCTGCAAACTGACCAATGTACATACTCAGGTCATGCATCCAGACTTGTGCAATCCAAATCGAAAACCAAGTCCATAGACAAGCACCCATCAAAGCGACAAAAAATTTTAACCGTACCGAAAAATAAAATCGAGATACTTTGTTGTCACTTTCAGTATGAATCATGATACTTTTCCACAAAGTATTGTCTTGTTAGTGCAAATTATAACCACAATTATGTTTAATAAAATCAGTTAAAATAAACTCCAGAGTTCCTTATTCTTAAGGTATTTAAAAAACAATAAAATCATAGATATGCATTATTTTCTTTTGAAGTACCTTTTATTTTTTATTATGGCTAAGTTTATGAATGAACACACATCGAATTTTAAAAGACTGAAACACGGCAAAGATATACTGTTTAGATGATAAGGAATAATTTAGGCGCTTGAATGATATTTAGATTATATTTGGCAGATATGTAAATGCAGTCATATCATTTAGGACAAAATATTAAGTTATAAAAAGATTAAAAAACCTGTGATAGGAGAATCAAAGGATTAATTTAAAACAGAGAAAGATTTAAAGATAAAATTCTGAAAAATGGGTCGGACGATCATTTTTAAAACTTTCGCGATCAGATTTAAGATTATTCCAAGTTTTCTCTGCTATTTTTTAAAGTTCAGTCAGTATGATGAAGGTCTTAACTATACTTAAAATAGATGATTCCTATTTTTGCTTGTTGTTAAAACCCAGATCATCAAACGATTTCTAAGACTGTGTTTTGAGTTCAGCAGATACGATCCCAAAACCAGCAATCCACTCACTGATTGCTTCATAACAATGCACTTTCATCTCGTATTCACCGAGTTCTGAGAATGCTGAAAATGCAGCTATCCATGAACGAACTTCTTGACCACCGCGTCCACCTTCATGACGAATATCCTCTTCGGTCATCGCTTCAAGTGCCGAAAAATCAGCATTTTTAAATTTTTCCAGTAAGGCCAGATCCCATTCTGGATTAAGTGGAATAGAAATGCTTTGATCACCGGCTGCCAAGCGTTGACCTACAGAAATAATTTTAGCCTGACGAGCAGCGCGTGACTCGAATGTTGGGTTACGACCACAAATTAAAAACTCTTCAACTTCAAGAGGAACAGAACCCATTTGAGGCGTAGGTGGATCATGTGAAAGTCCACCTGTTCCTAAAATTAATACCCGTTCATTTTCAAGATTTAATGATTGAATAAATTGTCCAACTGCACGACCAAGTGCGATCGTTCTTTTCGTGGTTGGCATGGGTGCTGCTGCACCATTAATAAAAATAGGAATGGTGGGATAACGATCAAGTTTACCATCACATAGAAAATGTAAGGGTTGAGTGACACCATGATCTGCCTGCATACGGTAGGAATAGGCGACATCCACACCTTCATCAAGGACTTTACGAACCAAATGAATTGCTGTGGCTTCAGGGACATCAATTTTGCCCGGCCCATAATCCCAATCACCTGCCGCAGTCGCACGTATACCTACACAGAAACTGGGCATTAAATCATAAAAGAAACCATTAAAATGATCTGGGCCAAAGCTAATAATTAAAGTTGGCTTATATGCTTTGACTTGTTCAGCCAATTCAGCAAAAGCTTTGCGTACTGTGTGTTCTTTCGTGCGATCTTGTGGTGAAGTAAATTCCATTAAAGGACTGTGAGAGGCACAAATGAGTTTAACAGGCATATTCCGATTCCTTGAGGAAGACAATCCCAAAAAATTGCTTTGAATGGTTTTTAAATAATAAGTATTTCCTTTATAAATACTTATTATTAAGAAGAGAGGTCTAAGATCTATTTTTATAGAAATGCTTAGACCCGTCTTTCAATATTGATCGCTTTGAATTCATCCTCATGAGCAAATGCTGTACTCATGAGGATTCAGATGTTGAGTGCAGTAAAAACAGATTAATTCACACCACGCGCCGTTAAATAATTTTTAATAACGGCATTAAATTCTTCGGCTTTTTCTACCTGAGACCAATGCCCACACTGACTAAAAATATGAGCATCGGCATGTGGGACAATATTCAAAATATCCCAAGTCCGTGAAACTGGAATAACGACATCTTGTGTGCCATGAATCAACAATACTGGAACAGTAATATTTTTCATTTTTTCGAAATCAAGGGGGAAATCAAAACGGTCGCGATCACGTGCACCAACCACATCCACCAAACGATCTGATGCATAGTCATTTTTAGCAGAATCAAAACGTACTTTGACCAACTCATCGGTAATCAAATCTTTGTTTACCACAAACATGGAAAGGGTGTTTTTGATACCTTCTTCTGTTAAAACTGGGTTTGCATGTGCTTTAAGTGCAGCCGTTTGTTTTGCACCGCCTGTACCCATAGAGATAATCCCAAGGACACGCTCAGGATAATCAAGCACCATCTGGAAAGCCAACCAACCTCCAAGTGAATTACCCACCACCCAAGTCTTTTCAATCCCTAAAGCATCTAAAGTACGAATAGCGTGATCAACCCAAGCCCGAATACCATAAGCCGTATTGGGCGCTACCACAGATTGGCCATACCCAATGGTATCAATTGCGATACAACGCGCTTGTTCAGCAATTTCAGGTAAGTTTAACCACCAGTTTGCAGCCGCAGAGACACCAGTACCTGAGCCATGTAAAAATAGAATAGGTGTACCTTGACCAATTTCGTGATAGTGGGTTAACTCACCTTCAGCAGTTTCAATCCATTTATCTTCTAAACCGAAGAATGAATCTGTTTGATATTCAGGGATTTGAACTGTGCTCATACCTACTCCTCGTATAGCTTTATATTGGTATGGTTATCTTTTTAGATAACCATCCTAAATTGACGTATTAAAATTTGATGGTCATAAGCTAGATAGTACAGGTTAAAATCAGGTAAATTGATACAAAATTATGATCGCACTAAACAAAAAAACGATCATATAAGTGATTGTTTTAATTTAAATTAAGTGGATGTTGGTGTGGTTTTTTTGACCACTTTAGCAATAAGTCTATGCTTTAAAATAGTGATCTTTTATGAAGTCACTGTGCTGATATTTTGAGTTAAAATTGATCAGGATCAAAGGTTGCGCCACGATACGTTTCAGTCTTTTTTTAGTTATAACTGGTATTGATCGGTATAGATTAAATACCTTAGCCTTGCCCTTGGATTTTACCTGATGGAATAGCGGGTGATCGAATGAAGTAATGATAAAAAGAGATAAATGACTATTTTATGGATTATTTTGATTTTGAAGTCATCCAATAATAATTTAAAGCTATATGTATGATAGAAATTTCATTTACTCAATCTAGTTCAATATTGATATTTAAATAATACCGATCCATATAAAAAAACTATTATTTATTGATCATTTATCTTTCTATAATTTTATATACATATGATTTTTATGAAAATAGAGGTTTGTCTAGTAGGTATGATATTTAAACCATTTACACTGCTGTATGCGTTGTAAATCATAATCAAGGATGAATGAAATGAAATTCAACAAAATCGCGCTAATGACATCATTATTAATTTCTACTCAGTTATTTGCGCAAAAGCCAAATGTGGTCATCATTTTGGCAGATGATTTGGGCTATTCCGATCTTGGTTCATTTGGTAGTGAAATCAAAACCCCTCATATCGACAGTCTGGCAAATCAAGGTACCCGCTTTACCAATTATCATACTCCGAGTACCTGTTCGCCTACACGTTCTGAGTTGATGTCGGGTACAGATCATCATCAAGCTGGGCTAGGTGCAATGGCAGAAACGATGCGGGCAGATGCAGCAAAATTTGATTTATCGCCTCGTCCACAGTTTTTAGGTAAACCCGGTTATGAAGGGTATTTAAATACGCGTTCAATGACCTTGCCTCAAGTATTAAAAGACAATGGTTATAAAACACTGATGGCGGGTAAATGGCATCTTGGATATACACCTGAGACGAATCCAGCAAAAAGAGGCTTCGATTTTTCTTATGCTTTATTGAATGGTGCCGACTCACACTTCAAAACACTTCCTGAAGGGATAGAACGTAAAACCATCTACACTGAAAATGGTCAGGTGACGGAATTACCTGATGACTTCTATTCAACCGACTTTTTCACGCAAAAAGTGATTGAATATATTGGTGATCATAAAAAAACAAGTCAACCTTTTTTTGCTTATGTTGCGCTGACGGCACCGCATTGGCCTCTGCAAGTGCCGACAAATTATTTGAATATGTATAAAGGGCAGTATGACCAAGGTTACGATGTCATTAAACAAAAGCGTTTAGAAAAAATGCTCAAGCTCAAGCTTATTAACTCTACAAAAACAGCCCATGTTGTGAGTAAAGAACTTGCGCCAATGAATTTAGACACGTGGAATAATCTAACGGCCGAACAGAAAAAAATCGAAGCACGTAAAATGGAAATCTATGCGGCACAGATTAAAAATATGGATGATAATGTTGGAAAACTCATTCAACATTTGAAAAAGATTAAACAATACGACAATACGCTATTCATTTTTATGTCAGATAATGGCGCAGAAGGTTTCTATCGCCCACTGCCAGGTTATGACAATAGTTATCATAATTTAGGTAAAACGAAATCTTATGAACTGATTGGCCCACGTTGGACCGAAGTGAGCAGTGCACCTTTTTCACTCTGGAAAGGAACCGCAGCTGAAGGCGGTGTGAGTGCACCAGCGATTGTGAAGCTTCCAAATAACAACACAGCGAAAGTAAGCAATAGCTTTGTGAATGTAAAAGATATTTTCCCGACTGTTCTGGAAATTACTCAATCCTCATTAAAACCAGCTTACCAAGATGCGACTCAATACAATCAGCTTTTGGGTAAATCATGGATGAGTTATCTGAAGGGTAAAACTAATTCTGTATATGGCGACAATTTTATCTATGCAGATGAATTGCATGGCGATGCCTATGTGCGTAACAAAAAATGGAAACTGACGCGTACCATTACTAAAAACCTAAGTGGCCCAGATTGGAAGTTATATGATCTAGAAAATGATCGTACAGAAACCACAGACCTGAGTACAAAACATCCTGAAATTGTAAAACAGCTTCAGCAAGAATATGTGAAATATACTCAACGGGTAGGTGTGCAAGATTTCGCAGAATAATTTCCCATCTCAAGCTTGATAAACAGGGAATGCTGTGGGGATATTTACAGTGAGTTTTTGAGAACATAGTTTTTCAAAAACTCAGCAAGCTAGAGATCTGGTTACGTTTGGAAGTATCAATGAATGCTGGTCATACTTCGGCTGACCTGTACTTTGAGGAAAATCCAAAACATTGGGCAAGGTTGAAATTGCCATGAGTTAAATTCTTTTGGATTTATATATGGGTGCTTGAAAATGAACGCCCTTCGATCAAAATAAGCTAAATGCTCGATCCAACAGAAGTGAATGTTGCTCAGTTTAAAATTTTCTTCGATACCACTGGCTAGCAAGGCTAAAAAATAGGGACGTAGTGCTATTTTTTAGCTTCAAACAGATGATCTGAGCATGATGTCTTGGTAGAAATTGTTGAAATGTATTATGAAACAACATGGATAAGATATTTTCTGCGCTGAATGAGCCGATTTATTCTGTTGCTGACGATATATTGGCTCTACCTATTCAAAAATGAGCTATTCCAAGGTTTGAATTTTTCATAGCTCAATATTGATGATGAGTCTAAATATGGTCGAAACTATAACGAAAATCGAATCTATACCAAGTATACCTTTAAATTTTAAACGCCTAAATAAAAGCAGCTGGACGCTCCAGCTTTTTTTATTTATTGGACACTCAAGAGTATGAAGAATAAATTTAGTGCCTTCGCATTAACGTTTTAAAAGACGATTTTGATTATTGGGTATGATTTTTCACGTGTAAAAAAGCATATATTTTGATTCAATCATGTTGAATGAAAGCATTCAAAAATAAAAAAGCACCCCAGAGGATGCTTTTTCAAAAATTGATTAAAAAATTAAGCGTGGAGCTGACGTGCTTTAGACATGGTCAAAGCTAAATCTTCAATCATATCTTCCTGACCACCCACCGTACCACGGCGACCCAATTCCATCAGAATTTCACGTGCAGATACACCATATTTTGCTTCAGCACGTTTCGCGAATAACAAGAACGATGAGTAAACGCCCGCATAACCTAAAGTGGCTGCATCACGGTCGGCACGGATTGGATTCAACATCATAGGAATCACAAGATCTTCAGCAACATCTTGAACTTTAAACAAATCAACCCCTGTATCCATCCCCATGCGATTCGCAACAGCAATGAATAACTCAAGTGGGGTATTGCCTGCGCCTGCACCTAAACCGGCAGAAGCCAAGTCAACACGTATCGCGCCTGCTTGAACTGCCGCTACGGTGTTGGCAACACCCATACCCAAGTTATGGTGACCATGAAAACCCAGCTCAATACTGGAATCAAGGCTGTCACGTAAACATGCGACGCGATCAGTCACATCTTGTGGCAGCATATAACCGGCAGAGTCCGTCACATAAATACAGTTCGCACCGTAAGACACCATTTTTTTGGCTTCTTCAAGCAATTGAGCAGGGGTTGCCATGTGCGCCAACATTAAGAAGCCCACAGTATCCATTTCTAATTTACGTGCAGCGGTAATATGTTGTTCGGAACAGTCTGCTTCTGTACAGTGCGTTGCCACACGAATGGTTGAAACACCAATTTCATGTGCCATTTTTAAATGGTCAACCGTACCAATCCCCGGTAAAAGAAGTGCCGAGACTTTCGCATTCTTCATCCGTGGCACAACCGCAGACAAGTATTGCTCATCTGTTGCCGCAGCAAAACCGTAGTTCACCGATGAACCACCAAGGCCGTCACCGTGTGTAACTTCAATTAAAGGTACGCCTGCATCATCAAGAGCAGTTGAAATTGCAATCATTTGCTCAACAGTCGTTTGATGGCGCTGTGGGTGCATACCATCACGCAAAGTCATATCATGAACAATAATCTTAGACATGTGGTTGCTCCTTATTTCGCTTCAGTGGTTGTTTGTTGTGCAATTAAACGCTCTGCAAACATTTCTGCAGTCCGTGCAGCTGCCGCTGTCATAATGTCGAGGTTACCGGCATATTTAGGCAAGTAATCTCCTAAACCTTCAACCTCTAAATACATAGAGACACGATTCTCATCAAAGACTGGACCATTGACCAGTTTATAACCTGGTACATATTTTTGAACTTCGAGGATCATTGCATGTACTGATTCAGTAATAGCAGCTTGATCGGGTTCACCTTCCACTAAGCAATGCACTGTGTCACGCATCATGAGGGGTGGTTCAGCAGGATTGATGATGATGATGGCTTTACCTGCTTTCGCACCGCCAACTTTCTCAATCGCACCCGCAGTGGTGCGGGTAAATTCATCAATATTTTTACGTGTACCCGGGCCTACAGATTTAGTCGATACCGTTGCGATAATTTCACCATAACTCACAGGCTGAACCCGTGAAACGGCTGCCACCATCGGAATCGTGGCTTGACCACCACAGGTCACCATGTTGACGTTTGGCAATTCACCCTGCTCAAGCAATGCGGCAAGATTGACTGGAGGTACACAAAATGGACCAATCGCAGCAGGCGTTAAGTCAATCATTTGTACGCCAAGTTCATTGAGCTTGCGGCTGTTTTCAGCATGTACATAGGCAGAGGTCGCATCAAAAGCAATTTGAATATTGTCTGCTAATACATGTGGCAATAAACCGTCTACACCATCGCTGGTTGTTTTTAAACCCATTTCCGCTGCACGAGCCAAACCCTCAGAAGTTGGATCAATGCCCACCATCCATACAGGTTCTAACCATTCACTGCGTTGTAGTTTGTAAAGCAAATCTGTACCAATGTTACCCGGGCCGATTAATGCACATTTAATCTTTTTCATGAGTGTACTCTCTTAAAATTCCATTTATTCAGCGGCAAATAGGGCGGTTACTGATCCAAAACCGTCAATTTCAACTTTAAATTCATCACCAGGATGTGCGACCACCATTGGTCCGAGCGCGCCTGTAAGAATGATGTCACCCGCAAGTAAAGGACGACCACGTTTGACCATTTCATCGGCTAACCACACTGCTGCGTTTAATGGGTTGGCTAAACATGCTTTGCCTACACCTTGAGACACGACTTCTTCGCCACGTGTCATTACCATTTTGCAGTTTACAAGGTCTAAATTTTCTAGTTTTACAGGCTTTGAACCTAAAATGAAGGCGGCAGAAGAGGCGTTATCTGCCACAGTATCAATGAGTGAGATTTTCCAGTTTTCGATACGACTATCGACAATTTCAACGGCTGGTAATGCATAAGCTGTTGCGTTGATAATGTCAGCATAGCTATGTTTTTGTTGCGTTAAATCTTGATGAATCACTAAGGCGATTTCTGCTTCAACTTTGGGTTGAATCAATAACCCTGCTGGAATCGCTTCACCATCGCCATAGGCCATGTCCGCAAATAACATTCCAAAATCAGGCGAATCGACACCTAATTGCTTTTGTACTGCCACTGAAGTCAAGCCAATTTTACGACCCACTAAGCGACGCCCTTGGTCTAAGGCACGTTGCGTGTTAATTTCCTGAACGGCATAGGCAATATCTAAATCAGCACGTTCACCGCCTAATTGTGGGCGAATCGGTGAAATCGGAGTTTGTGACAATTCAGCAGAGCGTAAAGCTTGTGCAACTGATTCAACACTCGTTTCAACAACAGCAGAATTTGGCATCACTGTTTCCTTAAATTATAAAAATTAAATTTATACCGTTATTGATGGATACATTTTGAACACTCAATGAGGTTGCTCACTTGATAGACCATTTGCAAATCGGTTCAATCCATTTGGGAAACGTGTATATAAAGACCCATTTAGCATCGGAAAAATATGTGATTTATACCAATACTTATTTTATTTTTTACAATAGTTAGAACTTATACATGGCCTGTTTAGTCGCACATTGAGCACAATTCCATTGAGAAATTCAGGGTAGAAACAAGCAATACCGTCTTCTTATATAATTTGTTTTTTGAATACAGACAGCGTCTACGACTATAAGCTAAGAAATAGCGATACTCTGACTTTGTTTGGATGAGATTGAAAAAGTGAGCATAAATTTAAGCTTCTCATTTTTATAATAAAAATATTAGTTGAAGAGATAATACTGTGTTGTTGCCTATTAAAAATTGATTGTATGCTATTTCAATATTGATAGAAAAAAATGATGAACAGATCATCAAAACAGATTTGTTTTAATTGATAAATATTTTATTTTTCAATTGCTTATATTTTAAATATTGAATGTCAGTCATTTCTCTTAACCTATATAACGACTATAGACTAGCTTGTTCAGACCTCCGTATTCACCGTTAATAGACTTAATTGTGACTGGAATGGATTTCGCTATGAGTACTAACCCAATTAATTATAAAACCCAAGTGGCAATTTTAGGTGCAGGCCCAGTGGGCTTAACGATTGCCAATTACTTAAGCAAGCAAGGCATTTCAGTCATTGTTGTAGAACAGTTGGCGAGTTTGATTGATTACCCACGTGCGATTGGGATTGATGATGAATCTTTACGTACCATCCAATCCCTCGGTTTAATTGAACAAGTTTTACCGCATACCACGCCAAATCATGCCATGCGTTTTTTAACCCCAAAAGGTCATTGTTTTGCCGATATTCAACCCATGACGCGTGAATTTGGTTGGCCACGTCGTAATGCTTTTATTCAGCCACAGGTGGATAAAGTTTTACTCGAAAATTTAAAAAACTATAAAACAGCCCAGATTTTATTTTCGCGTGATCTGACCCAATTTAGTCAAGATGCCGATGGCGTCACTTTAAATATTCAAACTGCAGACCAGCAAGCTGAAGTGATTCAGGCTCAATATTTGATTGCGTGTGATGGAGGAAACTCTATTGTTCGACGCACGTTAAATATTGGATTTGATGGTAAAACAGCGCCCAATCAGTGGATTGTGATTGATCTTGAAAATGATCCATTAGCCACGCCACATGTTTATTTGTGTTGTGATCCTGTGCGTCCCTATGTTTCTGCTGCTTTACCACACGGTATCCGCCGTTTCGAATTCATGGTCATGCCGGGTGAAACTCAAGAAGAACTCAGCAAGCCGGAAAATATTAATAAACTTCTTGCTAAAGTCCTTCCAAATACTGAAAACATTGAAGTGATTCGTCAACGTGTCTACACCCATAATGCCCGTATTGCGGATAAATTCCGTGTTGATCGAATTTTATTGGCAGGTGATGCGGCCCACATTATGCCAGTATGGCAAGGCCAAGGTTATAACAGTGGTATGCGTGATGCATTCAACCTTGCTTGGAAAATTGCGTTGGTGGTCGAAGGCAAATCGGGTCCTGAATTACTCGACTCTTATCAACTTGAACGAAAAGATCATGCCAAAGCCATGATCGATCTTTCGGTCATGGCGGGTCATGTACTTGCACCGCCTAAAGTCTGGCAAGGTTTTGTCCGTGATCGAATTGCTTACGCTTTAAATTACATTAAACCCATCAAACAATATTTATTGGAAATGCGCTTTAAACCGATGCCTAAATACGCAGATGGTGCCTTGGTCAAAGATAGCAATAAGCATTCACCTATTGGTAAGATGTTTATTCAGCCTCAAGTTAAACTAGACTCTGGTGAATCGGTTTTACTGGATGAAGTGATTGCAAATGATTTTGCAATTATTGCTTGGGGTGTTAACCCTAAATGGGGCATCAATGATGCAACCATGCAAAAATGGCAAACTCTCGGGGTGAAATTTATCCAAGTACTTCCAGCAATACAAATGGATAATCCGCAACGTAAAAAACTAGATGGCGTAATTACGATTGGAGATGTGGGGATAGATATTCGTACATGGTTTGGTAAAACCACCCAATCGATTGTGATTTTACGTCCTGATCGTTTTGTGGCAGCCTTAGCGATTCCGCAGACAGTAAATAGTATTAGCAATCAGTTATTTGAAAAACTGTATTCATAATTACTGAATTAAATAAAAAAAGTCACTGAATTCAGTGACTTTTTTATCATCCATAAAACTCAATCACTTAAATTTCTCTGATTAAATTTTGTTTAGAGCTGAATTACAAAATATTAATATAAAAGTGTTCTTTTAATATTCTTAAAATTAAATCAATTGCTTCATTTTTCTGATTTTTGCGATAGCTGACATATAAGCTAATCATTGGTAAAGGTTCAACGGTATTTTTCACCACCACTTTATCACCCAAGAGTGGCGTTACATACATCGGTACGAGACTCCAACCTAATCCCATCCCCACTAAATTTACATTTAGTAAAATATTGGTCGAATACTGCACGATATTAGGGCTAAGTTTTTCTTTCTTTAAAAAGTTTTGAATAATTTTATAGAGTTGTGGTGAAGATGCTTCATCACTGATCACGAAATTTTGTTGATTGAAACTTTTAATATTGACTTGTTTTACTGATGTCACTGAGGCGTCTTTTGGAACAATTAAAACCAAAGGTTCTTGAAAAACTTGCAACGACTCAAGTTCTTCATTTTCATCGATATAACGTGTAAAGGCGATATCAATTTCGCCTTTTTTTAATGCCTGAAATTGCAATTCATCTGTCAGGCTTTGAAAATTAATGGTTAAACTAGGAAAGTGCGCACGAATATTGGGCATGATATAGGGGAATACCTTCATTTCTGCGACAGGAATAAAGCCTATATTTAAATGATCCTGATTAAACTTAGAGACTTGACGTGCATCGTGTATGGCTTTTTTTGCATGTTCTAAACAAAGTAATGCTTCTTTTAAAAATGCTTTTCCTTCTTCTGTCAGTTCAACTTTACGATTGGTACGTACCAAAAGTTGTACACCCACTTCTTGTTCTAAATCTTTAATTTGTTGACTTAATGAAGGTTGCACCGTACACATACGTTGAGCTGCTTTAGTGAAATTGAGCTCTTCAGCAACCGCAACAAAATACCGCAAATGACGTAATTCCATAATTTTACTGTATATTCCTTAAGGATTTAAAAATTGTACTAAACGTTCAGACTTGATCAAAAACCTATATTTTCATCAGAATGTTCTTCATACAGTGCAGATTTCATCTTATTCAATCAAACGATATCAGATTTTAACTGTATTTCGGCAAGGTTTTTATATTTTGGTTGTGTGGTTTTAATAATCAAGCATTAAGTGCTGATATGGGTTTGAATTAAATTTTTTGAGATGAAAGCAACTAAAAATTATTTTAAATATTGGATACACAAAAATGGTCAATATAAAAAATAAAAAGCTGAATGTGTCGTTAATTGGATTATTTAACGCTTAACCAATATTATTTTTTATTTCCAAATTTTAACTCATCTGTTTTGAGTATGGTTTAATCATAAATAACTACTTATTTTCATAAACATATGAATAGATTGAATAATAAAAATTATTTGATTATCCAAAACTCTTTTTTTTAATATTTTGATTCGAATAAGCGGTATTTTATTAAGTTTAGCTTGATTATATCCGACCATTGTCTTGGTATTTATGTATAAAGATTAAACACAGAATAGGGGAGCAAATCATCGTTTTAAAACGATTTGTATTTTATGGATGGAGATCAAGCATGACGCAGATACACACAGGGAAAGTACAAAAAATATTAACCATATTTTTATGTTTTTGGGTCGCTTTTTTTGAAGGCTTTGACCTTCAAGCCCCAGGCATTGCCGCCAAAGGAATCGCATTAACTTTCGGTTTAGACCAAGTGCAAATGGGCTATGTCTTTAGTTTAGGTGTCTTCGGAATGTTATTTGGCGCATTTTTTGGGGGGAGAATTGCAGATTATATGGGGCAAAAGAAAGTTCTTATGCTCTCTATTGCAATTTTTGGTGTGTTTATGTCTATCACTGCATTAGCACCGACTGTTGAAGTTTTATATGCCGCTCGTTTTATTACAGGTTTAGGTCTGGGGGCAGCAATGCCAACCATGATTTCAGTTGTGGGCGATGAAGCAACTGAAAAAAATCGGGGTAAATTAAATAGTTTGATGTATTGCGGATTACCTGTAGGCGCAATTTTTGTTGCCAGTCTTGCAATCTTATTACCCGAGATTAAATGGCAAACTTTATTTTTAATTGGCGGATTAATGCCGTTGTTATTAATTCCATTCATGGCCATTATTCTTAAAGATAAGCCGAAAGCATTGACTGTGAACCATACAGCAACAGAAACTGTGCCTAACATGGCACAGGTATTATTTAAAGATCAACAATATAAAAAGACTTTGCCGCTTTGGACAGGTTTTTTCTTTACCTTAATGATTAACTATATTTTGATTAGTTGGTTACCTAATTTATTGATGGAGCAAGGCTTAGAAAAACAACAAGCGTTTATGGTTATGTTGGTCTTTCAAGTGGGTGCAGTCATTGGTACTTTAGGATTGGGCTACTTACTGGATCGTTTAAAACTTTGGCAATTGGCCGCAATTATTTATAGTGGTCTATTTATTGCGTTAAGTTTATTGTTCACCACCACGTATATTCCGATGTTAATTATAGCTGGCGTGATGGGTGGCATCTTTTCTACAGGAGGACAATCTATTCTGTACGGGATCTCACCAATTTTCTACTCAGGTACAGGTAAAGTCACGGGTGTAGGCAGTGCGATTTCCTTAGGTCGGTTAGGCGCAATGACTGGGCCATTATTAACAGGAAAAATCTTGGCTTTAGGCGTGGGAACTACAGGAATTTTGGTCGCAAGTTTGCCTGCAGTCATTATTTCAGCAATTGCCGTTGCGACACTGTCACATTATAAATCTACGTTGAAATAAAATGATCATCTTATAGGTTGAACGATAAGGTGAATTGATCTTTACTGATCAAAAATACAGAGAAAGGGTTTTGTTGACTCAACTTAATCCTGTTCTATGGTGTAGTGAATTGAATCGAACGTAATCAAAATCAGATTGTGATATTGAAAATATTGATCAATGCTTATTTCTAATCACTCTTATCCTAGCTTTAGAGAGCACCCGATAAACTTTGGATTGAAAGGCGCTGTTTGTGCGTTGTGTCCTGATGGTTCTGAATGAATTTTTAACTTGAAAATAAGAACCTGATTTTATAAAACCCTGTCAGCGCTTTTGATAGATCCCAAAATAAAAATCCCAACAGGATGTCGGGATTTTTATGCTTTCTTTTTAACTCAAAAACTAACGCATGGTGACGAATTCTTCAGCTGAAGTCGGGTGGATAGCCACCGTATCATCAAAATCTTTTTTGGTGGCCCCCATTTTGAGTGCGACAGCAAAACCTTGCAAAATTTCATCCATCCCATAACCAATACCATGTATACCCACTATTTTTTCTTCAGCTCCAGAGCAAATTAATTTCATTTTTGAAGCTTGTCGATGCTCGGTTACTGCCGTATACATGGATGTAAAAGATGAGCTATATATTTTAATCTGGTCTTGTCCAAATTTTGAAACAGCCTGCTCCTCGGTTAAACCCACCGTGCCAATCGGTGGATGGCTAAAAACGACCGTGGGTATATTGTCATAATTTAAATATTCGCCAGATTTGCCATTAAACAAACGTTCTGAGAGTTTACGACCCGCAGCGACAGCCACAGGTGTTAATTCAACTTTACCCGTAATATCGCCTACTGCATAAATATGGGGTGCGGATGTGTTTTGGAACTGGTCAACTTGAATGTATTTGGAATCATCTAATTGAATAGAGGTATTTTCGAGTTTCAGTGCTTTGGTATTGGGGTTTCGTCCAACCGCCCAAATGAGGCAGTCAATACTATGCTGTGTACCATCTTCTAGATGTAAAAGGAGAGAACCATCTTCAAGTTTGGAGACTTTAGCAGGCGTTGCTTGGGTGTGAACTTGAATGTCATCGTTGCGCATGCTGTCTAACAAGGTTTCACTTAAAAACTTATCTAGACTGCGTAAGGGTAAGTTTTTACGTATACAGAGATGAACTTCAGAACCTAAAGAATTTAAAACACCTGCTAATTCAACAGCAATGTAACCTGAACCAATAATCGCCGTACGTTTTGGTAAGGCTTGTAACTCAAAGAAACCATTTGAATCAATGCCGAATTCAGCCCCTTCAATATCTGGGCGAGAGGGTTGAGTTCCTGTGGCAATCAAAATATGGTTTGCTGTATAGGTTTCACCATTAACTTCAATGGTTTTATCATCAACGAATGTTGCGAAACCATGGATCACATCCACATTGTTTTTACTGAGACCCGATTGATACGATGCGTGAATTCTTTTGATGTAGGCTTGTCTATTTTCTACCAGTTTTTCCCAATCAAATTTTTTAAGTTCAGTATTAAATCCATAACTCGGGCCATATTTTTGAATCGCATCTGCAATTTGAGCGGAGTACCACATGACTTTTTTAGGCACGCAGCCGACATTAACGCAAGTACCTCCTAAATCCGCGACTTCAATCAAGGCACATTTTTTTCCATAAGATGCAGCACGATTTACTGATGCAATTCCACCGCTACCACCACCAATGGCAATATAATCATAGTGTTTAGACATTTATGACCTCGTTATCTTTTTACGTTATTTTATTTAAAATGGCTCTTTCATTTTGAGCACTCAAAATAGGGATAAAGAGAGTTTAACATCGACTAAATTGAGGCCATTGCATTGTTTTGTATCTAGTCCGTGAATATATTTCCTTTTTTAACAGTATTTTATTGATCTCTTTTCTCTAACAATTAATAAGTTGGATATTTATTTTTATAATCTTAAATCAGCTATAGACAGATTTTGGTCACACTCTGGTCACAACGCTAAATTATATTAAGATGAGAAATAATAGAATGACTTAAAATTTGGATTCAAATGATAAACAGTGTTTTAAAAAACAATAAGAAAAAAGCTCCCATCTTTCGATGAGAGCTTTTTTAAATTTGGAGCGGGAAAAGAGACTCGAACTCTCGACCCCAACCTTGGCAAGGTTATGCTCTACCAACTGAGCTATTCCCGCTTATTGAGCAGTTTTTTCTAAAACTTACACTAAAAAATTTGGAGCGGGAAAAGAGACTCGAACTCTCGACCCCAACCTTGGCAAGGTTATGCTCTACCAACTGAGCTATTCCCGCATGCCGTGTATAATACATTATGTGAAAATGTGGTCAATCATTTTGTGAAAAAACTTGTATCAATTGCATAAAATAAAACCATTTTTCCTGCGTATTGTTTCTAAAATACTCAAATGTGACGAAGAGAAATGATTTATCACGTCTCTACTAAATATTTTATAAGAACAGGCTATACTGCAAGCAAAGTGATTTTGGAGTACTGAGAATGCATTTAGAACAACAACTGATTCAACGATTAAACGATTTATCACCGATACATTTAGAAGTGGTGAATGAATCTTCAGGTCATGGTGGATATTTTCCTGGAAAAGAATCCCATTTTAAAGTGATTGTGGTCAGTGAAGCATTTGAAGGCTTGCGCTTAGTACAACGTCATCAAAAAATTTATGCAGCTGCTGGAGATTTGTTGAGTCCAGGTGCGATTCATGCTTTAGCGATTCATACTTTCCTTCCTTCAGAATGGACAGGACAGGCCACGACAAGTCCTGATTGTGCACATGCACCAAAATCCGACTAAGGAAGCTTAATTTATGGATATGCAGCTAACGGTAAAAATAATTCACATGATCAGCATAACTGTGCTCATCGGAGTGATCATTGCACGCGCCTTTACTTTATTTATAGGTGTGCAAGGCAACCAGCCCAATCCTGTCGCACGTAAATTTTTTGTGGCACTACAACACTTGGTGATGACTTGTATTGTACTGACAGGCGTTGTTTCTTTAGTCATTAAAAACTTCGAGGTACAATCTTGGTTCTATGCCAAAGTGGTTTTATTTTTGGTGTTATTTTCATCATTAATCAAAGCCTATAAAAAAGATGATCAAATTTTGTTGATTCAGCGTCGCGCAGGTTTAGCGATTGCTATTGTTGCCTTAATTGCAATTTTAGCTTTGGTGATGATGAAACCAAATTTTGGTTAATTGTTGGACATAATTATTCTGAATAAAAAATCAGTAGGTTAAACTACTTCATGAATATATAAATACAAAATAATCGAGGACTGGAATGCGGACACGTGTGGTTTTTAATCAAAAGGGTGGCGTCGGTAAATCAAGTATTACCGTCAATTTAGCAGCAATCAGTGCTCATCAAGGTTTTAAAACCTTATTGATTGACCTCGATCCGCAAGCCAATTCCAGTCAATATTTGTTGGGGGATGATGCCACTTATTCTGCAGATAAACCCGCGCTTGAACCCAATATTGAAAATTATTTTGAAGAAGTATTGGGTAATCCGCAAGGCAAAGGACTTTTAAGCAATGCGATTGGCTCCATTTTAAAAAACCGTAGCAAAGGTTTAGAAAGCTATGTACATCAATCTCCCTTTAAAAATCTAGACGTGATTCCAGCCAGTCCAACATTGGGCAATTTGGCTCATGCTCTAGAATCGAAACACAAAATTTATAAATTGCGCGATGCTTTGCAACAACTGGCAGAACAATATGAACGTGTTTATATTGATACACCGCCTGCGTTTAATTTCTTTACTTTATCGGCTTTGATTGCCGCAGATCGAGTCCTCATTCCGTTTGACTGCGATGTGTTTTCAAAACGAGCTTTAAACACGTTAATTGAAAATATCATTGAAACTCAGGACGACCATAATGATCGTTTAGAGATTGAAGGCATTGTGGTGAACCAGTTTCAAGCACAGGCAAAATTACCGCGTGAAGTGGTACAACAACTTAAAGATGAAGGGATGCCAGTTTTAGACAATATGTTGCCGCCTTCCATTTTGATGAAAGAATCGCATGTAAAAAATCAGCCTCTCATTCATTTGGCTGCTGAACATAAGTTGACGCAGGCCTATCAATTATTGTTCAATGAAATTGAGCAAAAATAAGATTTGAGATTAACTATGAAAACGCTTTATCTCGGTTTATTGATCAGCAGTACTTTTTTACTTGGTGCGTGTGCAACAACGGTGAAACCCAGCTACGTTTCACCAACACAATATCAAGCCCTGAATTGTTCACAGTTGCAAAGTGAATATAATCGTATTCAGCACTATGTTGACAATGGCGTGCAAGCACCTAAGCGAACAGGTGTGGGCGTTGGTCTCGGTCTTGGCGGTGGTTGGGGAAGTCGTGGAGGTTGGGGAATAGGGCCGAGCGTTTCAGTCAATATGGGTCAATCCTCTAACACAAAAAATACCGAATTAGCACGGCTTTTAGGTGAGCAAGAAGCAATGGTTCAAGCAGCTCAATTTAAAAACTGCCCCATCATTCTTCGTAATAAAGCATGAATTTCACAAAAATAGCCATACAGTTGTTGAGTTAAAAAGTGGGCTGTTTTGACAAAATGTTAGCAAAATGTTTCATAAAAAAATGAATTAAAATAATTGTTTATGATTTTAAAGAGCTAAATTAAAACCATAGAGACTATATTTTCGCATTAAAAAATATGTCACTTTTTATGAGTTTCGTATAAGGTGTGTTCCTGTTTAATGGTGATGTAGGTCTTTATGATTGAAAGTTGGCTTTTTGTATTGGCAATGATTGCGGTACTGATGATTCCAGGCCCAACCAACGCATTACTTGCAAGTTCAGCACATCAACAAGGACTTAAAAAAACCAGTCTATTTATTCCCGCAGAATTATTTGGCTATTTCTATGCCATTAATTTATGGGCAATTTTTCTGCATTTATGTCATCCTATTTGGCCACATCTCACCCATATTTTACATCTTTTAAGTGCAGCTTATGTACTGTGGCTGGCGTTCCATTTATGGCGTTCAGCACATTTACAGCAGCATAATCAACGCTATGTTGCCATTACACCGCGTCAGCTATTTTTTTCCACATTAAAGAATCCGAAGGCACTCTTATTCGCAGCGGGCGTTTTTCCACCAGAAACATGGTCTAACCCGACCAATTTTATTGTGGTTTTTGCAATTTTTGGGTTGGTGTTATTGCCAAGTGTTCTGTTTTGGATGTCTTTCGGCCGTGCTATTTTGGCGGGTCAATTTAAGCAAATAAAAACCGATCTTTTATATAAAGGATCGGCCATGTTGCTGCTGATGTGTATGTTACCCGTGGTGATTCGTTTTTTTTAATTTTTATCTTTCAAGATTATTTTTTATACAGAAAAATTAGTTGTTCTTTTTCATCTTCTGACGAATAAAACCAATAATGCCCGGAAGAACACTAATAATAATAATGCCAAAAATTAAATGGGTGAAATTATCTTTGACAATGGGCATATTTCCAAATAAATAACCCAAAGTAATAAAAGAGCTAATCCAGCAAAAAGCACCAATGACATTATAGGACAGAAAATATTTATAATTCATGCTGCCTGCCCCTGCCACAAAAGGTGCAAACGTACGGGCAAAAGGAACAAATCGAGCAAAAATAATGGTTTTGCCGCCATGCTTTTCAAAAAACTTTTGGGTATACGCCAAGTGTTGTTTGTTGATAAAACGGGATTCTACTTCAAATACACGTGGCCCAATAAATTTACCAATATGATAATTTAAAGTATCGCCTAACACGGCCGCAATAAAGAGTAGTCCCATGAGTACCCAAGGATCCATTGCTCCCGTGGATGCAGCCAATGCACCTGCTGCAAACAATAAACTATCGCCAGGGAGAAACGGCATGACCACCAAACCTGTCTCTACAAAAATAATGAGAAATAAAATGGCATAAATCCAGACACCATAATTGTTTATAAACTCAAGCAAGTGTTCATCGACATGTAATATAAAATCAAGCAGTTCCATGGGATCACAGGTAGGGAAAATGTGCTGAAATCCTAGCAGTCTAAGCCTTGAAAGTCAGTATAAATCAGGAAATAAATTCCAGTATAATCATTCTATTTTTGCAACGATGTATCTGCAAATAGATGCTTTATTATTCAATACAAACCGCCTAATATCGATTCATCCAAACAAAATATTCAGGTCATGGTCTTATGTTAAATCCCAATGTTGTGGTAAAAAATTTCGTTCAAAATACCCATGTCGATGCTTGGGTTAGTCTGATCGCACGGATCCTGATGGCGTATATTTTTATTGTGGCAGGTTGGGGCAAAATAACTGCGTATAGTGCAACAGTGGGTTATATGGAAAATATGGGTGTGCCTGGTGCCATGCTGCCGTTAACGATTCTGATTGAGTTTGGTGGTGGTTTAGCCTTGTTATTTGGTTTTCAAGCGCGCTTTGCAGCATTTGGTTTAGCTATATTTAGTTTGATCACTGCATTTTTATTTCATGGCAGTGCAGAAGATAGTATTGATTTTATGAAAAACTTTGCAATGACAGGCGGTCTGTTGTTTTTGATGTTGCATGGTGCAGGTAAATTCAGTCTAGATAGTCAAATAGAAAAGCCTTGAATTAAATCATGGTAGTTGGCTGAATTTTTCAGCCAATTTTGCATATTGTGGTGCATTCGCTTAGTTACAAAAGATCAGCGTACAGCATGCCTATTTTTGTTTAAATTAAAAGCTTGATCCTGATAACAAGAGAAATAATTCATGAATAAAATGTGGATGACATTGTGTCTAACAGGTTCGCTTTTGGCTACAACAAGCGTTTGGGCAGGGAAAGATGATCACGTGATTGTGGCTGAGGCAGCACAAAAAGTTGTAACAGTGGCTGAGGCTAAAAAACTGCCAGATGCAACTGCGGTGACTTTGACAGGAACATTGTTGAAACATCTAAATCAGGAACATTATGAATTTAATGATGGTACAGGACTGATCTTACTTGAAATAGATGATGACCTCTGGAAAGCAGCAGGGTTAAAAGCAGGGGATAAAGTCACTGCAATAGGAGAAGTCGATACGCATCGTTATAAACCGACCGATATTGAAGTGGTTAAAATAGAGAAAGTCACTGAATAAAAAATGCACCTGAAAAGGTGCTTTTTTCTGTCCGAAATATTACATAATCAAAAGCATACAGCGCTTGAGCGAATAGTATGCGTATTGCCTGGAAAAATGTTAGAATATCGCGCTTATATTCGTTGCCTGCATAGTTGTTTGCCATGACTACCAATACCCAAATTACTGAAGATCGTATCCTAATTTTGGATTTCGGTTCTCAATATAGCCAGCTGATTGCACGTCGTGTACGTGAGGCTGGTGTTTATTCAGAAATGTACGCATTTGATATGTCTGAAGAAGACATTCGTGCATTTAACCCAAACGGGATTATCCTTTCAGGTGGTCCAGAAAGTGTTCATGAAGAAGGTAGTCCACGTGCACCAGAAGTTGTATTCAACTTAGGCGTACCTGTTCTAGGTATTTGCTATGGTTTACAAACCATGTCAGAACAACTTGGCGGTAAAGTAGAGCCAGGAACTGTACATGAGTTTGGCTATGCTGAAGTGAATATTCAGGTTCGTGACAAACTGATTGGTGATCTTGAAGATACCAAAGATCAACTTAAAGTTTGGATGAGCCATGGTGACAAAGTAACGCGTATTCCAACGGGTTTCCAAGTGACTGCCAGCACACCAAGTTGCCCATTTGCAATGGTTTCTGATGAAGAGCGTCGTTTCTACGGTATTCAATTCCATCCAGAAGTTACCCACACTACTCAAGGTGCGGAATTACTCTCTAACTTCGTTCACGGTATCTGTGGTTGCCGTAACCTATGGAATTCTGAAAACATCATTGACTTACGTGTTGAGCAATTACGTGCACAAATTGGTGATCAAAAAGTATTGTTAGGTCTTTCAGGTGGTGTCGATTCATCTGTGGTGGCTGCACTTTTACATCGTGCCATTGGCGACCAACTCACTTGTGTATTCGTAGATAACGGTTTACTTCGTTTAAACGAAGGCGAACAAGTGATGGATATGTTTGCGAAAAACATGGGTATCCGTGTGATTCGTGCTGATGCTGAAGAGCGTTTCTTAACTGCGCTGAAAGGTGAAGTGGATCCTGAGAAAAAACGTAAGATCATTGGCCGTGAGTTCATTGGTGTATTTGCAGAAGAAGCACGTAAACTTGATGGCGTAAACTTCCTTGCACAAGGCACCATTTATCCAGACGTAATCGAATCTGCTGCAACTAAAAATGGTAAAGCGCATGTGATTAAATCGCACCACAACGTGGGCGGTTTACCAGAAGATTTGGCCTTTGAATTGGTTGAGCCAATCCGTGATTTGTTTAAAGACGAAGTTCGCCGTTTAGGTACAACTTTAGGTCTTCCGTTCGAAATGCTTTACCGTCATCCATTCCCAGGTCCGGGTTTGGGCGTGCGTATTTTGGGTGAAGTGAAAAAAGAATATGCTGACATTTTACGTTTAGCAGATGACATTTTCATGCAAGAGCTTCGTGCTAGCGGCTGGTATGACAAAACTGCGCAAGCATTTGCTGTATTCCAACCTGTTAAATCGGTTGGTGTGGTAGGTGATGGCCGTCGTTATGCGTGGGTGATTGCACTTCGTGCTGTTGAAACTGTTGACTTTATGACAGCACGTTTTGCGCATCTTCCATATGATTTAGTAGACAAGATCTCGACGCGTATTATGAATGAAATTGTTGACGTTTCTCGTGTGGTTTATGACGTGTCTTCTAAGCCACCTGCTACGATTGAATGGGAATAATTTTCTAACGAAAATTATCTTTAAAAAAGAGCGCCTAAGCGCTCTTTTCTTTTTATACTGTTTGAAAACTAGTATCTTAATTAGAGAATAAAATGTCTTTGCCAACTTACGATCAATTGATGCTTCCATTGCTGAAGTTACTTTCAGAGCAACAAGAGGCCATTAAATTTGGTGAAATGGCTAGGCTTTTGGCAGAGAGTTCAGGGCTTAGTCAAGAAGAACTGAGTTTAAGATTATCAAGTGGTACAAAAACAGTTTTTTATGATCGTACTGGCTGGGCTAAAACTTATTTAGCTAAGGCAGGTTTGATAAATCAGCCTTAGCGTGGATTTTGTGAATTAAGCCCAATAGGACGTCAATTGGATTTAGTAAAGTTGACAAGTATTACGAATGAGTTTTTGATGCAGTTCGAAAGTTTCTCAAATTATAAATTAGGAATCTCTAAAGAAAATCAGGAAATTCAGCAAGAAAAAAATATTGATAGGATACTATTACAGAAGTCAGATGATCAAAGAACGCCTGATGAAATAATCATAGAGACAACTGAATTATTAAAAGAATCATTAAAGAGTGATTTACTGAAATTGGTTAAAGAAAATAATCCTGCATTTTTCGAAAGATTAGTCGTCGATTTATTGGTTGCTATGAGGTATGGCGGTTCGCATCAAGATGCTGCTCAAGCGATAGGCAAAACAAGTGATGGTGGGATTGACGGTATTATTAGCGAAGATCGTTTAGGTTTAGATAAGATTTATATTCAAGCCAAACGTTGGGAAAATACGGTGGGCCGTCCTGATATTCAACAATTTAAAGGCGCATTGGCAGATCAAGTGGCTAAGAAGGGGGTATTTATTACCACCTCAACTTTTAGCAAAGAAGCTAAAGAGTCTGCGGGTAAATCTGGGATTGTTTTAATAGATGGGGATAAGCTTACTTCGTTAATGATTGAGTTCGGTTTAGGTGTACAAGTGGAAAGGAGCTTTCATATCTATAAAATAGACCAAGATCGCTTTGATGAAGAAAATTTTTAGCTATTCACAGGTATAAACAGCAACTTGATTACGTCCATTTTTCTTGGCTTGATAAAGTGCAATGTCGGCATTTTTAATCAGGACAGTTAAATCATTTTCTTGAGATTGTAGCTGAGAGACACCAATCGAGACGGTAAAATTAAAAAAGAATTTATTTTGAATATTGACTTGATGATCTTCTATTTTTTTACATAAACGATTTGCAAGAATAACTGCATCATCTAAAGTAGTGTTTGGCAATAAGGCAATAAATTCTTCCCCACCAAAACGCGCAAGCACATCAGTAAATCGCATTTCATTACGGGTAATTTCAGAGAGTATACGCAGAACTTCATCACCCACATCATGCCCATATGTATCATTAATTTTTTTAAAAAAATCGATATCGAACATCAGTAAACAAGCTAAATTATATTTTGGCCATTTACGAATAGTTTGGTCTGCAACTTGCATAAATTGCCGACGGTTATTCAATTGGGTTAATTCATCGGTATGTGCCAGTTCAGTTAATGCATAATAATTCCAGTCATTTAACAGAACACGTAAAAAATTTCTTTTTGAATTTAAAGTGTTATTCCAACTAATATACATGCTCAGTAATAGGACAGGAATATAAGTTAATAAGAAAATAATCACATCTTGATAATCAAATATTCGATACACCCCCTGAAGAATCACGAGGCTAATTAGAAATGAAGTAAGGACGGAATATCGAAAACACACCTGTACACATAAATTTCCCAATAAAATGAAAATAACAGCTGCGTAGATATAGTTTGAAACAATAGGGCTATTCGATAGATATAACAGCTCAACCCATATAGCGGCAGCCAAAGTCACGTAAACTGGAAGCAGACTGTCTAAAATCTTGATATTTTTGCAATAACGGAAAATAAATGAATTGATTAAAAGTGTGCAAAGTACGAGGCTTAAACGCAAAATACCTGAAAGTGTCGCAATATCAGGTAAAAGGAACCAGTCGACAAAGAAATAACTTAAAAAAGTCAGTTGGCCAATCAGATTGACACGCTCTAAAAACTGGCGCTGATGCTTGTTTTGATAGTCAAAATAGTAGGGTTTTAATGATTCGGGAACACGTGTTTTCGTGTCAATGAGTGCCTGCTCTATCGCGTTGCGATTTTCAAGCGTACATAATTGTTCTGGCAAAATATATGCTGTTTCATGATTGGTGTGACTCCCTTCACTATAATAATTTTTTTTATTATTGTTGTACTGAGAATTCCCTATCTTTCCTATCGACATAAAACTGCCCCTAATTGGGATTCTTATCGATTGATCATATTCTGAAGCTTAAATTTTGTATATAAAATAACAAGCAAAATGCGTAAAAAGAATTGTGACAAAATTCTTTTTATTTTTAAAATTCATATAAATAAGCGCTTAAAGCTTGAATAATCTATAAAATAGTTAAAAATTGCAAAAATAATATTGTTCTCATTAGAATATTTGGCATATTGATTTAAAGCTAGGTTGAATCTGTCCATGGTTATAGGATCATCAATCAAGATTCAGAATAGGCAAGTATCATCGCGTTAATAGAATTGAGGATTATCATATGACCAATAGCAATTATACAGAGCTTTCTTACTCAGACGATTGTGAAAAATACGTCAATCAATTTATTCAAGAATTTCCACTACGAAGTGCAGAAATTGGACAAGGCACTGTAATTAAACGGGCTTTACCGAGTCGACATAAACGTTTAATTGGCGCATGGTGTTTTCTGGATCATGCGGGTCCAGTGACTTTTCCTCAAGGCGAAGGGTTGGATGTCGGTCCACATCCACATATTGGTTTGCAAACATTCACTTGGATGATTGAAGGCACCATGATGCATAGCGACAGTTTGGGAACTCAGCAATTAATTCGTCCCAAACAGGTCAATTTGATGACAGCAGGGCATGGTATTTCGCATACCGAAGTTGCTCCAGAAACAGAAACCCACATGCATGCTGCTCAGCTTTGGATTGCCTTACCAGATGATAAGTTGAATATCGAACCGCGTTTTGATCATTATCCAGAACTGCCCGTGGTAGAAAAAGATCAAATTGAATTTACGGTGCTAGTGGGAGAGTTTTTAGACACTCAGTCTCCTGTTGTTGTACATAGTGCATTGTTGGGCGTAGATTTAACCGCCAAAGAAACGACCACGACTCGAATTGTGCTGAATCCTGCTTTTGAATATGGATTTATGGCGTTGGAAGGCGGAGCAGTCGTCAATGGACATGAATTAAATGAAGATAATATGGTGGTATTGGAACCGGGTTTGCTCGAAATAGACATTCAATTACATGGCGGGAGTCGTATTTTATTATTGGGTGGTGAGCCTTTTGAGTCGCCTATTTTACTGTGGTGGAATTTTGTTGGGCGTACCCAAGAAGAGTTGTATCAAGCGCGCGAACAATGGATTAATCAAGATGAGCGTTTTGGTCATATTCCCGATTACGAAGGCCCACGCTTAGAAGCACCGACATTTCCAGAAAGAATGCGGGCTTCAAAATAAAGACAGAATTCAGGAAATAGACATAGGATAATGGGTACAACTTCTAATGGCCAGTATTTGGCTGAGCCGCGGTCGAGTATAAAGCAGCAGAGATACTTCATTTAACACCGATAGATAGATCAGCATTTTGAGGTGGGGCAAAGGTCCAGTTAGCGGCTCATGTGTAATGTAGCATCATTATCCTTGCGTCTACGCTCATGGTCTTCAGTCAATGTTATAAAGTCATTTTTCTGTAGATGCGACTTTAACGAGCATCAACAAGCTGAAGTGTCGATTGAATATCAGCTGTATTTTGTGTAAGCCTGAATGCAAAAATTAAAGAAAAAAGTTGTAGAGATTCTTGCTCAAACAGCTTTAAATCAGACCAGACTTATTAAGCGCGAAATGAAGACGGAATTGGTTGAATTGACTGTAGCGTTATGCTTTTTTGTGTAAAGCAGGCTGTCTTTTTTTTAAGCCAATAGCGTATAGTCAATTCATAAAAATAGAGACCAGAATCATGATTACCTTACATCATTTAGATCAATCACGTTCATTTCGTATTTTATGGGCTTTAGAAGAATTGGGACTGGATTATCAGATTAAGTTTTACAAACGTCTGCCCAGTTTTATTGCACCTCCTGAATTAAAACAGATTCATCCTTTGGCTAAAGCACCCGTAATGACTGATGCAGATCAGACCATTGCTGAATCGGCTGTCATTTTAGAGTATCTCCAAGAAACTTATGATGTAGAGCAACAATTTAAACCACAGGATAAAGCGGACCAACTGCAATATCGTTATTTTATGCATTATGCTGAAGGGTCTTTGATGCCGCTTTTGGTCATGCAATTGGTGATGAATAACGTGCCTCAAAATGTGCCTTGGTTAATCAAACCAATTGCAAAAAAAATTACAGCAGGGGTGAAAGGCCATTTTATTCAGCCGCGTTTAAAAGATCATATTGCTTTTTTAGAAGATTATTTAGCACAGCATGACTATTTGGCCGGTCATTTTTCTTTTGCCGATGTTCAAATGGGTTTTCCGTTAGAAGCAATCCAATCTAGAATATCGGGAACCTATCCAAATATTGCGGCGTATGTAAAAAGAATCCAACAACGCCCTGCTTATCAAAAGGCACGTTTAAAAGAACAGAATTTAGGTTAATAAGTATATCTACACACTGCGATATTTTGCCGAATTTGATTCGGCAGATTATTCTGTCATTTGATACAGGCGTTCTTTTGGAAATATCGCTTTAAAAATAGATCCTTGATTTTCTTTAGATTCAATTTCTAAGTATGCACCGTGTTGCATCAACACATGTTTGACAATTGCCAAGCCTAAACCAGTGCCTCCAGTTTGACGACTACGGGCGCTATCCACTCGATAGAACCGTTCAGTTAAACGTGGCAAATGTTTTGGATCAATGCCAATACCCGTATCTTGTACAGTAAAAATGCCCTGTTCACCATCGTCATGCCAACCCATGGTGATGGTTCCACCTTTGGGTGTGTACTTGATGGCATTGGTAATGAGGTTGCTAAATGCACTGGCCAGTTCCATATCTGAACCAATCAAGTCACAGTGACTATCAATATCCAAATTTAAAGTATGATGATAATCCACGTTATAGGCCTGAGCATCATCAAACAATTGATTCATTAAACTGGGCATTTCAATGATTTGATTTTTGGCAATTTGTTTATTACTTTCTAAACGTGACAATAACAATAAATCATTCACCAAGGCATTCATGCGTTTATTTTGTGCCTGCATCTGGTCAAAAGCACGTTTCCAACGTGGATTAAGGTCTTCTTGATCGAGAAAGGTTTCGATATAACCACTGAGTACTGTGAGAGGTGTACGTAATTCATGCGAAATATTATCGACAAAGTCTTTACGCATTTGCTCTAGATTATGCATTCGCGTTACATCATAAGCCACCAGTAAGCGACTTTCGCCGCCAAAACGGGTCATTTTAACTTGCACATAATGGTCTTCAAAGGCAGAAGATTTCATTTTCAAGCCATCGGGTGCTTGATCGATGTGGTTAAAATATTCAATAAAACTGGGTTGACGTAAAATGGTTAAAATATTACGACCACGGTCTAAAGTTTGAATTCCCAAGAGTTTTTCTGCTGCTGGGTTCCACCATTCAATTTGTTGTAATTCATCAATTAACACTACTGCTTCAGCCAGTGCAACCAATGACGATTGCGCTCGATCAATTAGACCAACCATTTCTGCTTGTACAATGCGTTCCTGACGTTGTGCGCGGTAAACATTGAATAGCAAAGCCCCCCAAATCCCATGTAGGTTGGGAGGGACATCATAGGGACGATTGGAAATCCATTCATTAACCAAATACAGTGAACGTAATTGCAAGGTAAAAAATATTAAAAAAGCGCTAAAAATACAAATCCAAAAATACCCAAGCCCAATTCCGACACATGCTGCAATGAGCAGTAAAAAAGCCAGTAATCGCAAATCTTGTTTGGCAAAAGCCCATAAGCTACTGTAACGGAATTTTTTATGTTCACGTGCAAGTTCTGGGACGGGGTACGGTTCATACATAAAACACGATTTACCTAAAATGATTAACCTAGAGCGACATCTGCACGGGTCGAAAAGCGATAACCCGTACCACGAACAGTTTGTACAAAACGATCAGCTCCATAAGGTTCTAGCACTTTACGTAAGCGACGAATATGGACATCAATCGTGCGGTCTTCAATATAAACATTTCCACCCCATACTTGGTCAAGCAATTGAGCACGGGTATAGGCACGTTCTGGATGGGTCATAAAGAAGGCCAATAAACGATATTCTGTAGGCCCCATCTCTAAAATATTTTGACCAAAACTAACGCGCTGACTGACTGGATCTAAGATTAGACCATTGGCATCAATGGTTTTCTCACCACTTAATGCATTTGCACGGCGTAATACTGCTTTAATGCGTGATACCAATTCTCGGGTCGAAAAAGGTTTGGTCATGTAGTCATCTGCACCTGCGTCTAGACCTTGAACTTTATGGTCTTCTTCGCCACGCGCAGTGAGCATGATCACTGGAATTTCAGTTAAATTTTCATCACGTTTTAAACGACGACACAAGTCTACGCCACTGATTCCACCAGGAAGCATCCAATCCAGTAAAATGAGAGAAGGACGTTGATCGACAATCATTTGATGTGCCTGTTTTGCATCTTCGGCTTGTAAACATTGAAAGCCTGCCATATCGAGAGACGTATGAATCATCTCTCGAATGGGAAGTTCGTCATCGACGATTAATATATAGTCATCTTTCACAACGCAATATCCTATTTGATGTTAACGGTGAACCGTTTTGTATTTATGACAGGCTTATTACAAAGATTAATTATGACAGTATGATTGCAGAAAAGGGAATGAATGATACTTTCGCAAACAAATGTGACAATTTTAAGACGGTTAAAACAACTTTTCTTGCTAAATTTTTATTTAAAATTAATAAATTTCATAACTTTATGCATAGAATATAGATGAATATCAATTCTAAATTTCTTTTTAAATATTTTTACCCTTTTCTTCAAAAGTATTGACCAAAGACAGAAAAACAATACTACATGAGGACAATACCTCATCCATGGACTGTTTAAAGCCACTCATGACCCATCGAATAGCAATTTGGGTAATATATCCATTTAGACCTGTGGCGATTAAAGAAATTTCACGTTCCGAGCGTTTAATATGCGGCATCGTCAACATCACAAAGGCATGGATCATGCGTTCAAAGCGCGACATGGTTTCATGAATAGTGGCTTGGTTATGTAACTCTTGAACCAGCATAGCATCAATATAAATAATGCGTGCCATCCCCGGATTATTTTTCAAAGTGGTGAGTAAAGCAGTCAAACCTGATGCAATCATTTTTTCTGGAACAGGTGATGCTTGCATAATAGCTTGCATGACATTTTGTTGTAATTGATCAATTAAAGTTAAAAAAATGGTTTGAAAAAGTTCATCACTTTTCTTAAATGATTCATAAAAATAGCGTTCTGTTAGCTTGGCTTCATTACAAATATCTTTCACCGTTACCGCAAAAAAACCCTGACGACCATAAGCCTCAATGCCTGCCTGAATTAATTTTTCACGCCGTGCCTGTTTGCGCTCTGTTAAAGATAAACCTTTAAATTGACGTTCTTTGGTTTTTACAGATTTATTGTTTTTTTCTTCAAGATTTGTCTGCTGTTCAGTCATAAAGGTCGTATGCCAAGTTCAATCTAGATATGTTGCTATCTTAGCAATATTTTCCGCCTACACCTATGCAGGAAATGAAAAGCGAGTGCTATTTTCAATTGAGTTTGGTGATTTATTATATTGACAATACTCATTGTCAAAATTATATTAATGAAAGCAACTGACATCATCACGGCAGAAAAAGAAGCAACTGGTTGAGATGGATGATGCAAATCATTAAATAAGGATGAATCATGAAAAATTTTAAAAATAAAGTGGCCGCAATTACTGGGGCAGGTTCAGGCATTGGTCAGCAATTGGCAATCCTGTTGGCAAAACAAGGCTGTCATTTGTCATTAAGTGATGTGAATGAGCAAGGTTTGGCGCAAACAGCAGAGCTGGTCAAAAGCAGCAACGTTCGGGTAACAACAAAAAAAGTGAATGTTGCAAATTTGGAAGAAATACGGACTTGGGCGCAGGACACTGTACAGAATCATGGTTCTATCAATATGATTTTTAATAATGCGGGCGTGGCGCTCGGTTCGACAGTTGAAGGTGCGAGTTATGAGGAATTGGAATGGATTGTAAATATTAACTTTTGGGGCGTGGTATATGGCACCAAGGAGTTCTTGCCACTGATTAAAAAGTCAGGTGAAGGACATATTGTAAACATTTCAAGTTTATTTGGTTTGACCGCTCAACCGACACAGTCGGCCTATAATGCCACCAAATTTGCGGTACGTGGTTTTACCGAATCATTACGTCAGGAATTGGACATGGAAAACTGTGGTGTGAGCGCACTATGTGTCCATCCGGGTGGTATTCGAACCAATATTGCCAATGCTGCTAAAATGAATGATAGCTTACGCACTTTGGGACTCAATCCTGAAAAATCAGCTCAGACTTTTAATAAATTCTTACGTTGTCCGCCTGAAGAAGCAGCACGTCAAATTTTAGAAGCTGTACAAAAAGATAAACGCCGTTTATTGATTGGGAACGATGCAAAGACTTTAGATTTAATCCAGCGGATTTTACCGACAGGCTATCAAAAAGTAACAGCCTTGGCGACCAAATGGAGCCAAGGAAAAGGGCAATAAACTTTTTCCTCAATGATAAAAAAGTCCGCATTAGGCGGACTTTTTTATCACCAAGAAACCAGTTTATCTTTATTGAAAGTCGATTGATCTAGAAGATTGTGCAAGGTTTTTACAGAAAACGCGTGCAATAGGATTTGGCATTTTTAATGCTTCTTTTAATTTTTATATATCTGAAATGCAGTATAAGAATGTCAATTTTTTGACAGATATGAATAAGTAAATTCTTCATGATGATGCCACAGACACACTGTCTATCAGATATAGATCTATGAGGAATTGAACATGAGCATTCAATATCAACACATTCAAGTTAAAGCGATTAATGGGCGTATTGGAGCAGTGATTGAAGGTGTCAAACTATCATCATCACTTGATGCTACAGTGGTACAAGAAATTAATCAGGCCTTACTCAAACATAAAGTCATTTTTTTTAAAGATCAGTCACATTTGGATGATATTGAGCAAGAGGCTTTTGCTGCGCGTTTGGGCACGCCCTTGAATCATCCGACTGTTCCTGTGAAGCAAGGTTCAAATCATATTTTAGAGTTAGATTCACGTGGCGCACGGGCAGACAGTTGGCATACAGATATCACCTTTTTAGATGCTTATCCAAAAGCATCTATCTTACGCAGTATTGTTGCACCAGAGGTTGGTGGAAATACTGTTTGGGCCAATACCACAACGGCCTATAATGATTTGCCAGAAGAACTCAAAACCTTGGCAGAAAGCTTAAGAGCCATTCACAGCAATAATTATGATTACGCAGCCAAAGCCAGTGTGCCTGCTGAAGTATTGGCAAAGTATAAAGATTTCTTTAATTCGACAGAATACGAAACTGAGCATCCCTTGGTGCGCGTGCATCCAGAAACAGCTGAAAAAACCTTAGTCCTTGGTCATTTCTTTCAAAAATTTGTGGGCTATAGCCAAGCTGATTCGCGCCGTTTATTTGATATATTCCAAAATTATGTAGAAAAACTGGAAAATATTGTCAGTTGGCGTTGGGAAGCGGGTGATATTGCCATTTGGGATAATCGTGCAACACAACACCGTGCAATTAATGACTATGGAGATCAGCACCGTGTAGTTCGCCGGGTCACTTTAGAAGGGGATATTCCGGTCGGTGTTGATGGTCAATTGAGTCAAGTCATTCGTAAAGAAGTAAAACGCGATGTGTCTGACTACCGTTATGTCGCCTCAGAAGTCGATTATGAAAAAGTTTCATAATAAAAGCTGATTGATTGACAAGGTTTGCAGATAAAGTGAAAACCAATCAAGAATAAATGATTCGTCAGCCTAAAATAATCCATCTAATATTAATTTTGAAAATATTGGATGGATCAATAATGGGGCTTCATAATTTAAATGAAAAAATGAACAATCAGATATTAAGAAATATTTTTAAAACATTATCTGATGATCATATTTATTCTATTTTGGAATCTTCATTTATTAAAAAATACCAAAAAGGTAATTTAATATTAAATAAAAATAATTGTAGAGAGTCAGTTTTTATTTTACTCGATGGGATTATCCAAATTGGATATTTAAGCCCATCGGGTCGTTTTCATGCTTTTAATTATTTTTCAGAAAAGAGCCCAATAAATTTATTGGCCTGCATTAATCAACAAGTCGTTGATTATGATTATTATGCCTTTAATCAAGTCAAAATATTACATATTCCTATATTGGTTTTTCAAACAGAAATGAGCAGGAATAATGCATTAAAACAAGATGCTTTGCATATTTTAAGTCTGCGTATGCAAGATCTTTTACAGCAACTTAAATTTATACAAGTTGCTAGTTTACATCAAAAAATTTGTAAAATATTATTCGATTTGTCGCATCAATATGGTATTAATCACCATTTGGGTACTGAAATTGGTTTAAAGATCTCACAGCATGATTTGGCTGATTTATTATCTTCTTCTAGGCAAACCATTAATAAAGAAATTAAGAAATTAAAAACACAGAATGTTATTTTTTGGCAATATGAAAATATTATTATTAAAGATCAAGATTATCTAAAATATCAGATAAATTGGATTTAAAATCACTTTTTTAGATTTTATAAAATAAGATATAAAAAGCAAATTATATTATTTTTGGGAATATAAAAAATAGGCCATAGTGATTCCAACGAAAACCGCGGGAATTAAAAATGACTATTCAATCGATTAATGTACGTAATCAAATTAAAGGCACGATTCAGGAAATTGTAAAAGGTGATGTTGTTTCAGAGGTGGATGTAGTAACGGCATCGGGTGTATTTACTTCAGTGATTACCACTCGCTCAGTGGAAGAGTTGGATTTACAGATTGGCAGCCAAGTGCTTGTACTGATTAAATCGACCGATGTGTCGCTTGCCAAGCTGTAGGTATTTGTTTTCCATGAAGAACTATATAACAAAAAGTGCAGGCGTATTGACCTTACTCAGTGCCAGCATTGCCATCAGCCATGCAGATGCCGATGTCGCGCAGTTACAGCAGCAAGTCAGCCAGCTTGAGCAGTCGCTGAAGCAGTTAAAAACAGAATTGGGGCGTATACAGGGGCAGAACCAGACAACAGCACTAGCAGATATCGAGGGTGTTGATGCTGAACTGACATCCGAAGGTGGAGATGATCAAAGCTTTGTCACCCGAGCAGAACTGCAAGGCTTACAGAGTGATATTGAAAACTATAAATATCAAGTGCAACGTGAGCGTGATACCAAAACGGCATTATCAACCCGTCAATTATTGATCAATGGAGTGGTGCAGGCCAAAGCGTCTTATCTCGATGAAGCTCAAGTTACACAGCCACAAGGTCAAAATACGGGTTCTGCGGTGAATAATCGTCGTTCATCTTTTGATTTGGGGGCAGTGCAAGTTGGCTTTGCGGGAAACCTGTTTAAAGATTATGAACAGGGTAAAAATCTAGACTTCAATTTGCGCTTTGGTACATCACCACAAACAGGAACCAATAATAGTTATCTGAATTTATTGGATGCACAGCTGATTTATAACGTGCTGCCGACCTTAAGTGCAGATACAGGTCGTTTGACTGTCACCTTGGGTCAGCAATTATTGCCTTTTGGGCAGGAAGTTCAAGCGACTGAAGATTTAAAACCAACCATCAACAATGCATTGTTTAGCTTACCTGGTTATGGCTATGGTCTGGCGCTGCGTGAAGTCGGTTTGATTGTGCGTGGAGATGCTTTACCAACGGTCGATTATGGTTACAACTACCGCTCACCTATGATCAGTTATGCCTTTGGTTTGGTGAATGGCAATGGTGCCAATAAGTCGGATGACAATGATGATAAAAACTTGATTGGACGCCTGCGTTATACCTTGCCTGCGGAATATAACTCATGGCTACGTGAGCTAAGTTTTGGTGTGTCGTGGTATCAGGGTAAGAGCAATTTGTTTGATACCTCAGGTGCTTCAGCCTCTTTTGCGGGCAAAGGCGATGTGTTGCGTAAAGGTTTTGATATTTATTATAACCATCATCCTTTTGGCGCAACCTATGAATATGTTCAAGGTGAAGATCAGACGTATAGCCATCAAACAGCATCGGTCTATCAGCGTGAAAGCGAATCTCATACCGGCACATTATTCTGGAACTTTGGGGAACAATTCGTAAAAGGTTTCCGCAACCAAGGTCGCTATGACGACTGGTGGCCAAAGTCTTATCAAGGTTTTTATCGTTTTGACAGCATTGATCGTGACAAAAATGCATCCAATCAAACTATTGATATTCACAGCGTGGGTCTGAATACATTCTTTGCAGAAACCACCAAATTCCAAGTGAATTTAAACCATATCAATAATGAAATTACCAACAAGAGTTATAACGAGCTGGTCGCACAGCTTCAATACGGTTTCTAAATGTTTTAAATTGAATTCAGAGGAAAGGCTAGAGATGTACAAGTGGACTAAAATTTTATTTACAGGTGTACTCGCAGTAACCACGTTGGTGCCGACTGTTCAGGTCATGGCTGCTGAAGCTAAGCCGAGTGTCATTCGTTTTGCATCACCTTATGTCGGTACCGGTAACCGTCCAGTCGGTTATGGCAACTATTATTCCACCACACAAACTTTGGGTTTGATTGAAAAAGAATTTCAAAAAGATGGGATTAAAGTGCAGTGGAATAACTTTAAAGGTGCAGGTCCTGCCATTAATGAGTCCTATGCCAATGGCTTAGTCGATATTACTTGGTTAGGTGATTTACCCGCCTTGATTGGTAAGGCCAGCCGTTTAGATACCAAATTGATTGCGATTGGTGGTACCAGTGACAACACCTATTTGGCTGTACCGACAGGATCAAGTGCAAAATCAATAGTAGATTTAAAAGGTAAACGTATTGGATTCTTTAAAGGAACCAACCTGCATTTATCAATCATTAATGTGATTAAGAAATACGGTTTAACTGAAAAAGACTTCCGTTTTGTCAATATGGATGGTCCTGTCGGTTATGCAGCCTTAGCCAGTGGTGATATTGATGCTATTTGGAGTAATCAAGCCTTATTACCCGTGGTTGATCGTGGTATTGCCAAGATTATTTACACGACTAAAAAAGAACCGGATGTCTATAAGCTCTCTGGTTATGTGTTGGTGAATTCAAAATTTGAACAAAAATATCCTGAAACCGTACAGCGTGTCGTGAATGTACTGGTCAAACAAGCTGCATGGGAAAGTGATCCGGCTCATAAAGATGCTTTATTCAAAACGTGGTCCAAATCTGGCTTATCGTTTAGTAATATTGCCAAAGCCAACGCAGGTGTGGATTTAAAGCGTCATAGCGCGCCCATTTTTGATGCTTACAATGTGACTTTAATTAAGCAAAAGCTCAAAGCGGGGCAAGATTTGAAATTGATCCGAGGCAATATTGATGTCGATCGCTGGATTGAGCCGAAATATGTTAACAATGCGTTGAAAAGTCAAAACTTGCAGAATTTCTGGACGCCTTTAAATGCCAGTGGCAAATAAGCCATTGGCCCGCTTAAGGAGCATCGCGGATGTTACAAGAACTTGAACTGAGCAGAACAAAATCAGAAACTCCATCCAGCACAGAAAACACACAAAAAATCTGGGCATGGCTCAGTCAGCGCTGGGCAGTGCAGTGGAGTATCGGTCTCATATTCCCGATTGGATTGCTCTGGCTATGGCAGATTTCTGTGGCAAAAAACTGGGTAAATCCTTTGTTGTTACCTTCGCCAGAATTGGTCTGGATAGCTCTAAAAGACTTATACAGTAGTGGTGAACTGTGGAGCAATCTTCGCGTAAGTTTGATTCGTATTGCGTATGGGTTCAGTGCTGGCGTATTACTGGCCTTGGCTTTGGGTTTAATCATGGGTTTATCACGTCGGGCCGAAGCCTATATTTGGCCGACCTTTAAAGTCATTAATTTAGTGCCTGTCGTAGGTTGGATTCCCTTGCTCATCTTGGTGGTGGGAATTGATGAAGCCTTAAAAATTATTCTAATTGCCAAAGCGGCTTTGGTGCCTATGACCATTAATGTCTTTAAGGGTGTACGCAATATTCCACAGCCCTTAACTGAGGTGGCACAGGCTTATCAATTGAGAACATGGTCAAAGTTTAAAAATCTCGTTTTGCCTGGGGCATTCGTGAGTTTTATAGGCGGATTACGTTTATCACTGGCCAGTGCATGGGGTGCTTTGGTTGCGGTGGAATTGTTGGCTTCTAGTGAAGGGATTGGCTATGTCATGGTCTATGGCCGGCAAATTTTTCAGTTAGATGTGGTCATGGCGACGGTGATTGTGATTGGTTTGGTGGGTTTTGCTTTTGATGTGTTGATCAGCCTTTTACAAAAAAATTCCGTGGTTGGGACAAGGCCATATAAGCAGGTGAACTCATGAAAAAATTTGATTATCGAGGCTGGGTCATTCCACTCATTTTATTTGGAGTGTGGTCACTGGTGACAGCAAAACAATGGGTCGATCCAGCGCTATTGGCACCACCTAAACAGGTTTGGCAGGCATTTTTAAATGGTCTTCAGTCTGGTGAATTGTATGAAAATGTGATTGCCAGTTTGTTAAGAAATAGCACCGGTTTTGTTGCGGGCGGTTTAATTGGGACAGGTTTGGGTTTGCTATTGGGTTTAAATATCTGGCTAGATCGGTTTTTTTCACCGACATTGAATGCCATTAAACATGTCGCGGTTTTTGCATGGATTCCACTCATGATCATGTGGTTTGGTCATGGCGAATTATCTAAAGTGATTTTTATTGCCTTGGTGGTGTTCTATCCCGTGTTTTTTAATACCTATGATGGTGTAAAAAATGTGCCAAATAAAATTAGAGAGGTGGCACAGATTTTTCAATTGAGTCCTATCAGTACATTTTTTAAAGTGATTTTGCCAGCCGCTGCACCCAGTATTTTTGCTGGTTTAAATATTGCATTGGTGTTCTCTTGGGTCGCAACGGTGGGAGCAGAATATTTCTTTGTATCATCGTTAGGTGTGGTTAACCCGATTTTGGATGGGCAAAATCTTTTTCAAATGGACGTTGTATTGTATGGCATGGCAGTGATTGCTGTGGTGGGTTTAGTATTTTCCAAAGCAGCTCAGTTTTTCGAGAATTATAATTTACGTTGGCGTCAGGCCGTGAATAAAAAAAGTTGAGGGTATAACATGAATCAATCAGTCAATGTTTTAGGTCATGTTCAGATTCAAAAATTAGATAAATTTTTTCCCCAAGAGGGAGAAGCCTTACAAGTGTTGGAACAGATTAATTTAAATATTCAGCCCGGTGAATTTATTAGTATTGTAGGCAATAGTGGTTGTGGGAAATCAACACTCTTGCGCTTATTGGTAGGCTTAGATGCAGATTTTCAAGGCAGTATTTTAATTGATGGAAAGCCCATTCAAGGCACCAGTTTAGAACGTGGTATTGTCTTTCAGGATCACCGACTTTTTCCATGGTTAAATGTAGAGCAAAACGTGGCTTTGGCGTTAGAACAAAGTTCACTTTCTAAAACTGAAAAACAGGAATTAATTGATTATCACCTCAATTTGGTACAACTCAGCTCATTTAAAAAAGCCTATCCAAGTCAATTGTCTGGTGGGATGAGTCAGCGTGTCGCGATTGCGCGTAGCTTGGTCAATCGTCCACAAATTTTATTGCTGGATGAGCCGTTTGGTGCCTTGGATGCTTTAACCCGTGCCAATTTACAGCAAGAGTTACAACGCATTTGGCAGTCCGAAAAAATCACCACCATTTTGGTCACACATGACGTAGAAGAAGCAGTACTTTTAGGGGATCGAGTGGTGGTCATGCAACCGCACCCAGGACGGATTAAACGGATTGTGCCTATACATTTAGAGCGCCCCCGTAAACGTGAAGACTACCGTTTGGCTTCTATTAAAAATGATATTTTACGAGACTTCCAAGAGCATATTGATGTGCTACCACATGAATTGGATCAATATAAATTGTCGTGGTAAACAGACAGCTCTTATAAAAAAATCCTGCAATAAGCAGGTTTTTTTATTTAAATTTTTCACTTGATCCATCAAAAGATTAAAACCAATGAATTCCAAATTAGATTAAGGCTTTAACGGCTTTTTTCTTCCAGAAAAATTGATAATACAGTCCTTGTAAAATACACAGACTGACAAAGGCCAAAGCATAAGCATACCAAATACCTTTTAAGCCCCACCATTCACTAAACAAGTAAGCAAAAGGGACTTCAATAAATAAAATAGCCACAATATTAATGATCATAGGCACGGTAACCGTACCACTGGCACGCATAATAGAGGCGAAAATGGCACTTGCGCCAAAGAATAAAATAGACCACAGCACAATAAATAGCAGTTGTTGACCCAAGACTACAACTTGCGGATCAGTAATAAACAGCGCCATTAAGTACTTAGAAAATAAATAAGCCAAAGTCACTAAAGTACCGGTAATCGCAATATTCATCCCCAAGGCTGTACGGGTAACTTTGTTCAGTAATTCTGATTTGCCTGCACCAATCGCTTGAGCCGCAAAAATAGAGGCCGCAATTGAAATAGAGAGGGCGGGGAATTGAATATAATTCAATACTTGATTTACTGCCCCATAGGCTGCGGTCGCATCAGCTCCATAACGGTTCACTAAGCCGACAATGACTAGACCTGCAATGGAGGTGGTCATCATTTGAATACCTGTGGGTATGCCTAAGCGCAGAATAATTTTACTCAGTTCGGGCTGATGACGAACATGTTTCATTAAAGCCAAATCTGGACGCAAAGGATGATCGGTTCTATTTAAATAGATATATAAAAAAATCAGAGCGATCAAGAAACCAATGGTGGTGGCAATCGCAGGCGCAATAATGCCCAATTGGGGAAAACCAAACTTACCTAAAATCAGCACAGGCGTAATAATTAATCCTGTACCAATGGTCATGGCCGAGGCAATCAATGGAGTGGTACTATCGCCGACCCCACGCAGAATAGAGGTATAAATAATATAGATAAACAGGAGTGGACTACCGGCCAACATCCACTGGACATAGGGAACTGATAAATGCAGTACATCGGGTGCTGTACCCAAAGCCAACAGAATAGATTTGGTAAAAAAAACGCCCAAGAACGCAATAAGTGTGCCCCCAATGAGGGTCATGTATAAAGTCGAGCCGACGACACAGCGAACCTTTTCTACATTTTTTGCGCCCCAAGCTTGTCCGACCAACACGGTTGCCCCAGCAGATAAACCAATCACAAAGGCCATGAGACAAAACAGAATAGGAAAAAAAACGGCAACGGCAGCAATGGCATGTACACCTAGCATTTGTCCAACAAAGATCGTATTAATGGTACCTGACAGGTTTTGTAGAATATTGGTCGCGATCAAAGGAAGTAGAAAAATTAAGAAGGTTTTCCATAGTTTTTGTTGTTTGACGAGCGGTTGATGCTCAGGCATACGCAATCCTTTGATATTTTATTGTTGGCAGTGTTTTGTTGTTCACATTAGCATATTTGTCATAAAAAAAGCCTGAGCTTTTAAGTAACTCAGGCTTTAAGTTTAATTTATAGCATTATACCGCGGATAAAATCTGTCCTGCTTGCTGGAGCGTGGCTTGTTTTTTTGCAAAACAAAAACGAATTAAGCGCAAATTTTCAGGTGGTTTTTGATAAAAAACAGAAACGGGAATCGCAACAATACCGTGTTGTTCTGCTAAATACTGACACATCGCGACATCATTTAAATCAGGACGGATGGTGCTGTAATCTAAATTTTGAAAATAAGTGCCTGGTGATGGTGTGAATTGGAAACGTGATTCTTTTAAACCTGCATTGAACATATCGCGTTTGGCTTGATAGAAGTTTGCCAGTTCCGCAATATGTTCAGGATGTTTGTCCATAAATGTAGCCAAAGCCATTTGCACAGGGGTGACCCCGCAGAAATTAGTAAATTGATAAATCTGACGAAATACTTGCATGAGTGCGGGTGCTGCAATGCAATAACCCGTTTTCCATCCTGTGACATGAAAGGTTTTACCAAAAGAGCCCACAACAAAACTACGTTCACGGAGTTCTGGGAAGCACAGCGCTGAATAGTGTCTCTTTCCATCATAAATGAGATGTTCATAGACCTCATCAGACAGCACAACGATATTTTTATCTTCAATTAATGTAATCAGTTGTAGCCAGTCTTGCTTTGCCCAAATGGCCCCTGTCGGATTGTGAGGTGTATTTACAATGATCATACGGGTTTTATCATTTATGGCATGCTGTACTTGATTCCAATCCACATGAAAATCAGGAGTTTGCAACGGAATATGTACTGCTACACCACCAGCCAATTTCACACTCGGGGCATAACTGTCATAGCTTGGGTCAAAAATAATGACTTCATCGCCAGGATTGACCACGGCATGAATCGCACTAAAAAGACCAATGGTTGCTCCCGGTGTAATGGTTATTTCACTGATAGGATCAATCTGTAATTGATCTCGTTGTAAAAATAATTTGGCCAGTTGTTCGCGTAAAATCAGCAAGCCATCACCTGCTGCATACTGATTAAATCCATCCTGTGTTGCTTGACCTAAGGCCTCTAATAAAGCGGGTGGGGCAGGAAAGTCTGGAAAGCCTTGAGACATATTTAAAGCATTCAAACGCTGTGCCATCGCACTCATAACGCTAAAAATAGTGACACCTTGGTCAGAGAGCTTGGAATGGATATTGAGCATAATCTGAACTCACCTAATGACTTTTTGATGTTTTTTAATTGTAGGCGTAAGTGGGGAAAGGTTGAATAAAACCGCGTAAATTTAACAAAGCCCCGTTTTTTATCTAGCGCATGATTTCTTCGAGAGGCAAACACACTTATCCACCCATAAAACTAAAAGGTAGCTGTACCAACAGCTACCTTTCTAATCAACCTTCCAAAAGCTCTTCTAATAATTCTTCACTCGGCGCGAAATAATAGGCACCATCCAAAGCAGTTACAAAATGTAAAAGCCGATCGTGAATTCCATCGCCGCTTGTACCAAACATACGTAGAAGCATGCGATCAATACGTGTGAGATCTTTGGTATAGGCAATAAAAAATAAACCTTGATCACCCTGACCATCCCCATAAGGCAAAGAATGACGTAAAATTTCTAACTCTTCACCCTGTTCATCCTCAATTACAGTACGGGCAACATGCGCATTTTCGGGCTTAACATCGTCATCCAATTCAATACTTTCAAGTTTAGTACGACCCATGACATGCTCTTGCGCATCTACTTTTAATTTTTTCCATTTTTCCAGATTGTGTGAATAACGCTGAGCAAAAATAAATGAGCCGTCGGCAAAAATACCTGCATCTTCGCCCAACAAGGCTGTTTCTGCACGATCATCTGGAAATTGAGGATTTTCTGTGCCATCAATAAAACCTGTAATGTCACGACCATCAAAATAACGGAAACAAACGCGTTCATCTAAAACTTCAACTTTATCTTGAATGCCTTCAAAGAAAGATTGGCTGAGTGCAAAACAGATATCGGTTCGTTGCGAAGCGACGTGAATTAAAATATCAGCAGGAACAACCGGCATTTGAAATGCCCCTTGAATGGGGGCCAATTGGGTAAATCCTTCAGGCGTTTGAGCATAGAGCTTGGCCCATAATTCGGGACCAAAAGCCACGCCAGTTTTAATTTGTGCATTCGGATGTTGAGTGATTAAACGGTCACGTGTACTAAATAAATCTTCTAATTTTTCTTTTAACTGTTGAATGCTTAAGTCTTTTAGGCGCAAAACAATAAACCGAGCATGATCTGAAGGTAACGGTAAAATTACAGATTGGGCGGTCATATACATGGCTCCTAAAATCATTTTATGAAATATATAATGGACTTTATTGTGCCTGATCGATGCTTAACTGAATAGTCCAAATTTTATTTGATGATTTAATTTTTAAAACATGAAAAGTCATATAATGAGGTCTATTTTTATTTCCTGATTTTGTCATGTCTTACCAAATTTGGCTTGCCTACATGTTAGCGTGTTGGGTGATTAGTATTTCACCGGGAGCGGGAGCAATTGCTTCTATGTCGAGTGGCTTGAATTATGGCTTCCGACATGGTTACTGGAATGCAGTGGGTTTGCAACTGGCTTTGTTGGTACAAATTGGCATTGTAGCAGCAGGGGTAGGTGTTTTATTTGCCACGACGCCTTGGGCTTTTCTTGTGGTGAAATGGTTTGGTGTAGGATACTTATTATATTTGGCCTACTTGCAGTGGCGTGCGCCCGTACACACCATAGAAATACAGCCAGAAATTCAATACAAATCGCGTGCAAAATTGGTAGGGTATGGTTTTCTGATTAATATGAGTAATCCGAAGGCGATTGTATTTTTATTGGCAGTTCTACCCCAATTTTTAGATTTATCTAAGCCACAGGGACTGCAATATGTAATGATGGCGACAACGATGGTGACAATTGATCTGATCGTCATGGCAGGCTATACCGGACTGGCGGCTAAAGTATTGCGATTACTCAAGTCTCCAAAACAACAAAAATATATCAATCGAACTTTTGCGGTGTTATTCGGTTGTGCTGCCTTGCTGTTAAGTCTGCTGTCTCAGTAATGAAACCTCAGAAAAGGTTGATTTTACTCAATCAAGAGCAGCCGTAATATTTAGACAGAAAAATCAATTTTCAAACCAGCTCGAAAATAAATATGATCCTTAAAATACAGCAGTTAAGGGAAGTCTAACGGTGCTTCTTCATTTTTTGCAGCGTAAAAATGAGTGCGAATAAAATAGCCATGGTGAGCACAATACTCAAACCCGTAGAAATATCTAAACCTGCACTGGACCAAAGTCCAACCGTAATCGCGATTTGTGCAAGAACAAAAGCCCAAATCACCATCTGCCGCGGGGAGTGGGCCAGTAAACGCGCAGTGAGTGCAGGAATGACCAATAAAGCACCCATCAGTAAAGATCCGACTGCACGTAAAGCCAATACGGTAAATAATGCTAGCAAAAGCATAAAGACCAGACGTTGCCATTTTGCATTTACGCCTTCACTGATGGCCATATCAGGATCAATCGCAATTTGAATTTGCGCTTGCCAGTTTTTATAAAGAACGATTAAAGCGACAACAATCACCAAAGCAAACATCGGCAAGTCTGACCATGAAATTTGCAGCAGATCGCCAAAGAGATAGCTCAGCAATTCTGGTCTTAAACTGGGGATATGTTGAATAAACAATAAACCAGAACAAAGCAAGGTCGCAGAACAGAGGGCGAGGAGGGCATCATTGGGTAGGCGTGGGTCGTGTAAGATCCATAAAATAGCCACCAATAAAAATGCCAATAATGACACACCGAACCAAAGTGGAAGACTCAATGCCCCTGCGATCGCAACACCAAGCAAAGTTCCATGCGCCATGGTATCTGCAAAAAAAGACATGCGTCGCCACAGCATTAAACAACCCAAAGGTGCCGTTAGAAAAACCAAGAGTGTGCCCATGGTCCATGCAGGTAACAACAATTGCAACCATTCCATCATGGCTTAGGCTTCCGGTTCGGGGTGAATATGTGGGCGAGTATCATGCTGACAGGGAACAGCACTATCTCCATGTGCGCAATGATCATGATGATGTTGATAAAATACTCGGTTGGTGCCAAAAATCGCTTGATATTCGGGGTGTTGCTGTACATTTTCAGGTGAACCACTACAGCAGATATGTTTATTTAGGCAGACCACACGGTGTGTGCCTTGCATTACCCATTGTAAATCATGCGATACCATCAGTACTGCACAGTTATATTTAAGTGGTAAACTTCTAACATATTCATATAGTTCTGCTTCAGATTGAATATCCAAACCTTGCATCGGTTCATCAAGTACCAAAATATCCGGTTGACGCAATAAAGCTCGCGCCAGTAATACTCGCTGTCTTTCACCACCAGACAATTGTTGAACAGCAGTATCCTGTAACTTAACAATACCAGTATCTTGGATAATTTCTTTTTTTCGCGCTAAATCACATTTTTCCAAAGCCAATAAATCTTTAACCCGCAAAGGCAAACTGTGCGATGGATTAAATTTCTGCGGAACATAAGAGAATTTTAATTTTTTTTGTTGATGGATTTGGCCTGTACTGGCTTTCACAATACCTAAAAGAACTTTAATTAAAGTGGATTTACCAGCGCCATTGGGGCCAATTAATGTGACAATTTCTCGCTCAAATAAAGCGAAATCAATATTTTTTAAAATGTCACGTTCATTCAGACGTACACTGATTCTATCTAGTGAAATCAGTGTTTTGTTGTTTTTTATTTGTTGTGACACTGCTGACATATTCCAGAAATTTCAATAATACTTTGATGGGCTGTAAATTGGTCAGATGCAGAAAGTGCATCTAATTGAGTTAATAAACCTTGTGCCGAAGCCTCTTTGACATTTTTACACTCAGTACAAATCAGAAAAGCAGCTTGATGTCCTTCACGTGGATGGCAACAGGGAATATAGGCATTAATCGAGGTCAAACGATGAATTAAGCCTTTTTCCAATAAAAAATCTAGCGTTCTATAAACAGTAGGGGGAGCAGCAGGACGGTCAGATTCACTTTTTATTTTGGCAAGTAAGTCGTAAGCACCCATTGGACCTGTTGCATTTAAAATCAAACCCAGCACTTCTTTGCGTAACGGCGTTAAACGTGCGCCTGTACTTACACATAAACTTTCTGCCTCAGCAAGACGTGTTTCGACATTATGATGGTCATGTACACCATGCAATGCATTGTGATGTTCGTGTGAACATACGCTCATAACCTAACCTCAAGTACGAATTTTATAAAAACAGAACAGCATTAAATCTTAACATGAAGCGACCCCTGTTTTGATTAGACATAGGTATTTTTGTAAATTTGTTATATTATAACATCTATTGAGTGTTTTGGTGATCGTGTTCATGTCCCGTTTTTTTGCTTTGTGGGTTTTGGCTTTGTTGAGTCCTTTAAGTTGGTCACAAAGTCTAGTGGTATCTACACACCCTATTTATCTAATTGCTCAAGAAATTACACAAGGGATAGAAGAGCCCGTTTTATTGTTGGCCGATCAAACTGGACATGATGTGACTTTAACACCAGTGCACCGTAAAATTATTCAGGATGCGGCAATCATTATTTGGTTGGGCAAAGCGCATGAAGCACCGTTAGATAAATTATTGTCCAATAACCCCAAAGCCATTTCGATTTTAGCATCGGATATTGTACAAATGCTGCCGCAACGCAACACACGTGGTAAGGCATTGAACAATACAGTCGATACGCATGTCTGGTTAGACCCTAATAATGCCGTAAGAATTGGTTTTTTTATCGCAGCATTACGCTCGCAACAAGTCCCCGAACATAAAGAAGCCTATTGGGCGAATGCAAAACGCTTTGCACAAGAAATGCTTATGGCAGGGCAACAGTATAATAGTCATACACAATCCAAAAGCTATTGGTCCTATCACGATGCTTATCAATATTTGGAGCGCGCACTGAATTTGAAATTTGCAGGGGCATTAACGGATGATCCGCATGTCGCACCGACCATAGCGCAAATTAAGTATCTCAATCAGAGTCGACCAAATCGAAATATGTGTTTATTGGCAGAAGGGCATGCCAGTAAAAGTCAGTATCAAAAACTTAATCCAATTACATTTCAGGCTGTAGACGAACGCATGAATGGGGCAGGGGATTTTGTGCAGGCGTGGAAAGTATTGGCAGCACAAACACACAAGTGTGTGTTAAGTGCACAAAAATGATGCAAAAAATAAACAATGCTCTCATACCCTAAAATCTGTTTATATAATGAAAAAAATAGACTTAGATCGGGAAAAGATTGCATGTTCAAGGGTGTAACTCTATAATGCCATCGATTAAAAACGATCATCAGCTAAACTTGTCAAGCATAAATGCTGTGAGTGAATAAATAATGAGCCGAACTAGTCGCATGATTGATCGACGATTAGCGAAAGCTTTAGTCATTTTACAAGCAGGTATGATCCCTGTTTCAGCCTTGGTAGCGTGGCTTTTGAAAGATACAACAGCAGCTTTAAGCGCAGCACTTGGTGCTTTTGTTTGCTGGCTTGCAAGTTGTTATTTTTCTTGGCAATCGTTTCGAGCGGCAGGTGCCCGTGCTTCAAAACAGGTTCTTTCGAACATGTATAGAGGCCTGATGGGTAAGTTTGCAATCGTGATTGTTGGTTTCATTTTAATTTTAAGCAATGTAAAACCGTTGTCAGCGGGAGCGTTGTTTTGTGGTTTTATTCTCGTTCAAGCCATGTCGTGGGTCGCTCCTTTTTGGGTGTCACGGCAACAAAAACGAGTATAGGCGCAACAAAAAATTGAAAAGTTTTTAGGAGATGGACGAGACGTCAAGCAGCACGCGACGTTCGTTCACTCCATTAGTATTTGACATTGACCAGGTGTGATTTATGGCTGCTGAAGAACATGCCCTTACTTCGACCGAGTATATCAAGCATCACTTGACCAATATGACCTATGGCAAGATGCCGGATGGCTCGTGGAAGTTGGCTGAGACTGCTGAAGAAGCTCAACAGATGGGGTTCACTGCTATTCACTTGGATTCAATGGGTTGGTCAATCACGCTAGGTGTGATTTTCTGTTTGTTGTTCTGGTGTGTAGCGAAAGCTGCAAACTCTGGTGTTCCTACCAAGTTCCAGTCAGCAATTGAAATGATCATTGAGTTTGTTGACTCAAGTGTTCGTGATACTTTCCACGGAAAGTCACGTTTGATTGCACCGCTTGCACTGACCATTTTCGTGTGGATTTTCCTCATGAATGCGATGGACTTAGTGCCTGTAGATTTCATTCCTCATTTAGCTACGATTATTGGTAGCAATGTATTTGGAATGGATCCACACAGCGTGTATTTCAAAATCGTACCAACAACAGATCCAAACATCACTTTAGGGATGTCTTTATCTGTATTTGCTCTCATCATTTTCTACAGTATTCGTGAAAAAGGTGTCAGTGGTTTTGTTGGTGAGTTGGCGCTGAATCCGTTCAATCCAAAGAATCCAATCGCTAAAGCGCTTTTAATTCCATTTAACTTGCTTTTGGAATTGGTAACTTTCCTTGCACGTCCAATTTCATTGGCTCTGCGACTGTTCGGTAACATGTATGCGGGTGAGTTAATCTTCATCCTGATCGCGTTACTACCGTTCTGGATCCAATGGGCATTGTCTGTGCCATGGGCTATTTTCCATATCTTAATTATTACGCTACAAGCATTTATTTTCATGATGCTGACTATCGTATATTTGAGCATGGCAAGCGAAAAGCATTAATGGTAATTGCCTAACTATCATAAGATGGTTAGGTACAATTTTTAATTTAATTGGGTAAAACCTAACCTCTGAGGAATTTTTCATGGAACTCACTTTAGGTCTAGTTGCAATTGCATCTGCTATCTTGATCGCTTTTGGTGCTTTAGGTACTGCGATTGGTTTTGGTCTGTTAGGCGGCCGTTTCCTTGAAGCTGTTGCACGTCAACCAGAATTGGCTCCACAACTTCAAACTCGTATGTTCTTAATCGCGGGTCTTCTTGATGCTGTGCCTATGATCGGTGTTGGTATTGGCTTGTTCTTCATCTTCGCTAATCCATTTGTAGGTTAATCGGCTTAATTCCTAAATTAAACTATTGAGGAATAGCAATGAATATCAACCTCACATTGATTGGCCAAGCGATTGCATTTGCGATGTTTGTCGCATTCTGCATGAAATTTGTATGGCCACCACTAATCAATGCGATTAGTGAGCGTCAGCGTCGTATCGCTGATGGCTTAAATGCTGCTGAAAAAGCCAAAGATGACCTTGCTGATGCGCAAGCACAAGTAAAGCAAGAGTTAGATGCAGCAAAAGCACAAGCGGCTCAATTGATCGAACAAGCGAACCGTCGCGGTGCACAATTGATCGAAGAAGCGCGTACCCAAGCATCTGCTGAAGGTGAGCGTATCCGTCAACAGGCGAAAGAAACTGTTGATACTGAAATCAATGCTGCTCGTGAAGAATTGCGTCAACAAGTGGCTGCTCTTGCAGTAACTGGTGCTGAGAAAATTCTTAGCCAACAAGTTGATGCGGAAGCTCACAATGCCATGCTTACTCAGCTGGCTGCTAAACTTTAAGCGAGGCGATTATGGCTGAACTCTTGACGTTGGCACGCCCGTACGCCAAAGCAGCATTTGCTTTCGCTTCTGAGCAAGGTGCAACTGACAATTGGTCGAATGCGTTACAAATGCTCAGTGCTGCGGTGCAAGATGAAGCATTTTCCGCTTATTTGAATCGCCCTGAGCTTACTCCTGCTGAGCAGGTCAGTGTTTTCGCAAAAGTTTTAGGTGAAAATCAAACACAGGAAGTGTCGAACTTTTTGACTCTTCTTGCAGACAATGCGCGTTTAGCATTGTTACCTGAAATTGAAGCAGAATACGAGCTACTCAAATCACAGAATAACAATACTGTGGATGTTGTGATTGAATCAGCATTCCCAATGACTTCTGTACAGGAACAATTACTGGCACATGCATTAGAGAAAAAATTTAATGCTACGGTAAATGTCACTGTTGAAGTTAACCCAGCTTTAATTGCGGGTGTTGTTATTCGTGCAGGCGACCAAGTGATAGATGACTCTGCGCTTAACAAGCTTGAAAAAATGCGGACTCGTCTTCTTGCATAATTATGCATAGAAGAAGACTGAACTTATAAAAGATTGAGGTATAGCGCAATGCAACAACTGAATCCATCCGAGATCAGTGCGCTCATTAAACAGCGTATCGGCGATCTGGACACCAGCGCGACCGCTAAGAACGAAGGAACCATTGTTATGGTTTCCGACGGTATTGTGCGTATTCACGGCCTTGCTGATGCAATGTACGGTGAAATGATCGAATTCGACGGCGGCTTATTTGGTATGGCACTGAACCTAGAACAGGATTCAGTGGGCGTCGTTGTTTTAGGTAACTACTTAAGCCTTCAAGAAGGTCAAAAAGCGCGTTGCACAGGTCGTGTATTAGAAGTTCCGGTTGGTCCTGAACTTCTTGGCCGTGTAGTAGATGCTTTGGGTAACCCAATTGATGGTAAAGGCCCGATCGATGCTAAATTAACTGATGCTGTTGAAAAAGTAGCACCAGGTGTAATTTGGCGTCAATCAGTGGATCAACCTGTACAAACTGGTTATAAATCAGTAGATACTATGATCCCTGTGGGCCGTGGTCAACGTGAGTTGATCATTGGTGACCGTCAAACTGGTAAAACAGCTATGGCGATCGATGCGATCATCGCTCAGAAACATTCTGGCATTAAGTGTGTATACGTAGCGATTGGTCAAAAACAATCGACTATCGCTAACGTGGTACGCAAGTTAGAAGAAACTGGCGCTATGGCGTATACGACTGTTGTCGCAGCAGGTGCATCTGATCCAGCAGCAATGCTGTATTTAGCTCCGTATTCTGGCTGTACAATGGGTGAATACTTCCGTGATCGTGGTGAAGACGCACTTATCATTTATGATGACTTGTCTAAACAAGCGGTTGCTTACCGTCAGATTTCATTGCTTTTACGCCGTCCACCAGGTCGTGAAGCATATCCTGGTGACGTATTCTATCTTCACTCGCGTCTTCTTGAACGTGCTTCGCGCGTATCTGCTGACTACGTTGAGAAATTCACTAACGGTGAAGTTAAAGGCCAAACTGGTTCATTAACTGCATTACCGATTATTGAAACTCAAGCCGGTGACGTATCTGCATTCGTACCAACCAACGTAATTTCGATTACTGATGGTCAGATCTTCTTAGAAACATCATTATTCAACGCAGGTATTCGTCCTGCTGTGAACGCGGGTATCTCTGTATCTCGTGTTGGTGGTTCTGCGCAAACCAAGATCATCAAAAAATTGTCTGGTGGTATCCGTACTGCTTTGGCGCAATACCGTGAATTGGCAGCATTTGCTCAGTTCGCTTCTGATCTTGATGAAGCAACGCGTAAGCAACTTGAACATGGTCAACGTGTAACTGAATTAATGAAGCAAAAACAATATGCTCCATATTCAATTGCTGACCAAGCTGTTTCAATTTATGCATCTAACGAAGGTTATATGACTGACGTTGAAGTGAAGAAAATTGTAGATTTTGATGCTGCACTTATTTCTTACTTCCGTTCAGAAAATGCTGCGTTGATGCAAAAAATCGATGAATCTGGTGATTATAACAAAGACATCGAAGCTGCAATTAAAGCAGGTATTGAAAGCTTTAAAGCGACTCAAACTTACTAATTTTAGCAGTTGCTAAAAGCTAGTTAAGTTTGGTTCACGGATCAACCTTCGGAGGCTTGAAAAAGCCTTCGAATACTAGGTTAAGCGTATGGCAAATTTAAAAGAAATTCGCGCCAAAGTAGCTAGTATCAAGAGCACGCAAAAGATCACTCGCGCGATGCAAATGGTAGCAGCTTCTAAGATGCGTCGTGCGCAAGAGCGCATGGCTCAAGGCCGTCCGTATGCCGAAAATATGCACCGTGTAATTGCTCACTTGGTACAAGCGAATCCTGAATATAAACACCGTTATATGGTCGAACGCCCTGTAAAACGCGTTGGCTATATTATTGTTTCTTCAGATCGTGGTTTGGCAGGCGGCTTGAACATTAACTTGTTCAAGAAAGTTGTTAAGCACGTACAACAGCAACAAGAGCAGTCAATTGAAGTTCAATTTGCTTTAATTGGTCAAAAAGCGGTTTCGTTTTTTAAAAACTACGGCGGTAAAGTACTAGGTGCAACGACGAATGTCGGTGATACACCAAGTCTTGAACAGTTATCTGGCTCTGTACAGGTGATGTTGGATGCTTATGATAAAGGCGAGTTAGATCGTATTTATCTTGTGTCGAATGGCTTTGTGAATGCCATGACTCAAAATCAAAAGATTGAGCAACTCGTTCCTTTGGCTGCGGCTAAAGAAGGCGATAATTTGAATCGTTCTTACGGTTGGGATTACTTATATGAGCCTGAAGCTGAAGAGCTTCTAAATGGCTTGTTGGTTCGCTATATCGAGTCTGTGGTGTATCAAGGTGTGATTGAAAATATCGCATGTGAGCAATCTGCACGTATGGTCGCTATGAAAGCAGCGACAGATAATGCAGGTGACATCATCAAGAGCCTACAACTTATTTATAACAAGCTGCGTCAAGCCGCGATTACTCAGGAAATTTCTGAGATCGTTGGTGGTGCCGCTGCCGTTTAACATTATTTTGAATTGAGGAGACAGCCATGAATAGCGGTCGTATCATTCAGATCATCGGCGCGGTTATCGACGTCGAGTTTGAACGCAATAGCGTTCCTAAGATCTATGACGCTCTACAAGTTGTTGGTACTGAAACTACTTTAGAAGTTCAGCAACAGCTTGGTGATGGCGTAGTTCGTACCATCGCAATGGGATCTACTGAAGGTCTTAAACGCGGTTTAACCGTGACCAATACTGAAGCGCCAATTTCTGTACCTGTAGGTACAGCGACTTTAGGTCGTATCATGGATGTTTTAGGACGTCCAATTGATGAAGCTGGTCCAGTTGCAACTGAAGTGCGTTTGCCGATTCACCGTCAACCACCTTCATATGCAGAACAAGCCGCTTCTACTGACCTTTTAGAAACTGGTATTAAAGTAATCGATTTACTTTGCCCGTTTGCTAAAGGTGGTAAAGTTGGTTTGTTCGGTGGTGCCGGTGTTGGTAAAACTGTAAACATGATGGAATTGATCAACAACATCGCGAAAGCTCACTCAGGTTTATCTGTGTTTGCTGGTGTTGGTGAACGTACTCGTGAAGGTAATGACTTCTATCACGAAATGAAAGATTCTAACGTTCTAGACAAAGTAGCCATGGTCTACGGTCAGATGAATGAGCCACCGGGTAACCGTTTACGCGTAGCGTTAACTGGTTTGACCATGGCTGAATATTTCCGTGATGAGAAAGACGAAAACGGTAAAGGCCGTGACGTATTGTTGTTCGTTGACAACATTTACCGTTACACATTGGCTGGTACCGAAGTGTCTGCTCTTCTAGGTCGTATGCCATCTGCAGTAGGTTATCAACCTACACTTGCAGAGGAAATGGGTCTTCTTCAAGAGCGTATTACATCAACTAAGTCTGGTTCGATCACGTCGATCCAAGCGGTTTATGTACCTGCCGATGACTTAACAGATCCATCGCCTGCGACAACGTTTGCTCACTTAGATGCAACTGTTGTATTGAGCCGTGACATCGCGTCTTCTGGTATTTACCCAGCGATCGATCCACTAGATTCAACGTCACGTCAGCTAGATCCTTTAGTTGTTGGTGCTGAGCATTATGAAATTGCACGTTCTGTACAGAACATCTTGCAACGTTATAAAGAGCTTAAAGACATCATCGCAATTTTGGGTATGGACGAATTGGCTGAAGAAGATAAATTGGTTGTTTACCGTGCGCGTAAAATCCAACGTTTCTTCTCTCAACCGTTCCACGTAGCTGAAGTGTTTACTGGTGCTCCTGGTAAACTTGTACCGCTTAAAGAAACAATTCGTGGCTTTAAAGGTCTTTTAGCTGGTGAATACGATCACATCCCAGAACAAGCGTTCTACATGGTGGGTGGTATTGACGAAGTGATTGCTAAAGCCGAGAAACTTTAATTAGCGACTCTAATTTAGGAGATTCTCATGGCGACTATGCAGTGTGATGTTGTAAGTGTGAACGAGTCTTTGTACTCAGGCACTGTAACGATGCTAATTGCAAAAGGTGCAGGCGGTGAGCTAGGTATTATGCCTGGTCATGCGCCACTTGTAACTTTGCTTCAACCGGGTGCAATTCGCGTTCTGTTGGAAAATGGTACAGAAGAGTTGATCTATGTATCTGGTGGTGTTCTAGAAGTTCAACCGCATGTCATCACGATTCTTGCAGATACTGCAGTTCGTGCTGAAAACTTGGATGAAGCTGCAATTCTTGAGGCACGTAAAAATGCTGAAGCTTTGCTTGCAAACCAAAAAAGCGATTTGGACACAGCTGCAGCACTTGCTGTGTTGGCAGAAACTGTTGCTCAGTTAGAAACGATCCGAAAAATCAAAAACCGCGCTCAATAAGAGACGGTTCGAGATTAAAAAAGCCACCGAAAGGTGGCTTTTTTAATTGGAAATATCAAAAATTTAATCCATCACTATTTTTAATCTATAACTCTATAGGAAAGTGTTGCTTCAGCTTAGGAAGCTTCCTGTTCAGTAGAATTTTCACCTGTTGGAATAAGCATGCCAGCTAACTTAATCATCTCAAGCTGAATACTGCCCATTTGTTGTTGAATTTTTTTAAAATCGACCTGACTTAAATCAACTTGGCCATTGAGAAATGGTGTTGCCAATACTTGTTGGTTGGCTTGCAAAATATTTTGACGAATCGAATCAATTTCCTGACTCTTTAAATTTAAACTTGTTAAAGCCTGATTAAATCCAGTCAGTTGTTGTTGTAAAGTACTTGCAGTTGCTTGCAATTGTTGATGATCTTGAGCACTAATCGCTGTTTGTAAATCAGTTTGTGTTTGCTTAAGCTGTTCAACATAATCTCCCGCTTTTAATTGCATATCTGCAACATCGCGGACAATATAAAACATATTGCCATTTTTTAACTCGGTCGCTTCACCTGTATGATTGCCTGAAATATCCGAAGATTCTGTTGTTTGAATATCCTCAGATTGTGGCTCAGTGGCTTGTTCGCAACCCATCAATAAGACTCCAGCTGTGAAAATAACAAAAGGAGTAACTGTATTTTGGATGAGTTTTTTCATACATTCATTCATATATTTACTAAATAAAGTCCAATATAAATCTGAAATATGTATAAATAACTGATTGTTGCAAATGAATAACAAATTTATATTAAATCAAAAATGATATTCAAGTTGCTTTCTAGCAAAATATTTTTGATTTAAAGCCATTTTAATCATGTCGTGGTGCAAGCTGGCCTATTTCATTATTCTTAGTAAAATATTGCTTTCATTTTTCTGACACGTATTTCTGGGTTGTTGAATTTATTATTATGTTTTGATGAATATTTTTTGAATAGACTTAAATTTTTTTAATCTAAGACAGATAAGCACCGATCCCGTCGATCAGTGCTTAATGGTGATTATAAATTACTTTGCAAGTTCAGCATTAATTGCATCAACAATACGTGAATCATCTGCCTGAATATCTGGAGCAAAACGAGCAACTACTTCGCCATTTTTATTGACTAAAAATTTTTCGAAATTCCACAATACTTCGGGTGGCTCGTTAGGGGTTAAGCCATAATCGACTAAATCTTTCCACCATGGACCTTCGCCAGTACGAACTGGAATGGCTTGGGTTAAAGCTTGATACAGTGGATGTTTGTCTTCACCCGCAACGGAAATTTTAGAAAATAGCGGAAAATTGATTTGGTAATTAAGCGAGCAAAATGCTTGAATTTCATCATCGGAACCAGGTTCCTGCGCTAGGAAATTGTTCGCAGGAAAGCCTAGAATTTCAAGACCTTGCTCTTTTTTTTCAGTATATAGTTTCTCTAAACCTTCGTACTGAGGCGTTAGGCCACATTTTGAAGCGGTATTGACAATCAGTAAAACTTTGCCTTGATACGAGTTCAAGGTGGTGTCATTGCCTTGGATGGTTTTGACAGGAATGTCATATACGGAATGGCCCATGAAATTGTCCTTAAATATTGAAGATGATTACTACTTTGTTGTAACGTTTATTCATCAAGACGACAAGTATTTATTTTGAAATAGGATTAAATTTTAGGATAAACACAAGATTTAAAAAACAGGTCTAATGACCTGTTTTTAAATATATATTATAGATTATGCTGCTGCATTAGCTTTGGTTTGTAAAGTTTGCATTTCAGCAACTAGTTCCTTTTGTAATGCCGTTGCTCGGTTTTGTAATTCTGTAATTTTTTTCATATCTGGATTATCTACAATGCTTGCTTCAGACAATTCAATTCCTAGGTTATTCGACTCTTTCATTTTGTCACGTATAGCTGCAACTTCAGTACTTTTCAGTGCTAAGGCATCAAGGTCTGTATTCAATTTATCAATATAGGTTTTCATTTCGGTCACGATGGAGTTTAAGGTTGCTTTATCTCCCTTTTGTGCAGCCTGAGTGGCCTTATTTTGAAAGTCGATGGCTTCTTGAGCACGACTATTTGACAAAGTTTGAACCTGATTCAAATCATTTTTAATATCAGTATTGTTGTTGGTACTCATGCTTGGAGCTGCAGTTTGAGCAGTTGCGACAGTTTTTTCTGACGAAGGGGTTGCTTCATTTGGCTTTTGGTTACACGCAGTGAGTGCTGCAGCAGCAACACAAAGTGATGCAAGTAATCGTTTTTTCATAATTCATCCTCTTCGATTCAGTATGAGCACTAAACCCAAATTTATTTAAAATTAAAAATAATACGCAAGCTAAATGAAATGCTGTTATTAAAATTGCATATTTATCTTGGCCTTGGATACAGCGTTTTTGTTGTCAAGCTGCTGCATTTTGCAAAGAAGCGTAATAAAAATTTAAATATCCCGAAATTTGGCAGGGGTTTGATCCGTATAGCGCTTAAAAAATTCGATGAAACTTGAACTATGTTGATAGCCCAGTTCATAAGCCAGTTTTTTGATGGTTTTGCCTTGTCGAAGTTGAGTAATGGCATAGATAATTTTGGCACGATTACGCCATTCTAATAAACTGAGTTGTAATTCTTGTTGGCTTAAGCGCAGTAAGTGACGTTCACTAAAGGGGATAGGATGCAAAAGTTGCTGCAAATTTTGGTGGAATAATTCAGGATTAGACAGGTGTTGCAATAAGGGTTTAAGTAATACGTGATTGGTTTGGGGTAAATAATTGTCATACGCAGGGGCAATTTTCAATTGATCCAAAAGTACCTGCAATAAATGTTGATATTCCAAACTGTATTTGTTCTGGTGCGCTAGAATCTCATGGACTAAATTGCGCAGAAAAGGACCAATACTTAAAATTTTAGTACAAGCAGCAAAATGTTGGCATAAAGATGGGTGTACTCGAATACAGACATAATGTGTCTCTTTTTCATCTAACGCGATAGAGGTATGAGCTGTTTGAGGAGGGAGCCATAAACCATAATTGGGCGGAGATAAATAGATTTTCTCCTCAATTTTATACTCTAAAATACCATTTAAGCTAAAATTGAAGTCACCCCAAAGTGAACTATGAGGTGCCACAACCTCATCTTTTTGATAAAAAAAATCATTCACTTCTAATCGATATTGAATCTGTTCTAAATGGGAGAGATCTGGATCATTCATTTTCATCTCTTTATAAACTCATGATGCAGCATTTGAAATAAACCTGAAATCATCGATGATGTCCAAAGGGCAATACAAATGTCCGAAATTCGATATTTTAATTATTTCAGACTTTGGTCAAAATGAATATGAAATATTCAAAGACAGGATAAAAGATGGTAACGCAAAGTAAAACAGTCTGGTGGGCGTTGGCCTTACCGTTGCTCGCAGTTTTAATTTGGTCGATGAATATTGCCGTTACTCGCTATGTCGTGGATTATATTTCTCCTGTCAGTATTAGTTTTTATCGTTGGTTAGTCGCATTTTTGGTTTTAACCCCTTTTATGGCGACACGAGTATGGCGAGAACGGGTGCTAATTCAACAATACTGGAAAAAGTTGGCAGTCCTTGCGGCTTTTGGCATGGTGCTTTATCAAGGCTTGGGTTATACCGCCGCGCATTATACTTCTGCCACCAATATGGGGATCATTAATGCCTTTATTCCGATTTTTACCATCTTTGTTTCAATGTTTTTGCTCAAAGAAATTCCAAATCGTTTTGCAATAGTCGGCAGTATTTTATCTTTTTTGGGCTTACTCTATGTCATGGCGCAAGGAAATTTGGCAGGCTTGATTCAATCTGGTGGACATCTGGGTGATGTCATGATGGTCTTGGCGGTATTTTTTTATGCCTTTTACGGGGTTTTTTTGAAAAAATGGCAACTCAACATTCCATTGATGATCAGCTTATATATCCAAATTATTTTTGCTTTGCTTTATCACCTTCCATTTGTACTATGGTTGGGCCTAGAAGCAATTAACCCACAAAATATCAGCAGTGTTTTATATGCGGGTATATTTCCATCTTTAATTGCACCTTTGGTTTGGATGTTGGCGGTACAAATGATTGGGCCGAATCGAACCAGTATTTTTATGAATTTGATGCCTGTTTTTACCGCAATTATTGCTTATATATGGCTAAATGAAGCTTGGACTGTCTATCACAGTATCGGAGGAGCCATTATTTTATTAGGAATTTTACTGGCACAGAAAAAACCTCAAACCCACATTAAGGCTTCAAGTTAAAGAGAGTTAAAACTCGAAATGAATTTTTTTAATTATATTTAATTTTCAATGCCATACTCTAAAAGCTAGACATTTGAAAAAAATCTCAGTTTTTATCAAATGTCTTCCTAAAAGAACAAGATAATTTAAACACTCGAATTAAGTGGTTTAGATTAAGTATTTTTAAGTTGATCTTGATATAAATAATCTATTTGTGTTGTAAGAAAAATTGATAGATAATATGCGCACACTAAATGTTGTCGTTGTTTTTCAGCTTTTTAGTACCTAATTCAGACCCTCTGGATGTGGTTTACACATCCTTTTTTATGCTCAACCCTTTTCATAGGGTTGAGCTTTTTTTTATCTTTCATTTTTATAAAAATGAGTTTAAAACTAGGCTCGGATTATCTCACCAGTAACTGCATCAATAATACGGCTAGGTTCTTGGCTTAGTCCCAAGTCTCCATTTAAATAATCAACCTGCTGAGAAAAATATTGGCTTGCCTCTTGAAGAGAATGAGCAGGCTGAGCACCAGCTGGATTGGCGCTGGTAGATACAATAAAACCGTTAAAAGCATTACACAACGCGACACAGAGCGGATGTGTGGTGACGCGAACTGCAACTTTACTATGATTGCCTTTAATCCAAGCGGGAATATCTTCGCCAGCTGGCAATAACCAAGTCGTTGCTCTAGCATTTGATTTTTGATACAGCCATGAATCAAGCACTTTTTGTTGCATTTCTGGTTGTAGAGAGATTAATAAATGTTCAACTTGAGAGAGTTGCGATGCCAGTAAAATTACACCTTTTTCAATCGGACGTTGTTTTAACGCTAAAATTGCTGAGAAAGCAGTTTCATTGAATGGATCACAGCCTAAGCCCCAGACCGCCTCAGTGGGGTATGCTAAAACGTGTCCTTGTTTTAAACATTCAGCCGCTTCGGTTACACAGGTGCTAATCATCAGGTTTTATCCGTACAAATTTTAAAAACGATATTGTGAACCTTATTTGCTTGCACGACAACGTAGATACAAACCACCTTGTTGCATACACAAACCGAGTAATTCCAGCTCCATGAGTTGACTGGTTAACGTACTGATATCTAAATTTAGTTTAATAATCAGATCATCAATCGATTGTCCAATCCAGTCGAGCTGGTTATAGAGCGAGAGCAAATTTTGAGGAATGTGTATTTGGTTTAGTGGAGAGGGCTGGACAGCGCTTGATAACGCTGAGAGTTGCTGTACGGCTTGACTTTCTTTGGGTGAAATCTGATTTACAATTTGTGTTTGATCATTTCTTTGCTGACATTGCCATTGGGTTGGAAGTGCCAGATCTTCAACCACCTGTTCAGGATGGTCAACTAAAATAGCACCTTCACGAATCAGTTGATGGCAGCCTTGGTGGTGTTCGCTATAAATATGACCCGGAATCGCAAAAATTAATTTACCTTGTTCAGCAGCCCATTTTGCTGTGATGAGTGAACCACTTTTGAGTGCGGCTTCTGCAACAATGACTCCGAGACTTAAAGCACTGACAATCCTGTTGCGCCGTGGAAAATGTTGTTGTAAGGGAGGTGTACCGGGTAAAAATTCAGTAATAATTGTCCCTGATTGGGCAATAATGTGCTGTCTGAGCTGCTGATGTAGACTTGGGTAGGTTTGATCCAGTCCTGTGCCCATTACAGCAATAGTACGATTATGCCGTAAAGCCCCTTGATGTGCGGCTTCATCAATACCTTCGGCTAAACCACTCGTCACATAAAAACCTTGATCACTTAAGTAGTAAGCAAAATCATAAGCCACTTGCCGTCCATGTGTACTGGGTTTACGACTGCCGACAATCGCGATTTGAGGCTGTAGTAAAGCTTGTGCATTGCCTTGACCAAAAAGAATCGGTGGTTTGTTTGTATAGGGCAACAGTTGGGTCGGATAGTCGGGCTGATCCAAGGTTAAAATGAAATCAGTATGCTTTTGAATATCTTGAATTAAGTGTTTAAAATTTTGTTGGCCAGCTTCAGTTTGAAATTCACTGAGACGCTGTAAGTGATTTTTATGCAGCGCAAGAGTCGACCATTGAGAAAAGTTTTTTGGATCAACTGCTTGTGACACTGTACCAAAATATTTTTCTAATTTATAAAAACTCGAAAGAGAATGCTGAACCAAATACCATAACGTAATTGTGGCAACTTGCGTCTCGGATAAAGGGTTCAACATAAAAAAAGACCTTAACTTGATTAATCATCCAATAATGGCGGTTGAATCGCTGCACCGACTTTAATCGGTAATTCGCTATCCAATACATACGCATAACTTAGGTGGTCAAAGCTTTTGAACACCATAATATTGCCAATACGTTGACCTGGTAATTGAATTCTTTCTTTGGTTTTTGGATCAGTCACTGTTTCACCAGTTTGATTGACAGCAAATACGTGTCCAACCTGAACCCCTTGCAAACGACCGCGGTCAATAGTGACTACACTGTGTTTAGCTGCTGTGCCAATAGACCCCATCACCCGCACAATTTTTCCACCTGCAACAACATCTTCGGCATGAGTAGGATAAAATAGAGTCGGTAACATTGGATCGTATTCAGGTAGGACACGGTCACCACGACGAACCTCGCCATTGTAGGTATCTGTAAGTTCTAACGTAGTAATGTCATTTTCACCGCGAATAGAGGTTCCAGCTGCCACTTGAATCAACTCAAGTCCTGCATTGTATTTTTTGCCATTTGCATCGGTAAACATATACGGTTCAGCTTCACGATATACAGCATAGCGTTGACCTACTTCTAAACCATTGCCACGTGCATAAACGGTTTGACCTTTGGCTGCTAAAACGCGCTGATCAGCAGTGCCTAAAATATAAGGCGTATCGGTAATTGATTCAGGTGCAATAATGGTGCTGCGTTCTAACCAATGTTTAATATATTCTAGTGGAATCACAGGAATAGCATTGTTTAAAGATTCAATCCGAACCTGTGGTTGGAGCTTGGTGCCGCCAGTATAGCGACGGATAATCCCTTCGCAGCCATCCCCTTCATCTTTACCGATAATGGGACGACCGTTATAGGTACACATCAATAAACGGTCACCAGGAAAAATCCAGTGCGGATTTTTAACATGTTTATTGCTGGCCCAAATTTCAGGCCAACGCACAGGATTTTTCAAAAAACGTTTGGAAATATCCCATAAGGTATCGCCTTTTTTTACCACATAAACTTGTGGTGCTCCGGCTTTTAATGCGGGCGGATTAATATTTCGAGCAGGCGCTGCTTCAGCCATACTCACCATACCCACTCCAACACTTACACACACGGCAAGTGCCAATAATTGTTTTTTAAACCCCAAGGCACTAAAAGTTGGTACGGCCTTCAAAACCTTTTTCATTATCATAATTCCTAAAATTATGTATGTAGTTGCGTTATAATAACGATATTACACACAATTTTTTGATGAAGCATTGCTTCATTTTGTTTTTTGATCAATGGCATAAGTGAGGACACCGTATGGCCTTATTACCTATTTTAAGTTTCCCGGATCCCCGTCTTCGTACCATTGCTAAACCAGTCGAAGAAGTCACTGATGAAATTCGTCAGCTTGCAGCAGATATGTTTGAAACGATGTATGAAGCCCCAGGTATCGGTTTGGCTGCCACACAGGTCGATCAACATATTCAGCTGATTGTCATGGATTTATCTGAAAATAAAGATCAACCCATGGTTTTTATTAACCCCAAAATTACCCCATTGACTGCAGAAACGATGCCTTACGAAGAGGGCTGTCTATCAGTGCCTCAAATATACGACAAAGTCGAGCGTCCGTCACGTGTAAAAATTGAAGCGCTGAACCTTGAAGGACAATCATTTCAGATAGAAGCAGACGAACTTCTCGCTGTGTGTATTCAACATGAAATGGATCACTTAAATGGCAAATTATTCGTCGATTATTTATCACCATTAAAACGTCAGCGGATAAGGGATAAATTGGAAAAAGTATCGCGTCAACGCCAAAAAGAAAAAGTGGCTGTTAAACGATAATGAAAGTTTTTAAAAAGAGATGAATGACTTAGCCCAATTTGATTGGGCTTTGTTATAATTGGGTCGCGAAAAAATGCAGGATTAGCGTTTTGTTGTTACGTGGTGGTTTGCTACTTTCTTGTCTAGCAGTTTTTTTACAGATTGCTGTTTTTTTACAGCCTTTGTTGCCGAAGCAATATCAAGTTGCTCCGGTCTGTGAAACCATCACGCGTGCATTATTGCTTCAACCAACGATTTCTCATCAGTCCCATCATCAATCTTCTCATCATACTGTTGATCAGGACAGTCAACTGCATAGCCAAGATGCAGGACATCATCATGATGCCAACCATCAATGTCAGTACTGTACGGTTTATGGCAATTTGGTTTTACCGCCTGAACTGAATATAAAAGAAGTTTTAGTTCGTATTCAAATTCGTTTATTGGCATTCCAAAAAACCTTTAGTCATGTTTGGTTTGTATTACAACGACTATATTTACTGCCACAAGGGCGAGCCCCTCCGATCTTTGCATAAATCAAAACCTAATTTGTTAGGTCTTTAATGACTTCAGCGCTTGCGCTGTTTTAGTCACAGCTCCTATTTATGATTTCAGAGAGATGAAAATGGCTCAGCCTAAATTCTTTTTACAGCCACTTGCGGCTGCGATTTGTGTTGCATGTTATTCAGGTTCAGCTTCTGCTGCACAGCAAAGTGTCATTCAAACTTTAGCGCCTATTGTTGCAACAGCTTACCAAGGCAACGATGCCAATGGTTTAATTGTACATGCCGATCCTAAACAGCCGATTCAACCTATTCCTGCAACAGATGGCGCAGATTACTTACAAAGTATTGTTGGATTTAATGCCATACAGAGTGGTGGAACCAATAGTGATGTCACTTTCCGTGGAATGTTTGGTTCCCGAATTAAAATATTGACTGACGGTGCAGAAAATTTAGGGGCTTGTCCGGCTCGTATGGATGCACCCACTTCTTATATTTCACCTGAAAGTTATGATCAAATTACGGTGATTAAAGGCCCGCAAACCGTTCAGTATGCCAATACAGGTTCAGCTGCTACAGTCATTTTTGAGCGACAAAAACCTGAAATTACGACAGAAAAACCATATTTGGGTCAAGCCAGTGTATTGATGGGATCATTTGGTCGTTTAGATCATAACGTCGAGGCAACTGTAGGAGATGAAAGTAAATATATACGTTTAAATGCCAATCGTTCTGTATCGGATAGTTATAAAGATGGCGATGGAAATAAAGTACCTTCAGATTGGGAACGTTGGAATGCAGATATCGCTTTGGGTTGGACGCCAGATCAAAATACATGGCTAGAATTGACAGGTGGTAAAGCCGATGGTGAAGCGGTTTATGCAGGGCGTTCAATGGATGGTTCGCAATTTGCACGTGAAAGTTTGGGTCTACGTGTTGAAAAGAAAAATATTAGTGAAGTGATTCAAAAAATTGAAGCTCAAGTTAATTACAGCTTTAATGATCATATTATGGATAACTTTAGCTTGCGTACGCCAGAAATGAAGCATGATCATGCAACTGGTAAAATGTATTTGAATAAATCTTCCATGCAAGTGACACGCCGTAGTTTAAATAGTCGTATTGCAGTTACATCAGCATGGGATAAATTTAATCTGATTAGCGGTGTTGATGTACAGCAAAATCGTCGTGCTGGAAATATGATTGCTCATAGCATGAATATGCCCATGACCACCGATATGAAATTTAATTCATATGGGGCTTTTGGGGAACTCAGTTATACATTGAGCGATCAAAATAAGTTGGTGACGGGGGGGCGTGTAGATCAAGTCAAAATTGATGCGCTTAAACTGAATGATGATCGTTCTGAAACTTTACCTAGCGCATTTATTCGTTTAGAAAATCAACATCCCGAGCATCAGGCTAAAAGCTATATTGGTCTTGGTTATGTGGAGCGTGTGCCTGATTATTGGGAATTGTTTAGTACAGCGCACGGGAATACCGGTACCCCTGTTCCAACGTTTAATGATTTAAACACTGAAAAAACGTTACAGCTCGACATGGGTTATCAACATCAACATGGTGCCTTTAATTCATGGACTTCTGCTTACGCAGGATTAATTAATGACTATATTTTGATGAGCTATCATAACCATCCAAGTTCAGGTATGGGTGGACATGAACATGGTTCTTCATTTAGTGCAGGGGCAAAAAATGTGGATGCCACCATTGCTGGTGCGGAAGCGGGCATAGGTTATCAGTTTACAGATGCCATTCAGGCAGATATCAGTGCGATGTATGCATGGGGAAAAAACACCAGCGATGACAAACCTTTACCACAAATTTCACCTTTAGAGGCACGTGTTAATCTGCGTTATGTGCAAGATAAATACACATTAGGTGCACTGTGGCGAGTGGTTAATGGTCAGAACCGTGTAAGTTTGAATCAAGGCAATATCGTAGGCTATGACGTGAAGGAGAGTAGTGGCTTTGCTACATTATCTTTAAATGGAACTTACCATGTCTTGAAAGGTGTTGATGTGTCGATGGGAATTGATAACGTATTGGATAAAACCTATAGCGAACACTTAAATAAAATGGGTGATGCAGGTATAGGATTAGTTGCTACTGAACAATTTAATAACACAGGCCGCAATTATTGGGCGCGCGTCAGTTTAAAGTTTTAAGCATTAAAAAAGCAGAGTAAGCACTCTGCTTTTTTGTAGAGCGAGATGGCTATTGATGCATACTCGCCAATTGTTTGGCTTTACTCTGATAAAGAGCTAAGCCAAGCTTTTGAATTTTTCGACCTTGTTTAATTAAGCGCTCATCGAGTGTAGGTAAATGTTTAGCACCTGTATAAAGCGCTAAATTTCTTGCAATTAAATAATAGGCAAACCATGCGGCGGAACGAGGTTTTAGCCCTAAGTTGGACATTCTTTTTTTGCCAATAAAGAACTGTGTTACTTGCAAATGTTGCTGATAAGCAAGTTTTTGCTGCAAAGGACGAAAATAACGATATTGACGCTCGAAAGGCTCTTTTGAAAGACTTGAGCCGAGTGCTGTACTGCTTGCATCCGTTTGTGGATGAGCGAATTGCATCCAATATAAAAGTTTCCAGCCTTCAGATTCTTGATTGATTAACCATTTTTCTTCAACACCCATAAGCCAACCAATATAGCGCCAAAAATGTAGAAAATTTTCAATCTCAGTTTTGTTTGGAAAAATGCCTAAAGCTCGAATACCAAGTAGAACTACACTGCTAAAGGCTAAATTAGTCATGGCTAAATCAAATTGGCTAATCGGCATTCCCCACGTTTCAGCATCCCATTGCTTGCCTTTTTTGAGTGAATATCGAACTAAAGCATGTATAAATCGGACATAAATGGTGGAGGTAAACCCTGAATTAAAACGTTCAAGTCCATTGGGTTCAGTAATATCGACCCACCACTTTGTGGTTTCAGCCAGACGCGTTCCTGCCTGTTTCTTTAAAGCACCTGTTAGTACCAAAGGTTGATTGAAACCTGGATACAAATAGCCCGCCATTAAGGATAAGTCACGTAAAATAAAACCATTGTTAATCCCTAATCGGTGGGTAAAGGTCAGAGCGTGTTGTAATTTATTTTCATCTAACCAGCTGGGTTTCGTGGTGACCTGTTGAAAAAAAGTTTCTATTTCGGGAATAGCATGAGGCAATTGATCTAAGCCATGAAAGAGCGCAGTTTCAAAATAACTTCGATGTAATTTCGGATTTTGCATCACCCATTGCATTAAAGGTTCCATTAAATCATCACCTTTGGTCAGCGCATCATTTAGTGACAAATATTCACTATAGGTTGGTTGTAACGGTTGTTTGATCAAATGACTCAGAATTTGACTTTGCCAGTTGGTTTTTTGCATGCTTTGAAAAGAAGCTAAACGGCTGGGATTCAGTAGTTCCATTATTTTTATACCAAGTATATTATTTCATACCACCATAATATGAATATTTATTCGTATTCAATTCGTATTTATAAAACTAAAAAAGATTCAGGAAAACGATGAGAAAACAACCGAAACAACAACGTGCCAAAATGATTGTGGATGATATTTTACAAGCCACTCAACAATGTATTGCAGAATATGGACTGGCTGGTTTGACTACACCCAAAATTGCAGAATGCTCTGGGGTTGGCGTCGGGTCTATTTATCAATATTTTGAAAATAAGGAACAAATTGTTGAAGAGTTACTTTTACGAAAAAGTGAAAGCTTGGGATTACGTTTAAAACACATGGTGATGGAGAAACAGAGTATTCACGACATAATTCCATCGAGTATTCAGTTTGGATTTGATGTGATGAGAGAAGACAAGGGATTTTTTATTGAAATTCTTAAATATTGGCATAATTATAATAATTCAAATTCCGCTAAAATTTTGGAAAAACATTTTTTTGAGCTTGGTTTGTATGTATTTAATCGTTTCTATCGACATTGGGATTTTGAAATGCTTAAAAACAAATCATTTGTCATCATCAATAGTACGTTGTTTACGATGATGCGCTATGTTAGCAACAATGAATTTCTTATTTCAGAACAAGAGCTTAAGCGAGAATTAAGTACTATGATTTTGGCCTACCTAGACCATGAGAATGAGTGAAAAATATAATTAAAATAAATTAACTTTAAAAATCAATAACTTGAATTTTATTAGTTTGAAAAATAAACACTCAAATGAATAAATATAAAAAAGGGGTTGTGTAGTGATTAAAATGCTGTAGAATGCACATCCATCGGCGGTGATGTTGATTAAAACTTGTTGAGAAACAAGGATTTAGCTTAAAGGGTTAAATCTAGGGATCTTAAAGAAGTTTAAAAATAATCAATAAAACCAGTTGACTCTTTATGAATAAAGAGTAATATAGCCGACCTAGCTTGCTGGTGACGAATCAGCAAGAAGATCATTAAGAGCTTATGAAGAACAACTTGTGTGGATTTTTACTGATTGATTGATCGAAATTATTTTCATTGATTGATGGTAGAAATTACTCGA